>QHSI01000124.1 GCA_003221515.1 Candidatus Rokuibacteriota bacterium
CTCGACGTCGATGTCCCAGGTGCCGGTCGAGCCGCCGGCGACGATCTCGACCGGAAGCCCGGCGTACTCGATCAGCGTGCGCGTCTCCATGAGCGGCGTCATGGCCGCGCGCGACGCCTCGTGCCGCGCCTCCCACCCCATGACGTGCGCGCAGTGGCCCGCGTAGCCCTGCAGGCCGCGGAAGCGCAGCGACGGCTGCGCCACCACCGCGCGGGCGAGCGCCAGCGCGGGATCGCCCGGCGCCATGCCCGTCCGGCGACCGCCCACGTCGATGTCGACCAGCACGTTGACGGTCACGCCGTCGGAGGCGGCCTCGCGGCCGAGCTCCGCGACGTTCTCCGCGTTGTCGACCACCACGAGCGTGTCGGGCGCCGCGGAGACGAGCTGCATCAGCCGCCGGATCGCGGCGGGCGCGACGACTTCCGTCGTGATCAGCAGGCCGCGGACACCGGCGCGCGCCATCACCTCCGCCTCGCCGAGCTTCGCGCACGCCACGCCGAGCGCGCCCTCGTTGACCTGACGCCGGGCGATCTCGGGGCAGCGGTGGGTCTTGGCGTGCGGCCGAAGATTCTTGCCGGCGGCCCGCGCATGCGCGGCCATGCGGCGGACGTTCCGCTCGAAGCGGTCGAGGTCCAGGAGCAGCGCGGGCGTCGGGATGTCGTCCCGGGTCATCGAATGAGCGGACGGGGAACCGCGCGCTGCTGGATCGAGCTCGAGACGTCGTAGCCGAGATCCGGACGCGGCGGCGGCCGACGCGCTTGCTCGCGAATCGTCGCCTGGTCGCGCTGCGTCTGCTCGTACTCGGCGGCGGCTCGCGCGGCATCGCGCACGTCCGCGTCGCGCTCGGGCTTCACGACCGGCTTGCGGGTCGTCGACTCGCGCTCGCTTCTCCTGATTTCGAGTGGCCCGGTCTCCGGGCCGCGGGGCGGCGTGGACTGCGCCGCGACGGTCAGCGGCAGCGCCAGGCTCACAGCGAGCGCTTCAGCCACGAACGACGACAACATGTCCGTACAGTACACCCGCGCGTCAAGACACGCTCACGTCGTTGCTGAGCTGGTTCCGGTCGTCGGGCCGGCGCGGATAGTGCTCCGCGAGCGCCCGGCCGACCGCGCCGACCGCGCGGACGATGGCTTCGCGCGCCGCGTTCGCTCGCAGTCGTTCGATCATGAGATCGCGCACGTCGTGCCAGTGGCCGTCGCCGACGCGCCCGTGGATGCCCTCGTCGCCGACGACCGCGAGACGCCGCTCCTCGATCGCCAGGTAGATCAGCACGCCGTGGCGCTCGGCGGTGCGGTGCATGCCGAGCCGGTGGAACACGTGCCCGGCCCGCGCGAGCGCGTCCGGCGCGCGCCCGAAGAGACGCCGGGGCACGCGGCGCTCGAGGTGCACGCGGATCTCGCCCGACGTGCGCGATTCGGCTTCCGCGATCGCGCGCGTGATCGCATCGAAGTCGTCCTCGTCGAGGAACTGCCGTGTCCACGCGGGATGTCGAGCCATCACCAGCTCCCGCTGGCGCCGCCGCCGCCCGAGCTGCCGCCGCCACCCGAAAAGCCCCCGCCGCCGCCTGACCATCCGCCCCCGCCGCCGCTTCCCCAGCCGCCGCCGTACCAGACACCTGGGCCCGATCGGCCCCAGCCACGGCGCGCGGCCGTGTAGCCTCGCTGGCGCGACGCCTCCAGCGCGAGGCCGCCCACGGTCACTCCGATCAGCGCCAGGAACGCGAGCAGATAGACCTGCGCGGAGCTCTCACCCTTCCCTGGACGTCGATCACGCGCCTGGGTCTCGACTGGCCGCCGCGCCCCCCCGGGGGCGATCCGCTCGTACACCGCGACGGCGCCGGCCTCGAGTCCCGCGGCGTAGCGCTGCTCGCGGAAGCGCGGCGCGATCGCGTTCCGGATGATCTGATCGGCCTCCGCGTCGGTCAGCACGGCTTCGAGCCCGTAGCCGACCTCGATGCGGAGCTTGCGGTCCTGCACGAACACGACGAGCAGCACGCCGTTGTCGAGGCCCTTGCGGCCCAGACGCCACTTCTGGAAGAGCCTGTTCGCGACGTCCTCGAGGCTCTCGCCCTCGAGAGAGCGGAAGAGCGCGATCGCCATCTGCGTGCCGGTGGCCGCTTCGCGCTCGGCCAGGAACGACTCGAGCCCCTGGCGCTCGGCCGGCTGCAGGAGCCCCGCGTAGTCGTTCACGCGGCCGGTCGGAGCGGGCGGCAGGACGAGGGCAACGGCAAGGGCAACCGCGAGGAGCAGGCTAGAACTTTACTTTGGGGGCGGTGCCTGCGTCGGCCGCCGCTTCGAAGAACGCCTTGGGCTGGAAGCCCGAGAAGCCGGCCACGAGCGAGCCGGGAAACAGCCGCAGCCGGGTGTTGTACTCGCGAACGGCCTCGTTGAACCGCTGCCGCTCGACGGTGATCCGGTTCTCGGTGCCCTCGAGCTGGCTCTGGAGTGTCAGGAAGTTCTGGTTGGACTTGAGCTCGGGATAGCGCTCGACGGTGACCAAGAGCCGGCTCAGCGCGCCGGAGAGCTGGTTCTGCGCGGCCTGGAAGCGCTCGAGCGCCTTGGGGTCGTTGAGCGCCTGCGGCGTCAGCTGGATGGAGGTGGCGCTCGCCCGCGCGCGCGTGACCTCCTCGAGCACGGTACGCTCCTGCGTCGCGAACCCCTTCACGGTCTCGACGAGGTTCGGCACGAGGTCGGCGCGCCGCTGGTAGACGTTCTGCACCTGAGCCCACTTCTCGGCGACGTTCTGGTCGAGCCCGACGAGCTGGTTGTTGACCGAGACGGCCCACGCGGCCACGCCGCCGACCAGCACGACGATCACGATCAACGCGATCAGGAGCCCACGCACCATGAACGAGATGATTATATACTCTGCGCACGTTGTGAGAGGAGGCGGCCACGAACAGCCCAGAGCCCTTGCCCACGTACCACGTCAAGGCCCGGAACACCTCGACCAGCTCCGAGAACAGGATCCACGACGACCAGACCGCGCGCCAGTACGGGTTCCGCGGCGCGCTGGTGCCCGGCGTCACCGTGTACGCGTACCTCACGCACCCGCTGGTGGAGGCGTTCGGCGCCGCGTGGCTCGAGCGCGGCACGGCGAACGTGCGATTCGCGAAGCCGATCCACGACGGCGAGGAGGTCACGGTCGCCGGCGCGGTGACGGCCCGCGACGCGCGAAGCGTCACCGCGACCCTCACGGCATCGACCAGCGCCGGCGGCGAGTGCGCGACGCTGTCGGCGACCTTGCCGGCGGGCACGCCGGTGCCGGTGAACCTCGTCATGTATCCCGTGGCGCCGCTGCCGGCCGAGCGCCCGCCGGCGACCCGCGAGCACTTCTCCAAGCTCGACGTCCTCGGCACGCCGATCAACTCGTACGACGACGCGCGCGCCGCCGAGTACCTCGATCGCGTCAGCGACGCGCTCGCGCTCTATCGCGGCGTGCGCGGCTGGGCCCATCCCGGATTCTTCCTCGACCAGGCCAACAAGGCCCTGTCGCAGAACGTCCTCATGAGCCCGTGGATCCACGCCGGCAGCGTGGTGCGCCACCTGGGCGGCGCGCGCGTCGGCGAGACGCTGGCGACTCGCGGCCGCGTGCGCTCGCTGTTCGAGAAGAAGGGACGCCAGTTCGTCGAGGCGGATCTGGTCATCGTCGCCGGTGATCGACCGCGGCCCGTCGCCCACATAGTGCATACCGCGATCTACCAGCTGACGCCGCCAGCGCGTTGATTCGCGTCGGCCGGCGTGCTAGAAGGGGGGCATTCATTTGTTCACGGCCGCGCTTCGGCCGGCGGGGCCAGAGCCCCGCGACGGCCTACGGCGCGCACCGCCCAGGAGGCCGACCGATGGACCTGAACTACTCGCCTGAAGACCGGGAGTTCCGCGCGACGACCCGGCGCTGGCTCGAGGCCAACGTCCCCACGCAGGATCTGAAGACGCTCGACGAGCGCAAAGGGTGGCACCGGAAGCTCTACGAGGCGGGGTACGTCGGCATGTTGTGGCCCAAGGAGTACGGCGGCTGGGGCGCCACCCCGATGCAGCAGGCGATCGTCCAGGACGAGATGGCCCGCGTGAGCGCGCCGCCGGCCATCAACGGGCTCGGCATCGGGTTCATCGGCCCGACGATCATCGTCCACGGCACCGAGGCGCAGAAGCAGCGCTACCTCAAGAAGATGCTGACGGCCGAGGAGATCTGGTGCCAGCTCTACTCGGAGCCGAACGCGGGCTCGGACCTCGCGAGCCTCAAGACGCGGGCGGAGGACCAGGGCGATCACTTCGTCGTCAACGGCCAGAAAATCTGGACGTCGAGCGGCCCGATCAGCGACTGGGGCATCCTGCTCGCGCGTACCGACGTGAAGGTGGCCAAGCACAAAGGGATCTCCTGCGTGCTCCTGAGCATGCGCCAACCCGGCGTCGAGGTTCGGCCGCTCAAGCAGATCACCGGCAGCTCGCTCTTCTCCGAGGTCTTCATGACCAACGCGCGCGCCGACAAGTCAGACCTGATCGGCGACATCAATCAAGGCTGGGCCATCGCGCAGACCACGCTCGGCTTCGAGCGCGGCGGTAACGCGCTCGGGCGCGTCACGCGCTACGTCACCGCGTTCAACCAGCTCGTGAAGGCGACGAAGGAGCTCAAGCGCGGCGGCCGGCCGCTGATCGAGGATCCGTCCGTGCGGGCGCGCATGGGGCGGATCTACGCCGACCTCGAGGTGCAGCGCTACGCGGCGCTCCGCGTGCTGTCGGCGCTGCAGAAAGGCGATACGCCGGGGGCCGCGTCGTCGATCACGAAGCTGTCGTATACCGAGTTCGAGAAGCGCTACTACGAGCTGGCGCTGGAGATACTAGGGCCGTTTGGACAACTCATGGTCGCGCGCGAGGAATTCGAAGAGGTGGACACGTCATCAGGAGAGCCTGGGACGTTCGCAACCGCGTTCCTGTGGTCGCGCGCCGGCACCATCTATTCGGGCTCGTCCGAGATCCAGAAGAACATCATCGGAGAGCGCGTGCTCGGCCTGCCGAAAGAAGTGCGCGCCGACCGCCTGAAGGCCTGACGCCATGGACTTCTCGTTCAGCTCCGACCAGCAGCTTCTGAAGAACTCGGCTCGCGCGTTCCTCGACGAGCACTGCAAGCCCGCCACCGTGCGCCTCCTGTGGGACGACCCGCGCGGCGAGAGCGACACGATGTGGAAGGAGATGGCCCAGCTCGGCTGGCACGGCCTGGCGCTGCCCGAGGCCTACGGCGGCAGCGGGCTCGGCATGGTCGAGTCCGCGATCCTGCTCGAGGAGCTCGGCCGGGCGTCGTATCCCGGGCCGTACTGGCCGACCGTGCTGGCCGCGGCCGCCGTCGAGGCGGCGGGCAACGACGCGCAGAAGAAGCGCTGGCTCTCCGCGATCGCGACCGGCGACGCGCGCGCGACGCTGGCGCTGCTCGACGCCGACCTCGACTGGGATCCCGCGGCGATGACGACGCGCGCCGAGAAGAGCGCGAAGGGCTGGACGCTCTCGGGGACCAAGCGCTTCGTGCCGTGGGCCCACGTGGCCAACGTGCTGCTGATCCCGGCGCGCGCGCCCGAGGGGCCGAGCCTGTTCCTGGTCGATCCGGCGGCGGCTGGACTCAAGCTCTCGCCGGTCCAGGGCATGGATCTCGCGACGCGCTGGGTGCACCTCGACATGGACAAGGTCCCGGTCGCGCCCGAGGCCCTGCTCGGCACGCCGGGCCAGGCGGCACCGCTGCTGTCGAGCCTGGTCCGCCGCGGCGCGATCGGCGCCGCCGCCGAGATGCTGGGCGCCGCCCGCCGGTGCCTCGACATGGCCGTCGGCTACGCCAAGGTGCGCGAGCAGTTCGGTCAGCCGATCGGCTCGTTCCAGGCGATCCGCCACAAGTGCTCCGAGATGCTGCTCGAGGTCGAGAACTCGCACTCGGCCGTCTACTACGCGGCCTGGGCGCTCGACGCGAAGGCGGAGGATCACGAGCTCGCCGCGTCGGTGGCCAAGGCGTACGTGGGCGACGCCTCGCGCAAGGTGTGCGGCGAGGCGATCCAGGTGCACGGCGGCATCGGCTTCACGTGGGAGTACGACCTGCACATCTACTTCAAGCGCGCCAAGGCGCTCGAGTCGATGTACGGGGACGTCGACTACCACCGCGAGCAGATCGTCCGGCGGGCCGCGAGGTAGCGCGGAGCGCCGCGCCGGGCCGTGCCCGCGTCCCCGCCCCCGCTCGACGGCGTCCGCGTCGTCGACCTGACCAGCTACATCGCCGGCTCCTACGCCGCGATGCAGCTCGCCGACCTCGGCGCGTCGGTCATCAAGGTCGAGTCGCTCGAGGGCGATTCGTTCCGCGAGCTGCCAGGGTTCTTCGGCTGGAACCGGGGTAAGCGCTCGCTCGCGGTGGATCTGAAGACCGCCGAGGGCCGCGGGATCGTCCACCGGCTGGCCGAGCGCGCCGACGTCGTGATGGAGAACATGCGCCCGGGCGTCGCCGACCGCCTGGGCGTGGGCTACGAGCCGCTCAGCGCGATCAACCCGCGCCTCGTCTATTCCTCGGTCACCGCCTTCGGTTCGAGCGGCCCCAACGCCGACCGTCCCGGCTTCGATCCGATCTTCCAGGCGCTCGGCGGCATCATGACGCTCCAGGGCTTCGGCGGTCCGCCGGTGTACCAGCGCACCGCGCCGACCGACTACTACACGGCGGCGCTCGCCACCCAGGCAATCCTCGCGGCGCTGTTCACACGGGAGCGCACCGGGCGGGGTCAGCGCGTGGAGACGTCGCTGCTTCGCGGCGCGATGGCCCTGCAGGCCGGCGTGGCGATCGACTATCCGACCAAGCCCACGCTGATCCGCGACAACCCGACCTATCGCTTGTACCAGGCGGGCGACGGTACCTGGTTCTTCCTGGCCGTCGGCAACCAGACGTTCTGGGTCAAGCTCTGCAAGGCGCTCGACCTCGAGGACCTGGCGAACGATCCGCGCTTCGCCTCCTGGCTGGCGCGGCTCGAAAACAACCAGGCGCTGCTGCCGCTCATCGATGCGAAGTTCAAGTCCAACACGCGCGAGCACTGGCTCGAGCTCCTGGCCAAGCACGACATCCCGGCGGCGCCGGTGCAGACGGTCGCCGAGTTCATGCAGCACCCGTCCGTCCACCACCACGACATGGTCCACGAGTACGACCACCCCGAGGTCGGTCGCCTCCGCATGATGGGCCAACCCGTCGCGTTCACGGGGACGCCGACGCGTGACCCGGGGCCCCCGCCGACGCTCGGCCAGCACACCGACGCGGTGCTGCGCGAGCTCGGCTACACCGAGGCGGAGATCGAGGGATTCGTCGCGCGTCGCATCTGTCGCCGGCCGCCGCAGGCCTGAGCCGATCGGGAGGCATCCGCGCATGAAATACGAGGCGATCCGCTACGAGCTGGCCGACGGCGTCGCGACGATCACGCTGAATCGTCCGGAAGTCCACAACGCGATGAACGAGAAGATGCGCGAGGAGCTGACCGCCTGCTTCGGCGATATCGCGCAAAACGCCGACGTGCGCGTGGTGGTGGCGACGGGTGCGGGCGAGAAGGCCTTCTCGGCCGGCGCCGACATCCGCGAGTTCGTCGCGCCGCAGGTCCCCGTGCAATTCCGCGCGCACCGCCAGCGCGTCGACTTTCGCGCCGCGATGGATCGCTGCGGCCAGCCCATCATCGCCGCCATCCGCGGCTTCGCGCTGGGCGGCGGCCTCGAGCTCGCGCTGGCGTGCGACATCCGAATCGCCAGCGAGGACTCGCTGCTCGGCCTCACCGAGGTGAACCTGGCCATCATTCCGGGCGGCGGCGGCACCCAGCGACTGCCCCGGCTCGTGGGGCGCGGCAAGGCGCTCGAGATGATCCTGACCGGCGCGCGGATCGACGCGCGCGAGGCGCTGCGGATCGGGCTCGTCGAGCGCGTGGTGCCGGCAGGCGAGGCCCTCTCCGCCGCCCAGACGCTCGCGCTGACGCTCGCCGAGCGGGCGCCGGTCGCGCTGCGCTACGCGAAGGAAGCCGTCGTGAAGGGGCTCGAGCTGCCGCTGGCCGAGGGCGGGCGGCTCGAGAACGATCTGGCCACGCTGCTCCGCACGACCGAGGACCGCATCGAGGGCGCGAAGGCGTTCCTCGAGAAGCGAAAGCCCCGCTTCACCGGCAAGTAGCGGGGGCGCGTCTGCCGTTCGCGTACTACCTGCGGCTCTCGCGCTCCCAGCAAGCCGTCTACCGGAAGAGCGATTCCATCGTCGAGATCCGCCTGGAGGACCCGGCGGCGCTCCATCCGAGCGTCGCGGCGCTCGAGGCCGCGCTGCGGTGCGAGGAGCGGGCGGCGACGGAGCGGGCCAGCCAGGAGCTGGTCGCCCGCCTGGCCGACGCGATGGGGTTGCCCGCAGTGCGCGTCGAGGTGCTCGCGGCGCGGCCGCACTCGCACTGGGGCGAGCTCCACGGGCTCTACACCCACGAGCGCGGCCGCCAGCCGAAGATCCAGCTCTGGATGCGCACCGCGAAGCAGAAGCGCGTCGTGGCTTTCCGCACGTATCTCCGCACCCTGCTCCACGAGATCGGCCACCACGTCGACTACACGGGGCTGCGCCTGGCGGAGTCGTATCATACGCAGGGGTTCTACAAGCGCGAGTCGAGCCTGTTCCACCAGCTCGTGCCCGACGACAGAGAAGGGAGCGACGCGATGTTGACGATGGAAGAGTGGGCCAAGCAACCGCTCGAGGCGCGGATGAAGCGTCTGACCAGGACGGCCGACGATCTCGCCGGCGCGATCCGTGGCCGGGACGACGCGATCCTGTCGCGGCGGCCGGACGGCAAGAACTGGGCGGCAAAAGAGGTCGTCTGCCACCTGCGCGACATCGAGGAGATGTTCATGGGCCGCTTCGGGATGATCCTCGCGATGGACGATCCGAAGCTCGCCTTCGACCCGACCACGCCCGACCGGTGGGCCGAGGAGCGCCAGTATCTCAAGAACGACGCCCAGCAAGCGGCCGGCGCCTTTCGCCGGCGCCGCGACGAATCGCTCGCGTTGCTCAAGACGCTCACGCCCGAGCAGTGGAAGCGTGCCGGCGTCCACGCCACGCGGGGTCCCGTCTCGATCGGCGATTTCGTCACGCTGATGGCCTGGCACGACGAGAACCACCTGGAGCAGCTCAAGCGAGCGCTCGACGGCAAACCCTGAGGTCTCTCGCTAGCGGCCGAGCGTCCTGAGCCGCCGCGCCCAGTGGCCCTCGTGGGCGAGCTCGCGGAGGAGCAGCGGCGCCGCCGACGCGATCGCGGCATACGAGCCCTCACGCACGAGCAGGCACCGGAGCCGGGTGCGGGCGGCCGCTCGGCTCGCATGCGGTCTGGGGTTCGTCATGGGGTCGTCAGCGAGCCCGCCGGCCGGACGTTACTCCGGCGGCTATCCGCGACGCTCGCGCGGGGGCACGATCCCCGCCTTCGGGCGCTGGCCGTAGCGCCGCAGCTTCACCCGTCGCTCCAGGGACGACGCAGGGTCGCCCGAGGATCGCGACGCGGCGGACTCACCTAAGAAATACCCGAACCTCGGCGAGAAAGGAAGCGGGAGGCGCTGCCCGCGCGCGCTCAGCGCTCGCCGCTCTGCTGGAGGAGCTTCGCGACGATGCCGGTCCAGCCCGTCTGATGACCGGCGCCGATCCCGGCCCCGTTGTCGCCGTGGAAGTACTCGTAGAAGAGGATCAGGTCGCGCCAGAGGGGATCGCGCTGGAACTTCTCGGTACCCCCGTAGACGGGCCGCCGCCCGTCCCCGTCGCGCAGGAAGATGCGGGTCAGCCGCCGCGAGAGCTCGCCGGCGACGCGCCAGAGGTCGAGCTGTTTGCTCGAGCCCGTCGGGAACTCCACCGTGAGCGCGTCGCCGTAGAAGTAGTGGAACTTCTGCAGCGACTCGATCAGCAGATAGTTCACCGGGAACCAGACCGGCCCGCGCCAGTTGGAGTTGCCGCCGAAGAACCCGCTCGAAGATTCGGCCGGCTCGTAGTCGACGCGATGCTCGGTACCGTCGAGCTGGAGCACGTAGGGATGATCGCGGTGATACCGCGACACCGCGCGGACACCGTGGGGCGACAGGAACTCCGCCTCGTCCAGCATGAAGCGGAGCACGCGCGGGAGCTGGCGGCGGCCGACGATGGCCAGGAGCCGGCGCGTGCCTCCGTCGCGCGTGGTCGCGGTCTCGATGTGGTCGCGAAACTCCGGGTGGTTCTCCACGAACCACTGCATGCGCCGCCGGAAGCCGTGGAGCGTGTCGACGATCTCGGGCTCGAGTGTCTCGACCGCGAACAGCGGGATGAGCCCGACCATCGAGCGCACCTTCATCGGATGGGCGGCGCCGTCGCCGTGCAGCACGTCGTAGTAGAAGCCGTCCGCCTCGTCCCACAGGCTGATGGACTCCTCGCCGAGGTTGTCCATCGCGTGGGCGATGTAGACGAAGTGCTCGAAGAACTTCGACGCGACGTCCTCGTACGCTGGATCCTGTTTGGCCAGCTCGAGCGCGATCGCGAGCATGTTCAGGCAGTACATGCCCATCCAGGAGGTGCCGTCCGACTGCTCGATGCGGTCGCCGGTCGGCAGTGGCGCCGACCGGTCGAAGACGCCGATGTTGTCGAGACCGAGGAACCCGCCCTGGAAGACGTTCTTCCCCTCGGCGTCCTTCCGGTTCACCCACCAGGTGAAGTTCAGCAGCAGCTTGTGGAAGACCTTCTCGAGGAACGCGCGGTCGCCCTTCCCGCGCAGGCGCCGCTCGATCCGGTAGACCCGTAGCGCCGCCCAGGCGTGGACCGGCGGGTTCACGTCGCCGAACGCCCACTCGTAGGCCGGGATCTGGCCGTTCGGGTGCATGTACCACTCGCGCAGGAACAGGATCAGCTGCGCCTTGGCGAAGTCGGGATCGATCAGCGCCAGCGGGATCATGTGGAACGCGAGATCCCACGCCGCGTACCACGGGTACTCCCACTTGTCGGGCATCGAGATCACGTCTTCGTTGTAAAGGTGCTGCCACTCGTGGTTGCGGCCCTTCAGCCGCTCGGGCGGCGGTGCCGGGCACGCGGGGTCGCCTTCGAGCCAGCGGTGGACGTCGAACAGGTAGAGCTGCTTGGACCAGAGGAGGCCGGCGAAGGCCTGGCGCATCACGTTCTTGGCGTCGTCCGAGAGCGCCTTGGGGATGACGGTTTCGTAGAACGCGTCCGCCTCGCGCTTCCGCTGGCCGAACACCACGTCGAAGTCCCGGCCGAACGGCCCGCCCGGGAGCGGCGTGTTCGAGAGTCTCAGCCGTGTCACCACGCTCTGGCCCGGCGCGAGCAAGCGCCGGTAGCGCGCGGCCGCCTTCGTGCCCGACCGCTCGGGATTGACGGCGCCCGTCCGCCCGGCGACGACGTAGTCGTTGATCGAGTCCTTCACGTACGGACGCGCGTTGGCGAGGCCGAAGAGGCGCTCGCCGTTCGTGTCGTTCTCGGTGAACAGGAGCTCCGGCGCGCCCTCGCAGTAGAGCCATCGCGCGCCGAGCGACGCGTGCGCGCCCGCGATCACCGCGTGGGCGCCCGTGTCGCCGCCCGCGCTCAGCGTCGGGCGCTCCGAGCCGTCCCATGTCCACGTGTTGCGATACCAGAGGGTCGGCAGCAGCTGGAGCTCAGCCGCCTCCGGACCGCGGTTGGTGGCCGTGACGCGCACCAGGATGTCGTCGGGCGCGGCCTTCGCGTACTCCACGACCACGTCGAAGTAGCGATCCTCGTCGAAGGCGCCGGTGTCGATCAGCTCGAACTCCGGAGCGTGGCGATCGCGCCGACGGTTCTCCGCGACAAGCGTTCCGTACGGGAACTCCGCCTGCGGATACTTGTAGAGGTACGTCATATAGGAGTGGGTCGGCGTCGAGTCGAGGTAGAAGTAGTACTCCTTTACGTCCTCGCCGTGGTTGCCTTCGCTGCCAGTGAGCCCGAAGAGGCGTTCCTTCAGGATCGGATCGCGGCCGTTCCACAGCGCCAGCGCCAGGCACAGGCGCCCGTGGTTGTCGGTGATCCCGGCGATTCCATCCTCGCCCCACCGGTACGCTCGGGAGCGGGCGTGATCATGGGGGAAAAACTCCCAGGCGGTGCCGTAAGGGCTGTAGTCCTCCCGGACCGTGCCCCACTGGCGCTCGGCCAGGTAGGGCCCCCAGCGCCTCCAATGGGCGGTTCGGTCCCGCGCTTCCTGGAGTCTCAGCTCTTCCCGCGTCATGGTCTTCCGTCTGCTCACGGGTTGGACACACCCCAGGGACTCACGGAAGCGCTCGGCGACGCGCAACACCGAGGAGGGCCACGGCTACGCCGGGGCGCTTCCGAGCGCGCGGGGCTTGGGGGGCCCGTCGAGGCCCCCCATCATGTCGAAAGCCACCGCAGCCGCACCCAGAAGGGCGGCGCGCGGCTCGAGGGCCAGATGCACGGGGATCGTGGCCAGGAGCGGCGAGAGGCGGCCCTTGTCGCGGAAGGCCGTCATGAACGTGCCGTCCAGGAGCTTGGCGCGGATCTTCGGGCCGATGCCGCCGCCAATGAAGACGCCCCCCACGGCGAACGCCTTGAGCGCCAGGTTGCCCGCCTCGGCGCCGTAGATCGAGACGAACAGGTCGAGCGCCTCGACGCAGCACGCGTCGCGCTCGGCGAGCGCGCTCTCGGAAATCACGGCGCTCGGATCCCCGCCCGCCATCCGAGCGCGGAGCCAGTCGGGCTCGGGCACGCGGCTTCGCGCTCGAAGGAATCGATAGACGTTGAGGATCCCGGGCCCGGAGAGAACGCGCTCGTAGCTGACCCGGCCGAACTCGCGCCGGAGGAACTGGAGCAGCTCGACCTCCAGATCGGTGCGCGCCGCGAAGTCGACGTGTCCGCCCTCGGAGCCGACCGCGAGATGGCGCGCGCCGTCCCAGACGATGAGCGCCTCGCCGAGCCCCGTCCCGGCGGCGAGCAGCGCCATGTTCCCCCGCCGAGCCACGCCGGTCTGGAGCGACACCAGCGACGACGGCGGCAGCCCGAGCATCCCGTGGCCCGTGGCTTCCAGGTCGTTCAGCAGCTTCGCGCGCTTGGCGCCGACGGTCGTGGCCAGCGTCGCCTCGTCGAGCTTCCACGGGAGATTCACGGCCTCCCACCGTCCGTCGACGACCGGCCCGGCGACGCCGAGGCACGCGGCGTCGATCGTCCCGGCGGGCCCGCCGGTCAGAAAGCGCTCGATCGCCGACTCGAGGGTGGGGAACTCGTGGCTCGTGAGCACCTCTTCGCGCTGGAGCGCCAGCGTGCCGTCCCGCTCGGCGAAGAGCGCCAGCACGGTCTTCGTCCCGCCGACGTCGCCCGCGAGGATCACGTTGCCTGGCGCGCTAGCCGCCGGCCGGCCGCTCGACGTGGCCGCCGAACTTCTGCCGCATGGCCGACAGCACCTTCTCCGCGAAGGTGTGGTCCTGGCGCGAGCGGAAGCGCGTGTAGAGGGCCGCCGAGAGCACGTCGGCCGGCACGCTCTCCTCGATCGCCGTCATGACCGTCCACCGGCCCTCGCCCGAGTCGGCGACGGCGCCCGTGTAGTTGGAGAGCGTGGGGTTCTCGACGAGCGCCTGCGCGGTGAGGTCGAGCAGCCAGGAGCTCACCACCGAGCCGCGCCGCCACACCTCGGTGATGTCGGCGACGTTCAGCTCGTAGCGCTGGTCGGGCTCGAGCGCCTCGGCGTTGGCGTTCTTCAAGATGTCGAGCCCCTCCGCGTACGCCTGCATCACGCCGTATTCGATCCCGTTGTGGATCATCTTCACGAAGTGGCCGGCCCCCGAGGGCCCACAGTGGAGATAGCCCTGCTCGACCGTCCCGACGACACCCTCGCGTCCCGGCGTGCGCGGGATGTTCCCCCGCCCGGGTGCCAGCGTCTTGAAGATCGGTTCGAGCCGCTCGACGACGGCCCGCTCGCCGCCGATCATCAGACAGTATCCGCGCTCGAGCCCCCACACTCCGCCGCTGGTGCCGACGTCGACGTAGTGGATGTTGCGCGTGGCCAGCGCCTTCATGCGGCGCACGTCGTCCTTGTAGTACGCGTTGCCGCCGTCGACGATCGTGTCGTCGGGCGTCATCCGCTTGGCCAGATCGGTCACCACCTGCTCGGTCGCCGCGCCGGCCGGCACCATGACCCACACGACGCGCGGCGTACGGAGCACGGCGACGAAGTCGTCGAGCGTGGTCGCCGGCGTCATGCCCTCGGCAGCGAGCTGCGCGACGCTCGCCGCGTCCTCCGCGTAGCCCACGATCTGGTGGCCGCCCTTCATGAGTCGGCGCGCCATGTTGCCGCCCATCCTGCCGAGCCCCACGATACCGAGCTGCATAGAGGTCTCCTCTACTAGCCTCACGCCTCGACGGCCCGACGCAGGAGGGCCAGTCCGGCCTTCACGTCGGAAGGAAGGTGGATGCGCAAGGCGCGGCGCCCGCGCTCCTCGAGCACCTGCAGATCGCCGCGGGCCTGGGCGGCCTTCACCACCCCGAACGTGTAGCGGTGCCCCGGCACCGGGAGATCGTTCGCGTCGTCGCAGGTGAGCTGCAGGAACACGCCGGAGCCCGGCCCGCCCTTGTACGCCTGGCCCGTCGAGTGGAGGAAGCGCGGGCCGAAGCCGAGACACGTGGCGACCTTGAACCGGTCTCGGATCGTCATCCGGATCGCTTGCAGCTCGGCCTCGTGCGCGTCGCTCATCTCGACGTACGCCAGGAGGGCCACGTAGTCGCCGGGCCCGATTTTCGACAGGTGCGCCTTCACGGCCGGGACCAGCGCGGCGTCGGTCGCGCGCAGCGGCGCCTCGGCCGGCAAGGCGCCCGCCTTCTCGTACTGATCGGTCAGCGCGCGCGTCGCCACCTTGCTCGCCTCGACGTCCGGCTGATCGAACGGGTTGACGCCGATCACGGCGCCGGCCACCGCGGTCGCGATCTCCCAGCGGAAGAACTCGGCGCCCAGATGCTCGGGGTCCGGAAGCGAGATGCGTACGAGCGGCTGGCCGGCGCGCGCGAGCGCGGCCACGGCGTCGTCCTGCGAGCGGTCGGGAGCCGAGTCGAGGCGCACGTAGACGAAGACGCGGTCGTTGCCGTAGAGACCCGGCGGGCCGAGCCGCTCGCGGCCGATGGGGATCAGTCCCTTGCCGCCCTTACCGGTGGACTCGGCCAGCAGCTGCTCGAGCCACGCGCCGAGCGCGCCCACGCCGGGCGACGTGACCAGCGTGACTTTGTCACGCCCGTGCCGCGCGAGGACGCCCATGACGATCCCGAGCAGCACTCCCGGATTGTCGTCCACGAGCTTCGAGGGGCCGCAACGCCGGGCCATCGCGGCCGCGTGGCTGAGGAGTCGCGCGACGTCGAGCCCCACGATCGCCGCCGGCACCGTGCCGAAGTTCGAGAGCGCGGAGTAGCGCCCGCCGATCGACGGCACGCCGTACGCGACGTGGCGAAATCGATCGGCGGCGGCGACCCGCTCCAGCTGCGAGCCCGGGTCCGTGATCGCCACGAAGTGATCGCCGGCCCGGTCGCCGATGTCGGCCCGCTTCACCAGGTCGAAGAAGTACTGCTTGAAGATGTTGGGCTCGAGCGTGCTGCCGGACTTGCTCGACACGATGAAGAGCGTCCGGGCCACGTCGAGCCGCTGCTCGAGCGCGCGAATCTGCGCGGGGTCGGTCGAGTCGAGCACGAGCAGCTCCGGATGACCGCTGATCCGGCCGAAGGTCGCTCGCAGCACGTCGGGGCAAAGGCTCGAGCCGCCCATGCCGAGCACGACCGCTTGCCCGAAGCCGGCGCTGCGGATTTCCTCGGCCATCCGCCGAAGCCCGTCGATGCCCGCCAGCTGGTGGTCGACCACGTCCAGCCAGCCCATCCAGGACGCCTCGCCGGTGCCGGTCCACAGCGTGGGGTCGCGAGCCCAGAGGCGCGCCGTCTTGCCGGTGCGCGTCCAGTCGGTGGCCGCCGCGTCGAAGGCGGCCTCGAGCTCGGCGGGGAGCCGGACGAAGGTCGAGTCGTCGCTCACGGGCGCCGGCGCCGGTCGAGCTCGCGAACGGTCACACCGTCGGCCACCAGCACGGTGTCGGCGATGCCCAGGAACAGTCCCGTGTCGACGACGCCGGCGATCGTCAGGATTGTCCGCTCGAGCGCGTGAGGATCCTCGATAGGACCGGTGGCGCAATCGACGATCACGTTCCAGTTGTCGGTCACGAACAGGCGGTCCTCCTCGGTCCTCAGCACGGGCTTCAGCCCGAGGGCCTCGAGCCGCCGGCGGCACAGCGGCAGCGCGAAGGGGAGCACCTCGACCGGCAGCCGCCCGTGGCTGCCGAGCACCTCCACGAGCTTGTCCCGCGTGACGAGGATCACCAGCCGCGCCGAGGCCGCCGCCACGATCCGCTCACGCACGAGCGCGCCGCCGTAACCCTTTATGAGATTCAGTTCCGGGTCGACTTCGTCGGCGCCGTCGACGGTCAGGTCGAGGTCGGCCTCCAGGCCGACCAGCGGAATCCCGAGTTCACGGGCCAGACGCTCCGTCTCCTCCGAGGTCGGGACTCCCTTGACCCGGCACCCATCGCGCACGCGCCCGGCCAGCGCGTGGAGGAACGCGGTCGCCGCTCGGCCTGTGCCCAGGCCGACAACGGTCCCGTCCCGGACCAGGCCCAGGGCCCGCATCGCCAGCGCCTCGAGGGGATCGTCTGTCGCCGCCATTGTCGGTCGCCGGATGCAACGTTGACGTTACGCTCCGGCGCGCCTCAAGGATACCGCGGACGGCTGGCGGACAGCTCGTGCCAGGCCCGGAGTGTCTCGCCGACGCTCCACGTGTAGTCGGGGGCCTGGCCGCCATCGCGGAGCCGGTTCGGAAGCATGCCCCGGTCCACGAACCGCGCGAACGTCTTCAGAATCCGCCGGGCGATTTCCCCTCGGCCGGTGGCGAGGGTGAGCCCCGGCAGAGCGATCATCGTGTCGCGACCCCAGTCGCCGAACCAGTGATAGCCGGCGATCACCGTCATGCCGTCCGCGTCGGCGGCGAGCGGACGGCGGACCAGGAACTGGTCGGCGGCCAGCACGAGGCGGCCGATCCAGATGGGCGCGCCCTCCGTCGAGGGCTGGGCGTGCCGCCACGTGTCGAGGACCTCCGCGTCGTGCTGCGTGCGACGGCTCCACGCCGCATCGCCGTCGAGCGACGGTTCGGCCTCCGCCGACAACACGAGCGTCAATGCCTCGCCGAGCTCGAGCGAGGCGCGGAACGTCGCGACGTGGAGGTGATCCTCGACGGCCTCGAGGCCTCGCGCGCGCTCGACCGCAAGATCGAAGTTGCGATACCAGGAATGCGCGGTCGTGGCGTCTCCATGGTCGGCGAGCAGCAGCAGGGGTCGGGCGCCGTCGAACGCGATCACGCGGACGCCGCGCGCGACCGGCGTCACGTCCATCCGCCATCCGTCACCGCGCGTTGCCCCGTGGGAGTCACGATAGTTGACGAGGACCTTCAGCTGGAGGACAAGGGCCGTTCGCGCGCGCAGGACGCGGTAGCGGACGTATGTCGTGTTCGCGCCCTGCTCCATCCAGATTCGCTTCTCGACGCGCCCGTCGGCGACCGCGGCGGTCCACACCGGCGTGGTCCCGATCTCGCGATATCCGCACGGAGCGATGGTGCCGTCGGCCCAGCGGTTCGTCGAGAGCCGACGCTCGAGACCGTCGTACGCCACGGTCTCGTCGACGGTGGCGACGAGGAGCGTGCGCCCGAGGGGAGGCTCGAGTGCCGCCACCAGGAGGCCATGATAGCGGCGGCCGAGGAGCCCGGCGACGGTGCCTGACGCGAATCCACCGACGCCGTTGGTGCACAGCCATTCCCGGCGCTCGGCGGCTGCGAGATCACCGCAGATTTCCCGCCCGAAGCCTACTATGCTCATTCCAGAGCCTCGCGTCATCGTACCCGTCGCGTCGCGGGCGGGCTGCGCGGAGTCCCGGTTGTTTAGATCCACCCGATTGCCCGGGGGATTCACGAATCCCGCGAGGCCGGCTTTCCATCTGAAACGATGGAGGTGATGACCGTGCTGACAGCAATCCTTCCGCTGATCTTGCTCGTCGCCCTGGTCGCGCTTCCGCTGGCCTGGCGAATCCGCGCCGACCGGCGGCGCGACCGGGCTGATCTTCTGAGCGCCGACATCCGGAGCGCGATCAACCGGCGGCTCCGCGGAGAGTCTTTGCTCTCCGTCGAGGTTACTCCCGAGACGCTCTGGCAACCGGGACGTGTCGTTCTTCGGGCGCCCGCGGGCTACGAAACGCTCGCCGAGACGGTGTGGCGAGATGTCGTCGACCGTCTGCCCGTCGGCTACGACCTGGTGGTGAGGCCGGGGCATGCTGCGGAGCCGGCGCCGCTGCGGCGAGCCGCGTGACACAGCCGAGCTCACCCGCGTCGATGTGAGCGCGCGGCACGGGGACCGCACGCCGGTTCCCCGTGCCGCGCGGGCCGACCCCGTGAGCGACCCATCCGAGCGGCTCCGCGCACGTTGAGGTAGCGCGGCGCCCCTCGTCTGCCGTAGATTCGTGCCATGTCGGCGCCGGCACGAGCCTCGTAGCGGTCTGACGGTTCAATCGAGGCGGCATCTCATTCCTCCCCCCGCTCGGAAGCAGTTTCGATTCGACGAACGCGGCGCACGCTTCCTCCTCTACCCGCAGCCCATGGCGGTCCGCGGCTTCGAGATGCCGCGGCTCGCTCGCATCAGCGGAGCGCTCGGGCCCGGGCCGAGCGACCGCCGCATGTACGTCGTCGACGCGCTCGGTAAGGATCCCTACCGGGACCCGGAGACGGCGGACTACATCTGGTACCCGCCGTACCCGCTGACGAAGCCGCACCACGGTCCCCTCCAGCCGGACGCGAACGGGCAGTTCGACCACCTCGAGCCGGGCACGCGCGAGTTCTCGGCGGCCGCGGCCTTCGCCGCGGTCCACTGCGCGTTCGCGGTGTGGGAGCACTACATCGGCCGCCGGCTCCGCCTCGTCACGCGCCGCGGACAGCGGCGCCTCGAGATCGTCCCTCGTGTCACCAAGATCGGTGACGGCGCGTGGTCGGGCGAGGGGTTCGTCGAGTTCGGCTTCGCGAACAACAACCAGCGCCAGCCGTACTGCGAGAACATCGACGCCGTCGCCCACGAGTGCGGCCACATCATCCTCAAGCGCTTGATCGGGCCGGCGCCGAAGGGCCGGTACCAGTTCGAGCGGAAATCCCACGACGAGGCCGGCGCGGACATCGTGTCGCTGGTCTGCATCCTCCACTTTGACTCGGTGGTGAACGCCGTGCTGGCCCAGACGCGCGGCAAGCTCTACTCAATCAACATCCTGTCGCAGATCGGCGAGTACCGGCGTGGCCACAGCGGCCGGCGGACCACTCGAAAGCTGTTCCACGACAAGACGATGGCGGCCGTCGCGCGTGCCCGCGGCCACGACAAGTACGTGTTCGCCCAGCCCTTCCTCGGCGCCGCGTTCGACATCCTCGTCGAGATGTACGAGGACCATCTGGTCCAGCGCGGGCTCATCGACACGGACCTGGCGCGGCGCTCGACCCACGCGAGCGCGAAGGCGCATCCCCGCATTCGTCGGGAGTTCGCCGCCCGGTTCAAGCTCAACCCCGACGGCTTCGCCGACTCGCTGCGCGACGCCACCCGCGACTTCGCGTACATGCTGGCGCTCGCCTGGCGGAAATCGCGAAGCACCGGAGTGACGTTCTCGCGGGTGGCGTCGAACATCGCCGCGGCCGACGCGCGGCTCAACCGTGGCCGCTACGGCGCCATCATCCGCCGCGCCTTCGGGAAGCGAAGGATCGCGGTGCGGGTCGGCCGATCGTGAAGGCGCGACTGCTCATTACCGGCGCGGGGACGGCCGCGACGAGCAACCTGATCCGCAGTCTCCGGGCCGGCGCCGACTCGCTCTTCATCGTCGGCGCCCACGGTGACCGCTTCTTTCTCCGTAAGTCGTCCGCCGACGCCAACTACCTGCTGCCCGACCTGACTCATCCGCGCTTCTTCCCTGCCCTGCGTCGGGTGCTGGCGAAGGAGAGGATCGACCTGCTGATCCCGACCACCGACGCGGAAGTCCGCGCGCTGGTACGCCCGGGGCGGCGGTTGCCGTGCCGGCTGTTCCTGCCGCGCAAGGCCGTCGTCGACTTGTGCCAGGACAAGTACCGGCTCAACGTCCGACTGCGCTCGCGCGGCGTGCCGGCGCCCGCGACGTATCCGGTGAGTGGGCTCGGCGCGATCGACAAGATCTTCCGGCGGCTGGCGGATCACGAGCGCGTCTGGTGCCGGATCCGGGTCGGCAGCGGCTCGATGGGCGCTATTCCGGTCAAGCGCGCGGAGCAGGCCCGGAGCTGGATCGCCTACTGGGACGAGATGCGGGGCGTTCCCGCCACGTCGTTCACGCTCTCCGAGTTCCTGCCCGGCCGGGACTTCTCGTGCCAGGCCCTCTGGAAGGCGGGCGAGCTCATCCTCACCAAGACGTGCGAGCGCCTTTCCTACTTCGGCGGCGGGTCGCAGCCCAGCGGGATCTCGTCGGTCTCGCAGCTGGCCAAGACCGTCCGCGAGCCGCGAGTCATCGAGGTGTGCACCGCGGCCATCCGCGCCCTCGACCGCCGGGCGTCCGGCACGTTCAACTTCGACCTGCGCGAGAACGCGCGCGGCGTGCCCTGCATCACCGAAATCAACGTCGGGCGCTTCGCGTCGGGCACGAACGTCTTCGACCTCACCGGCCAGCACAACCTGGCGGCGACGTTCGTGCGCGTCGCGCTCGGCCGGCGGGTGGATCTGCACGAGGAATACGACGCGGCCGAGGGCTACTACGCGGTCCGAGACCTCGATACCCTCACCGGAGTCTTCCGAACCGACGAGTTGTTCGATAGGATTGTGGACGCGCGCGAATAGATGCGGGGATCCCCCGGCTCACCACCACACAGGGAGGAACGTCATGCCCTTCAAGTCACCGGTGAAGAAAGGTCAGAAGCGCCGCTTCGTCCTGAAGTTCAAGACGGCGCTGACGCCCGCGCAGCTCAGAGGCTTCAAGAAGAGCGTGCGGGCGCTGGCCAAGAAGTTCAAGGCGTCCGTCACCAAGTAGTCGATCCGCGTGGCGAAGCGAAAGCGGCCCGAGCTCGCCGAGCGCGTCGAGATCGTCGGCGAGCTCGATTCCCACGATGCCGAGGCGCTCCAACTCGAGCTCCGGCGGCTGGCGAAGCGCTACGGCGCGGCGATCGACGAGCTGAGCATCGAGACGTCGACGCTGGAGCAGGACGACCGTTCAGCGTAACGCGGTGAGCGCCGTCTCGGCCTGGGCGAGCCAGAAGCGCATACCGAGCTCGCGGAACAGGCCGGCGGCGGCGCTCAGATGCTCCGCGGCCTTCGCGCCGTCACCGACCTTCTGCTGCCACCGGCCGAGCCCCAACCGGGCAAGCCCGACGAGCGGGCGCATCTCGAGCTCGGTCCCCAGGGTCAGCGCGCGGCTGAACGACGCCTCGACGGACCCGCCAGCCTGATCGTCGCCGCGCAGCGCGATCTCGCCCAGCAACCGCCACGCCCAGGCCTCACGGCCGCGCTCCTTGTGCTCGCGCGCGATGTCGAGGGCGCGCTGGGCCGTCTCGGCCGCCTGACGACTGCGATCGGACAGCAAGGACGTTTCCGCGAGGCACATCAGCACCATCGACTGACCGCCGACCCAGGACATGGCCAGCGCCCGCTCAGCCGCTTCCTCCAGCAGAGGAATCGCCTCGGCGCCGCGGCCCGTCAGCGACAGCGCGATGCCCAGCGCGGAGGTCACCGGCGGCATCCAGAGCGACAGATGCCAGCTGCGGCAGAGGTCGAGCGCGCGAGTCAGCGTCGGAATCGCGGCCTCGAAGTCGCCCATCCTTACCTGAAGACTGCCGATGCCGGCGTACGCGGTGACGAGCGTATAGGGATGGTCGACGGCCTCGGCGATGCGGATGCCTTCGAGCCCGCGGCGAGTGCCCTCGGCGAATTCCCCCAGCTCGGCCAGGCACCAGACCAGCGCCGTCCGCGAGTGAACCGACGGCAGCTGGGGGAAACCGAGGGACTGGCGCTCCAGCTCGCCGCCGAGCGACGCGATGTTCCAGTCCAGGAGCGCCGCGGCGCGGCGGTAGCTGCCCAGCACGTAGTAGGTCTGCGCCAGGTAGGTGTTCGCTCTGAGCCGCGTGCTGAACTCGCCGTGCGTCTCGGTGAGCGCCAACGCCTGGCGGCCGTACTCGATCGCCCGATCAGGATCGCCCATCAGCCGGAAGTAGTCCGTCATGAATGCCGACACCTGGCCCAGGCGGCGCTGGTCGTCCAGGGCTCGCGCCAGCTGTTCCGCCTCCCGGAGGAATTCCAGGATGCGCGGGAACTCGCCGAGCGGCTGGAAGGCGTTGCGCAGGTCGAATCTCAAGTCGATGGCGTGCTCGGTCCGCTCCCGGCTCTCGGGCAGACGCGCGAGGGCGTCGAGGGCCTGCTCGTAGTACGAGACCGCCTCCCGGTGCGCGCTCCGGCTGTACGCCTTCACGCCGGCCTGCCGGAGGTATCCGTGGGCCTTCGGCCACACGGCGCCCTCGAACGCGTGGTGGGCGAGCCCTTCCACATGCTCGGCGAGCCGCTCGGGATACGCGCGCTCGAGCGCCTCTACGACCTGCGCGTGTAGCTCACGCCGCGGCTCGGTGAGGAGGCGCCCGTACGCGACTTCGTGGGTGAGCGTGTGCTTGAACGTGTATTCGGTGTCCGGGCCCGCGCTCGTCTCGTAGAGGAACTCGGCGCCCTTGAGCCGGTCGAACGCCCGGCGGAGCCCGTCGTCCGGCGCCTTCGTGACCAGGCGCACGATCGAGAACGGAACGTCCTTACCGACGACCGCGGCGACTTCGAGGAGCCGCCGGTCTTCCTCGGCGAGGCGATCGATGCGACCCAGCAGCACCTCCTGGACCGTGTCGGGCACCGCGAGCGAGGGTGATCGCCCGACCTGCTCGCGGACGGTCCGGGCCAGCTCCTCCAGGAAGAACGGATTGCCCTCGGCCTTGGAGACGATGAGGTCCACGAGGCCGTTCGAGAATCGTTCCGAAACGCGGGTGAAATCGAGGACCGACCGCAACACCCGCTGGCTGTCGTCGGGCGCCAGCGGCTGCAGAGCCACCTGGGTCACGTAGGACCGCTCGATCCACGGCGGCCGGTATCCCGAGCGATAGGTCGAGATGAGCAGGACGCGGGCGCCGGCGACGATCTCCGCGAGCGAGGCGAAGTATTCCTCCGAGGTGCGGTCGATCCAGTGCAGGTCTTCGACCACGACGACCAGCGGGCGCTGGCGACTCCGCTTGAGCGCGAGCTGGCGCAGCGTCTCGAAGACGCGCACCTTGGTCGCATCCGCTTCGAGCCCCGACGGCGGCCCGTCCGGCTCGACGCCGAGCAGGTGCAGCAGGTACGGCGCGGTCTCGAGCAGATCCATGCCGGCCTCGAGCAGGCTCGAGCGCACCTTGTCGGCGACCGTCGCGGGCGAGTCGCCGTCCGTGATCACGCACATCGCCTTCAGCACGTCGAGGACCGGAAGGTACGGAATCGCCGCGCCGTAGGACCGACACTGCCCTTCCACGTACGTGACGGCGGCGCCCGCGATGCCGTCACGGAACTCGAACAGCAGGCGCGACTTGCCGATGCCGGCCTCGCCGCTGATTCCGACGATCTGGCCCTGGCCGCGAATCGCCGACTCGAGGCGCGACTGCAGCAGATCGATCTCGCGATGGCGGCCCACGAAGGCCGCGGCGCGGTCGCGGACTCCGCGCCCCACGGCCCGGCGGCCCACGAGCGCGAGCGCGCGGCCCTGTCCCGACGCGTCGGGAAGCTCGTGGAGCTCGAAGCCGCGCTCGAGGAACGGCGCCGCGGTCTCGCTGATCACGACGCCGTCGGGCTCGGCGCGGGCGATCAGCGCGTCGAGGATCGTCAGCGCCGCTTGCTTGCCCTCGACGTCGAGCTCGGCCGCGGCGGCGCCCTGCCCGACCAGAAACTGGCTCGTGTGGACCGCGACCCGGATCGCCGGCCCGGCGCCGGTCTCGTGCTTGGCGCGCTCGACGGCCTTCACGATCGCCATCGCGGCGTGCGCGGCGCGGCTCGGCGCGTCCTCGGTCGAATCGAGACCGAAGGCGGCGACGATGCCGGCGGGGCTCCGGCCCTCGATCCGTCCCTCGAAGCTCCGGATCTTGTCGAGGAGCACTTCGAGCGCGCGGCCCGTCTCGAGCAGCGCCTCGGGCGACGAGAGCGCGATCAGCGTCGCGCGCAACAGCGTGACCCGCCGTTGCTCCCAGCGAAGGGGCGTCGGCGACGACGCCGATGCCAGGGCGGGCCGCGGCGGCTCGAGGGGCGAGGGCTCGGCCGGCGGCGGTTCGGGGCGCGCTCGGCGCCGCTCGGGGCGGCGCGGCGGCGTCGATGTCGACGCCGCAGGGGTCTCCCCCTGGCGGAGTCCGTACTTCTCGATCCGCGCGCGCAGGGTGTTGCGCGAGATCCCGAGGAGCGCGGCCGTTCTCGAGATGTTCCAGCTCGTCTGCTGAAGGACGTCGACGACTCGATCGCGTACGGCGTCGTCGAGTGAGCTCGCCGACGCGGTGACGGCCGCCGACGCCGATGCGAGGTCCGGCAGACCGAGGGCGCCGGCGCGGACCTGGGACTCGGACGAGAGCAGCGCGACTCGCTCCATCAGGTTGCCGAGCTCGCGTACGTTGCCCGGCCACGCGTAGGCCAGGAGCGCCGCGCGCGCGTCGGCGGTGAGCGTCTTGGGCGGCATGCCGTAGTCGGCGCACGCCCGGCTCAGAAAGTGCTCGGCGAGCGTCAGGACGTCGCCCGCCCGCTGGCGCAGAGGCGGCAGCGTGAGGGAGAGCACGGCCAGGCGATGGTAGAGATCCTCGCGGAAGCGTCGGCGCTGGATCGCCGCTCGGAGATCCTCGTTGGTCGCCGTCAGGATCCACACGTCGACGTGCTCGTCGCGCGTCGCGCCCAGCCGGCGCACCGAGCGCTCCTCGAGCACCTTGAGCAGCTTCGCCTGGAGCGGCTCGGAGAGGAGACCCACCTCGTCGAGGAAGATCGTCCCGCGATTCGCGGCCTGGAACAGGCCGGGCTTGGCCCGTCGCGCGTCGGTGAAGGCGCCGCGCTCGAAGCCGAACATCTCCGCCTCGAGCAGGGTTTCCGGAATCGCCGCGCAGTTGACGTCGACGAAGGGACCGTCGGCGCGGGGCCCGGCCTTGTGGATCATCCGGGCCAGGAGGCCCTTCCCCGTCCCGGTCTCGCCCTCGATCAGTACGGGCGGAAGCCGACGCAGCTCGCCTTGCCGCTGCAGGAGCCGCACGACCCTCTCCCGGATCGCCTCGATACCCGAGCTGTCCCCGATGAGGTCGGCCAAGTGTTTCACCTCACGCATCTTACGGTCGGACAAGCGAGTGTTCAACTCTTGACCACCGCTGACTTGTCCACTGGTTACCGTACGACGTAGCTAGCTGTTTTTGTTCGCGGGAGCGATGGTATCCGGCTTGCCTTCCGGTAATACCCGGAGGCGTACTTGAAAGCAGACCAGTCGCTCGGCTCGCACACCTCGCTGGTGCTCGCCGTGGCCTCGGTGGCCACGCTGATGGTCGTCGCCGTCATGGCCATGGACCTGTTCGCCGACCACGCGCTGGGGACGGACGCGCAGCTCGCGTGGCGGGCGCAGCTGAAGAAGGTCGACGCGGCGCTCGCCAACAACGACGTCAGCGCCGCCGAGCTGGCGTGGCGCGAGACGTACGCGGCCGCCCTGAAGAGCCGCCACTGGGAGGGCATGGTCGCAGTGGGCGACGCCTGCTGGCAGGTCGGCGACGCCGGCGGCTTCCATCACGCGGCCCGCGCGAAGGCGCGTCAGAGCTACCTGACGGCGCTGTTCCGCGCCCGCGGCGAAGGATCGGTCGATGGTGTCCTGCGAGTGGCCGAGCGCTTCGCGGAGCTCGGAGATCGCGACGTCGTCGAGCAGTGCATCCGGGTCGCGTGGACCGTCGCCGCGCAGGCGAAGGACCCGCTCGCCCAGCAGAGCGTCCGAGCGTTCACCGAGCGATGGGAGGCACGCGCGCTCGAAGCTGAACCACTGAATTTCACGCAGTAGAGGCTAGAGGAGGATCTCTCGATGATGCAGCACGTGTTCGGGGCGATCGACGCGCTCGGTCCGTGGACCGCGCACATCCAGGCGATGAACCGGGCCTTGGCCGACAACAATCCAGGCGAGTCCGTCCGCGCGTGGCGACAGGCGTACTCGTCCGCGCTCAGCCATCCGGGCTGGCTCGGGCTCCTCACCGTGGCCGCCGCCTCGCTCCGGCTGGGCACGTTCCCCGGACTCGCGCGGGGCGCCACGGCTCGGGCGCGGGAGACGTACTGGATCGCGTTCTTCCGCGCGCGCCAGCAGCGCTCGCTCAACGGCGTGCTGCACGCGGCCGAGGCCTTCGGCCGGCTCGGCGATCGCTCGACCGTCGACCAGTGCATGCGAGTCGCCGAGGGTCTCGTCGCGCTCAGCGGCGATGGCGCCGACGTGGATCGCGTACGCATTCTCGGCACGCGGCTGGCGGAGCAGTCCCTGGTCGAAGAGCACGGAGCGGTGTAGCACACGGAGCTGTGTAGCAGGTGACGAGCGCCGGCTAGCGGCGTGGGCTGCGGCCGGCGGGCTGGGAGAGCGGGTCTTCTTTCTTCTGCTCGGCCTTGGGAGGAGTCACGGCGACCCAGCCCCGCGCCTTCATGCAATTCTCGTCGAGGATGCCCTTGACCGTGCACTGGGCGAAGTCGCGACGGAATTCCTCCGTCGTGTATTTTTGGTCGACCTTCATCCACTCGCGTTGATCCGACCCGCAGCCCGCGGAGACGACCGCCAGCCCGAGAACGCTCAGCGCCACATTTCTCAGCATTTGCGCCGCATTGTACCGCAATTCCCCGGCGCGACCTCTCAGGGGGCGGCCGCTCCGCCCGTGGGTGGCCGGAAGAGCACGTAGCCGACCCCGGCCCGCTCGAGCCAAACGCGACGCAGCTCGTCGAGGCGGTAGCGGCGTGACACGCCGGAGGCGGTCGGCGCCGCCGGGTCGTTCACGAAGACGGCATCGTCGGCATGCCCGGTCAGCACCAGCAGATGTCCCAGGGTCTCGGAGACCGCGGCGCCTGTCAGCTCGCCCGCCCCGTAGCGGACCGAGGCGATGATGGGCATCCCCTGCGCGAGACACCATTCGGCGGCGCTCCAGTCGGGGAAGCGCAGCAAGTACCCCGCGATACCGTGCCGGCCCGCCGTGCAGACCGCCGCCGGCCAGACGCCGTAGATGTCGAGGTCAGGTTGAAAGATCTCGCGGGCGAGGTCGGCGACGGCGACGCTGACGCCGTAGTACGCGAGCACCATCGCGACGCACGTCGGCGAGCAGATCCTCGACCGGATCGCGGCGTCCTCCTCCATCTGGCTCACCGCGGGGACGACGAGCCTCGCGCTTCCGCCGGCTGACGTTTCTTCGGACACCGCCGGACTCCACGCCGAGAGCGAGACGAACCATGGCGCGGCGAGCGGCGCGTCGCGCGCGCCGGCGACGCGCAGAACCAAACGGACTCGCTCCGCCGGTGGCGAAGCGATGAACTCGTCGATCTGGGCGACGAGCGAGTCAGTCCCCGCGGCGGCGATGGGGAGTCGCGCCGGCCCCACGGTCGCGCCCGCGACCCAGGGCGACCAGGCGCCGGCCGCGAACGCGGACAGCTCAAATCTGAAAGGAGGAACGTCGCGGCCGAGGGCGCTGAGCGCGGGGACCAGGCGATGCGCGGGGCGCCGGGGGCTCCACTCCGGGAGCTCGACGATCATGCTGTCGCCGTCGCGCCGCGGGCGCGGAGCCGCGCTGACGCCTCGATAGCACGACGGTGGCACGGCCCGGGCGACCGAATCCTCTGGCCACGCGGAGGCGGAGACGAACAGATCAGTGGGCAAGCGAACTCACGACCTCTCGGGACGCCTGGTGGCTTTCGGCCGGTATCGGGGGCGTGGGCGAGACGTGCTCGCCCACGACATCCCCCCTGTTGGAGTCGCGCAGATTCTACTGCGCCTCCCGGCTTGCGCCGGGACTGGGTTGCTACTACAACTCGTGGGCGCCACTCGAAGCCGCTAGCAGGCTCCGTGTGGCGCGGCTATCAAGTCCGGTGGTGTTATCTCCATCCACACCTCCAGGAGTTGAGTGAGGCCACGACGGTCCGCGAGCACTGCTCACGTGACCGTAATTCCTCTCTACTCCCGTGGGGGGGCGGCGTCAAGGTACTCGGTCCGTTGCGCTCGCGCCTCGACGGCGCTCACCTCGCGAGACCACGAATTTGACAGACTCCGCTCGCGCCTCGACGGCGCTCACCTCGCGAGACCACGCAAGCGTGGATCCAGCAGGTCCCGAAGCGCGTCACCCAGCATGTTGAATCCGAAGACCGCGAGCGAGATGGCCACGCCCGGCCAGATCGCCATCCACGGCGCGCGGAACATGTACGTGCGCCCCGAGCCCGAGAGCATGGCGCCCCACGCCGGGTAGGGCGGCGGCACACCGAAGCCCAGGAACGAGAGCGCCGACTCGGCCAGGATCGCCGTGCCGAGACCGATGGTCGCGAGAATGATCACGGTCGCCGCGACGTTCGGCAGGATGTGCCACAGGATGATCCGCGCGTGGCCGCAGCCCAGGGCGCGGGCCGCCTCCACGTAGGTGCTCTGGGCGACGGCGATTGTCGCGCCGCGGATCACTCGGGAGTTGACGGCGGCGATGAGGACCGCGAGCGAGAGCACGACGTTGAGCAATCCCGGGCCGAGCACCGCCATCACCGAGAGCACGATCACGAGATACGGAAACGAGAGCCACGCGTCCACCACGCGCTGCACCACCAGATCGTAGGCGCCGCCGAAGTAGCCGCTCGAGACACCGACCGCCGTGGCCAGGAACACCGCGAGCCCGACGGTGGCGACGCCCACCGTGACCGACACGCGCGCGCCGAAGACGATGCGGCTCCACATGTCACGCGAGAGGTTGTCCGTGCCGAGCCAGTGCGCCGCTGACGGCGGCTTCATCCGGGAGCCGCGGACCGTCTCGTCGTAGCCGTACGGCGCGAGCTGCTCGGCGAACACCGCCATCACGAGCAGCGCGATCACGATGAACGCGCCGAGCGCCCCGAGGGGCTTCCGCCGGCAGAACCTTCCGACGCCGCGCAGCGCTTGTGCGCCGGACGACGCGCCCTGGACGGCGGCGCTCGGCTCGGCCACGCGGTGAGGAATTTCAACTCGGGTACTCATTGGTCAGTACCGTATCCGCGGGTCGAGGACCGCGTAGAGCGCGTCGACGCCGAGGTTGACGAGGACGATGACCGACACCACGACGAGGTTGACGCCCTGGATCACCGGATAGTCTCGCTGGTTGATCGCGTCGAACAGGAAGCGGCTCATGCCCGGCAACCCGAAGACGGTCTCGATGATGACGGTGCCGCCGATGATCTGTGGAAGCTGGGTGCCGAGCAGGGTCACGACCGGGATGACCGCGTTGCGGAGCGCGTGCTTCATGAGGATCACGCGCTCGCCGAGCCCCTTGGCCCACGCCGTGCGGACGTAGTCCTGTCGCAGTACCTCCAGCAGCATGCCGCGGGTGAGGCGCATCAGCGCGGCGCCGGCGGCGATGCCGAGGATCGCCGCCGGCAAGAGCAGCTGCGTCACGTGGCCGACCGGATCCTTGGAGAACTCGACGAAGCCCGTGACCGGCCGCCAGCCCCACCAGATGGCCGGGAGCACGATCAGCAGCGTCGCGAGCCAGAACGCCGGGACGGAGAGGCCGAGGATCGCCGCGCTCCGCGCGACGTAGTCCTGGATGGTGTCCTGGCGCGCCGCCGAGATCACCCCGACCGGGATCGCGATCAGCAGGGCGACGGTGAGGCCCAGCACGGCCAGCTCGAAGGTGACGGGCAGCCGCTGGCCGATCTCTTCCAGCACCGGCCGCTTCGTCCACAGCGACTCGCCGAGGTCGCCGCGGGCGACCTTGCTCAGCCACTCGACGTACTGCACGGGCAGCGGCCGGTTGAGGCCGAGCTTCTCACGCAGCTCGTCGAGGTCCTTGGCGTACGCCTTTTCGGCGAGCATCAGCACCACGACGTCCCCGGGAATCAGCCGCGGCAGCGTGAAGACGATCAGCGACGCGATCAGCAGCGAGGGGATCGCGATGAGCAGGCGCTTCGCGAGGTACCGCCTCAGCACGACCGGCCGTCGTGACTCGTCACCGGTCGAGCCACGCCGCCATGAGCCGGCCGCCGTAGTCGTAGCCCATGTTCGGCCCGTAGTTCTTGAGCGCGCCCTCCCAGACCGCGATGTAGATGCCGGACGGCATCTGCACGTAGTACTGCTGCTTGGCCAGGTGGCGCTGGATGTCGTAGATGATCTCGCGGCGCTTGGCGACGTCGGACGTGCGCCGCTGGCGGACCAGCATGTCGGCCACCACCGGGTCGTTGATGTGGCTCTGGTTCTTGAGCTCTTCCGGGTAGTACTGGCCGAACAGGAAGTTGTCCGGCTCCAAGAACCCCGTCTGGGGCCCGAAGGTCATCGACTCGAACTTGCCGTAGAAGCACGTCGCGATGTACGCGCCGTACTCTTTCTGGTCGATCTTGACGTCGATGCCGACCGCCTTCAGGTCCTTTTGCACGAGCTGCATCGCGTCGACCAGGATCGTCGAGCCGTAGGGCGTGAAGCACATGGTTCCGGGGAAACCGTTGGGATAGCCGGCGGCGGCCAGCAGCCGCTTGGCTTCGGCCGGATCGTGCTTGTAGTACTTGGCGCCGTCGCCCAGCTTGTCGAACGGGACGGACCACTCCCGGAGCGCGGCCGGCACCGGCGGATTCATGGCGCCAACGCCCTCGAACACCGCGTCGATGATTGCCTTGCGATCGATGGCCAGCGACATGGCGTGACGCACCCGCACGTCGTTGAACGGCTTCTGGTCCGTGCGCATCGAAATGTGGCTCATGACCGGCGCTGGGAACTCGAGCGTCTGTAGCTTGGACCGCTTCTGCTTGAGCGTGTCCTTGATCTGCACCCAGTCGACCCGGTTGACGGTGCCGGGAAACTCCCAGCCGAGGTCGTACTTGCCGCTGAGGAACGCCGCCATCCGCGAGGCGTTGTCCTCGTCCACCGTCGCCTCGATCCGGTCGATATACGGCAGGCCGGGCAGGAAGTAGCTCGGGTTGCGCACGAAGGTGAGGCCCACGTTGGGCCGGTAGGAATCGAGCATCCACGGCCCCGTGCCGATGACCGTCTCGTGCTTCTTGAAGTCGCCGAACTTGTCGAGGACTTCCTTGGCGACGATCGCGACCGCGTGCGGATTCGACAGCATGTCGAGGAACCAGACGAACGGTTCCTTCAGCGTGAACTTCACCGTGGACCGGTCGAACGCCTCGACCTTCTCGACGGCCCTGAGCATGTAGGCGTTGGCGTTGCCCTTCGCGGTGAGGAAATGATTGACGCTGAACACGACATCGTCGGCGGTCAGCTCGCGCCCGTTCACAGGCGGCTTGTTGTGCCAGCGCACGCCCTTGCGCAGCTTGAAGACGTACGTCGTCTCGCTCGGCTGCGTCCAGGACTCCGCCAGATCGCCCTCGATCGGGAAGGTGCCGGGCACCACGCCCGGGCCGGCCTTGTGCTTGAGCAGACGACTGTGAGTGAAGCTCAGCGCGATGTGCGTCTTGTAGGAGATCGTCTGGAACGGGTCGAAGTGCGGCGGGTCCCACGTTCGGATGGCCAGCGTGCCACCTCGTTTTGGCGTCTGGGCGGGTGCGACGGACGGGACCAGCGAGGCGCCGGCGAGCGCGGCGCCGCCGAGCCTCAGCAGGTCGCGTCGGCTGAGATTCATGGAATCCTCCGGGGAGCTCAGGCGCCCGAGGCGATCGCCGCCAGCGCCTGGTCGAAGATCTCGAGGGTGTGGTCCACGTCCTGGTCCGAGTGGGCGAGCGAGACGTAGATCTTGTTCACGGCCTTGACCATTCCGCGGGCGACGAGCTCCTGGTTGAAGCGCTTGATCCGGTCGCGGTCGGCGGTCAGCGTCGCGCGATAGTCGACGATCGGACGGTCGGTGAAGAAGATATCGAACACCGGCGGCTCGCCGCTGACCTGCGCGGCGAGACCGTGCGTGGCGGCCGCGGCGGCCAGGCCCTCGCGGAGCCGCGTACCGGTGCGGAAGAGTCGCTGATAGGCGCCTGGCTTCCGGAGCTCGGCGAGGGTCGCCAGGCCCGCGGCGCAGGCGATGGCGTTGCCGTTGAAGGTCCCGGCCTGCCAGACGTAGTCCGGCGTGCCCTCCAGCGCGGCGTCGAAGTGGCGCATGATCACCTTCGGGCCGGCGATGCACGCCAGCGGGAACCCGCCGGCCACCACCTTGCCGTAGGCGGCCAGATCGGGGACGACGCCGTAGTACTCCTGGGCGCCACCGTACGCGAAGCGAAAGCCGGTGACGATCTCGTCGAAGACGAGCGGCACGTCGTAGCGGCGCGTGGCCGTGCGCAACCCGGCCAGGAACCCCGGCGCCGGCACGATCGTGCGCTGGTAGGGCTCGATGAGCACCGCGGCCAGCTCGTCGTGGTGCGCGGCGATCAGCGCCTCGGCGGTCGCGAGGTCGTTGTACGGCGCGATCAGCACCTCGCCCTCGATCGCGTGCGGAACGCCCGCCGAGTCCATCATGGGCGCGGGGAACGCCTTCGGTGAGCGCGGCACGACGCTCATCAGTGCGTAGTCGTGCGTGCCGTGAAAGCCGCCCTCGAACTTCATGATCTTCTCGCGTTTCCGGAACGCGCGCGCCACCCGGAGCGCGAAGAAGGTCGCCTCCGAGCCGCTCGACGTGTAGCGCACCTGCTCGGCGCACGGAACCGCCTTCACGATCTCCTCGGCGAGCTGGATCGCCGGCTCGTTCAGCAGGAAGTACGAGGTGCCGCGCGCCATCTGCCGCTCGACGGCCTCGACGACGGCGGGATGCGCGTGGCCGAGCAGCATCGGGCCCGAGCCCAAGAGGTAGTCGAGATACCGCCGGCCGGTCATGTCCCACAGATACGCGCCGCGGCCTTCCTTGACGACGAATTCGAGTCCGGGACCGCTCCGGTGGCTGCCCAGGATGCCTCCGGGCAACACCTGCTCGGCTCGACGTAGAAGATCTTCTTGAGCGCTCATGACGCGTTCCTCAGGGGACGTGCCTGTCGCAGGCCACCCTCGAATTGCTCCGTGCTCACGGCACCCGCTACAACAACGCCAGGATCATACGCGAGAACCCTCACCGGTCAAGAGTACTCCGGCGCCCGCGAAGCCCCCGCGCTTGAGCAGCGCGAGCGCCCGGTTGGCGTCCTCGAGCGGGAACGTCGTCGTCGCCGGGCGGATCGGGATCCGGGCCGCTTCGGCCAGGAGCTCCTCGCCGTCGGCGCGCGTGTTCGCGGTGACGCTCCGCACGGTACGCTCATAGAAGAGATCGCGTTCGTAGTGGAGCGACGGCACGGGCGTCATGTAGATCCCGGCCAGCGCGAGCGTGCCGCCGCGCGCGAGGTTGCGGAGCGCGGTCGGCACCAGCTCGCCGGCCGGCGCGAAAATGATCGTGCCGTCCGCCTTCGCGGGCATCGCGTCGCCGACGTCGCCGACCCACGTCGCGCCGAGCCGGCGCGCGAGCTCGCGGTGGGACGGCTCGCGCGTGCACACGAACACGTCGCAGCCGCGGGCGCGCGCGACTTGCAGCGTCACGTGGGCCGAGGCGCCGAAGCCGTAGATGCCGAGGCGACCGCCCGGCGCCACCTCGGAGAGCTTCAGGGCCCGGTAGCCGATGATGCCCGCGCAGAGCAGCGGCGCCGCCTCGCCGTCGTCGAAGATCGGCGGGATCGCGTAGGCGAACGCCTCCGGCGCCACGGCGTAGTCGGCGAATCCACCGTCCGCGTGATAGCCGGTGAACTCCGCGCCCTCGCAGAGGTTCTCGCGGCCCCGCCGGCATGCGTCGCAGACGCCGCACGTCCGGCGGAGCCAGGCGATGCCCACGCGGTCACCGATCCGAAAGCGTCTGGCGGCGGCGCCCGCCCGCTCGACGCGGCCCACGACCTGGTGACCCGGCACGATGGGCGATCGGACCAGCGGGAGATCGCCCTCGACGATGTGCAGGTCGGTGCGGCACACGCCGCACGCGCTCACGCGGACGAGGATCTCGGCGGGTCCCGGTGACGGCGTGGCGCGCGAATCGGCGCGGAGCGGGTCGGTCTCGATCGGCCCGGGGGCCGAGAGCGCGAACGCCCGCATGCTACGCGGCCGGCCTCGACGTCCGCTCGACCGTCGCCGGGCTCACTCCACTCCTGCCCTCGCCAGGAGCTTCCTGGCGCGGGTGAGGTGCGGGGCGTCCACCATCTGGCCCTTGAAGGTGAACGCGTAGACGCCGCGCTTCGCGTGCTCGTCGAACAGCGCGACCAGCTCGCGGGCCTCGTCGACCGCCCCCTTGAGCGGCGTGAAGACTTCGTTGATCACGGCGATCTGGGAGGGATGGATGGAGATCTTGCCGGTGAAACCCATCGCCACGCCCTCCTCGCACTCGCGCCGGAGCCCGTCGAGGTCGGCGATGTCGGTGAAGACGGTGTCGATCGCCTCCACGCCAGCGGCGGCGGCGACCACCGAACACATGACGCGCGCGTAGCGCGGGATGTCGAGATACCGTCCCTCGGCGTCACGCACGCGGCCGAGCCCCATCGCCGCGCCCAGGTCTTCGACGCCCCACGAGATCGCCACGGTTCGCGGCGTCGCGGTCGCGATCTCGCGGATGTTCAGCAACCCCTCGGGCGTCTCCGTCGCGATCAGCGTGAGCCGCGTGGTCCCGTTGGGGATCCCGTGCTTCTGCTCGAGCCGGTCGAGCACCCGGACGATCTCGCGGACGTCGGCGGCGCGGCCGGGCTTCGGCACCACGTAGCCGTCCGGGCGCGCCGCGATCGTCGCCTCGAGGTCGGCCCGACCGTGGCCGGTGGCGATCGGGTTCATCCGCACCCAGCGCTCACGCCCGCCGAAATCGCGGCCGAGCCACTCACCGACCACGCCGCGCGTGGCCGCCTTGCGGTCGGGCGCCACGGCGTCCTCGAGGTCGAGGATCAGGCCGTCGGCCGGGAGCGTGAGCGCTCGGGCCAGCATCCGGTCGTTGCCGCCCGGCACGAAGTGGAGCGACCGCCGCCGCCGCGCCACGCTCAGGCGCCCTTCTTGCGCATCATCGCGTTGCGTCGCGCCACCATGACGACCTCACCGTGCTGGTTGAGGGCGCGGTGCACGAACGTCACGATGCCCCACTGCGGACGCGAGCGCGACTCGCGCTTGTCGACCACCTCGGTCTCCGCGTAGATCGTGTCCCCGTGGAAGACCGGCTTCGGGAACTCCACCTTCTCGAACCCGAGGTTGCCGACGGTCGTGCCGAGCGTCGTCTCGCCGACCGAGAGGCCGACCGCGACACCGAGCGTGAAGAGGCTGTTCACCAGCGGCTTGCCGAACTCGGCCTGCGCAGCGGCATGAAAGTCGACGTGGAGCGATTGCGGATTCATGGTCAGGCAGGAAAACCAGACGTTGTCCGCCTCGGTCACCGTGCGTCCGGGCTGGTGCCGGAAGGTCTGTCCGATCGTGAGCTCCTCGAAATACTTTCCGGCCACGAAGTCCCTCCCTGTTGGGTGTCGGCGTCCGGGCGTGTCGGCGCCCGGGCTTGACAGCGGTCGTGCCAGATTCTATCAATGGTGGGCCATGGAAAACTCCTACGACATCGCGGTCATCGGCGGCGGCATCCTCGGCCTCGCCACCGCGCGCGCGCTCAACGAGCGAGCGCCCCGGGCACGGCTCGTCGTCCTCGAGAAGGAAGCGAAGCTCGCCACCCACCAGACCGGGAACAACTCGGGCGTCATCCATTCCGGCATCTACTACAAGCCGGGCTCCTACAAGGCCAAGCTCTGCGTCGAGGGCAAGGGGCTGATGCTCGAGTTCTGTCAGAAGCACGGGATCCGCGTCGACCACGTCGGCAAGGTGATCGTTGCGACCGAGCCGGCCGAGCTGCCGCGCCTGCAGACGCTCTACGAGCGCGGGATCGCCAACGGCGTGCCGGTCGAGATGATCGAGCCGGCGCAGCTCCGGGAGATCGAGCCGCACGCCAAGGCACTCCGCGCGATCCGGTCCCCCTCGACCGCGATCGTCGACTACAAGGAGGTGTGCTCGGCGATGACGCGGGAGCTGACCGCCCGCGGCGTCACGATCGAGACGAACGCCCGCGTGACGTCGATCACGCGAACCGCCGACGCCATCGACCTCGAGACGCCGCGCGCCGTCGTACGCGCGCGACGCATCGTGAACTGCGCCGGGCTCTACTCCGACGTGGTGGCACGGATGGCCGGCGCGCGCGTAAATCTGAAGATCATCCCTCCACCTGACGCGGACCGTGCACGGTGAGGTCGAGGCCGGTCCCAACGCGGTGCTGGCGTTCGCGCGCGAGGGTTACACGTTCGGCCGCGTGAGCCCGGGCGAGCTGGCGGGGACCCTCACCTACAGCGGCTTCTGGAACATGGCCCGCAAGTATTGGCGCATGGGCAGCTACGAGATGTACCGCTCGCTCAGCAAGGGCGCGTTCGTGCAGGCGCTCCAGCGGCTGGTGCCCGTCCTGCGCTCCGAGGACGTCACGCGCGGCGGAGCCGGCGTGCGCGCCCAGGCCGTGAACCCCGACGGCACGATGGTGGACGACTTCCGCATCATCGCCGAGGCCGACGCGGTGCACGTGCTGAACGCGCCGTCCCCGGGCGCGACCGCGTCGATCGCGATCGGCCGCCACATCTCCGGCATGGCCGCCGAGGCGTTCGGGCTCAAGTAGTCACTCGCGCGCGAGCGCGACGCAGACGACGCCGGCGAGCACGATCGTGGCGCCGGCGAGCCGCGGGGCCAGCCGCCCCTCGCCGAGCCAGAGCGCTCCGATGAACGCCGAGAACAGGATCGACAGCTCGCGCGACGCGACCACGTAGCCCACCTTCGAGAGGCGGAACGCGAAGAGCACCAGCAGATAGCTCGTCAGGTTCATCGCCGACGCCACGAGGATCTGGCGCCAGTGCAGGCGCCATTCCCGGACGAGCGCGGGACGGTTCGCCAGGACGAGCGGCGCCAGGATCACGCTGAGGCCGAGGCCCATGAGCGCGATGTAGGGCATCGGGTGGAGGCGGGCGACGCCGGCCTTGTCGACGAGCGAATAACCGGCGATCGTCAGGCCCGTCACCAGCGCCCACGCGGTGCCCGCGCGCGTGTGCACGGCCGGCGAGCTGCTCGCCGAAGAGGTGGCGTTCAAGGACGCGATCCCCAGGACGACGAGGCCCACGCCGAGCCAGCCGAGAGCGGCGAGCTGCTCGCCGAAGAGGGGCAGCGCGATCAGCGGAACGAGCGCCACGCCGAGGCCGCGCGCCATCGGATAGACGCGCGAGAAGTCGCCGAAGCGGTACGAGCGGCCGAGTGCCCAAAAGTAGAGCGCGTGGATCGCGATGCTCGCGGCGACGAACGGCAGACCTGCGGCCGGCGCGCTCTCGGAGCGGAGCTTCAGGAGGCCGATGGGCGTCAGGAGCAGCGCCGCGAGCGACACGGAGGACCAGAGAAAGACGAACTGGTTCTCGGCTCGCTTGGCCAGCGCGTTCCAGATCGCGTGCAGGACGGCGGCACAAACGACGAGCCCGAGCGCGGGGCCGCTCACCGTGTCAATATTACCCGAGCCGGGTTGCCCGGACGGCTAAAACCCCTCTGTTGACAGGGGTTTGCCTATCAGTTAGACTCTCACACCTATGATTACTGTCCCGACGCGCCGTGTGAAGCAGTTCGGCGTCGAGTTCTACGAAGCCGGACTTTCGGCCAAAGATATCGACAGGTTGGTGAAGTTCGAGGTCCTGGGCTACGCCGGCGGCCCGACGAACGAGCCGGTCAAGAAAAGCCGGATGAACCGTTCGCGGGTCAACTGGGACATGCTCGAGAGGCGGATCGGCGAAAGCGAGGCGGCGTACCAGCGGCCGGTGATCCGCCGCAAGATCGACGAGCTCGTCGCCTACTACCGCGAGTGCAAGGACGCCGCGACGCTGCCCGCGATTCCCGGCGCGGTCATCATCACGTCGGAGAAGCGGTTCACCTTCACGCCCGTCGCCGGCCACCACGACCTCGGCCTGCTGCAGATTCCTGAGGAGCACGGGGTGCTGCGGGTGCTGGACGGCCAGCACCGGCTCCTCGCCCTGCACGCGCTCTCCCAGGCGGGCGAGAACATGAACATCGAGGTCCCGGCGGTGCTGTTCGACTCGCTCGACGCACGGCAGATCGTCGAGCTGTTCGTCACGATCAACGCCAAGCACACGCGGCTGAACCCGTCGCACATCATCAGCCTCTCCGGGCGAAAGCTCTATCCGGACGCGAACCAGGCGCTGGCCCACGACGTGATCCGCTCGCTCAACGAAGACGACACCTCGCCGCTCCACGGCGAGATCAAGATGCTCGGCACCGGACGCGGCCGCGTGAGCCAGGCACCGCTGGCCGAGGAGATCGTGGACTTCCTGGAGACCGTCGAGAAGGTCGGCAGCGGCGGCAAGCTCCAGGAGCTGCGGAGCGGCGCCAAGCGCTTCTTCCTGAACTACATCAAGGCGCTCTCGACGACCTTCCCGTCCGCGTGGGCGGGCCGCAAGTACTCGATCAAGACGGGCGCGGCGCTCCGGGCGTTCATCCGCGCCGCCCCCGACGTGATGGCGCGCGCCCGCGAGCTGCGGCGCGACCCCTTCGATCTCAACGCGATCCGCGAGGCGATCAAGCCCTGGGGCGAGCGGCTGCGCGATCGGCGCTTCGAGACCGAGGGCGAGTGGAAGTTGAAGCTCGCCGGCGGCACGCGCGGGACCGTCGAGGTCCTCACGCGCGAGCTGCGCGAAGCGCTGCGCTAGACGGCGCCGCCGCCGCTCGCCGTCGGATCGATCGCTACTTCTTCAGCGTCACGTCCTCGTAGGGCGCCGACCACGGGTAGGGATCGATCTTCATCAGCGCCGCATCCCCCACCCGCGGCCCGATGCCGCTCGGCCAGATGTATTCCCACATCGGGGCGAACCGCACGCGCTCGTGCAGGAGCTTCTGGATCTGGTGCAGCATCGCCTCGCGTTTCTTCCGGTCCGTCTCGCGCGCCTGCTGCCGGAAGAGCGTCTCGACATCCTGATCGGCGCCGCGCGCGAACGAACCCTCGATCGGCACGAACTCGGCCATGCGTGTGGCCGCGTTGCCGTAGGGCGCGTGGACGCAGACGCAGATCCCTTTCAGCTTTTTCTGCAGCCACGTCGTCTGGAACGTCGCGCGCTCCATCGTGACGATCCTGGTCTTGATGCCGATGGACCCGAGATTGGTGCCGACCGACTCCCCCATCGAGTAGTAGGGCGGATACGGATACAGATCGCCGGCGTCGAAGCCGTTGGGGTAGCCCGCCTCGGCCAGCAGCTGCTTGGCCTTCGCCGGATCGTAGGGATAGGGCTCGAGCGCGAGCGCGAACTCGAACTTGCGCGGCACCATGCCGCCGGTGAGACGGGACGCGCCGAGGTTCTCGGCGTCGTTGATCGATTTGCGGTCGATCGCGTAGTTGGCGGCCAGCCGCACGCGCCGGTCGTGCCACGGTGATTTCGGGTCCCACTGGTCGAAGAAGTCGAGGAAATGGATGCCGATCGCGCCGGAGAACGCCAGCCGGAAGTTGGGATCGCGCTTCAGCTCCTGCGCCGCGGGCGCGTCCAGCAGGTAGGCGACGTCGACCTCGCCCTTCTTCAGCATCGCCGCTCGCGTCGTCGGCTCCGGCACGCTCTTGAGGACGAGACGCTTGACCGACGGCATCTTGCGCCAGTAGCTCTCGTTGGCTTCCAGGACTACCTCGATGCCGGGGTTGTTGCTGACGAACTTATAGGGCCCGAGGCCGATGGGGTGCTTCTTGAACCCGTCGTCGCCGACCTTCTCGACATACTTCTTGGGCACGACCCAGCTCGACGCCGTCGCGAGCGTGCCGTAGAAAGCCATGAAGTCCGGGAAGGGCTCGTGGAGATGGAAGCGCACGCGGTGGGCGTCGACGATCTCGATGTCGCGCACCTTCTCCTTGAGGACCCGCGAGCTCTTGGCGCGCAGGAAGCTGAACTTCACGTCCTCGGCGGTGAACGGGTCGCCGTTGTGGAACTTCACGCCCTGGCGCAGCTTGAAGTCGTAGGTCTTCTGGTCGGGGCTGAGCGTCCACGATTCGGCCAGGCTCGGCGTCATGATGTTGCCGGGCATCGGCTTCACGAGCGCGTCGTGGAGGGCGTACTGGATCCAGAACGGGGTGATGAAGCCCATCACCTCGCCCGGGTCGAGCCACGCCGGCGCGACCGTCACGTACAGCGCCCAGCGCATCTCGCCTTCCGGCTTCGCCTGCGCGTCGGCTCGATCGGCAAGGGCGGCGCCGAGCGCGGCGCACACGAGCAGGACGGTCACCGCCGCGGCGAACGTGCGGGCAAGGGTCCGCGTGATGTCCAAGGTGGGTTCCTCCGTCAGGAGCGAAACGTTAGACGACGGCATCCTTCCGCAGGACGCCGATTTCTTCGGTGGTGTAGCCCAGCTCGCGCAGGATCTCGTTGGTGTGCTCGCCGTGGATGGGCGCGGCGCGGCGGATCGCCCCCGGGGTGCGGGAGAGCGTCGCTGGCAGCCCCTGCACCAGCATCTCGCCGCGCTCGGGATGACGCACGGGCTGCGAGAGCCCGTTGTGCTTCACCTGGGGATCCTCGAACACCTGCTTGATGTTGTAGATCGGCCCGGTGGGCACGCTGGCCCCGTTGAGGATCTCGATCCACTCGGCGCTCGTCTTCTTCACGAGCACGCGATCGAGCTCGGCGTTCATCTGCTTGCGGTTCTTCGATCGGTCGCCGAGCGTCTTGAACCGCGGATCGTCGATCAGCTCGGGCGCGCCGATCGCGGTGCAGAGCCGCCGGTACATGGTCTGTCCGGACGCGGCGATGTTGATGTGGCCATCGGACGTCGTGAAGACACCGGTCGGGATCCCGGTCGGGTGATCGTTGCCGGCCTGCGGCGCGATCTCGCCGTCGACGAGCCAGCGCGCCGCCTGGAAGTCGAGCATCGTCACCATCGCCTGGAGGAGCGAGGTGTGGACCCACTGGCCCTTGCCGGACCGCTCGCGCTCGAGCAGCGCAACCAGGATGCCCTGGGCCAGGAAGAGCCCGGACGTGAGATCGGCCACCGGGATGCCGACCCGCACGGGGCCCTGACCGGGCAGCCCGGTGACCGACATGAGCCCGCCCATCCCCTGGGCGATCTGATCGTAGCCCGGCCGCTCGGCGTACGGGCCGGTCTGGCCGAAGCCGGAGATCGAGCCGTAGACGATCCGCGGATTGACCTTCGACAGCGCCTCGTAGTCGATGCCGAGCCGCTTCTTCACGTCCGGCCGGAAGTTCTCGACGACGACGTCGGCGCGCGCCGTCAGCTTCTTGATGATCTCGACGCCGCGCGGATGCTTGAGGTCGAGCGTCATCGAGCGCTTGTTCCGGTGCAGGTTGAGGAAGTCGAAGCCGAGCGCGGTCGAGTCGCCCTCGAGCTCCTCGCGCGCTTCGATCTTGATGACGTTCGCCCCCATGTCCGCGAGCTGGCGGACGGCGGTCGGGCCCGAGCGGGCGCGCGTGAGGTCGATGACCGTGAACGCTTCGAGCGGTAGTGGCATCAGCGTCTCTCCGCGGGAAGAATGGCGGAGCCCGTCTGCGACGCGGGATTGCGTCGCGGCCATTTGCCGGCGTCCACCGCCGTCAGGAAGTCGAGCACGGCGCGGTTGAACGCCTCGGGCTCCTCGAGATTGATCGCGTGGCCCGACTTCGGCAGCACGACCAGTCCCGACGTCGGGATCTTGCGCTTCATGAAGATCGCCGGCTCGAGGCAGGGATCGTCCTCGTCGCCGGTCATGATCAGGGTCGGGACCTCGAGCTTCTCCATTCGCTCGCCCAGGTCCATGATGGATGGCCGCCGGAGCTGCACGCCGCGCTGGGTGAGGGCGTGGCCGCGCGCCGAGCCCTCGGCGAGCTGGCGGTGGAACTCGCGCCAGCTGTGCGGATCCTTGTCCATGAGCTGGACGCGGGTCGGCCCCTTCGCGTAGAAGTCGGCGGTCTTCGCCATGCCGTCGTCCTCGAAGCGCTTCACCACGGCCTCGGAGTCGCGCAGGAATTTCTCGCGCTCGCCCGGTGCGCTGCCGTAGCCGGCGCCGGCGACCACGAGCGAGAGCGCGCGGTCCGGATGCTTGAGGCCGAAGTGGAGCGTCGCGTAGCCGCCCATCGAGAGGCCGCAGACGTGAGCCTTGGGAATCTTCAGCGCATCGAGCACGCCCCGGATGTCCTCGGCGGCGCGATCCTGCGAGTAGGCCTCGACGCCTTCGGGCACGTCGGACGGCGGGTAGCCGCGGGCGTTGAAGGCGATCGTGCGGTAGCGGCGCGAGAAGAACCGCACTTGCGGATGCCAGCTGCGGTGGTCGCCCGCGAACTCGTGGACGAAGACGAGCGGCTGGCCCGCGCCTTCCGCCTCGTAGTACAGGTTGACGCCGTCGACGCGCGCGGTCGGCACGCTAGGCCCTCACGCCGTCCACGCGAAGTTCGCCTTGACGATCTCGAAGGTCTTCTTGCCGGCGGGAAGCTGGGCGGTCACCCGGTCGCCGACGCTCTTGCCGATGAGCGTGCGGGCCAGCGGGGCCATCACCGAGATCCGGCCCCGCGCGGGATCTGTCTCGTCGGAACCCACGATCTGATAGCGGATCTCCTTGCCGCCCTCGTCCTCGAGGAGCACCGTCGAGCCGAACGTGACGCGGTCGCCCGACGTCGGAGGCTCGATGACCTCGGCGTTCCCGACCTTCATTTCGAGATCGGCGATACGTCCCTCGATGAAGCTCTGCTTCTCGCGGGCGGCGTGGTACTCGGCGTTCTCGGAGAGGTCGCCGTGGGCGCGGGCTTCGGCGATCGCCTTGGTGATCGCGTGCCGGTCGACACGCTTGAGCCGATCGAGCTCGTCGCGCAGCTTCTCGAAGCCGGGACGCGTCATCGGCGTGCGCTGGACGGACATGGCCCTAACCTTAGCATGAGCCCGTGAGCGGCAGCCGGGGCTCAACCCCTCCGCGACGCGGGCAGGTGCGTCTCGATCTTCGCGTTCGCCCGCGCGCCGGCGAGCCACGACTCCCACGCCAGGCTCTGCTTCTGGGCGAGGATCTCCTTCAGGAGCTTGTCGCGCTCGGCCTGGAGACCACCCATATCGGGCGCCACGCGCTCCAGCACTTTGAGCACGTAATACCCCTGCTGCGCCTTGACCGGCGCGCTCAGCTGGCCGGCCGGCGTCTGGAGCGCCGCCAGCATCGCGTCACCCGGCAGCCGCTCGGCCGGCTTGGCGCGCGAGAAGCGCGGCGTCTCGCCGGCCGTGGCGCCCGCCTTCTTCGCGGCGGCGCCGAAGTCGCCGGCCCGCGCGTCGGCGGCGAGCTGCTTGGCCCGCTCCATCGCCGCCGTCTCCGCCTTCTGGCGCTTCACCGACGCCGTGACCTTGTCCTTGATCTCGGCCACCGGCGGGACGCCGGCGGGTATCGCCTCGACGCTCTTGAGCACGACGAGCCCCACCGGCGTCGCCACCGGCGCCGAGGTGCCGCCGATCGAGAGCCCGAACGCCGCCTCCTCGAGCGGATCCGGCGCGGCGAGGCCGGCCACGCGATCGACGCGGGCCATCGTCGTCTCAATCGGGCGGAGGCCGAGCTTCTTCGCCTCGGCCACGAAATCTTTCGCGGCCTGCAGGGGCGGGCGGATCTGGTCGGCCTTCGCCTTCGCGGCTCGCTCGGCGGCTTCGGCCGAGAGCTTACTCTTGATGGCCGCCGCGGCTTCCTTCAGGGGCTTGCGTCCGCCTTCCTTGACCTCGAACACCTTGATCGCGTGGAAGCCGAACGGCGTGCGCACGGGCTCCGCCGAGACCTCGCCCTTTTTCAGCGCGAACAGCGCTTGCTCGAACTGCGGCACCACCTCACCCTTGCCCACGAAGCCGAGGTCACCGCCGCGCGACGCCGACCCGGGGTCGTCCGAGAGCTCCTTGGCGAGCTTCGCGAAGTCTTCCCCCGCCTTGGCCCGCCGGATGGCGTCGGCGATCTTGCCGCGCGCCTTGTCGTCCGCCTCGCTCCCGCCGGTCTCGCCGACGCGGGCGAGGATGTGCGCGGCGTGCGCCTGCCGCGGGCTCTCGAACTCCGCCGCGTGCTCGTGGTAGTACTTCTCGACGTCCGCATCGCTCACCGGCGTCACGAAGTCCCGCGCGCTGATCGTGACGTACTGGACCCGCCGGCGGTCCGGCTGGCGGAACTCGTCGGGATGCTGCGCGAGGTACGCGGCGATCTCCTCGTCGGTGGCGCCGGTGGCGGCCACGATCGATGGCAGCTCGATCAGCGCCCAGGCGACGCGGACCTCCTCACGCCGCAGGCGGAACGCCTGCTCGAGCTCGGTCTCCGACACCTTGACGCCGCTCCTCACCGCGTTCTCGACCTTCGCGCGCGTCAGCTCGCGGCGGATCTCGCCCTCGAACCCGGCGGCGCTGAAGCCGCGCAGTTTGAGGATCTCCTGGTACCGCTTGAGGGAGAACCGGCCGTTCTCCTGGAACGCCGGGATCGCGTGGATCCGCGCGTTGAGCTCCTCGTCGGTGATCACGAGCCCCTCGGCGCCGGCCCGCTGCACGATCAACGCCTCCTGGACGAGGTCGCCGACGACCTGCTGCGGCAGGCCGAGCCGCTCGGCCATCTCCGGCGAGAACCGGTCGCGGTAGATCTGCGCGTACGCTTCCATGTACGACTTGTAGCGCCGCTGGTACCGCTCGATCGGGATGACTTCGCCGTTCACCGTCGCGACCGTGTCGCGCGGATCGCCGCCGCCGCGGGAGCCGGTCGCGCCGAAGACGAACAGCGAGGCGACGAACGCGGCGATCACGACCAGCAGGCCGATCTGGAGCGCCTTGCGATGCCGCCGCATCAACGTGATCATGCGGCGCCGCTAATCCTCGGCCTCGAGGTGGCGCACCCGCGCCGGCGGCGCGGCGCCCTCCTCGGGCACGACCCGCCGCGCGACCGTGATGAATCCGGTGTGGGCGACCATGCGGTGGAACGGCCGCACCGACTGGCCCTCGATATTCCACGGCCGGTAGAGCGTCTCGAACGTCTCGACCAGCGCCCACTGCCGCTCGCGCTGGAGCGCCTCGGCGATCTGCTGGGACTGGACGATCGTCGGCACGTAGCAGAGGAAGATCCCGCCGGGTCGGAGCACCGCCGCCACGAGGCTCGTGAGCCGCCACGGCTCCGGCAGATCGAGCAGGACGCGGTCGACCGGCTCTTCCTCGGGCAGGCCGTCCTCGACCGGACGGAGCCGCACGATGAGGTTCGCGACCTCGCCGAGGCGCATGTGGATGTTCGCCAGCGCGCGGCGCGCGAACTCGTCTCGCTGCTCATAGGTGATGACACGCCCATCGGGGCCGACGACGCGCAGGAGCGCCAGCGTCAGGGCGCCGGAGCCGGTGCCGGCCTCGAGCACGCGGCAGCCGGGATAGATGTCCGCCCAGAACAGGATCATCGCCAGGTCCTTGGGATAGATGACCTGGGCGCCGCGCGGCATCTCGAGCACGTATTCGGCGAGCGAGGGCCGCAGCGCCAGATAGCGCAGGCCCATCGAGCTCCGCACCCAGCTGCCTTCCGGCTGGCCGATGATCGCGTCGTGCGGCACCCAGCCGCGGTCGGAGTGAAAGGTCTCCGACTTGCGGAGAAAGATCAGGTGGCGCTTGCCGCGCTGATCGATGAGCAGGACCTGCTCACCGTCTTGAAGCGGGAGCCCGTCGTTCACCGGTCGTCGTGAGCGCGCGGGGCCGGCAGGAACCGGCTCGCCACGAATGCCGCGAGCGGCGTGAACGCGGTGATCCAGAGGGCCGTGGGCAGGCCATAGCGGTCGGCGATCCATCCCAGCACCGTCACGCCGACGCCGCCGGCGCCGATCGCGAAGCCCACGATCAACCCGGAGGCCATACCCGCGCGGCGCGGGAGGTAGGCCTGCCCGAGGACGACCGACACCGTGAAGCTCGAGGTCAGGAGCGCGCCGAAGATCCCGAGGACCACGAACGCGAGGACGCCCTTCACCACGAGGAAGAGCGCGCCGAACGGCAGCGCCGCCAGCAGGGCCCACTGCGTGAACGCGCGCGGGCCCCAGCGGTCGGCGAGTGGTCCCGCGGCGACGGTCCCGAGCGCGCCAGCGCCGAGGAAGACGAACAGCAGCGGCCCGACGAGCCGCGGGTCGGCGCCGAGCACGTCGATGTAGTAGAAGGGCACGAACGTCGTGAACCCGAGGGTCGCCCACGAGCGGATCGTGACCACGAGGATCAGCAGCGCCATCGCGCCCGGCATGTTCGCGCCCCGCGCCGCCGCGGCCGCGGCGGCCCGAGGCGCGGCCGACTCCGCGAACGAGGGCAGCACCGCGAGCAGCAGCGCCGAGACGATGAGCGTCGGTACCAGCAGCCCGAGGCTTCCGGCCAACCCCGCCGCGGTGACCAGCGCGGTGATGACCGGCGGGCCCAGCGCCACGCCGACGTTGCCGCCCAGCGAGAACCAGGAGAGCGCGGTGGCCTTGCGCTCACCCGCGACGCTGGTCGCGGTCTTGTAGCCCTCGGGGTGGTACGCGGCGACGCCGAACCCCATCAGGAGCACGAGCGCCACCAGCGTGCCGTATCCGGGCGCCAGCCCCATCAGCGCGAAGCCGGCGCCGGTCAGCAAGACCGACATCGGCAGCATCCAGCGCCGGGCGCTCTGGTCGGCGAAGTAGCCGAACACCGGCTGCACGAGCGACGAGGCAACGTTCGCGGCGAGCACGATCGTGGCGACGGCGGCGTACGACAGCTGGTGCGCCGCCTTCAAGAACGGCAACAGCGCCGGCAGCGAGCCCTGATTGAGATCGACAACGAAGTGGCCGAGCGCCAGGAGCGAGATCAGCTTCGCGTTCGCTCTGACGGGATCGGAGGTCGACGTAACGAGCGCCGGTGCCGTGTAAGCGGCCGGCTTTGAGTCCGCCATAACGCCACAATGTTACACTACTCCGCGATGCACGCAGCGCTCCCGCGCGCGACGATCCGCGCGTTCGGCCACGTCGCGCCCCGCGCGCGCGATCTCGACGTCCAGGACGCCGCACCGCGCGTCGCGACGCCCCGGTAGTGGAGGCCTCGGGACCTCAGCTGGTCATCGACGTGCCCGCGTGGGTCGACGCGGTGACCGCGGCCGGCGCGAGCTATGCCACCGACGAGCAGAAGATGGCGCTCGCCATCCGCCTCGCGCGCGAGAACGTCCATCGGGGGGCCGGCGGGCCGTTCGGCGCCGCCGTGTTCGAGATCGGGTCCGGCCGCATCGTCGCGGCCGGCGTCAACAGTGTCGTCCGTCGCCAGAACTCCGTCCTGCACGCCGAGATCGTGGCGCTGATGCTCGCCCAGCAGCGCGTCGGATCGTTCACGCTCCGAGCGCCCGGGCAGCCGGCGCACGAGCTGGTCACCAGCTGCGAGCCGTGCGCGATGTGCCTGGGCGCGACGCTGTGGAGCGGGGTGAGCCGACTGGTGATCGCCGCGACGCGTGAGGACGCGATGGCGGTGGGCTTCGAGGAGGGCCCGGTGTTCCCCGAGTCGTACGCGTACATCGCCGAGCGAGGCGTCACCACGGTGTGGGGCGTGGGCCGGGAAGAGGCGGCGAGCCTCTTGCGCGGGTATCGCGACGGCGGCGGCGCGATCTACAACGCCGTCCCGCCGCCGGGCCGAGCGGGCTAGCTGTCTCGGCTCGACTCGAGCCGCTTCATCGCGAGCGCCGTCTCGATCGCGCGCGAGAGGCTCGAGATCTCGAACGGCTTGGTGACGTAGTCGTGGGCCCCGAACGCGAGTGATCGCTTCAGCACGTCGATGTTGGCGCTGCCGCTGATCATGATGACCTTGGTGTGGGGCGCGACGGCCACGATCGTCGGCAGCGCGCCGACACCGCTGAGCCCGGGCATGTAGACGTCGAGCAGCACCACGTCGGGCGCGTCGGCGATGACCGCGCGTACGGCCTCGGTGCCGTCGGCGGCGGTCTTCGTGACGTAGCCCAGCGACGTGAGCACGTCCTCGAGCATCTCGCGCACCTCGGGGTTGTCGTCCGCGACGAGGATGTGCCCGGTCGGCGCGAACGCCGGCTTGGCCGGTGCGGGCGCCGGGCGGCGCGGGGCCGGCGGCACCGGCGGGGCCGCGGCCAGCGCGGGCGCGGCCAGCGCGGCCACGAGCGCCGCGATGGCCACCGGCTTCGTGAACACGGCGGAAGCGCCCGACGCGGTCGCCTGGCGATGGAGCTCGGGATCGTCGGTCCCGGTCACCACCAGGACTCGGATGCCCGGGTTGAAGTCGTGGATGCGCTTGAGCGCTTCGACGCCCCCGAGGCGCGGCATCATGAGGTCGAGCACCACGGCGTCGGGACGGTCGCGCTTGACGTAGAGCAGGGCCTCGAGCCCGTTCGACGCCTCGAGCACGTCGAGGCCCTCCATGCGGAAGGCCTCGGCGAGCACGTCCCGGACCTCCGGGTCGTCGTCAACGATCAGCACGCGCATGAAAAACCCTCCTGGGGCGTTACACCCCGAACGCGTCGAGCCCGGTGATATCGCGACCGATGATCAGGGTGTGGATGTCGTGCGTACCCTCATAGGTATTCACGGTCTCCAGATTCATCATATGGCGAATCACGGGGTGCTCGTCCACGATTCCGGCGGCGCCCATGATGTCGCGGGCCAGGCGCGCGCTGTCGAGCGCCATCTGCACGTTGTTCATCTTCGCCATCGAGACCTGCTGCGGGCGGGCCTGGCCCTCGTCCTTGAGCCGGCCGAGCTGCAGGCAGAGGAGCTGGGCCTTGGTGATCTCGGTGATCATCCAGACCAGCTTCTGCTGGACGAGCTGGAACGAGGCGATCGGCTTGGCGAACTGGATGCGCTGCTGGGCGTACTGCAAGGACCAGTCGTAGCACGCCATGGCAGCGCCCACCGCCCCCCAGGCGATCCCGTAGCGCGCCTGGTTGAGGCAGCCGAGCGGGCCGCGGAGCCCTTTGACGTTCGGGAACTTGTTCTCGAGCGGGATGCGGCAGTCCTGGAACGACAGCTCGGACGTGATCGACGCGCGCATCGAGAACTTGCCAGGGATATCGATGGTGGAAAATCCTGGGGTTCCCCGCTCCACGAGGTAACCGTAAATCTCTCCATCGTCTTCCTTGGCCCACACCACCGCGACATCTGCGATCGAGCCATTCGTGATCCAGAGCTTGGTGCCGTTCAGCACGTAGGCGTCGCCCTGGCGACGGGCGCGCGTCTTCATCGCGCCCGGGTCGGAGCCGTGATCGGGCTCGGTGAGGCCGAAGCAGCCGATCTTGGTGCCGCGCGCCATCTCGGGGAGCCACTTCTCCTTCTGGGCGTCGGATCCGTAGGAGTAGATCGGGTGCATGACGAGCCCGCTCTGCACGGAGGCCGCCGAGCGCAGCCCGGAATCGCCTCGCTCGAGCTCCTGCATGATCAGGCCGTAGGCCACGTTGTTGAGCCCGGCGCAGCCGTAGCCCTTGAGCGTTGCGCCGAAGACGCCGAGCTCGCCGAGCTTCGGGATCAGCGAAACCGGGAACGTGCCGGCGCGGTGGTGCTCGACGACCAGCGGCAGGAACTCGGCCTCGACCCAGTCGCGAACGGCGTCGCGGATCATCCGCTCTTCCTCGGACAGGAGGCGCTCGATGCCGTAGTAGTCGACGCCCCGGAACTTTTCCATGACCTAGTCCTTCTGACGCAGCGCCGCCAGCGGCACGGACAGGAGCGCGCCCAGCGCCACCGCCAGCGTCCCCGCGTGAAAGAGATGAATCGGCACGTTCCAGTCCACGAACCGTCCGGCGACCTCGCGCGGGATCTCGCCCCCCGCGCGAACAACCCTGGCCTCCAGCGCCCCGAAGCCCGACGCGTAGTGGACGGCGACCCAGAGCGCGCCGGCCAGTCCAGCCACCAGCGCCGCCGCCCGGTGGCGGCGCGCCGCGAGCGATACGATCAGGAACGCGCTGGTGCCGATCACCTGGAGGCCCGCGACCGCGTAGTAGCCGTCGAGCCCCGCGCGCCCGGCCGACGCGCGGAACGCCGCGTAGGCCTGGCCCAGCGAGGGCGTCCCGGAGAGGAGCAGCCAGTCGATGAACCGCGCCAGGATCAGTGCGTGGCCCAGCATGAAGCCCGCGACGATCCCGGTGAGGAGCGCCGCGCAGAACCAGATCGGCCAGTAGAGACGGTCGGTCACGTCGGTCAGACGTTGGTGACGATGGAGGGCGGCTCCTCACTCAGCGCCCGCTTCAGCGCCTGGGCCAGCTCGGCGTCGTGCTGGTGCGTCATCGCGAAGATCCGGCACTGCGCCACCTTCCCCGGCAGATACTTCAAGATCTCCGTCAGCGGCTCCTCGGACACGCGCCGCGAGGCGCTGTCGTAGACGTAGATCTGGCGGTCGCCCATCTTGAGCGGATTCAGCGGCCGCGGGTCCTGCAGCGCCATGTCGATCTCGAACGGCACATCGCGCAGCGCCGGCGGCAGGAACGTGCGCACGCGCCTCTTGACGGTGTCGACGTCGAGGAAGCCCTGGCCCTTGCGGGCCTCGAACTGGTCGAGCACTTCCTCGCTCGACATGCGCCACTTGAGCTTCCGATCGAGCACGCGGCGCCACTCGAGCCCGAGCGCCCGCTTCGCCGGATCCTCGTCGTCGTGCCAGCGGCCCACGTCCTCGAGCAGCGTCCACTCGGTGAGATGCAGGTACGGGTGGAGCTCCTTGCGCAGGTCGAAGGGAAACGCGATGCGCATCGTCTCCCGGAAGATCTCCTTGAGGTGCAGGTCGATCCCGCGTGTGGTCCGATGGTAGTAGACGTTCGTGTACATGTAGAAGCGCGCGTTCAGGAACATCGTGAACGCCTGCAGGCCGGCGCGGTCGAGGGTCAGGCCCTTCTCGGAAAAGAACGAGTAATAGATGATGCGGTCGATGTCGATGGGCCCGACCGCGACGCCGCACATGTAGGCGTCGCGCAGCACGTAGTCCATGTTGTCCGCGGTGTAGACGCCGGAGAGGAGCGGCTTCAGGTGCGGCAGCCAGCGCGGATGTGACTCGAGCGGCTGGGTGTAGGACTTCCCCATCAGGTAGCAAATCCACTCCGGGTCGATGGACTCGCCGGCCTCGAACGCGCCGCTCGGGCTGCGCCGGAGGCTTTTGAGCATGTCCGCCAGCTCCTCGCGGATGATCCGCTGGCCGACCAGCTCGTGGGTCAGCTCATAGTCGACCAGGAAGTTGTCGTCGAAGAAGTGGCCGAACGGCCCATGGCCGACGTCGTGGAGCAGGCCGGCCATGCGCAGCAGCTCCTCGATCAGCGCGGGCGACGGCGCGTCGGGGAAGATCACGCGGAGCGACGGGTAGAGCTGCTGGGCCAGGCGCCCCGCCAGGTGCATCGCACCGAGCGAGTGCTGAAATCGGCTGTGCTCGGCCGCCGGATAGACCCAGCGCGCCGACTGCAGCTGGGGCACGCGCCGCAGCCGCTGGACCCACGCGGTGTCGATCAGGTCCTGCTCGGTGGCCTCGCCGGCGAGGCCGCGGGGTCGCGTGTAGAGGATGTACTGATGGATGGGGTCGGCAATGAGGCCGCGCCCCTGGTACGGGTGTTCGGCGCCCTTCATGGGGGAGAGTCTAACTCAGCGGCCTCGTTCATCGCCGCGCCTCGGCCGGCGGGGCCCCTGCCCCGCGACGCGGCCTGCGGCGCGCACTTCTCTTCATAGCCGCGCCTCGGCCGGCGAGGCCCCTGCCCCGCGACGGCCTGCGGCGCGCACTTCTATCTCACCGGATAGAGCCGGTGGCGATCGACCGACGGCACGGCGATGATCTGCACCTTGTTGTCGCGCTGGACGGCGAGCTCGATGAGATCGCCGGCGCGCCGGGCCCAGAGCTGCTCGTAGAACTCCTCCTGCGAGGCGACGGCCACCCCGTTCACCCGCACGATCCGATCGCCCCGGCGGAAGCCGGCCCGCAGCGCGGGGCCGATCGGCGAGAGCTCGCTGACCACGACCCCCTCCGGCAGCGTGACGGTGTAGAGACCGAGCCACGGGCGCGGCGGCCGGCTGGCGATCCGACCGCTCGCGATCAGCTCGTCCTTCACCGGCACGAACCGCTCGACGGGGATCGCGAGGTTCGCGTGGGGCGCCTCGCCGAGCCGCAGCGAGATGATGCCCACGAGCTCTCCGAGCTCGTTCACCAGCGCGCTGCCGCCCCACTGCGGACTGGCCGGCGCCACGATGATCGCCCGGTCGAGCATGTACTCCCAGTAGGCGGAGAACCGCTGGACCGCCTGGACGGCGCCGGCCACCTGCACCAGACCGTTGTCCTCGTCGACGCCGACCGTGCCGGTCCGCGCGCCGGCGGCGATGGACTGCGAGTCACCGAGTGTCGCCGCCGGCCATGGCCCCTCGCCCTCGAGCTTGACGACGCCGAGGCCGGAGTCGAGGTCGAGGCCCACGACCCGCGCCGCGATCGTGCGCCCGTCGCGCCCGCGCGCTTCGACGCCGACCGCGTCCAGCAGCAGGTAGCTCACGGTGAGCACGTAGCCGCGCGGGTCGAAGACGACGCCGCTCCCGAACCGCCGGCTGCCGAGGCGCGTGGAGGAGACCGCGTGCTCGTCGTTGCGCACGTGCAGGGCGACGATCGCGGGTTCCACGCGCTTGACGAACGACGGCAGCGCCGAGATCTCGTTGGGATTCATGCGCCGCTCCGGCGCGGACGGAGCGCCGAGCGTCAGCGCCGGGAGCAGGAGCACCGACACCAGGATCGTGGATGCGACTCGCTTCATGAGCTTCTCCAAGGGTCAGCGGTGGCCGTACTGCTTTTCGTAATACGCGCGGAACTCGCCGGACTTGAGCGGGCGCCACCACGTCTCGTGCTCGCGATACCAGGCGACGGTCGTCGCGAGCGCGTCGGGGAACCGATGGCGCGGCGTCCAGCCGAGCTGGCGGACCTTCTTCGAGTCGAGCGAATAGCGCCGGTCGTGGCCGGGCCGATCCTTCACGGGCTTGATCAAGCTCTCGGGCTTGCCGGTGAGCTGGAGGATCTGGCGCGTGAGCACGACGTTCTCGACCTCGTGGCCGCCGCCGATGTTGTAGACCTCGCCCTCGCCGCCCTTGCGCAGCACCAGGTCGATGGCGGCGCAATTGTCCAGGACGTAGAGCCAGTCGCGCACGTTCTTGCCGTCGCCGTAGAGCGGCAGCAGCTGATCGTCGAGCGCGTTGGTCACGAACAGCGGGATCACCTTCTCCGGGTACTGAGAGGGCCCGAAGTTGTTGGACGAGCGCGTGATCAGCACCGGCAGCCGATGGGTCTGCCAGTAGGCCAGCGCCAGCAGGTCGCCGCCGGCCTTGGACGCCGAGTACGGGTTGGACGGGCGGAGTGGATCGATCTCGCGCGACGAGCCGCGCGCGACGGATCCGTACACCTCGTCGGTGCTGATATGGAGGAGCCGCGGAATCTTCAGCTCCTTCACGGCCTCGAGCAGCGTGAACACGCCGAAGACGTCCGTGCGCAGGAACGCGTCGGGCTCGCTGAGCGACCGATCCACATGGCTCTCGGCGGCGAAGTTGACGATCGCGTCGACGCCACGCGCTGCCTCACGCACGACCTTCGCGTCGCAGACGTCCCCCTGGACGAACGCGTAGCGTGGGTCGCGCTCGATGTCCGCCAGGTTGGCGGGGTTTCCCGCGTAGGTCAGCTTGTCGAGGTTGACGACGCGGTCGTCGGGATGCGTCGCGAGGACGTGGCGGACGAAGTTGGAGCCGATGAACCCGCTGCCGCCCGTCACCAGCAGCTTCACACGCTACCCGCGGGTCACGTCCCAGATGTCGGCGCCCACGTAGTCCCACGGCAGCCGGCCCTCGTCGGAGGTGGCGGGCTCGGGCGAGAAATGGACGTCGGTGAAGTAGATGATGCGTCCGGGCGCCGCCGCGAGATTCCGCACGCCGTGGGCGACGCCGGGCGGGATGCGCACGAGCCGTGAGGCGCCGGCGCCGAGCGTGAGCCGCATGCGCGTGCCCTCGGTCTTCGACGCCTGGCGGACGTCGATCAGGACCAGCAGCATGCGGTCGGCCGGCGGGACGTACCAGACGTCGGACTGGCGCTGGTGGACGTGAAACGCCTTGATCACGCCGGGCTCGACTTCGCTGTAGTTGATCTGGCGAACCGCGAATCCCACGAATGCCTGCGGAAGCCCGTCGGTCAGGCGCGCCAGCTCGGTCATGCTCCCGCCGTCGTCGGCGAACCGCTTGAGCTCGATGAGCTCGACGCCGTCGATTCTGGGAATCGGGCTGTAGGACTGCGTCTGGAAGGCGCGCTTGGCGTGAGGCGTCAGATCCATCGGGTGCCTCGATCTTACGGCTCGGGCTCGATCAGGCGCAACAGATACTGCCCGTACGAGTTGTCCTTCATCGGCCGGGCGATGCGGAGCACGTCGTCGCCGGTGATGTAGCCCATCCGGTAGGCGATCTCCTCGACGCACGCCACCATGAGCCCCTGCCGTTCCTCGATCGTGTGAATGAAGGTGGAGGCCTGCAGGAGCGCCTCGTGGGTGCCCGTGTCGAGCCACGCGATGCCGCGGCCCAGCTTCTCGACGTGCAGCTGGTCACGGCGCAGATACGCCGCGTTCACGTCCGTGATCTCGAGCTCGCCGCGCGCCGAGGGCTTCAGCGCCCCCGCGATGTCGAGAACCTGGTTGTCGTAAAAGTAGAGGCCCGTCACCGCATACGGCGAGCGCGGCTTGGCCGGCTTCTCCTCGAGCCCGATCGCACGTCCGTCGGGGCCGAACTCGACGACGCCGTAGCGCTCGGGATCGCGCACCCAGTAGGCGAAGACCGTGGCGCCCGTCGCGCGGTCCGCGGCGTGCTTGAGGTACTCGGGCAGCCCGTGGCCGTAGAAGACGTTGTCGCCGAGCGCGAGCGCGACGCGGTCCCCTCCGACGAAGCGGCGCCCGATGATGAAGGCCTGGGCCAGGCCCTCGGGGCGCGGCTGGGCCGCGTAGTCGATGGTGAGGCCCAGGTGGCGGCCGTCGCCGAGCAGCCGATGGTAGGACTCGATGTCCTGGGGGGTCGTGATGAGCAGAACCCTGGTGATACCCGACAGCATCAGTGTAGACAGGGGGTAGTACACCATCGGCTTGTTGTAGATCGCCATCAGCTGCTTGCTCACGGCGTGGGTCAGCGGGTAGAGCCTGGTGCCTGATCCCCCCGCGAGAATGATTCCCTTGATGGAATTCGGCATGGATTTTTGCAAGTATAGCAACCGCGTCCGGGCCCGGCGAAGCGTTGCCATCGCATCACCGTCGAGCCGACCGGAAATGGGGTAATATCGGAATCATGAAGACGTTGAAGGAGATGCTCGCCGAGGCGCGGCAGGTCGTGCCCGAAGCGGGCCCGGCCGAACTCGCCGAGCGCCTCGCGGCGGGGGAGAAGCTGGCCGTCATCGACGTGCGTGACCCCGACGAGTTCCGCGACGGCCATCTGGAAGTCGCGACGAACATCAGCCGCGGCTTTCTCGAGTTCCGGGTGGGCACCGCGGTCACGGATCCGTCGACGCCGATCGTCCTCTACTGCCAGACCGGCCTCAGGTCGATGCTGGCCGCGAAGGCACTCAAGGACCTGGGCTACGGGACGGTCATCAACCTGCAGGGCGGCTATCAGAAGTGGGTGCAGTCCGGTTTGCCGACCGTCAAGGAAGTTCCGCTGACGACCGACCAGATCCAGCGCTACAGCCGCCACTTCCTGCTGCCGCAGGTGGGCGACAAGGGTCAGCGAAAGCTGTTGCGCTCCAAGGTGCTGCTGATCGGCGCCGGCGGTCTCGGATCGCCCACGGCCCTGTACCTGGCTGCGGCGGGCGTGGGAACGCTCGGCCTGATGGACGGCGACACCGTCGACATCACGAACTTACAACGGCAGATTCTTCACACCACGGCGGACATCGGCAAGCCCAAGGTCGAGTCCGGTACCCGGACCCTCAAGGCGCTCAACCCCGACGTCAACGTGATCCCGCTGCCGACACGCATCACCGTCGACAACGTCATGGACACCATCAAGGGTTACGACCTCGTCGTCGACGGCTCGGACAACTTCGAGACGCGCTATCTCGTGAACGACGCCTGCTACCTGGCCGGCAAGACCAACGTCCACGGCTCGATCTTCCAGTTCGAGGGAATGGCGACGGTCTTCGCGCCCGGCCAAGGCCCCTGCTACCGCTGCCTCTACCCGACGCCGCCGCCGCCCGGCCTCGTCCCGTCCTGAAGCGAAGCTGGCGTCCTGGGCGTGCTCCCAGGAGTGGTTGGAACGGTGCAGGCGACGGAGACCGTCAAGCTGCTGCTCGGCATCGGTGAGCCGCTGATCGGCCGCCTCCTCACCTACGACGCGCTCGGCATGCGCTTCCGCGAGGTCAGGCTACGGCGGGATCCCAAGTGCCCGCTCTGCGGGAGTGCCCCATCGATCAAGGATCTGACGATCCATCGGAACGGCGCGGTCGGGACCTGCGAGACATCGCCGGACGGGCACGGTGAGGGCGTGGCCGCCGGGGTCGCACCCAACGCTGGCGGCTGATCGGGCGCGCTTCCTACTCGTCCAGATCGTCGAAGATCTCGTCGTCCTCGACCACATCGGCGGGCTTCCGCGGGGGCGGCGGGCGCTTGTCGACACCCGCTTCGTCCTGAGCCTGGGCTCGGGCTGCTTCGCTGCTACTCGACGCTTCGTCGTGGCAGCGCTCGGAGACTAGTCGAAGGCTCTGACGCCTGCTCATGTGTTGTTCACCTCTGGCGGGCGAGCACGATCAGGGTGTCGTGTCCCCGGATCATGCCCACCATCTGGTCACCCTTGACCTTGAAAAACGCTGTCAGGTGACCGCCGCCGACCTCGTGCTTCACCACGACGATCGACTGGGATACGTCGAACACCACGGGCACGCCCATCGTGCCGCGACGTGTGATGATCTCGGGAACGTCGGCGGCGAGCGTGTCGGCCAGCACGATCCGGCCCCATCCCCAGCGGCCGCGCTGCGTGAATTCCGCCTCCGCCGGGCTCGTGCGCCGAGTCAGTATACCCACTCCGCTCCAGGTTCCGGTCCAGCGCCCGCCGACGTCCGGCACTCCGGCCTCCGCGGGCGTCCCGTCTCTCGAGCCCCGCCGACCGGCGATGAAATCGTCCTGCGGCTCGACGGTGGGGGCGAGCTGGGTGAGGTTCGTCATCGCGAACAAGGGCTGGTCGACCACGGCGACCACCAGTTCCCGGTGCGTCGCACATGCGGCCAAGAGCATCGCGCCCCCGATCAGCAGGAGCCAAAGATTCGTCCAGCCCATCGCGCGTCTCCTCGAACCGATACGTGGTGCAAGCCGGGCACCATCGAGAGAGCGTCGAAGAGTTACACGCTTGCGCGCTTCACGAGCTGAGCACTCTGACATCGCCCGTCAACCGCTTGACACGCTCCGCGCTTTCACGGACAAGGAGGGCGTGACCCGACGGCTCGGAGCAGCGCTGACGCCGGAGCTTCTCGAGCGTCTTTCGCAACGCGACATCGCGCGACGCCTGGGGATCGCGCTGCCGTTCGTCACCGTCGACGCCGAGGGCCGGCCTCATCCGATGCTGCTCTCGTACCTCGAGGTGCGTGCGTACGACACGGGTACCGTCGGCCTCGTGATCGGCGCTGGGACGCGGAGCGCGGGCAACCTGGTCGAGCGGGGCGCGGGCACCCTGCTCGTGATCGAGCCGGACGTGACGGTCTACGTGAAGCTGCGGATGGTCGATGGGCCGCTGGAGGTCGCCGGCGCCGCCGGCTACGAGCTGGGCTACTTCCTGCTGGCGGTCGAGGAGGTGCTGGAGGACGCGGCGGCCGACTGGGAGGGCGGCATGGGAATCACCAGCCCTCTCCGCTATGCCCCGGCGCCGTCGCTCGACGAGCCATGGGCGCGCGCGACCCTCGCGGCCCTCGCCGAGCCCCGCGCCCGGGCCTGACTACCTCGGCACGGGAGCAGGCGGGCGGGGGGTGCGCTCGGAGGGCTCCGGCGTAGCGGCCTCGCTGTCCTGGTAGAGGCCGATCGTCACCTCGACTTCCGTCTCGAGCCCGTCGCGCAGGAGCGCCACGCGCACCCGCTTGCCGACCGGCGTGGACGAGACGACCCGCTGGAGGTCGCGCGGCGTCTCCAGTCGCAGCCCGTCGATGCCGATGATCACGTCGTTGGCCCGAACCCCGCCCTGGTCCGCCGGCTCGCCGGGCATGACGCGGCGCACCAGCACGCCCCTGGCCTCGCGCAGCTTCAGCCGATCGAGGTCGTCGTCGGTCACCTCCGAGATGGCGACGCCGAGCCAGCCCCAATCCACGCGTCCCTTGCTGGCGAGCTGGGGCAGCAGCATCTGCACGAGGCTCGCCGGGATCGCGAACCCGATCGTGCCGTTGCGCGCCACCATACTGTTGACCCCGATCACCTCGCCGGCGACGTTGACGAGCGGGCCGCCCGAGTTCCCGGGGTTGATCGCGGCGTCGGTCTGGATGAAGTCGAAGCCCTGCACCGCGACGTCCAGCGGCGCGCCCTTACGGCTCACGATCCCGAACGAGACGGTCTGTTCGAGGCCGAACGGGTGACCGAGCGCCAGCACGAGCTCGCCCACGCGCAGCCGGTTCGAATCGCCGAGCGGCAGCACCGTGAGGTTGGTGGCGCCGTCGATCTTCAGGAGCGCCAGGTCGACCCGGTTGTCCCGTCCGACGACCGTCCCCTTGAACCGGCGGCCGTCGGCGAGACGCAGCTGGATCGTGGTCGCGCCGTCGACGACGTGAGCGTTGGTGACGATCAGCCCACTCGCATCGATGACGAAGCCGGAGCCGGTGCTGCGCCTGGGCTCGACGGGCTCCTCGCGCGGAGCGTCGTCGGGCGCCGACGTTGCCCGCTGCACCCGCACGTGAACGAGCCCGGGGCGCAGCCGCTCGGCGAGGTCCGCCAGCAGGGTGTTGACCCGGGCCAGCTCGGGAGCCGCGCTCGCGGGCGCGAGGGTCGAGGTGCGCCCGATCATCGGACTGGAACAGCCGATGGCGAGAACGACCACCGAGAGAAGGGCGACGGGACACGACCGACTCATGGGTCCTCCCAGGGAGCTAATCGAGTATACGCCGCGCGCCCAGCAGGAAGAGGTGGCGCTATCGACTGACTTCGCGGATGAGGTGGGGCAGCTCCGGAATGAGGAGCTTCTCGAGCGCGAGACGGCACGCGTTCGGCGAGCCCGGCAAGGAAACGATGATGCGCCGCGCGTGAATGCCCAGCTGTGCTCGCGAGAGCATCGCGGCCGCCCCGACCTCCTGATAGGAGAGCATCCGGAATAGCTCGCCGAAGCCCGGCAGGCGCTTGTCGAGCAACGCCTCGATCGCCTCGTAGGTCGAGTCACGCGACGTGATGCCGGTGCCACCGGTGGCGATCACCGCCTGCACCGACGCCGTCGCGCACGCCTCGCGGATCACCCGCTGGACGTCCTTCGGCTCGTCGCGGACGATCGTCGAGCCGATCACCTGATGCCCCGCCTCGAGCAGGAGCGTGCGGATGAGCGCGCCGCTCGTATCGGTCTCGGGCGTCTTGGTGTCCGAGACCGTGAGGACCCAGCAGCCGATCGTGCGCGGCGCGGTGGCCTTGTGCTCGAGCGGGGTGCTGTCGGGCGCCGTCATTCGCCGCCTCCGTACGCGCGATCCAGGATCTCGACCAGGTGCAGGACACGCACCGGCGACTGGTGCGCGCCGAGGCCGGCCTGGATCTGGAGAATGCAGCCGGGATTGGCCGTCACCACCGCCTCGGCGCTCGTCTCGAGCACGTGACCGACCTTACGGTGCAGGAGGCGCGTCGCCATCTCGGGCTGGGTGAGGTTGTAGATCCCGGCCGATCCACAGCACCAGTCCGACTCGGGCAGCTCCACGAGACGGAGGCCCGGGATCTGGGCCAGCAGCCGGCGCGGCTCGCTCTTGATCTTCTGGCCGTGCACCACGTGACACGGGTCGTGGTAGGTGCAGGTCATTGTCACCGGCTGGAGCGGACCGCGCAGGGGCTCCTGCGCGAGAAACTCCGCGAGGTCGCGCACCGTCGCCGCGAAGCGCTTCGCGCGCTCGGCGTACGCCGGGTCGTCCGCGAGCAGGTGCCCGTACGCCTTCATGTGGGCGCCGCAGCCCGAGACGTTCACGATCACGAAGTCGGCGGCGACCGCCTCGAACGCGTCGATCGTTTGGCGTGCCATGGCCAGCGCCCGCGCGTGATCGCCGCCGTGCGCGTTCAGCGCGCCGCAGCACCGCTGGCCTTCGGGCACCAGCACGTCGCAGCCGTTCCTGGCCAGCACGCGGGCGGTTGCGCGGTTGTGGGCGCCGAAGACGACGGCCTGGATGCATCCTGTCAGCATCGCGACGCGCGCCCGCCGCGGACCGTCGGCGAGCGTGGTGCGTGGCGGCGGCGTCCGCTCCGCCTTCGACGGCACCGACGGCAGCAGCGCCTCCCAGGCCGGTAGCGTTCCCGGCAGGAGCTTCACGAGGCCGCTCCTCCGGACGAGCTGCTGGAGGCCGCTCGTCTGGTAGAGGCGCGCGCCCGCCGCGGCGAGCCGCAGCAGGCGTGGGTGTCCCAGCAGCAGCCCGAAGTTCAGCCAGCGGAACAGGCGGCGCGGCAGCGCGCCGGGCTGCTGGCGCTCGATCTCGACCTTGGCCGCTTCGATGAGCCGCCCGTACGGCACGCCGGCCGGGCAGACGGTCTCGCACGCGCGGCAGTCGAGACAGAGCGAGAGGTGTTGCGCCACCGAGTCGGTGAGCGACATGCGGCCCTCGGCCAGCGACTTGATCGTGAAGATGCGCCCGCGCGGCGAATCCATCTCGGTGCCGAGCTCGGAGAACGTCGGACAGTACGCGAGGCAAAGCCCGCAGTGGACGCACTGGTTGACGCCGTCGACTGAGAGTCCGTGGAGATTCAACACGCCGGCGGGCGCCGGGGCGGAGGTGTGGGTCGGGGTGCTCACTCGCGCGTCCTCAGATCCCGGCGATGAAGCGCCCGGGGTTCAGGATGTTGCCGGGATCGAGCTGCGACTTGATCCGCTGCATGATGCGCCCGGCGGCGCCGGGATCGTCCCACACCGGGATCCGCGACTTCACCGCGAGCGGCGCCCACGCGAGCGTCGCGTGCCCGCCACCCGCGCGCGCCATCTCCCGCCATTCGCCGAGCACGGTCGCGATCGCCGCGGGCTCGTGCGGCGCCGCGTCGGAGGCGAGCACGGCACGCACGGCGCCCACGCCCGCGTGAGCGGCCCACGCGCTGTGAAGGCCTCGCGCTCTGGCGATGCCGGCGCCCCGGTCCATGGTCTCGGCGACCAGACTCGGTACGACCGAGAACGTCATCACCGCGGCCGTCGCCGGCCGGGCCGTCCCCGGCGCCGCGGCGAGCCGGGACCACGCTTCGGCCTCGAGCGTCCGCGTCTGCTGCCCGCCCAGCGGTACCAGGATCCGGGCGAGCTCGGCGCACTGCCACGCGACCTGCTCGCGCGGTCCGTCGAACCCCACGACGAGCACCGCGCCGCCCGCCGGAGTATCCGCCGCGAGCCCGGCGCTCGACGCCGCGGCGGCGTCGAGCAGCTCGATCGCGCTGGGAATCAGATCGCTGCCCATGATGGCCTTCACGGCGACGCCGGTGTCCTTGAGGCGCTCGAAGCGCACGGCCTGGAGCTGCTCGTGATCGGGCAGCGGCCGGAGCTTCACGGTCGCTTCGACGATCACGCCGAGGGTGCCGTACGAGCCGACGAAGAGCTTCGGCAAGTCGTAGCCGGCGACGTTCTTCACCACCTTGCCGCCGCCCCGCACCACCGCGCCGTCGGCGGTCACGACCGTGACGCCGATCAACAAGTCGCGGGCCGCCCCGTAGAGGTGCCGCCGCGGACCGAACGCGTTCGTCGCGAGCACGCCGCCGACGGTCGCGCGGTCGGCGTCGGCGGGATCGAGCGACATCCATTGCCCCCGGCCGCCCAGCGCGGCCTGGAACGCGCCCATCGTCATCCCGGCCTCGACCGTTGCGGTCAAATCGGCCGGCTCGTGCTCGAGCAGTCGGCTCATGCGGCGGAGCCCCAGGACGAGCCCGGCACGCGCAGCCGGCATCCCGACGCTCGCGGCGGCCCCACCACCCCAGGGCGTCACCGGCACGCCTTCGTTGGCCGCGAGGCCGACGACGGCGGCGACTTCGTCGATCGAGCCCGGGAACACGGCGGCGTCGGGAGTGCGGCCCTCCACCACGTACGGCGAGAGCTCGATGCCGGTGAGGACGTTCGCCGGACCGACGGCGGCCGACAGCTTCTCGCGCAGCGCGCCCGGCACGGAGCCTTCCCATCGCCCGCGCTAGAAGCGCTGGGCGAGGCCCTTTTCTTCGATCGCGTGCGGCCGGTAGGCGACGGGGCCGACTTCGACGCAGGACTTCTTGGTCGGGAAGATCTTCCCGGGATTGCAGAGCCCGGTGGGATTGAACGCGTTCTTCAGCCGCTGCATCAGCGTCAGGTCCGCGGCCGAGAAGATGAACGGCATGAAGTCCGACTTCTCGAGCCCGATGCCGTGCTCGCCGGAGATCGACCCGCCGACCTCGGCGCAGACCTTCATGATCTCGGCGCCGGCCGCCACCACCCGCTCCTCCTCGCCTGGCTTGCGCGGGTCGTAGAGGATGTTGGGGTGCAGGTTGCCGTCGCCGGCGTGGAACACGTTGCCGACGCGCAGGCCGTGCGCGGCCACGATCTCGTTCACCCGGCTCAGCACGTACGGGAGCTTCGTGCGCGGGATCACGCCGTCCATGACCATGTAGGCCGGCGACACGCGGCCGTACGCGCCGAACGCCGACTTGCGCCCTTTCCAGAGGAGCTGGCGCTCGCTCTCGCTCTTCGCGGTGCGCGTCTCGCGCGCGCCGGCGTCGCGACACGCCTCGACGATGCGCTCCAACTGGCCCTCCATGCCCACCGCCAGCCCGTCGAGCTCGATCAGGAGCGCCGCGTCGGCGTCGCGCGGGTAGCCGCAGTTGAACGCGTCCTCGACCGCCTGGATCGTGAGGTGATCGATCATCTCCATCGCCGCGGGCACGAGCCCACGCGCGATCACCGCCGACACCGCGGCCGACGCGCGATCGATCTGGTCGAATACTGCGAGCACGGTCTTCACCGCCTGCGGCTTCTTGAGAATGCGGACGACGATCTTGGTGGCGATCCCGAAGGTACCCTCGGAGCCGACGAAGACGCCGGCCAGGTCGTAGCCCTGCGCATCGCGCGTGCGCCCTCCGAGCCACACGATCTCGCCGTCGGGCATCACCACTTGAAGACCGAGGACGTGGTTGGTCGTGACCCCGTACTTCAACGTGTGCGGGCCGCCGGAGTTGTTCGCGATGTTGCCGCCGATCGTGCACGCCTGCTGGCTCGAGGGATCGGGCGCGTAGTAGTAGCCGCGCGGCCCGACCTTCCACGAGAGGTGCAGGTTCACCAGCCCGGGCTCCACGACGGCGAGCTGGTTGTCGTAATCGACCTCGAGCACGCGGTTCATCCGCATGAGCGAGATGACGACGCCGCCTTCGGCCGGCAAACACCCGCCCGAAAGCCCGGTGCCGGCGCCCCGGGCGACGAACGGGAGCCTCTCGCGGTTGGCGAGCTTCACGACCGCCGAGACGTGCTCGGTGGAGGTGGGAAACACGACGAAGTCCGCGAGCGCGCGGAACAGCGTGAGCCCGTCGGACTCGTACACGAGGAGCTCGTCCGGATCCGACAGCACCGCGTCGGGCCCGACGATGGTCTCGAGCTCCCGTCGGAGCTCGCGTTTTCTGGAATCGGTCAGCGTCGCCATGCGTTGAGCGAATTATACCTAAAACCGCACCGCGTCGGGCTCAGCCACCTACGAACCGAGGAGCAGGTGCGCGGCGCGGGCGATGGCGTCGGCGTCGATCCCGTAGTGGCGATAGAGCGCCGCGCGCGTTCCCGACTGGCCGAAATCGTCGACGCCGAGCGACATCTGGGGGACGCCGAGCGCCGCGCCGATGAAGGCCAGCGTGTGCGAGTGGCCGTCGAGGACCGAGACGACCGGCACGTCCTCCTCCTCGGGGCTCACCAGCTCTTCCAGGTAGGGACGCGGCTCGCGCAAGCCTCGATAGAGCCGATCGGGGGACGTGACGACGAAGACGCTCGCCAGCACGCCTCGCTCCTTGAGCGCCCGGCTCGCCCCCACCGCCTCCGGCACGGTCACGCCGGCGGCGAACAGGCTCACCGCGTTCGCCTCCGGATCCCAGCCGGGCTCGCCGCGCGCGTCAACCAGGCGATAGGCGCCCCGCAGCACGCCCCTCCGATACTCGGGGCTCGGCGGAAATGCGAGCGACTGGTCGATCGGTCGTGTCGACAGTCGCAGATACACCGATTCGCCCTGCCCGTCGGCGAGACCGCGCAGGCCGTCGAGCAGGATCCACTCGACCTCGCGGGCGAACGCCGGATCCCAGTACACGATCCCCGGCAGCGCGATCCCGATCCCGGGCGTGATCACCGACTGGTGGGCGCCGCCTTCCGGCGAGAGGCTGACGCCGGACGGTGTCGCCGCCACCACGAAGCGCGAGCCCGAATAGAGCGCGTGATAGAGCGCGTCGAGCCCGCGCGTGACGAACGGATCGTAGAGCGTGCCGATCGGCAGCAGCGTCTCGCCCGAGAGCTCGCGCGAGAGACCGAGTGCGCCCAGGAGCAGGAACAGGTTGTGCTCGGCGATGCCGAGCTCGATGTGCTGGCCCGACGGCGACTCCTTCCACTGCATCGCCTGCGGCACGTCGGCGAACGGATTCGACTTCGCGTGGGGGAAATAGACGCCCTTGCGGTTGATCCAGCCAGCCAGGTGCGTGGTCACCGCCACGTCGGCCGACACGGTCACGACGCGATCGGCGACGGGGAGCCGGCTGAGCGCGCCGAGCACGCGGCCGAGCGCCTCCTGGGTCGAGCACTCCGGCGGATAGGCCTCGTCGAGCTGCGTCGGGACCTCGACGCTCGCCGGGCGCGCCGGAGGCGTGAAGAGCGCGGGCAGCCGGCGCGTGAGCTCGGCTTCATCGCTCCCCGGCGGGAAGCCGTCCCACTCCGCGCCCTCGGCGATCCCGAGCGACCGGCGCAGCTCGTCGATCTGGCCCTGCGTGAGGAGCATCGTGTGGTTGAGCGGATCGCCGGCGATCGGCAGCCCCCAGCCCTTGATCGTGTGGGCCAAGATCACCGTCGGTCGATCGGCGGCGCGTCGCGCGCCCTCGAAGGCCTCGAGGATCAGTCGGAGATCGTGGCCGCCGACGTCGGCGACGAGCTCCGCGAGGGTCGCGTCGCCCAGGTTGGCCAGCAACCGATCGAGCGTCCGGTCGACGCGTCCGTTGCCGTCCGTGACGAGCGCCTTGCGTAGTCCGCCGGCGGGCGTCCGGAGCACACGCTGGTACTCCACGTTCGTCAGCGCGTCGAGGCGACGGCGGAGCCGATCGCCGCCGGGCTTCTCGAACAGGGCCCGCAGCTTGCCGCCCCAGCGCAGCTCGTCGACACGCCAGCCGCACGCCTCGAACATGGCGCGCGTCTGGCGCAATCGCCCGTCGGGCACGATCCGGTCGAGCGACTGTCGGTTCACGTCCACGATCCAGAGGACGTTCGTCAGCCGCGCGAGAGCTTCCTCGGCCAGCGCCTCGCCGACGTTGCCCTCGTCGAGCTCCGCGTCGCCCACCATGACGACGACCCGGCCACGCGACGGCGACGCGAAGTGGTCAGCCACGTAGCGCGACGCGAGCGCGCCGAAGGTCGCCTGGACGGCGCCGAGCCCCATCGAGCCCGTCGAGAGATCGACGATGGCGGCGTTCTTCCGGTGGCTCGGATAGGCCTGGAGCCCGCCGAAGCTTCGTAGCTCTCGCAACGCCTCGGCGGTGAGCCGGCCGCGCAGGTACTGGATCGCGTAGAACGCCGGCGAGCTGTGAGCCTTCACCGCCACCAGGTCATCGCCGCGGAGCGCGTCGAAGTAGAGCGCGGTCAGAAGGCTGACGACGGACGACGACGAGGCCTGATGGCCGCCGACCTTGATGCCGTCCGAGCTCGCACGGAGGCTGTTGGCGTGATGCACCATGTAAGTGCCGAGCCACAGCACCTTCTTCTGAATCCGCTCGAGCACGGCGAGCCGGTCCACCGCGTCTGGCAGGGTATCACGGCGCCCACGACGACGGCGGGCGCGGACCCGCACCGGCACGCTAGCCATTGAAACGTCGGCGGCGCGCGTGTACATTTGCGCCCTATGTCGGAGCGCACGCGTGACCTGCGCATCGAGAGCTTCCGGCCGCTGCTGCCGCCGCTGATCCTCCTCGAGGAGCAGCCGTTGAGCGACCGGGGCTCGCAGACCGTCACCCGGGCGCGCCAGGAGATCGCTCGCATCCTCCGGGGTGAGGACGACCGGCTCGTGGTCATCGTGGGCCCCTGCTCGATCCACGATCCGGCGGCGGCGGTCGAGTACGCGCGGCGGCTCGAGAAGCTGGCCCAGGAGCACGCGCGGGATCTCTGCATCGTGATGCGCGTCTACTTCGAGAAGCCGCGGACCACCGTGGGCTGGAAGGGGCTCATCAACGATCCGCACCTCGACGGGAGCTTCGCGATCAACGAAGGGCTCCGGCGGGCGCGCCGGCTGCTGCTCGATCTCGCGGAGCTCGGGCTGCCGGCGGGCTGCGAGTTCCTGGATCCGATCTCGCCGCAGTTCACCTCAGATCTCGTGTCGTGGGGCGCCATCGGCGCGCGCACGACCGAGAGCCAGGTGCACCGCGAGCTCGCCTCGGGCCTCTCGATGCCGGTCGGCTTCAAGAACGGCACCGACGGCGGCGTGCAGATCGCGATCGACGCCGTGCGCGCCGCCATCCACCCGCACCAGTTCCTGGGCGTGACGGAGCAGGGCCTCTGCGCGATCGTCGCCACGCGGGGCAACCCGGACTGCCACGTGATCCTGCGCGGCGGCGCCAGCGGGCCCAACTACGACGCGGTCAGCGTGCAGAAGACGGCCGCCGGGCTCGTCGACGCCGGGCTCCCCCCGCGGCTCATGGTCGACACGAGCCACGGCAACAGCGACAAGGACTATCGCCGCCAGCCGGTCGCCGCGCGCGACCTCGCCGAGCAAGTGGCCCACGGCGAGACCGCGATCTTCGGCGTGATGATGGAGAGCTTCCTGGTCGACGGGCGCCAGGAGCTGCGTGATCCGTCCGCGTTGCGCTACGGCCAGAGCATCACCGACGCCTGCATGGGCTGGGAGATGACCGTGCCTGTCCTCGCCGAGCTGGCGCGCGCCGTCCGCGCGCGCCGCACGTCCCGCTAAGCAGCGTCCCACCACAACACGATCGCGAGCACGGCGATTCCCGCGATCACCGCCGGGACCGGGCGCGAAGATCACTCGCCGCGGAACGCGGGCTTGCGCTTCTCGAGCATCGCCCGCACGCCCTCTTTGGCGTCGGCGCTGCTCCGCGCCCGGCGGGCCAGCTCGTCGAGGTCGCCGTGCTCGATGCGGTCGCGGAGCGCGGCCGAGCGGCGGATCGTCGCCTTCATCCCGGCCAGCGACAGCGGCGCGTTGGCGGCGATCGTCCGCGCGAGATCGTAGGTCGCGCGCTCCAGGTCGGCACTGGGAACGACCGCGTGAACCATCCCGATCTCGTACGCGCGCGCGGCGTCGACCGGCTGGCCGGTCAGGAGAATCTGCCGCGTGAACGCCGGACCGATGATCTCGACCAGCTTCTGGCCCAGCGGGAACGGCACGACGAGGCCGAGCTTGGCCAGCGGCATCGCGAAGCGCGCGGGGTCGGCGGCCACGCGGAAGTCGCAGTGGAGCGCCAGCTCGCACCCGCCGGCGTAGGCCGGGCCGTGGACCATCGCGATCGACGGGCGGCTCGATGCCTCGATGTGCTGGAACAGGCTGATGACGTCCGCCTCGGGCTCCTGCGCGTCGCGCTGCCGCCGGCTCATCTCTTCCAGATCCCGGCCGGAGCAGAACGCGGTGCCGGCGCCGCGCAGGACGACGACCCGCACGCGCGCGTCACGCTCGAGCTCGTCGAAGCGGCGGCGCAGCTCGTCGAGCATCGCGGTGTTGAGCGCGTTGCGGCGCTCGGGGCGATTGAGCGTGATGGTCGCGATCGAGTCGGCGATCGCGCACAGGACTTCGTCGGCCATCAGCGGAACAGCGAGCGCGCGATCACCATGCGGTGGACCTCGGACGGGCCCTCGCCGATGCGCCGCACGCGCGCCTCACGGTACCAGCGCTCCAGCGGAAACTCCTTCGACACGCCGTAGGCGCCGTGAATCTGGACGGCGGCGTCGACCACCCGCCCCAGGACCTCGCTCGAGTAGAGCTTGGCCATCGAGGCCTCGACGCGCGCGTCCTCGCCGCGGTCGGCCTTCCAGGCGCCCTCCCAGATGATCCAGCGGCACGCGCGGATCTCGACCTCGGCGTCCGCCAGCATCCATTGGATCGCCTGGCGCTGGCTGAGCGGCGCGCCGAAGGTGGACCGCTGCTTGGCGTGAGCGATCGCCATCCGGTGCGCGGCGACGGCGACGCCGAGGTTGCACGCCGAGTACGGAAAGCGGTTCTTCACCAGCAGGTCGAAGGCCAGATCCAACCCCTGGCCCTCGGCGCCGACCAGGTTCTCGGCGGGGATCTCGCAGTCCTCGAACGTGACATCGTTCGGGATCGCCGACGTCCTGATGACCTTGATGTTGCGCGCGGTGAAGCCCGGCGTGCCCTGCTCGACGATGAAGCACGAGATACCCGCACGCCCCTTCGCCCGATCGGTGCGCGCCCACACCAGGCCCCACGGCGCGTCGTGGGCGCGGGAGATGAAGACCTTGCGACCGTTCAGGACCCACCGGTCGCCCTTGCGCTCGGCCCGCGTCTGGATGGCGCCGGCGGGGTCGGAGCCGCCCGAGGGCTCGGTGATGGCGAAGAACGTCTTGAGCCCCTGGCGGATCGTCGGCTCGGCGTACTTCCTGATCTGCTCCTTGCTCCCGGCCCAGATCGCGGGGGGCGGATAGCGGCCGAACACGCTGCAGCCCGGGTTGTAGAGCCCCATCCGGTGCTGCGCCATCTCCTCGAGCGCGACGCACATCGAGAACGTGTCGAGGCCGCCGCCGCCGTACTCCTCGGGGGCGCCCAGCGCCCACAGGCCTGCCGCCTGTGTCTTGACGGCGAGCCGGCGGTAGTCGTCCTCTGGGATCTCCGGAGCGTCCGGATCGATCCGCTGCTCGATCGGAATGATCTCGTCGCGGATGATCCGACGAATCTGCTCGCGCAGGACGAGCAGCTCGTCGGGCAACCGGTAACCGGGAAAGTTCATTTATTCGGGCGAGCTAGACCCTCACGGGGCGATAGGTCGGTGTGCGCCACTCTGGGAACCGGCTGTCGACGCCGCGCACGATGTCCATGTATGCCCGGGTCAGCCGCTGCGTGATCGGGCCCACCTTGCCGTCGCCCAGCGGGAACCGGTCGATCGAGAGGATCGGCGTGATCTCGTAGCCGCTGCCGCAGAGGAACGCCTCGTCGGCCACGTAGAGCTCGGTGCGGTCGATCTCGCGCTCGACGACGCCCATGCCCAGCAGCTCGGGGCAGATCGCGTCCATCAGCGTGGTGCGCGTGATGGACTCGAGAATGTCCGCGGTGATGGGCGGCGTCACCAGGCGGCCCTTCCGGACCATGAAGAACGTCGCGCCCGTGCCCTCGGCGACGTGCCCTTCCCTGTTCAGGAGGAGCGGCTGGTCGTAGCCGTCGGCCTTCGCCTGCAGCGTCGCCAGCCGGCCGTTCTGGTAGTTGGCGCCGCACTTCAGGCGGATGGGAATCGCGTTGTCCGACGTGCGCTGCCACGAGCTCACGCAACACTTGAGCCCGGCGCCCTCGGCCACGCGCGGCCGGCGCCGTGGGTTGATATAGATCCCCGTCGGCGTCGTCGCGTCGAGCCCGGTGCCGGTCACGTACGCGCACATGTGCATGTGGATGTCTTCTTTGACCTCGTTTCCGGAAAGCACCGTGCGCACGGCCTCGTAGAGGTCGAGATCGCTGTAGGGAATCGTGAACCGCATCATCTTCATCGACTCCCTGAAGCGCGCGAAGTGCTCGGGCAGGCGGAACGAGTAGACCTCGTCATCGGCGGCGTTCCAGTAGGCGCGGAGCCCCTCGAACACGTTGGTCGCGTAGAACACCGCGGCGCTGTTGACGGGCAGGACCGCCTGCGCCTGGGGCACGAGCTTGCCGTTCATCCAGATATCGAGGTCTTTCATAGACGCGGGCTCCTTTGGTCTGCAGCTATCGGGGTTGTCGAACGCCAGCAAAGAATACAGGATCATCGGCCCTCAGGGAAACAGGCTCGCAGTGCGCTATCCTGGCCCCGCCATGACCCCGGTCGTCGAGCTGATAGCCGCCCGCAAACGCTTCGGTGACGTCGAAGCGGTCCGGGGCGTCGATCTCACGATCGCCGAGGGCGAGATGGTCGCGCTGCTCGGCCCCAACGGCGCGGGCAAGACGACGTCCATCGGTCTCATGCTCGGCCTGCGACGCCCGACCGATGGCCAGGCGCGCCTCTTCGGGCACGACCCGGCGGACCGGCGGGCGCGGAGCCGCTGCGGCGTGATGCTGCAGGAGTCGGGCACGACGGGCGTGCTGACGGTGCGCGAGCTCGTGGATCTATTCCGCGCCTACTATCCCTCGCCGCTACCGAGCGAGCGGGCGATCGCGCTGGCCGGGCTCGAGGCCAAGGCGGGCGCGCGGGCCTGGACGCTGTCGGGGGGCGAGCGCCAGCGCCTCTACTTCGCGCTCGCGGTGTGCGGCGATCCGGAAGCGCTGTTCCTCGACGAGCCGACGGTCGGCATGGACGTGGAGACTCGCCGCGCGGTGCTCGAGAGCATCCGCGCGCTCAGCGCCGGGGGCAAGACGATCGTGCTGACCACACACTATCTGGAGGAGGCCGATCAGCTCGCGCGGCGCATCATCGTGATCGACCACGGCGTGGTCATCGCCGACGCGACGCCGCGCGAGATCAAGGCGCGGATCCCGAGCAAGCGGGTGAGCTTCAGCGCGGGCGCGCCGCTGAGCGACGCGATCTTCCAGGGCCTGGCCGTTCAGAGCCTCGAAGTCGCGGGCCTGCGGGTCCGCCTGCTCAGCCACGAGCCCGAGCGGGTGCTCAAGACGCTGTTCGAACGCGGCGTGACGGTCGAAGACCTCGAGGTCACCGGCGCGGACCTGGAGGAGGCGTTTCTCAGCCTCACCGCTCGCCGATGACGGCGCCGTTCGTCGCGCCGCTGCTGCAGATGCTGCTGGCCCAGACCCGATGCGAGATCCTCATGCGCTGGCGGGTCCCGGCGTTCAGCGTCACCAACCTGGCGCTGCCGATCGTGTTCTTCGTCTTCTTCGGCTTGCCCGTCGCGCATCTCACGCGTGGCGACGGCGTGAGCCTCGGCGCGTACCTGCTGGCCTCGTTCGGCGCCTACGCGGTCGGCAACGTCATGGTCTACGGCTTCGGGATCGGCGTCGCCAACGAGCGCGGCATGAAGGTCGACCGCCTGATGCGGGCGAGCCCTTTGCCGCCGCTCGTGTTCATGCTGGCGAAGGTGCTGACCGCGCTGGTCTTCTCGCTGGTCGCGCTGAGCCTGCTGATCGGGTTCGGCATCGTCGTGGGCGGCGTCCACCAGCCGGCGGCCGTCTGGGTGACCGTCATCGCGCGGCTCCTCGCCGGGTCGCTGCCCTTCATCGGGCTCGGCTTCTGGATCGGCTACTGGTCCGGGCCCAACGCCGCACCCGCGGTGGCGAACTTGATCTACCTGCCGCTGTCGTTCGCCTCCGGGCTCTTCGTCCCGCTCAACCAGCTCCCCGACTTCGTCCGCGCGATCGCGCCCTACCTGCCGAGCTATCACTACGCGCAGCTCGCGTGGAGCGCGCTCGGCGCGGGCAAAGAGCCGCTGCGCGAAAGCCTGCTGTGGCTGGCCGGTTACTCCGCGTTGTTCCTGACGCTCGCCGTGAGGGCCTACCGGCGCGAGGAGCGCGCGAAGTTTGCCTGAGCCGGGCTGACGGCTTACTTGGCCTTGGCCGCCCACTCCGGCCGGTATTCGATGCCGAGCTGTTTCATCTCGTGGAGCTTCTCGCCCCAGAACGCCTTCTGCTTGTCGACCCCGCGTCGCTCGGTGACCTTGTCCCACTCCTTGGCGGCGGTGTCGAGCGCGTCCTTGGGCGACTTGCGCTTGGCCAGCGCGTCGGTGATCTCGAACGAGCGCTTCCGCTGGTACTCGTCGGCGGCCGGGATCACCGGATCCGGGACCAGGAGCGGGAAGCTCTGCTCGATGGCGTCGAGGTACTTGTCGGCGTCCGGGAACAGCTTGCGGAACTTGTCGTTGCGCAGGTGCGACACGCGCCAGGGATCCATGATCGTCTTGGCGTCCATCACGATCTTGAGGCTCGACAAGCTCGCGGCGACTACTCGATCACGCCGAGCCGGCCGTTGTGGCTGCCCATGTACCAGAGCCGGCCGTCGGCATCCACGATCATCTTGCGGATCCCGACGTCCTTGGACGGTAGCTGGAACACGCGTAGCTGGTCGGTCTTCGGATCGAGCCGTACGACGGTGTCCGTCTTGATCTCGTTGGCCCACACCGCGCCGGCCCCATCGACGGTGACCGCGTACGGGCCACCGTCCGGGCCCGCCGGCAGCGCGTACTCCTTGACGACCTTCCGCGCGACGGGATCGACGCGGATGAGCTTGCCGTTGCCGTACTGGGTGACCCAGAGCGAGCCGTCCGGCGCGGTCGCCATCCGCCGCGGCCGCGAGCCGCGCTCCAACGGCATGTCGGTGAGCATCCCCGTCTTCGGCTCGAGCCGCCCCAGCCGATCGCCCGAGAGCTGGCAGAACCAGACGTTCCCGGCCCGGTCCAGGGCGAGGCCGTACGGATTGCCGGCCGCTTTGTACTCCGTGATCGCGCCCGTGCGCGTGTCGAGACGTCCGATGCGATGCGCGCTCTGGACGGTGAACCAGATCACGCCCGTCTCGTCGATGACCAGCGTGTGCGGATCGCCGCCCGCCGGGGCCTTGTGCTCGATCACTTTGCCCGTGCCGGGATCGAGGTGACCGATCGTCCCGTTGCCGTTGCCGGTGTACCAGACCTGGCCGCCTCGATCCACCAGCAGCCCGTGGGGCCGCGCGCCCGGCGGCATGTCCCATTCCTTGAACGTCCGCGTGCGCGGATCGAAGCGCGCGATCTTGTTCCCGAGCATCACGGCGATGTAGATCGCGCCGTCGGGACCGGGCGCCGGATCACGGGCGAATTGCGGTGTCGGCACCGGCCACTCGGAGATCTTTGCGCTCACCGCCGGTCGGGCGCCCGGCGCCACGGCGTAGTTCGAGCCGCCAGCGTGGACGAGCAGAGGCACCGCGATGACCGCCGCGATGGCGAGGCCGCGTACCGCATCGGCCAGCATCGTTCACTTTTCCTTGAGCTTCACGTCTTCATAGGGTGCCGAATAGGCGTGGACGCTGATCAGCCCGAGACCGGACTCGGCGACCCGGGGCCCGTAGCCGTTGAGGAACGCGGGCTCCATGATCGGGATGAACATCGCCTTCTCGTAGACGAGCTGCTGGACCTTCTGTAAGAGAGCCTCCCGCCGCTTGCGGTCGGTCTCCCCGCCCTGCTCCTGGAAGAGCCCGTCGATGTCGGGATAGCTGCCATAGGCGTACATCCCGCCACCGGCCACGAAGGCTTCGATGCGCGTGGCGGCATTGCCGAACGCCGCGCTCCCACCCACACTCAGGTAGCGGAGCTTCTTCTCCTGGTTCGCCTTCAGGACGGCCGCCCGCTCCATGGGCGTCACCTTCAGGCGAATGCCGACTGCGCCCAGGTAGTTGGCGACGGTCTCGGCGATCGAGACGTACACCGTGTCCGAGGTGATCGTGCCACCGTCGAAGCCATTCGGATACCCGGCCTCCGTCAGGAGCTGCCGCGCCCGGCGAACATCGTACGGATACACCGGCGCAGGCCAGTAGAAGTCGAGCCCGTGGGGGACGATGCTGCCGGTCACTCGAGAGAAGCCGAGAAACTCGGCTTGATTGATCTGGTCACGGTCGATGGCCAGGTTGGCGGCGAGACGGACTCGCCGGTCCGCCCAGGGCGACTTCGAGTCCCACTGCTCGGCCGTGAACTGGGCCCATTGCGTCCACGGGATGTACGTCGGCTTGAGGACCAGCCCGGGGGTGCGCTTGAGCTCCTCGGCGAGGACGCCGCGGATCGAGTAGGCGACATCGGCCTCTCCGCGCTTGAGCATCGCCAGGCGCGTGGACTCCTCGGGGACCGACTTGAAGACAAGGCGCTTGACGCTCGGCGTCTTGCGCCAGTATTGCTCGAACGCCTCGAGCACGAGCTCGATGCCGGGCGTGAACGACACGAACTTGTAGGGTCCGGCCCCGACCGGGGCTTTCTTGAAGCCCTCATCGCCGACGCGCTCGACGTATTTTCGGGGGACGATCCACGCGGCACCCGTGGCCGGCGTTCCGTAGAAGGTCATGAAATCAGGCCAGGGCTGCTTCAGGCGAAAGCGGACCCGGTGCGAGTCGACTACCTCGACGGCGGCCACGCGTGTCTTGAAGTTCTTCGCCGCCACTCCGCGGTAGCGCTCGAACGAGAACTTCACGTCGTCGGCGGTCAGGGGATCGCCGTTGTGGAACTGCACGCCCTTCCGGAGCACGAATTCGTAGACGAGACCGTCCGGCGAGGCGGTCCAGGATTCGGCGAGGCTCGGCGTCATCGGGTTGCCGGGCATGGGCTTCACGAGGGCGTCGTGCAGGGCGTAGTAGACCATGAACGGGGTGACGATCCCGGGCGCCTCGGCGGGCTCGAAGTAAACCGGCGCGAGCGAGATGTGCACGGCCCACGTCGCTTGGCCCGCGGGCGCTTGCGCGTGGGCCGGCCCGACCAATCCCGTGACCGCGAGCAGAACGAGTCCAATTACGCGGAGCGAGCCGATCGGTGTCATGGCCTTGACCTCACTTTCTGGGCATGCTTCTCACTTGTCTTTCAGCTTCAGGTCCTCGTAGGGACTCGAGTACGCGTGGCTCGAGATGAGCGTAAGGCCCGACTCGGCCACGCGCGGCCCGTGCCCGTTGATGAAGGCCAGCTCCCAGATCGGCACGACCATCGCCTTCTCGTGGATGAGCTGCTGGATGCGGTGGAGGATCCCCTCACGCCGCTTGGCGTCCCGCTCGCCCGCCTGCTCGGCGATGAGCCCCTCGATGTCGGGATAGGTGCCGTAGGTGAACGTGCCGCCGGCCGCCACGAACGCGTCGAGCCGGGTGGCGGCGTTGCCGAAGGCGCCGCTCGCGGTCTGGATGATGTTCTTGAGCTTCTTCTGGCTGTTCTGGAGGATGAACGCCGCGCGCTCGAGGGGCCGGAGCTGCACCCGGATCCCGACCGCCTGGAGGTAGTTGACCACCGCCTCGCCGAGATTGGCGTAGGAGCCGTCGCAGAAGTACTCCCCGGCGTCGAGGCCGTTCGGGTAGCCGGCTTCGGCCAGAAGCTGCCGCGCGCGCTTGGGATCGTACACCGGGACGGGCGCGGGCCAGTAGGACTCGAACGTGTGCGGGATCATGTTGCCGGTGATGCGCGAAAAGCCCAGGGTCTCGGCCTTGTTGATGGCCGGCCGATCGATCGCCACGCTCGCGGCCAGCCGGAGCCGCCGGTCGTTCCAGGGCGACTTCGGATCGGTCCACTGCTCGGGGAACACGAGCCAGAAGGTACCGGGCGGATAGTTCGGCTTGAGGGTGAGCCCCGGGGTCCGCCGCAATTCTTCGGCGAGCGCACCGCGGATCGAATACGCGATATCGGCCTCGCCGCGCTTGAGCATCGCCAGGCGCGTCGATTCGTCGGGAATCGCCTTGAAGACGAGCCGCTTCACCGACGGCGTCTTTCGCCAGTACTGCTCGTGGGCCTCCAGCGTCAGCTCCACGCCGGGGGTGAACGAGACGAACTTGTAGGGCCCGGCGCCCACCGGCGCCTTCTTGAAGCCGTCGTCCCCGACGCGCTCGAGGTACTTCTTGGGGACGATCCACCCGGCGCCGGTCGCCATCGTGCCGTAGAACGTCATGAAGTCGGGCCACGGCTGCTTGAAGCGAAAGCGGATGCGGTGGGGATCGAGCACGTCGACGCTCGCGATGCGCGCCTTGAAGGGCCCGGCGGCGGCGCCGCGATATCGCTCCAGGGAGAACTTCACGTCCTCGGCGGTGAGCAGATCGCCGTTGTGGAACTTCACGCCGCGGCGCAGGACGAACTCGTAGCTGAGGCCGTCCGGAGCGGCGGTCCAGGACTCCGCGAGGCTCGGCGCCATCGGGTTGCCCGGCATCGGTTTCACGAGCGCGTCGTGGAGCGCGTAGAGGAACATGAACGGCGTGATGATCCCGGTGGTCTCGGCCGGATCGAACCACGTGGGAGCGAGCGTGACGTGCACGGCCCACGTCAGTTGCCCCTCCGGCGCCGCTCGGGTCGCTGCTGGCGTGCCGAGTCCGGCGAGCGAGGCGACGAACAGGATCAGGACGAGGCGAGAGATCGCGGAATGGCGCACCCGTTCAGTCATGGGACCTCCCCTGCCGCGCGACGATTCAGGAGCGAAGCCGAGGACCGACGAACGGAACCCGAAGTGTGCCGCGATTATCCGCGGACGCCGGGCCTTGTCAAGACGGTATCCGGCGTGGCGGCGAGGGGCGGCGCGCGAGCACGAAGAAGACCGAGCCCAGTGCGGCCATCCCGGCGAGGATCCGGAATCCGAGCTCGTAGCTGCCGGTACGGTCGGCGAGGACGCCCGCGATCATGGGCCCGCCGACCATGCCGAACATCACGACGACCGACGAGATGCCCGTGATCGTGCCGAAGGCCGCGCTGCCGAAGTAGTCGGCGCGGATCGCCGACATCAGCGGCCCGCGGATGCCCCACACGAGGCCGTGGAGCAGGGCGAACGCGGCGACCGCCGAGAACGTCGTTGCCGATGCCAGCAGCAGCATGCCGGTCGCGTGCGCGACCATGCAGCCCACCACCATCGCCCGTTTGTTGAAGCGATCGCCCGCCCAGCCGCCGCCGAGCTGAGCGACCACCTGCAGCACGGTCATCATCGCGACCACCGCGGCGGCTTGCTGCAGCGAGTAGCCGAGCCGCTCGGTGAGGTGCACGACCAGGTGGACCGAGACGGCCGAGACCACGAGCAAGGCCGACCCGTGGCCGATCGAGATGTACCAGAGCGCCGGTGTCCGCATCGCCTCGCGCGGAGTGAAATCCACGCCGGCGGCGCGCGTCTCCGTCCCCACGCGGGGCGATGCGGCCGGAGGCTCGCCGTCGGGCCACTCGCCGCGCGGTTCGGGTCGATGGTGGACGAGCCGCGCGATGGGCAACCCGACGAGCAGGACGGCGGCGCCCGAGAGGAACGCGGTCCATCGCCAGCCGACGGCGGTCAGCGCGAGCGCGCGCCGCCGGCGGAACCAGGCGACGATCGCGCCGGCGATCGGCAGGTAACCGCCGAGGCTCGAGCCCAGCGCCATCAGGAAGAAGGTCAGAAAGAACGTGAGGGGCGAGCCGATCTGGCTGAACAGCATGAAGCCGACGCCGAAGATGGCCAGCCCGATGCGGATCAGCGTCCGCGGGCCGAAGCGATCGGTCAGCCATCCCTGCACCGGCCCGAGGATGCCGCTCTCGGCCCGCGCCATCGAGAACGCCGCCGAGAACATCGTCTTGCTCCAGCCGAACTCCCGGCGCAGCACGACGACGTAGGCGCCGTAGGCGTGGAAGAAGAGCGCGCCCATCAGCGCCTCGATGACGAAGCCGGCGCCGACGATCCACCAGCCGTAGAAGCGTGGGCCCCGAATCAGCGGGATGCCGTGGTCCTCATGCCCTCGCCCTGTGGATACAGGTGACAGGCGACGAGGCGGCCGGACTCCGTGTGCAGCGGCGGTTCGTCGCGGCGGCACCGATCCATCACGTGGGAGCACCGGGTGTGAAACCGGCAACCCGGCGGCGGCGTGAGCGGACTCGGAATCTCGCCGCTCAGGATGATCTCCTCCGAGCGCCCGCCGGGGTCGAGCGGCAGCGCCGCTGAGAACAGCGCCTGGGTATAGGGATGCTTCGGGCGAAGCGCGACCTCCGCCGCCGCGCCCATCTCCACGATGCGGCCCAGGTACATGACGGCAATGGTGTGACTCATGTGGGCCACCGCGGCGAGGTCGTGCGCGATGAACAGGTAGGAGATGCCGAGCCGCCTCTGGAGATCGTGTAACAGATTTAGGATCTGGGCGCGGATCGAGACGTCGAGCGCCGAGACGGGCTCGTCGAGCACGACGAGCTTGGGCGAAAGCGCCAGCGCCCGCGCGATCGCGATGCGCTGGCGCTGGCCGCCGGAGAACTCGTGCGGAAAGAGGCGGCCGGCGCGCTCGGGCAGGCCGACCAGATCGAGGAGCTCCCGCACCCGCCGCCGGAGCTCCGTCCCCGTCGGCCGCTGGCCGATCACCAGCGGCTCGCCGACGATCGCGGCGACGCGCATCCGGGGATCGAGCGACGCGTACGGGTCCTGGAACACCGCCTGCACGGAGCGTCGGTAGTGGCGGAGACCCTCGCGATCCAGCGCCGCCAGCGGCGCCCCCTCGAAGCGGATGTCGCCGCTGGTCGGCGGCTCGACGCGCAGGATCATCCGCGACGTCGTCGTCTTGCCGCATCCCGACTCGCCCACGAGGCCCAGCGTCTGGCCGGCCTCGATCGTGAACGAGATGGAATCCACGGCGCGCACGATGTCGGTCCGGCGCCCGAGAAGACCGCGCCGCAGCGCGAAGTGCTTGGTGAGCCGCGTCGCCTCCAGGAGCGGCGCCGGGCTCATGCCGGCGCGTGGAGCCAGCACCGCGTGGAGTGGCCGGGCGCGATCGCCAGCTCCGGCGGCTCCTCGGCGCGGCAGCGATCCATGACCCGCGGGCAGCGCGGCGCGAACGCGCAGCCACGCGGCAGCGCGGCGAGGTCGGGCGGCTGGCCCTCGATGGCGGTGAGCCACTCCGCCGACTCGCCGAGCCGCGGTACCGATTCGAGCAGGGCCCGCGTATACGGGTGAAGCGGCGCCCGAAAGATCTCCTCGACGGGACCGGCCTCGACGATCCGCCCGGCGTACATGACGGCCACGCGGTCGCACATCTTCGCGACGATACCGAGATTGTGGGTGACGAAGATCATCGCGAGCCGGTAGCGCTCCTGGAGCTCCTCGAGGAGCCGCAGATACTGCGCCTGGATCGTGAGGTCGAGGCTCGTCGTCGGCTCGTCGGCGATCAGGAGCCGCGGCGGCGCCGCGATGGCCATCGCGCCGACGACGCGCTGGCGCATGCCGCCGGAGAGCTGGTGCGGGAACGCGGCCAGCCGCGACGCGGGCGAGGAGATGCCCACCGACGCCAGCAGGTCGACCGCGCGACTCCGGAGCGCCCGGCCCGAGAGCCCGTGATAGCCGGCGAGGGGCTCGCGCACCTGCATGCCGACGGAGAAGACCGGGTTGAGGCTGCTCATCGGGTCTTGCAGGATCATCGCGACGCGCCGGCCGCGGATCCGCTGCATCTCGCGCTCGGACTTCTCGAGCAGGTCCTCGCCGTCCAGGATCACGGCGCCGCCCACGATGCGCGCCGCCGGGCGCGGCACCAGGCGCAGGATCGAAAGACACGTCATGCTCTTGCCCGATCCCGACTCGCCGACCAGCCCGAGCGTCTCGCCCGGCGCCACCGTGAACGAGACGTCGTCGACCGCCTTGATCGTGCCCCACCGGGTCACGATGTGGGTCTTCAAGTTGCGGACGTCGATGACCGCTGCGCTCACGAGGCGTAGCGGGCGACGTCGAGCCCGCGCCACAGGTCCGCGCGCGGATCGAGGCCGAGCGCCAGGCGCGCCAGGACGTCGCCCAGGGCCGGAACGAGCGCGAAGCCGTGGCCGGAGAACCCGGCCGCGACCAGCAGACCGCCGACGCCCGGGACGGGACCGAGCACGGGCAAATCGTCCGGCGTGAACGCCTCGATGCCGGCCCAGCTCCGCGTGACGGCGCGCGCGGCCAGCGGCGGATAGACGGCGCGCGCGACCTCAAGGCTCCCGCTGACGCTCTCGGGCAGCACCTCCCAGCGGTTCACCGCCTCGTTCGGGATCCGCGCGGGCCAGCCGCCGCCGATGAGATAGGCGCCGTCGGCGAGCTGCTTGAGGCTCAGCGGCCGGCCGAAGCAGCCCACCACCGGCGTCAGGCTCGCGGGCGCCGCGTCCGTGAGAAGCATCTGCAGCCCGCGTCCCCTGAGCGGCAGGCGCACGCCGACCTTCGCGAGCAGCGGGGCGGTCCAGGCGCCGCCGGCCACGATCGCGACGTCGCACGCCACCGACGAGCCGTCGCCGCAGGTCACCGCCGCGACCCGCGCGGCCTCGAGGACGACCGCGGTGGCGACCACGCCCTCCTCGATCCGGACTCCAACGCGCCGGGCGGCCGCCGCGAACGCGTGCACCGTGGCGAGCGCCACGGCCTGGCCATCGATCACGCAGTGGACGCCGCCGCGACACTCGAGCGAGATCCCCGGCGCCAGGCGGCGCGCGCCGTCGGCGTCCGCCAGCTCGAGCGGCACGCCGGCGGCGCGCTGCTCGGCAACCGTGGCGCGCGCCTCGGCCCATCCCGCCTCGTCGAGCGCCACCCGCAGGCCGCCGCTCCGGCGATACCCGGTCTTGCCCTCCAGCTCGCGGTCGAGCTCGGGCCAGCGGGAAAGGCTCTCGAGCGCCAGCGCGCGCTCCGCCGGGTCGCGTCCCATGACCCGAACGCCGGCGGCGCTGGCGCCGGACGCGGCGTCGCCGACGCGTGCCCGCTCCAGCACGGTGACGCGCGCTCGCGGCTCGGCGCGCCGCGCATGGAAGGCCGCGCTCAGTCCGACCAGGCCTCCGCCGACGATGACGATGGAGGGGGCGTCGGGCGTCACCGGGGCCTCAGAGCTGGCGCAGCTTGGGGTCGAGCGTGTCGCGCAGCCAGTCGCCGAGCAAGTTGAAGGCGAGCACGACCAGCAGGATGGCGACCCCGGGCAGACCCGATACCCACCACGCGCGCGTGATGAAGTCTCGCCCCTCGGCGATCATCGAGCCCCAGGCCGGGGTCGGCGGCGGGATCCCGGCGCCGAGGAACGAGAGCGACGCCTCGACGATGATGACGTAGCCGATCTGGAGCGTGATCAGCACCACCAGCGTGTTGAGCGTGTTCGGCAGCAGGTGGCGCACGATGATCCGCCACGCCGAGGCACCCGCGATGCGCGACTGGGTGATGAAGTCGAGCTCCATCAGCGTGAGCACCTGGCCACGCATCACGCGCGCGTACCGCGCCCAGAGGATCACCGCGATGGCGATCACGACGTTGACGAAGCTCGGCCCCACCGTGACCGCGAGGATCAGCGCCAGGAGGATGACGGGAAACGACATCGTCGCGTCGGTGATGCGCATCAGGATCGCGTCGACGCGGCCGCCATAGTAGCCCGCCACGAGCCCGACCGCGGCGCCGAACGCGCTGGCCAGGAGTACCGTGAGCACGCCGGCCGTCAGCGATACCCGCGCGCCCCAGATGATCCTCGACAGCATGTCGCGCCCGAGCCCGTCGGTGCCGAGGACGTGCGCCCACGTGCCCTTCTCGTCCCAGACCGGGGGCGTGAAGCGGAGGCCGAGCGATTGCTCGGCCGGGTCGCCCGGGCTGAGCACCTCGGCCAAGACCGCGACCAGCACGAACACGGCGATGATGGTCAGCGAGAACAGGGGCCGCCGCCGCCCGCGCAGGCTGGCGCGCGGCCGCGCGTCCTCGACCCCGAGGGGCTCCGCGACCGCGCCGCCGGTGGCGGGCTCAGCGCACATAGCGGATGCGCGGATCGATCAGCGCGTAGAGGCAGTCGACCGAGAGGTTCACCACCGCCACCAGCGCGGCGGTCGTGAGCACCACCGCCTGGATCACGGGAAAATCGCGCGAGCTGATCCCCTCGTAGGCGAGCCGCCCGAGCCCCGGCCAGGCGAACACCGTCTCGACGACGATCGCCGTCGTCACGAGAATCGAGAAGTAGATGGCCGCGAAGGTGACCACGGGGATCAGCGCGTTCTTCAGCGCGTGGACCCACACGACGCGCGGCTCGATCACGCCCTTGACGCGCGCGAGCTTCACGTACTCGGAGTCGAGCACCTCGAGCATGCCGGAGCGCAGCAGGCGCATGAGCCCGGCGACGACGAACCACCCGAGCGTGAGACCCGGCAGCACGTAGCTCGAGAAGCCGTCGACGCCGCCGGCGGGCAGCCACTGCAGGCGTCCGGCCACGAACTCCACGAGGACGATCGCCACCCAGAACGTCGGCAGCGATTGCCCGAGAACGGCGACGACCTGCGCGGCCCGGTCGATCGCGGTCCCCTTGTTGACCGCGGCCAGCACGCCCAGCGGAAACGCCACCAGGATCGTCACGCCCATCGCGAACGTCGCCAGGCGAAGCGAGTTCGGCAGGCGTTCCCGGATCAGCTCGCTGACGGGCCGGCGCGCCCGGATCGATGTGCCGAAGTCGCCCGTGATCGCCTTGCCGGCGAACGAGAGGTACTGCTCCACGTACGGACGGTCCAGGCCGAGATAGCGCCGGGCGTGCGCGTAGTCCTCCTCGGTGGCGGACATCGGCAGGATCAGGTGAAGCGGATCGCCGGTGGTTCTGGCCAGGACGAAGACGACCACCGAGAGGATGGCCAGGGCCACCAGCGACTGCACGAGGCGCGAGAGCACGAAGCGGAGCATGTCACGAGACCGGAGGAGCCTCGACGGCCCCTCCGGCACCCACGGCTACTTCTTGCCCGACGCCAGCTCGTCGAAGAAGAGGTCGTACATGACCGAGCCCGGATTCCACTTGCCGAGCGTCTTGGACGCGGCGTACGGCGAGTGGAGGTACACCACGGGGACGCCGTAGTGCTCGCTGCGCAGCCGCGTGAAGATGTTGCGCATCAGCGAGCTGATCTTGTCCTTGTCGGTCTGCCGCGTGATCTGGGCGATCATGCCGTCGATCTCCACGTCGTTGACGGTGTCGTTGGCCTTGGACGGCCCGTAGGCCTGCTTCTCGAGGATCGCGTAGGTGCCGATCCAGTCGCGATTGGCGATGTTGTAGTAGCCGACGGCGCCGGGAGCCTTGCGGTCAACCCACAGCTTGCGGAACGCGGGGTAGTCGACGGGAATCAGCTTCGCCTTGACCCCGATCTTCTGCCAGTAGCCGGCTACCGCCTCGGCGAACGCCTTGCCCTCGGGGAGCCCCGGCAGCTGGAATGCGTAGACGTCGAGGGCGAAGCCGTTCGGGTGCCCCGCGTCGGCCAGGAGCTTCCTGGCGCGCGCGGGATCGTGCGCGTACGCCATCTCCGGCGTCACCTTGAAGCCGATGTCACGGAACGACCACGAGAGCCCCATCGGGATCGACGCGGGGTCGGCCTTGCCGGCGAAGATGGCCTGCGCGATCTCCGCCCGGTTGACGGCCAGGTTCAACGCCTCGCGCACGCGCCTGTCCTTCATCGGGGCCGGCCAGCCGTCCTGATCCAGGACGAACCACATGTGGAGGATCGCTTCCTCCCGCCGGACGTGAATCGGGAACCCCTCGCCCTCCAGCTCCTTCACGCGCTCGCGGCTCACGTCGGCGACGTCGGCTTCGCCGCGTCGCAGGATCGCGATCCTGGTCGCCTCCTCCGGAACCAGCTTGAACGTGACCGTCTTGAATCGCGGCGTGCCGATGCGCCAGTGATTGTCGACGGCGGCCAGCTTGATGTGCGAACCCGTCACCTGCTCGACGAAACGGAACGGGCCGCTGCCCACCGGTTTGCGGGCGAACGCGTCGTCGCCGTTGGCCTCGATGTACTTCTTCGGGAGCACCATGCCCTCCGTCGACAGCGAGCGGGACAGGTATGTCGGGATGATCAGCGTCGGGTCCTTGGTGACGATCACGACTCGGTCGGGCGCCGGCGTCTCGATGTCGGCGATCAGCGTGCGGAGCGGCCCCGCGTAGCCGGTGGTGGAGCGCTTGCTGATGGCGCGCTGGAGGCTGAACTTGACGTCCTCGGACGTGAGCTCCTCGCCGGTGTGGAACTTCACTCCCTTGCGGAGGTGGAAGGTCCAGCGCTTGTGGTCGGCCGAGGCTTCCCAGCGCGTCGCGATCCCGCCTTCCTTCGACGGCTGGCCGTCCGGCGTGGTCCCGACGAGGTAGTCGAACATCAGCGACAGGTAGTACTTGACGATGTGGCCACCGAGGACGGGATCGAGCACCTCCGTGGAGAAGCTCGACAGGGCGACGGTGAGCTCGGTCTTGCTTTGCGCTGACGCCGGGCCGCTCAGAAGGGCCAGGACCATCAGCGTTGCGATTTTGACGGATAACTTCATGGTGGCTCCTCGTTTTCGGAAGATGGCCGCGATGGTAGCACGAGGCTACGCGTCGAATCGGGCGCGGAGGTGGGGCGGCAGCAGCGGGCAGGCCTCGGTCGGGCGCGCGAAAAGCCGAAGCCGCACGCGCGCTACGGCGTCGTAGCCGAGGTCACGCAGCGGCGCAGGCACGGCGCGAAGGACGAGCGCGAGCGCGCGCCAGAGACCGCCCAGGCACGCGGCGATGTGCAGCACCGCGGCCGAGCGAGCGAGCCGGGCCCCGTCGGCGCGCACGACCAGCAGGCTGTCCGGAAGCCCCGCCCTCGCGCCGGCGGGTATCTCTCGCTCGAACGCCGCGCCGCCGAGCGGCGCCACGCGAAACGCGTTCCCGGTGCGATCTTCGGCCAGGACGAAGCGCACCGCGCGATGGCAGAGGCCGCACGAGCCGTCGTAGAAGAGTCGCTCCGGCGCCGGCGCGCCGCGCGGTCGAATCCACCCCGGATCGAGCGTGAGCAGATGCAGCAGCGCCAGCCCCGGGCCCGCATCGGCGACGCCGATCAGCGCGTTCGGGGCCAGACCCACGACGAGCGTCGCGAGCCAGAGCCACGGACGGAGCGGCGCGACGAGCGCCAGCGGCGCGAACAGAAGCTCGAGGGCGGACACAGTCCAGACGCCATCGACCCACGACCGGCTCAAGAGCTTCGCGTAGCCACCCGCGCTGTAGCCGAAGGCCATCACGATCCACGCGGCGGCGAAGATCAGGGGCGGCATCCGCCAGGCACCGGCGGGATCGACGCGGCCGAGCGCCGCCACGCTTCCGTACGGCGCGGGCGGCAGGCACGCGTGCACCAGCAGGAGCCAGCCGGCAAAGGGCAGCCAGGCGCTCGCGACCAGCGGGCTGCGCACGAAGAAGCAAGCGCCGAGGTAGCTGAGGCCGACGGCCGCCGTGCGGTCCCACCACCCGACGGCGAGCAGCAGGCTGAGCGCCGCGCAGACGACGAGCACCGTGATGGCCGCCCCGGGCGAGCTCCACACGTCCAGCACGTTCGGGAAGACGCGCGCGAGAGGGCGCGAGCGCGCGTCGGGCAGGAGCGCGACACGCGAGAAGCTCTCGGCGCCCCATCCGATCGTTCTCAAGAATTGCGCGCAGAGCACCACACCGAAGATCGCGCGAACGACGCTGTATTGCCCGCCCGTCCAGCCGTTGGTCACAGATAGAGGGCGCGGGAGCCGGGGAAGCCACCCGCCCGTGCCGGCGCGAGTCTAGAGCGCGCACCGCGAGGGGTCAATCGCATACAATGCACGCCACTCTGATCCCGACGGAGGACCAGGATATGGCCGAGCTGACCCTGAAGCTCGCGATGACGATCGTCGAGGCCGCGCTGCGCAAGGCGCGCGAGACCAGCTGCGCGCCGCTGGCGGTGGCCGTGCTCGACGCCGGGGGACATCTGAAGGCATTCGCCCGAGAGGACGGCGCGGGGATCATCCGCCCGCAGATCGCCCTGGGGAAGGCGTGGGGGGCGCTCGGGATGGGCGTGGGCTCGCGCATGCTGGCCCGGCGCGTGGTCGATCAGCCCCAGCAGCAGGCGTTTTTCACGGCGCTGAACGCCATGTCCGACGGCCGCGTCGTTCCGGCGGCCGGCGGTGTGCTGATCCGGGAGGGCGCCGGGGGCCCGGTGATCGGCGCCGTCGGGATCTCCGGCGACATCTCGGATAAGGACGAGGCGTGCGCCGTGGCGGGCATCGCCGCCGCCAAGCTGATCGGCGACACCGGGTAGCCCCGCGGGCGCGTCGTCTCGCGAGGGCTAGCCCTTGACGGCGCCGGCGGCCAAGCCCTGGACCACGAATCGCTGGGCCAGGAAGTAGAGGATCGCGATGGGCACCGAGGCGAGGACGGCGCCCGCCATGAGCTGGCCCCAGATGTACTGATCGCCCACCACCATCATCGAGAGCTTGATCGGGATCGTCATCGTGGTGTGGTCGCTGGTGAAGACCAGGGCCAGGAGGAACTCGTTCCAGGCCAGCGTGAACGAGAAGATGGCGGACGCGACGATGCCCGGCGCGGACAGCGGGAAGAGGATGCGGAACAGCGCGCCGATCTTGGAGCAGCCGTCGACCATCGCGTGCTCTTCCAGCTCGGGCGGAATACTCCTGAAGTAGCCCATCAGCATCCACGTGCAGAACGGTACCGTGAACGAGAGATAGGTCAGCATGAGCGACTTCAGCGTGTTGCCGAGGCCCATCGCGACCACGATCGTGTAGAGCGGGATGAACAGCATCGCCGTCGGCAACAGGTACTTGAACAGGATGAGGCGTCCCACCCACTCCCGCCCCCAGTAGCGGTACCGGACGATGCTGAAGGCGGCGAACGCGCTCACCACCACGGTGACCGCGGTCGTCGTCGTCGCCACCACAAAACTGTTCCGGATATTGGTCAGGAGATCTTCGCGCGTGATGACGCGGACGAAGTGCTGGAGGGTGGGCCGGGTCGGCAGGTAGCTGAAGTCCTCGTACAAGTCCTTGTTCGACTTGAGCGCGGTCGCCACCATCCAGAAGAGCGGCACCGCCACCAGGAAGACGAAGATCGCCAGCAGCGCGTAGGTGGTGACTCGGATCGAGAGCGACTCATGCATGGTGCTCTCTCCTCCTCACGCGTTGGCCTTCTTCTGCAGGAGCATGGTCACCACCAGCACGAGGCCAACCAGCAGCGGCAGGAAGAGGGTGGAGACGGCCGCCGCCTCGCCGAGGCGGAGGTTCATGATCCCCATCACGTACACGAGCATCGTGTAGACCATGGTGGCGTCCGACGGGCCGCCGCCCGTCAGCAGATAGATCGGCTCGAACGCGTTCGCGGTCTGGATCGTCGTCAGCAGCAGGACCACGCCGATGATGTGGTAGAGCCCGGGCAAGGTGATGTGGCGGAACTGCCGGATCCTCGAGGCGCCGTCGACCTGCGCGGAGTCGTAGAGCTCCTGCGAGATGGTCTGCATCCCGGCCAGGAACGAGATCGCGTAGAACGGGAAATTCCGCCAGGCGTGGGCGACGACGACGGAGCCCATGGCCGTGCTGCGGTCGGACAGGAAGGCGATCGGGCTCGCGATCACCCCGATGTCGAGCAGCGCGTAGTTGATCAACCCGGCCAGCGGGTCGTAGAGCCAGCGCCAGACCAGGTACACGACGAACGCCGGCATGACCCAGGGGAGGAGCAGGAAGGCGCGGAAGAAGTTACGCGCGCGGATCCGCTGGTTGAGCACGAGGGCCACCGCCATGCCGAGCACGAACTTGATGGCCACCGCGCTCACGGTGAAGACGATCGTGTTCGTGACGGCGGCGCTGAACTGCGGCCAGCTGAGGACGTAGATGAAGTTCCGCAGGCCGACGTACTGCCCGGGCGAGCCCACGGTCTTGTCGGAGAACGCCAACCAGATCGCGTAGCAGAACGGGTACAGCACGAGCCCGAGCAAGAGCAGCAGGGTCGGCGCCAGGAGCGCCATGCCGCCGAGCGACTCGCGCGTGCGCACGGACGGCCAGCGCGTCGGTCTCGCCGATGTGGGGAGCGCGACCGCGACAGAGCGGTGGCGGATGGCCACGCTGACGCCCCTACACGGCGTACTTCGAGTAGATCTTGCCGAGGACGTCGAGCGCTTCGACGAAGGCTTTGTCGCGCGACCAGTTGTCGACGACGAGCCGCTGGAGCATCCGCGAGATCGTCGTGTTGGTGTGCTGCTCGCGCCACGCGTCGTTGAAGACGTCAGGATAGCCCTGGGGCTCGCCGCGAAGCGACAGGTCGATCAGGCCCTTCATGAACGGCTTCTTCTTCCACACGTCGAACCCGAGGTACGCCTTGAGCACCGGACCCCACTGGCTGACGCCGTGCTCGCGGTCCATCTTGCCCGGCTCCATCGAGTCCCACAGGAACTGCTTCGCGAGGTCCGGGACCTTCGTGTACTTCATGATCGCGCGTGAGCCGAACGTGACCGGCTGGATGAGCCCCTTGGGTCCTTTGGGATACGTGTAGTGTCCGGTCTTCGCCAGGAGCTCGGGATTGTTCTCCTCCAGCCACAGCGAGAGTGTGATCGGATTGAGGATGAACACGGCCTTGCCGGACTGGTAGGTGGAGTTGTTCATCGTGTTGTCCCAGGTCGTGACCCCGGGCGGCAGCACGCCCGCCTTCCAGACCTCGGTGAAGAAGTCGAGGAATTCCCACACCTGCGGCTTGTAGTCACCGAGGACGATCCGCTTGCCCTTCTCGTCGGCCAGTCGCGCGCCGTAGCTCTTCATCATGTCTTCCCAGACCTGGGAGTCGGTCTGGTTGCTGACGGGGATCCCCATCCCGAAGATCCGCGGCAGCTTCTGGGCCTTCTTGGCGTAGGCCAGCATGTCGACCCACGTGGCCGGGGGCGGCGTGAGACCGGCCTCCTTCACGAGATCGTCCCGGGACATCAGCATGAAGCCCTGGAAGCCGTACATGATGTGGTGGACCCGTCCGTCGGGCTCCAGCATGATCTTCGGCGAGTTGCCGACCCATCCGCCGTACGTCTTCTCCAGCTTCTTGTAGATGTCGGTGACGTCGAGGAGCTGCCCGCGGGCCCGCAGCTCGACCGCGTCGGACTCGATGATGTCCGGCGTGGCCTTGGCCTCGATCGCGGCGGTGATCTTGGGCAGGAACTCCTTGAGCGGCACCATGGAGATCTGGAGGTCGACGTTGTTCTTCTTCGCCCACTCCTGGGCGAAGTTGGCCCGCGCGTCGTCGCTCGACTTCAGGAACTGGTAGCACCAGTAGACGAGCTTCGGGCGCTGGGCCAGGGCCGGCGTGCCGAAGGGCCGCGTGGCGCCGGCGCCGACCGCGACCGCGGCGGAGGTCTTGAGAAATTGACGGCGGGTAGGACGGATCGCGGGCCGTGCCATCGAAATCCTCCTGCGTCACGCCGACCGCGCGACGCTGCTCTGTCACGCCAGGACGGAGCTCAACGGGACACTACGGGTACGGCATGTGATGGCAGACTATGCGCCCGCGGGCGGGCTCGGTCAAGCCGACGCCCGCGTCAGAGCAGGGAATCGCGGCGATCGAGCGGCGGATCTCTCTACTCGAGAGCGTCGGGAGCGACGCGAGCCCGTAGGCGCAGAGCATTCCGGTCGGTCTTCCCGGCCGGCGTCTTCGGCAGCTCCGCCACCAGCTCGACCAGCCGCGGATACTCGTGCTGGCTGAGCCGCGTCTTGACGAGCTCCTGCAGCTCGCGGGCGAGCTCGGGGTCGCGGCGATCCGACACGATGAAGGCCTTGGGTACGAGGCCGCGCCGCCGATCGGCGACACCGACGACCGCCGCCTCACGCACGTCGGGGTGCTTCAGCAGCGCGTCTTCGATCTCCACCGCGCTCATCGTCCAGCCCGCCGAGATGATCACGTCGTCGGAGCGGCCGCCGTGGTGGAAGTATCCGTCCGCGTCGATCCAGCCCCGATCCTTGACGGGAAACCACGCGCCCTTGCGCCGCACCGCGATCTCGCCGGGCTGACCGGGCCCGAGCGGCTGCCCGTCGGCGCCGACGATCGCCACCTCCCAGCCCGGCGCCGGCTTGCCGAGCGTGCCCGGGCGCACCTCGAAGTCCGAGAAGCCGGGATAGTTCACGATGATGACGCCGACCTCGGTGCTGCCATACATGCCGCACGGGCGCCGGCCGACCGTCTGCTCGAGCCACTCGAACGTGCCCGAGTCCATCGGCTCGCCGGTGAACGAGAGCTTCCGCAGCGAGCGCGCGCCGGCGGCGGTCAGCCCCGCTTCGCGCAGCATCCGGTACACCGTGGGCGCCGCCGCGAGGTTGGTGATCTCGAACTCGGCGAGCGCCTCCAGCACGCGCGCGCCGTGGAACTTTCCCGCGTAGCTGCCGACGGGAATCCCGAGCGCGAGCGGCGCGATCGTGCCGTGCCAGAGGCCGTGGCCCCACGCGGGCGAGGACGGGCAGAAGTACCGGTCGCCTCGCTCGAGGCCCACGCCGTAGAGCGCGGCGACCATCACCGTGATCACCGCGCGATGGGTGTGACGGATCGCCGCCGGCAGCGCGCGGGTCGTGCCCGACGTGTACTGGAACACCGCGAGGTCGCCGGCCCCGGTGCTCGGCGCGTAGCGATCGCGCTCGCCGGCCAGGCGCTCGTCCACCTCGTCGGCGCCCAGCACGACGAGATGGGGGAACCGCGTGCGCCAGCGCTCGGCCTCGCGCTCCACGAGCAGCACCCGCGGGCGACAGTCGTCGACGCGGAGCGCGACCCCGTCGGGCCCGAAGAGCGTGAACAGCGGCACCGCGATCGCGCCGCGCTTGAGCGTGCCGAAGAGCGCGCCGTAGAAGGACAGCGACGGCTCCAGCATGATGGCGACCCGGTCGCCGCGCTGCACGCCCAGACGCTCCAGGAGGTTCGCGAACCGCGACGACCATGCCGAGAGCTCGCCGAAGCTGGCCTCCTCGGTCCGTCCGTCCGCGTGCTTGATGCGCAGCGCGGTTCCCCGGTCGACGTGCCGGTCGACGCACTCGTGGGCGAGGTTGAGGCGCTCGCGATCACCGTCGAAGATGTCCCACAGCGCGTCCCAGCGGAAGGCGCGGAGCGCCTCGGGATAGCTGCGGATCTCGAGCAGCCGCGACACGCTCAGGCGCGCGCGGGCCGCTCGGGCAGGACGACCGTGGCGATGCCCGAGGCCGTCGTCTCGCCCCGCTGGTTGTCCGCGTGGAGCGAGAGGTGGACGACGCCGCCGGGCTCCTTGCCGGTCACGGTCCCCCGGCACCAGGTGGTGTCGCCGATCAGGTTGTGGCGCAGCACGCGCGCGTTGAGTCGGCGCAGCAGCCCGGCGTCACCCATCCAGTTGGTGACCAGGTGTCCGAGCCACGCGACGCGCTCGGGACCGTAGTCGTAGGGCCCCGGCACGCCGACGGCGCGCGCCATCGCCTCGTCCCAGTGCACGCGCTCGGGCGGCTCGGGCACCCCCGACGCGTTCGGGATGCCGAGGGCCGGATGGCGCTCGAACATCGCGAAGGCGTCTCCGTGCGCTCGTACGTAGAGGCTGCCCCACCCCTGGACGAACGCGATGACCGACGTCACCGTGAGCGGTCCCTTCGCCACGAGCGGCAGCGACTCGCCGACCGTCACCTCGTCCCAGTAGCGCGGCGTGCGCCCCCGGATCTCCTCGTTCCGGTACGCCGACGCGATCGCCGCGAGCTCACGCTCGGTGTAGCGCGCCGTTTCGGCCGCGCCGTATTTGCCGCGCTCGCGCGCGGTGTCACGCTCGGTGCGGAAGCACCAGGAGTCGGCCTCGCACACGAGCTCGCCCGCCTGGTTCCGAAACGTGGTCCGGTAGATCTGCTGGATCGCGCGGCGCGCGAACGTGGACGGCTTCTCGACGAGATCGAGCAGCACGCTCGCGCCGACGACCGTGTCGCCGATCCGGATCGGGCGCTGCCACCGGAAGTCCGTGCCTCCGTACATCGCGTGGATCCCCGGCAGGCCACCGACGTAGCCGGAGACGATGCGGTCGAGCGCGAACAGGATCGTGGGCGGCGCCACGCCGGCCTCGAGCCAGAACGGATTGCGGTCGCCGATGCCGGCCGCCCAGTGGCGCACGGCGTCCCGCGTGGCGACCTCGATGTACGGCGCCGGGCGCCGCGCCGGCACGCCGACACGCTTCCGCAGGTCGGCCAGCGCCTCGGCCGTGATCAGGGGAAACGCGTGAGCCTTCGGCTCGGCCATGGACCTAGTCTCTCAAATTTTCCCCGCGCCTCAGCCGGCGGGGCCCCCGCCCCGCGACGGCTTGCGGCGCGCACCACCCCGGGCGAGCTAGAAGAACTCGCGCGTCGCGCGGCGCGCGCCCTCGGCCATGCTGGCGAGCTTGGCCCACGCGATGTCGGGGTCGACGGCAGCCTGACCCACCCAGGTGCCGAAGCCGCAATCGGTGCCGGCGACGACGTTCTCGCGACCGACCAAATTCGCGTAGCGGCCGATGCGCTCGGCGACCAGATCCGGATGCTCGATGAAGTTGGTCGTCGAGTCGAGCACGCCGGGAATGAGCACCTTGCCCGGTGGCAGCTTCACACGCTCGAACAACCGCCACTCGTGCGCGTGCCGCGGGTTCGACGCCTCCACCGAGAGGCCGCTCGGCCGCGCCGTGAACAGCACGTCGATGATGTCGCCGAGCGCCACGTCGTAATGATGCGGCCCCTCGTAGTTCCCCCAGCACACGTGCAGCCGCGATCGCTCCGGCGGCACGTTCGCCAGCGCGTGATTGAGCGCCTCGATGTGCAGGCGCGCCATCTTGCGGAACTCGTCGAGGCTCAGGTCGGCGAACTGGATGTGCCGGCCCATCCCGAGGTCGGGACAGTCGATCTGCAAGTCGACGCCGGCGCGGGCGACCGCCTCGTACTCCCCCTTCATGGCGTCGGCGATGGCGAACAGGTACTTCTCGTGGCTCGGGTAGTAGTCGTTGCGGAAGAAGAGCGAGATGACGCCCGGCGAGGCGGCCGACATGAACGCGTGCTCGGCCCCCGACGGACCGCACGCCGCCAGCAGATTGGCCACGTCGGTCTCGGCCGCGCGCGCGTCGCGCACGCTGATCGGCCCGTCGCACGCCGGCGTGCGGCGCCGAGAGCGGCCGGGATCGCCGAAGACCCGCTTGGCCATCTCCGGGAAATCCACGAGGTCTCGATACTGGAGCGGATGGCTCGCGCCGCCGAACCCGTTCAGGCGGTCCTTGACGTACGTCGCGTAGCTCGGCTTGCTCATCTCGCCGTCGTTGACGATCGCGACGCCGGCGTCGACCTGCTTGCGCACGGACTCGGTCACCGCGTCGCGGATGCGCGCATCGAGCGCGGCGGCGTCGACCGGCACGCCTTCTTCCTTTGCGAACATCATCCGGATCAGGTCCGGGGGTCGAGGAAGACTCCCGGTGTGCGTCGTGAGAAATCGCTCGACGCTGCGCTGGATCGGCATCGCGCCGCGATGCTAACACAGCGGCCCCGACGGGAGTACGAGACGGGAGTACCATGCGAGGTATGGAGCCACGCATTCTCGTCGGCACCGAGGGCGGGCTCCGGAGCTTCGGCTCCGTCGAGGTTCCGGCCGACGCGCTCGCCGGCCACACGGTGACGGCGCTGGCCCACGACGGATCCCGCACGTGGGCGATCGTCGACGGCCGGACCCTCTACGCCTCCGAGAACCGTCGAGAGTGGACCGCGGGCGCTGCCGTCGAGGGTGAGCACGAAGCGACGTGCCTGGCGCCGACCTCGAGGGGGCTCTTCGTGGGAACGGAGGGTGCTCACCTCCACCGGTTGCAAGCTAGCCGGCTCTCGCCGCTCGACTCGTTCGAGACCGTCGAGGGGCGCCAGACGTGGTACACGCCGTGGGGTGATCCGGCCGACGTCCGCTCCATCGCCGCCGAGCGCGGGGCTGGCGTCGCGATCTACGTCAACGTCCACGTCGGCGGCGTCGTGCGCTCGCACGACGGTGGTGGCTCGTGGACGCCGACGCTCGACATCGAGGTCGACGTGCACCAGGTCCTGGTCCATCCGTCGCGCCGCGGCGTCGTGCTGGTCGCGGCCGCCGACGGTCTCGGCGTGAGTCGCGACAGCGGCGCGTCCTGGGATTTCGCCACCTCGGGCCTGCACGGAAGCTACCTCCGCGCGGTGGCGGTGGCTGGCGATACCGTCCTGGTCACCGCCTCCACCGGGCCGGGCGGCTCGCGGGCGGCGGTCTATCGACGGCCGCTCGACGGCGCGGCGGACTTCGAGCGTTGTGCGCGCGGCCTGCCCGCGTGGTTCCGCGGCAACATCGACACGGCGTGCCTGGTCGCGGACGGCGACGTCGTCGTCTTCGGCACCGCGGACGGGCGCGTCTTCCATTCAGGCGACGGCGGAGTGAGCTGGGAGCTCGTCGCGAAGGGACTGCCCGCGATCCACTGCCTCGTCGTCGGCTGAACGGCCCCGTCAGCATCGTGTCGAGCCGGGTCGACGTCACGGAGTGTAGCGGTACACATTGCTGTCGCGCCGGACAAACCCGAGCCGCTGATAGAGTCGGTTTGCTGCCTCCCGCGAAGGCCTCGACGTGAGTTCAACGGTCCGAGCACCAAGCCCAAGGGCACGGCGGACAGCGTCCTGACTCAGAGCTTCGCCCACACCACGCCCTCTGACCGCCTCGTCCACTACCACGTCCTCGATCCAAGCCCGTACGCCCGTCGGGATCCGGAAGACGACTAATGTGAGCAAGCCGACGATGCGCCCGTCTTCCCGTTGGTCTCTGGCGATCAGGACTGTAGTGGACTGGGCCTCGACGATCTCGCGGATCAGGTCCGGCGTCGGCACGGCTGCGCTCCGCGAAAGCTGTGGGATCAACCGATTGAAGGCTGCAATCAGCGCATCATCGACCCTGCGTGCCGGGCTGACCTCGATCTCGCCGGCTTGGGGAGCACCACGCGTCCCCATCTACTCGATCAGGAAGTGGGCTTCGCGGGTGCGGCCGGTCTTGCCGTTGATCGGCAGGATGTCTTGCGGGCATGCGGACAGCGCGATGACCAGATCCATCTCCGCGCGGAACACCACGTAGCTGCCGGGGCTCGATACCGGCTCACCCCACGCGAGCTGTCCGTCGGGCGTCCACGGAATGTTCATGAACAGGTTCAACGACGGCGGCGTGGCTCGGATGACGACGCCGAGGTTCGCCAGCGCGGCGTTCAGGTTGTCCTTGCAGTTGTCGTGATATCCCTGGACGCCGAGCAGGCCGTACCGCCATCGATCGCACGGCGCCATGAGGGTGTCGTGGGCGCAGCCCGACGTGTCCTCGATCAACGTCAGGATGGGACGCCGCTGGTTGGTGACGAATGTGTCGCCGACGGAGGCCGCGAGCTTCATGAACGAGGCGCGGCTCGCTTCCATCGACATCCACTCCGTCAGGTCGAGGGCGTTGAACGCCCAGGCATCGACCACCTGGGTGCCGTGGCTGTTGACGACCTTGATGCGCTGACCCGCACTCGCGCGTGCCGCCTTGCCGGATCGCGCCGGGATCGTGGCCAGCTCGGCCATCAGACGGCCCCCCCGGACTTCTCGCGATAGAAGGAGTTGATGCCGGTGTCGGGGGGCGATCCGCTCACCATCGTGAGCATCGTGGCGAGCTCGCTCCGATGATGGGCCGCGTGCGTCGGGACGTGCAGCAGCAGCATCCCGAACGGCCGATTGAACGTGCGACCCTCCGGCGTCTTGCCCTCGAGCGGCCGCCAGAGGTCCGCCTCGGTGATCCCACCGAGGAAGCGCAGCTGCTCCGCCTCGAGCGTGTCCCACCGCGGCCGGAGCTCGCCGAGCGTCCCGACCTTGAGGCCATACGTGGGATCGCCGCGCGTGAACGAGGGCGGCCGGCCTCTCCACGTCTCGAGCCAGAACCAGTCGGCGCCATACATGTGCACGAGCATCGCACGGAGCGACGGCTCGCTGAACTGTTTGCCGACGGGGCGGCCGGCCGCGTCGTCGCCGAGCGCCGCGACGACGTCGTAGAGCCGGCGATTCGCCCAGTGGTGGTAGCTCCAGTATTCGCGGATCAGCTCCACGGACATCAGGCGCCCCTTGGTTTGTCGCCGCACTGCAGGCCGTGAGCTCCGCGGTAGTCTGACGCCGCCGGCGACGTCCAGCCTTGCAGCAGCTCGGGCGGCGGCTCCCAGATCTCGACACCGAGCGGACGGCACGTCGCGAGCGGATCGCCGGCGTCGGGCCCCCACACCGCGACCGAGAGATCGCCGTGGGGACACACCGAGATCGCGCACAGCACGTCGATCTCGGCGAAGAACTCCAGGAAGTCACTCTTCCGCGCCGGGCTCGGCTTGACGAAGTAGCGCCCCTCTGGCGTCAGGCCGGTGACCTGGAAGACGTTCAGCACGTCGTGCACGTCGAGCTCGGTGAGCCGGTGGGGCGCCACCGCGCGCACGAGGTTGCTGTGGCAGCAGAGATCGAACTCTTCCCCGTTGAGGAGCTTGTGGACGTAGGGATCGCAGCGGGTCCCGAGCAGATCGTGACAGCCGGCGCCGTCCTCGTCGCGGCCGTAGCGCACGCTGTCGCCGGTGATCGTCAGCATCGGGCGCAGGTACGGCAGGCACGACCACAGCCGGTCGAAGGTCGTGACGTGCGCGCTGTGGAGCTGGCGCGTGCGCGAGGCCCAGAAGCGCTCGCGCGGGTTGTGCAGGTTCCACACGTTGAGGTCCGCCACCTGCGGTCCTTCGACCGCCGTGATGCGGAAGATCTGGCCCGCGCGTACCGGCCAGGCGCGACCGGAGCGCCGCGGGACGACGAACTGCTCGACGCGCCGGCGGCCGTCGGCGCGCGCGAGGCGCGTGTAGAAATTACGGTCGACCTCGAGCGGCGACCCTGATTTGGCTTCGTAGATGATCCGGGGCTGCACGTGTTTGGCGCTCAATCCCTCTCGACTCCCCCCTCATTGTCCTTCCCGCGGGCAGTCGCGCGAGCGTTGACAACTGCCGAGGTGCCATAGTCTCATACCCGCCGTCCCCATCGAGGGCCGCATCCTACTGCCGAGCAGGGAGGACCAGCATGAGACCGTTCCGAATCGCCGCCGTCGCCGTCGCGCTGCTGAGCTTCGTCATCGGTGTCAGTAGCGCCGACGCCCAGCAGTGTCCCAAGGGCAAGCTTCGCCTGTACACGTCGTGGCCGATGCAAGGGGCGATGATCCCCGAGGGCACGGGCATGAAGAACGGCGTGGACCTCGCGGTGTCCGAAGCGGGCGGCGTGGTCGCGGGCTACTGCCTGGAAGTGGTGAACCTCGACGACGCTTCGCCCCAGACGGGTAAGTGGGACGGCGCGGTCGAGGCCGAGAATGCGAACAAGGCGGTGGGTGATCCGCTGGCGATCGTCTACATCGGCACCTACAACTCCGGAGCGGCCAAGGTCTCCATCCCGATCAACAACCGCGCCCACATGGCGCAGATCACGCCGGCCAACACGTATCCCGGCCTCACCAAGAAGCGCGGCGCGGCGCCCGGCGAGCCGGAGATCTATCGGCCCGGCGGCTTCGTGAACTACTTTCGCCCGGTGCCGGCCGACGACATCCAGGGCGCCGTCGGCGCGAAGTGGGCCAAGCGCCTGGGCGCCAAGAAGGTCTACATCCTCAACGACCAGGAGCTCTACGGCAAAGGCATCGCCGACGTCTTCGAGGTGATGGCCAAGAAGCTCGGGCTGCCGGTCGTCGCCAACGAGGGCATCGACTGGAAGCAGCCGGACCAGAAGCCGGTGCTCACCAAGATCCGCGCGTCGGGCGCCGACCTCGTCTACATGGGCGGCGTCATCGAGACGGGCGCCCAGGTCGTGATCCGACAGATGAAGGAGGTGGGTCTGGTCGCGCCGCGGGTCCGCTTCGTCGGGCCGGACGGGCTCCTCGAGGAAGAGCTGCTCAAGGGCGCCACCTGCGACGCCGCGCTCGCCACGGAGATGCGCGTCACGTTCGCCGGGCTGCCGTTCGAGAAGATGCGGGGCGTCGGCGCCAAGACCTACGAAACCTACAAGTCGAAGTTCGGCAAGGAGCCGACCGCCTACGCGCTCTACGCGGCCGAGGCCGGACGCGTGGCGATCGAGGGCATCCGCCGCGCCGCGCCAGAGATCGAGAAGGCGAAGGACGTCACCGAGAAGCGCGAGGCGGTGCGCAAGGCGATCGCCGCCACCAAGAACTTCGACGGCATCAACGGCAAGTGGAACTTCGACGAGAACGGCGACGTCGACTACGACACCATGTCCGGCTTCAAGGTCGTGAAGGCCGACGGGCCGATCGGCTGCAAGTTCCAGTTCGAGACCATCCTCGAATAGCGCCCCGGAGCACGCAGAATGTCGATGAGCGCCCCGGCTCCGCCGGGGCGCGACAAACCTCCCGGGAGCGCAGACGCCGCCATCTCGGGACTCCCCGACACCGCATCGCCAAATCGAGGCGCGCCACGGCCGTGCCGGGGCGCGTCCGAGCGTTGGGGGGTTTGGGGGGCCATGACGGGGCCCCCCAAGTGAACGCTTGGGAGGTCCTCGTCCAGCAGACGATCAACGGCCTCACCCGCGGGGCCGTCTTCGCGCTGATCGCGCTCGGCTACACGATGGTGTACGGCATCATCGAGCTCATCAACTTCGCGCACGGCGACGTCTTCATGCTGGGCCTCTTCATCTCGCTCTCGTGGTTCGCGCTGCTCGGGGTGACGAAGACGCTGGTCGGCTGGCAGCTGGTGACGATCCTGCCGCTGGTGTTCGCGCTGACCATGCTCACGACCGCGGCCCTCAACGTGGCCATCGACCGCCTGGCCTATCGGCCCTTGCGGCGCTCGACGCGGCTGGCCCCGCTCATCACCGCGATCGGCGTGTCGTTCATGCTCGAGAACATCGCCCTCCTCTGGAAGGGGCCGGCGCCGATCGCGTATCCCGACGTGTTTCCGTCGGTCGACATTTTGCGCGAGTGGCTCGGCGTCGACTCCGCCGTCTTCATCACCACCAAGGACCTGCTCGTGGTGGGCGCGACGATCCCGCTGATGGTGGGCCTCAACTATTTCGTGACGCGCACCCGCTGGGGCAAGGCGATGCGGGCGACGGCGCAGGACCGCGAGACCGCGCAGGCGATGGGGATCGACGTCGAGCGGACCATCTTGCTCACGTTCTTCGTCGGCGGCGCGCTGGCCGGCGCCGCCGGCGTCATCCAGGGCATGTACTACAACATCGGGATGTGGTGGATGGGCTATCAGGCCGGTCTCCGCGCCTTCACCGCGGCGGTGCTCGGCGGCATCGGCAACATGCCGGGCGCGGCGCTCGGCGGCCTCTTCATCGGCTTCCTGTCGGCGTGGAGCGACCAGTACATCTCAGCCCGCTGGACCAACGCGATCGTCTTCGCGATCCTCATCCTCGTCCTGGTCTTTCGTCCCCAGGGGCTGATGGGCGAGCGGAGCCCGGACAAGGTGTGAGCGGCTCGTGAAGCGCGGGCTCGGCTGGAGCGCGCTGGTGGCCGCGCTGCTGGTCTATCCGTTCGTCGACCGCGTCCTCGGCTTCCAGACGGTGCACGCGGTCTCCGACGGGATGATCTACGTCCTCCTGGCGCTCGGCCTCAACATCGTGGTCGGCTACGCCGGGCTGCTCGACCTCGGGTACGCCGCGTTCTTCGCCATCGGCGCCTACGCGATGGGGCTCCTGAATTCCCCGGTCCTCGGCTCACCGTTCTACGGCCATCCCTGGAGCTTCTGGTTGTGCATCTGGATCGCCGCCGCGGTCTCGGCGCTCCT
>QHSI01000041.1:0-11423 GCA_003221515.1 Candidatus Rokuibacteriota bacterium
CGCGGTGCGCAGCTGCTCCGTCCAGTCGTACGCGACGTAGCCCGCCCAGCCCCACCACGACGCGTTGTTGTTCTGGCGCGTTCTGGACGCGGCCAGCGAGGCCTCGTCCTCTTCCCATCCGTAGTCGACGTTGGCGCCGAGCGTGAGGTTCTTGATGCCCGTGTAGTTGCCGACGGAGCTGAGCACCGTGCGCGGGTTGCTGTTCTGGCCGGTCTGCTCCGGTCCGTTGATCCAACTGAGGGACAGCGCGAGATCCTTGACCGCCGACACGCCGACCTGTCCCATGACGGACATCCGGCTGTTGTTGTCTCTCGCGACGTCCCAGCCAACCACCGGGCCTGCCGTGAGCGAGAGCCATGGGAAGGGCGAGTAGGAGAGGAGCGCGCCCACATGGGTGAACGGGATGGAGAATCCGAACATAAACGACCGCGAGAAGTTCAGGTTGTTCGGTGACTCGATGGTCTCGTACCCGAGCAGTGTGACGAACTTCCCGGCCTTGATCGTCAGACCCTCACCGATCGGGATCTGGTACGAGCCGTACGCCTCCTCCAAGTCGAAGTTCGCCGTGTTCCGGAACGGGTACGCGTCGCTGTCACCCCGGAAGATGCCGAGGGCGTGGACCTTCTGCGAGTCGTTCGTGGTGCCGGGAATGCCCGCCGTGAGCACCAAGCCGTACCCGAACGGATAGCGCTCGGACGGATCCTTCTTGATGCTGAACTCCGCCATGTTGAAGGTCCACCGGTCCTCGTTGTCGAACACCCGCAGCTCGTTGTTGATGTGGTCCTGCCCCGCCCGACCCATGTTCCACACCCAGCTGCTCTCGACGTACGCGAAGAGGGTGTGCTCCTCCCACAGCGTCTTGGGCTTCTCCTCTTTCTTCTCCTCCGGCTTCGCCTCGCCGGGCTTGGTCTCGGGCGGGGCCTGGGCGATCGGGACCGGCGCCACAGGATTCTGGAAGAGGCTCTGCGCGTATGCGGGCGCGCTGAACGCCACGCCGACGATCACCGCTATGAACGTCACTCCGAGCCATCGCGTCATCCGATCCTCCTCGCGGTTAGACTGCGTTGTCTCCGCGCTCGCCGGTTCTGATACGAAGCGCCTCCTCGAGCGGCGCGCCGACCTTGTCGGCTATCGCGTCGGCGACGACGACTTCCACTTTCACCTTCGGCAGGAAGTCGACAGTATACTCGCCGCCGCGGTACATCTCCGTGTGGCCTTTCTGCCGGCCGAACCCCCGCACCTCGCTCAACGGCTTGATGATCGCCTCGAGCTTCCTCATCGGCTCACTCTGCTACCGGGAGCGCTCGGCCGCCATGGACATGGCCGGCACCTTCGGCATCGATGCGCCCATCGCGTGCACGAGCGTCGCGGGCCCCTGGATCTCCGGGTAGCCGTGCGCGCCCATCTCGGGTACGTCGAGGCCTTCCAGCTCGACCTCGGGGCTGACGCGCATGCCGAAGACGACGTCGTAGACCTTGAAGAACACCCACGAGGCCGTGAAGATGAACGCGAAGCACGTGACGGTGCCGATGGTCTGCGCGACGAACTGGCTCGCGCCGCCGTAGAGGAGGCCGCGCACCGTGCCCTCGACGCCGTTGAACCCGTCGCCGTAGGTGCCGTCGGAGAAGAGGCCGAGGCTCAGGACGCCCCACGCCCCGTTGACGCCGTGGACGGCGATCGCGCCGACCGGATTGACCATCATGCTCGGGTCGGGCTTGCCGTATTTCCCCCACATGTAGAACATCGCGAAGATCGCGCCCGACGCCGATGCCAGCATCGTGTTGACGGCGACCACCGCGATGCGGAGGTCGCTGCCCGCCAGCGTGCTGCCCGGGTTGAAGCCGAACCACCCGAAGGCCAGGATGAAGCACCCGAGCACGCCCATCGGGATGTTGTGGCCCGGGATCGGGTTCGCCGAGCCATCCTTGTTGTACTTGCCGATGCGCGGCCCCAGGACCATGGCCCCCGCCAGCGCGGTGACGCCGCCGACCATGTGGACGACCGATGATCCAGCGAAGTCGACATGGCCGTGCCCCAGGCCGAAGTTCTTGCCGAGCTGCGAGAGCCAGCCGCCGCCCCATACCCAGTTGGCGAAGATCGGATAGCTGAACATCGAGAGGAAGAACCCGAACACCACGAACGACGAGAACTTCCAGCGCTCGGCCATCGCGCCGGTCGGGATCGTCGCCGCGGTGTCCATGAACACCATCTGGAAGAGGAACAGCGTGAACACTGCCACGTCGTACGTCGAGCCGGCCAGGAAGAAGCCCTTCATCCCGAAGAGCCCGAAGTCCTTCCCGAAGAGGCTGATCGTGAACTCGCTGTCGAGCAGGCCGGTCCCGCCCATCGTCGAGAGGGCCCCGAGCCCGCCCATCTGCAGGGCGAAACCACAGATCCAGTACCCGGTCATGCCGATCGCGTAGATCATGAAGTTCATCATCATGGTGTGCGCGACGTTCTTCGCGCGGGTGAAGCCGGTCTCCACCAGCGCGAATCCGGCCTGCATGAACATGACGAGGAAGCCCGTGAGCAGCGTCCACATCACGTTGATCGAGACGCGGTTGTGGCCCGCGAACTCGGCGACCTCCGTGAGCGTCGGCTTGCCAGCCTCCTTGGCCGTGACGTCGCCGATGCCGCCGGTGGCGGTGCCGGCCGGATCAGCCTTCGACGGAGGAGGCGCGGGCGCGGCGGCGGGAGCGGGCGCGGCCGGGGCGGCGGGCTTGTCCTGAGCGAACACCCAGCCGCCGACCGCCAGGAGACAGGCGAGCACCAGGCCGAAAACGATTCTCCACGGCAGCGAGCGCGTACCCGATCCTGCGTCCTTCATGCACGTGTCCCCCTCGGCTGCCGCTTGCCGGCGTAGCCTGAAAAAGGAAAGGCGCCCGTATCCGGGCGCCATTACCCGCTGCGACCTCCTTGTCGCGCAGCATCCGGTGGCAGCAAGGGACGTGCCGTGGTCGGTGGTCAACGACATCATAAACTTAGAGGCGACCCCTACTGAGCCGGTGCCCGCTGGATAAGCATTCGGCGCTCTCTGCTCACCTACCGAGCAGCGCTTTCGATCCGTTGCCGGCGGGAGATGCCGGTGCTACGGTCCAACTCGAAGGGAGCACGTCTTGAACGTCCCCCTGGCCGTCAATGGCACCCTGATGCGCGGCCTGTCGCTGAACGGCAACCTCGTGTCGGTCGGCGCCACGTTCGACCGCGAGGCGACCACGATCCCGAGCTACCGTCTCTGGTCGATTGACGACGACCGGCATCCCGCGATGGTGCGCGTCTCGCAGGGCGGCGCGGCAATCGCCGTCGAGGTGTGGCAGGTGCCGGCGGCCGGCCTCGCCACGATCTTGTTGAGCGAGCCGCCCGGGCTGGCCATCGGCAAGGTGCGGCTGGCGGACGGTCAGGAAACGCTGGGCGTCCTCGGCGAGCCGGCGCTCTGCGAGGGGCAGCGCGAGATCACCGCCTATGGCGGCTGGCGCGCCTACCTGGAGGCCCGCGGAACCCGCGCGCCATGAGCGAGCCGGTGACGGCTGCCGAGGTCCAGCGCCTGGCCGAGGTCACCGCAGGCGCAGCGCTTCCGCACCTGGTTCCGCGACCGGGTGCGCGAGGTCTTTCGCGACGTGGACGTCGTCCTGACGCCGACCACGCCCTACGGGGCGCCGCGCATCGGCGCGCCGCGGGCGACGACCGTGGACGGCATCGAGGTGATGCCCCGAGGACACCTCGGCGTCTTCACGCAGCCGTTGTCGTTCGTGGGCCGCGGTTGTTCCGGATTGCGGCGCGGCCGGAGGCCGACGGCGTCGTCGCCGCGCCGGTCGCGTCGGCGCGCTCCTAGGCTCTGGGCTCGAGCACTTTCCGATCGAGCTGGCCGAGCCGCTCCGCGATGATGCCGGCGATGACCACGACGAGCTTGTAGGCGGCGAGGCTGTCGCTGCCGATCAACCGCTGGAACTGCGCCCGCGTCAGCAGCTGACAGTCACATTCGGTGACGGCGACGACGGTGGCCGACGTCGGGCGGTCGGTGATGAGGCTCATCTCGCCCAGGAGCGTCGGCGCGGCGATCTTGGCCAGCGACTGTCGCTGTCCGTCGCCGCCCTGCTTGAAGATCTCCACGTTGCCCTGCAGCAGGAACAGGAGCCCGCTCGGCCGCTCGCCCTCGCTCATGAGGGTCTGGCCGGCCGCGATCTTCTTGCTGACCGAGGCCTGGGCGAGCTGCTCGACCTGCGGGGTGGTCAGCCCACGCCCGAGTACCGTGTGCATGACCGCGCGAGCTGCGGACGCTTGCATCGAGGTGGATCCTCCTCACTCGATTGTACGACGTGAGGAGGCGAGAGGCCGACTAGCGCCCGACGAGGGCGAGCCCCGCCACGCGCTCAGCGGCGTCGAGCCGGTCCTCGGCGGTGACGGCCGCCGCGCGGGCGCGGTGGCGCTCCGCGCCCACCCGAGCGACCAGATCTCCGTAGTCCGGGTCGAAGAGGCCTTCGAGCCGTCGACGGATCGCGCGGGCGAGCGCCGGGCTCCGCCCGCCCGTCGAGACGGCGATCTGCAGCTCACCGCGGCGCAGCACCGACGGCAGGATGAAGTCGCACTGCGCGGGTCGATCCACCACGTTCACGAGCACGCGCCGGCGGCGGCCCGTCGACTCCACGGCCGCGTCGACGATCGAGTCGCCGGTCGCGGCGATGGCCAGCGCGCAGCCGCGCAGGTCGGACCGCCGGAACCTTCGCGCCCGATGGACGATGCGGTCCGCGGCGACGAGCGCCCCGAGGCCCGTGGTGACGAGAGGGCTCACCACGGTGACGCGGGCGCCGCACTCGACGAGGGCGCGCGCCTTGCGCTCGGCGACGAGCCCACCGCCGACCACCAGGCACGCACGGCCGCGGAGATCGAGGAACGCCGGGAAGTAGTCAGCCATCGCTCACGCCCGCAAGGTGGCTCGCCACCCGCCGCACGGTCGCCGGCTCCGACGCGGCGGCGACGGTGGGCCCGGTGATCAAGAGCGCCGGCGCCGCGACGCCGGCCGCCCGGCCCCGCTCCGAGATGTCGCCGAGGCGCCCGGCGATCACGCGTTCGCCGACGACGCCCACGCGCTCGATCAGAATCGCGGGCTCGCGCGGATCGCGTCCGAGTGACGTGAGCGACGCGGTGACGGACTCGAGCCTGCCGACCGGCATGTAGAACACCAGGGTGCCCCCGGTGTGCGCGAGCAGATCCCAGTCGAGCGCCAGCGCCTTGCGGTTGCCGTGCACCGCGCCGGTCGCGAACACCACCGTCGACGAGCTGCCCCGCTCGGTGAGCGAGATGCCGGCGCGCGCCGCCGCCGCCGTCGCGGAGGTGATGCCCGGCACGACCTCGAACGCGAGACCGGCCGTCCGCACCGCCTCGATCTCCTCCGCCAGGCGGCCGAAGATCGTCGGATCGCCACCCTTCAGCCTCACCACGTGTCGCCTGCCGGCGCCGCGGTCGACCAGGAGACGATTGATCTCGCCCTGGCCCAGGCAGGGACGCCCGGGCGCCTTGCCGACGTCGATGACCTCGACCCTCGGCCGCGTCTGCTCGAGGACCTCACCGGGGATCAGCCGATCGTGGATGACGACGTCGGCCTCGCGCAGACGCCGGAGCCCCTTCAGCGTGATGAGCTCGGGGTCGCCGGGCCCGGCGCCCACGAACGAGACGAGGCCGCCGCGTTTCATGGCTCCTCCTTCCTCGGGGACCGCGGAAAGAATCGGACGAGACGATCGAGCGCCTCCGGCAGCGCGTCGCACGGCACGTCCTCGAGGATCTTCTCGGCCGCGCGGGGATCGCGCCCGCCGCGGCCGCCGACGAAGACGTGGACGCCGTCGACGATCTTGCCGTCCACCTTCACCTTGCATCCCTGGAGACCGACGTCCGCGGTGTGGTGATTGCCGCACGAGGCCGGACAGCCCGACCACCGCACGGTCAGCGGGCGTGTCGCGCCGAGCCGCTGCTCGAGCGCGCGCGCCAGCGCCATCGCGCGCGCCTTGGTGTCGATGAGCGCGAGGTTGCAGAAGTCGGTGCCAGTGCACGATACGAGGCCGCGCTGGATCTCGGACGGATTGTAGGGCAGCGCCTTGAGCAGCGGCTCGGCGGTCAGCTCGCCCAGGACCGCGTCGGGCACGTGGGGGATCAGCACGTTCTGCGACGGCGTGAAGCGCAGCTCGCCACGGCCGTAGCGCTCGGCGATCCGCGCCAGCTCCAGCAGCTGGTCGCCGGTGACGCGGCCGACCGGCGTCTTGAGCCCGACGTAGCTCAGTCCGGGCTGCCGCTGGCGGAAGATACCGACGTGGTCGGTGGTCTTCGTCCCGCGCGCGTCGCGGCCGGCCGGCGAAAGATCGCGTCCGATCCGCGTCTCCAGCTCCTTGCGGAACCGTTCCCCGCCCCACTCGTCCACCAGGAAGGCGAGGCGGGCGCGGCTCCGCGCCTCGCGGGGGCCGTGATCGCGGAAGATGAGGGCGATGGCGGCGCAGAGCTCGGCCGCCTCGCCCGGCGTCACGAACGCGTCGAGAGCCGTCGCGAAGCGCGGCCCACCCGACCCCTGCTTGCCGCCGACCGCCACGTTGAACCCCGCGACGTCCTCACCGCCGACGGTGGCGACGGCCGGCGTCATCGAGATGTCCTGGGTCTCGCCGCCGGTGCAGTGCTCGAGGCAGCCGGTGATCGTGACGTTGAACTTCCGCGGCAGGTTCGTGAACGCTTTGTTGCCGAGGAAAATCCGCTGGAACGCCGCGGCGATCGGCGCCGTGTCGAGGAGCTCCGTGGGCGCGAGCCCGGTGGCGGGGCAGCCCACGATGCCGCGGATGTTGTCCATCCCGGTTTGTAGACTGGAGAGGCCGGCGGCCTCGAGGCGCGCGATCACCTCGGGCACGCCCTCCACCGTCACCCATCGCAGCTGCACCTGCTGGCGCGTCGTCACGTCGGCGACGTTCTTGCCGCTCTCCCTGGTGATCTCGCCGAGCAGCCGCGCCTGCGCCGAGGTGACGATGCCATTCGCCATGCGGATGCGCATCATGAAGTGACCGGGCGTGGGCCGGCGGTAGAAGACGCCCACCCACTTCAGCCGCTCCTTGTCGTCCTCGCCGATGGTCTTCCACCCCTCCCGCGCGAAGCGCACCAGATCCTCGGAGACGTCGAGCCCGTCGCGCTCGGCCTTGAGGCTCTCGATCTTGTTCATGCGGGTGGCTCCGCGACCCGACGCAGCCGGACCGCGCACGCCTTCAGTTCGGGCTGCTGCGAGATCGGATCGCGCCCGCTCAGCGTCAGGTTGTTGGCGCTCTTGTAGAAGCCGCTCTGGCGGCCCCAGTGGAATGGCAGGAAGCACGTGCCCTCGCGGATGGCGGCGCTCACCAGGCACTGGGCCACCGCCTTGCCCCGGCGCGACGTGATCTCGACGAAGTCGCCGTCCTGGATGCCGGCGCGCTGCGCGTCGCGCAGGTTCACCTCGAGGATCGGCTCGGGCGTCCGCGACCTGAGCGCCGGCGACTTGATGGTGCGGGTGAGCGTGTGCCAGTGATCGCGCACGCGTCCGGTCGTCAGCGTCAGCGGAAAGCTCGCGTCGACGGGCTCGAGCGGCTCGTCGTGCTCGACGGCCACGAGCCGCGCGCGCCCGTCGGGCGTCGGGAAGCGGCGGTCCTGGTAGAGCCGCTCGGTGCCCGGATGGTCGGGCGCGGGCACGGGCCACTGGAGCGGGCCGTCGCGGCGTAGGCGGTCGTGCGACAGGCCCGAGTAGTCGCAGACGGTGCCGGCGGTCAGGGCCGCGAGCTCGTCGAAGACTTCGGCCGCGCTCGCGAACTGAAAGGGCTCCTTCACGCCCATCTCGTGGGCGAACCGCGTGAGGATCACGGTGTCCGGCAGCGCCTCGCCCGGCGGCTCGACGAGCTTCGGCAGATACGTGAGCCGCCGCTCGGAGTTCGTCATGACGCCGTCCTTCTCGGGCCACTGGGCGGCCGGCAGGAGCACGTCGGCGAACCGCGTCGTCTCGGTCGGGTGGTAGGCGTCCTGAACGACGACGAGGTCCGCCTGCCGCAGCGCCTTCTCGACGAGGTCGAGGTCCGGCATCGACGCCGCCGGGTTCGTGCACATGATCCACACCGCGCGCACCGCACCGCTCGCGAGCCCCTCGAAGATCTCCAGCGCCGAGCGCCCGGGCGTCGCCGGCAGCCGCCCGGCGGGAATCGCCCAGTGGCGCTCGACCACGGCGCGCGCGGCCGCGTCGGCCACGAGCCGATAGCCCGGCAGCAGATGCGCGAGCCCGCCGGTCTCGCGCCCGCCCATCGCGTTCGGCTGGCCGGTGAGCGAGAACGGTCCGGCGCCCGGGCGCCCGATCTGTCCGGTCGCCAGGTGCAGATTGATGATCGCCGCGTTCTTGTCGGTGCCGACGTGGCTCTGGTTGATCCCCATCGACCAGAGGCTCATCGCGGCTCGCGCGCGGCCGAATCTCAGCGCGGCCGTGACGATGATCTCGGGCGAGAGCCCGGTGAGGGCCGCGCCGCGCTCGGGCGGATAGCGCTCGATCACGGCCCGCATCTGCGCCCAGCCGCTCGTGTGCTTCGCGACGAAGTTCGCGTCGAGCAATCCTTCTCGCCACAGCACGTGGAGCATCGCGTTCAGCAGCGCGATGTCGGAGCCGGGCTGCAGGGGCATGTGCAGGTCCGCGATGTCGGCTGTCTCGGTCCAGCGCGGGTCCACGACGATCACCGTCACGGCGTCGGGCGACTGGAGCTTCCGCTTCCGGATCCGCTTGAAGGTGATCGGATGGCAATCGGCCGTGTTGGTGCCGATCAGCAGGAAGCAGTTGGCGACGTCCAGGTCGGCGTAGGCCGCCGGCGGGCCGTCGGATCCCAGCGACCGCCAGTACCCGGCAGCCGCCGAGGCCATGCAGAGCCGTGAGTTCGTGTCGAAATTGTTGGTGCCGACGACCGCGCGCGCGAGCTTCGCGGCGACGTAGTACTCCTCGGTCAGGAGCTGGCCGGACGCGTAGAAGGCGACGGCGTCGGGGCCGTGGGCCATGACGATCTCGCGCACGCGATCGGCGGTGAACCTGAGCGCCAGCTCCCACGGCACGCGCTCGAGCGCGCCGCCGCGCCGATGGCGAAGCTGGGGATGCACGAGCCGGTCGGCCGTACGCAGGATCGGCGGCAGATGAACCGCCTTCGCGCAGACATCGCCGAAGTTGGCCGGATGGGCCGGATCGCCCTTGACCTTCGCGACCCGCCCGTCGCGCACCTGCACGAGCAGCCCGCAGCCCACCCCGCAGTACGGGCACATCGTCGCCCGCCAGGCGCCGCCGTCGGCCGCGCCGTCCGCCTCAGGCGGGCGCGTGGGCCTGCTCCTCGAGGAAGGCCACAACCGAGTCGCGCAGCCAGAAGTAGTCAGGGCGCGCGAACAGCTCGTCGCGGCTGCGCGGGCGCGGGAACGGTACGTCGAAGATGCGGCCGATCGTCGCGGCGGGCCCGTTCGTCATCATGACGATCCGGTCGGCGAGCAGCAGCGCCTCGTCCACGTCGTGGGTGACCATGATCACGGTCTTGCGAGCTGCAGGACGTCGCGGGGCTGCGGCCCCGCCGTCCGAGGCGAGCGTGATATCAGTCTTGCGAGCCGCAGCACGGCCGGGGGCTGGGCTCCCCGCGTGCGAGGCGAGCCCGACATCAGTGCGCCGCGCCGCCTCCCAGAGCCCGATCAGCTCGTCCTGCAGCTCCATGCGCGTCAGCGCATCCAGCAGCGAGAACGGCTCGTCGAGGAGGAGGAGCCGGGGCTCGAGCGCGAAGGCCCGTGCGATGCCGACACGCTGCTGCATGCCGGCCGAGAGCTCGCGCGGGTAGCGTCCGCCCTGACCGGCCAGGCCCACCGACGCCAGGTATCTGTCGGCGCGCGATGCCGGCGCGCCGACTTGATCGAGCGCCAGGCGCACGTTGCCGGCCACCGACATCCACGGCAGCAGCGTCGCCGACTGGAAGACCACGCCGCGATCGGTGCCCGGCCCGTCGACCTCGCGCCCGTCGATCACCACGCCGCCGGTCGTCGCCGCGACCAGGCCCATCAGAATCGAGAGCACCGTGGTCTTGCCGCAGCCCGAGTGGCCGAGCAGGCAGACGAACTCGCCCTGGGCGACGTAGAGGGAGAAGTCGCGCACGATGACGGCCGGACCGTGCGGAGTCCGATAGGTCTTGCCGAGCTCGGCGATCTCGACGAAGGCGGGCACGGCTCAGACCCCGGCCCGGCGGCTCGCGCGGAGGAACTCGACGATCGCCTGCCGCGCTTTCTGGTACGCGGGCTCGAGGCTCATGTGCCGCCGCTGGCGCGGGCGCGGCAGACCGACTTCGATCGCCGGACCCAGCACGGCGCCCGGCCCGGGCGTCATCGGATAGATGCGATCCGACATTAATATTGCCTCGTCCACGTCGTTGGTGATGAGAACCACGGTCGAGCGGTGCTCGTTCCAGATCCGCAGCAGCTCGTCCTGCAGGTTCGCGCGAGTCAGCGCATCGACGGCGCTGAACGGCTCGTCCATCAGGAGGACCTTGGGCCGCATGGCGAGCCCGCGCGCCACCGCCACGCGCTGGCGCATGCCGCCCGAGAGCTGGGATGGGCGCTTCCAGGTCGCGGGCGTGAGGTTCACGAGCGCGATGAACTCCTGGGTGAGGCGCTTCCGCTCCGTGGCCGAACGACCCGGGCTGACCGCGTCCACCGCCAGCGCGACGTTCTCGTACACCGTCATCCACGGCAGGAGCGAGTACTGCTGGAACACGATGCCGCGCTCGGGCCCCGGCCCCCGCACCGGCGCGCCGTCGAGCACGATCTCGCCCGCGTCGGGGGTGATGAGGCCGGCGATGAGCGAGACCAGCGTCGTCTTGCCCGAGCCCGAGTAGCCGACGATCGCCACGAATTCTCGCTCGTCGAGCGCCAGGTTCACCCCGTCCAGCACGTTGGTCGTTCGGCTCGGGGTCGCGTAGGACTTCGCAAGGGCGCGGACCTCGAGGTAGGGCATCAGACCGACTTCACGCGTGCCTCGACCAGCCCCATCAGCCGGTCCAGCAGGAGGCCGACCGCGCCGATGGTGGCGACGCTCAGGATGATGTGGGAGTAGACGAGGCTGTTGTACTCCTGCCACAGGAAGCCGCCGACGCCGGGCGTGCCGGTCAGCATCTCGGCGGCCACGATGACGAGCCACGCCAGGCCCAGCGAGAGCCGGTAGCCGGTGAACACGTACGGGAGCGTGGCCGGGACGATGATCTTGGTCAGCATCTTCTTGCGCGAGAGCTTGAGCACCCGGCCGACGTTCAAGTAATCCTGGCTGATGGAGCGCACGCCGACGGCGGTGTTGATGACGGTGGGCCACATCGCGCACAGCGCGATCGTGAAGACGGCGGCCGGCTCGGACTTCTGGAAGATCACGAGCCCCAGGGGCA
>QHSI01000041.1:11463-14715 GCA_003221515.1 Candidatus Rokuibacteriota bacterium
GCCCTGGTTCATCTCTCCGTCCTTGAAGAAGGGATCCAGCACGCAGCGGCTGGATTCTCGCCAGGTGCGCAGCGGCGACGGAAGGTCGGGGGCGATCGCCTGGCTCAGCATCGCCCACACGACGAGGACGCCCGTGAGACCGAGCAACGGGAGGACGATCTTCCTCAGCGTGGCGGTCGTCATGGTCGCTCCTACGCCATCGTGTGGACGGCGAAGCTCTTGGCGTACTTCTCCGGCTCCGCCGGATCGAACGTGACGCCGTCGAAGAACATCTCCTTCTTCATATCCTCGCGCGGCGTCTCCACCCCCATCTCCGTGGCCACCTCGCGATAGATGTCCGGCCGGTGCACGCGGTCCACGAGCCCCTTGTAGTCGGGCGGCTCCTTGACCATCCCCCAGCGGCGGAACTGGGAGAGCCACCAGACGCCGTGCGACTTCAGGGGGAAGTTGGTCTGGCGGTCGAAGAAGGTCATGTAGTACTTGTCCTTCTCCTTGCGTCCGTCGCCGTAGTCGTAGTCGCCGAGCATGCGGCCCAGGATGATCTCTTTCGCGGCGTTGACGTACTGCGGCTGACCGACCACCTCGGCCATGCGCGGGCGGTTCTCCAGCTTGTCGTTCCATTGGCTGGCTTCGAGCACCGCGCGCATCACCGCCTTCACGGTCTTCGGGTTCTTCTGGACGAATTCCTCTGTGAACGCGAGGACCTTCTCGGGATGATCCTTCCAGATCTGCTGGGTGGTGACGGCGGTGAAGCCGATCCCGTCGGCGATGGCGCGAGCACCCCACGGCTCGCCCACGCAATAGCCGTCCATCTTGCCGACCTTCATGTTCGCCACCATCTGCGCGGGCGGGATCGTGATCAGCGTCACGTCGCGATCGGGATTGATGCCGCCGGCGCCGAGCCAGTAACGCGTCCACATCGCGTGCGTGCCCGGTGGGTAGGTCATGGCGAACGTCATCGGCGCGCCCTTGGCCTTCGCCTCCATCGCGAGGGGCTTGAGCTGCGCCGGGGTCTTCACGCCTCGGTCGAGCAGCGCCCTGGTGAGCGTGATCGCCTGCCCGTTGCGGTTGAGATACATCGGGATGATCATCGGCTTCACCGGCGAGCCCTGGAGTCCCATCGTCGCGGCGTAGGGAATGCCGAGGAGCATGTGCGTCGCCTGGTTTTCGCCGAGGGTGAGCCGGTCACGGATGACCGCCCACGACGCTTCCTTCGAGATCGTCGACTCGATCCCGTGCTTCTTGAACAGGCCGAGCTCGTGGGCCATAACGATCGACGAGCAGTCGGTCAGCGCGATGATGCCGATCCTCACCTTCGGCGCCTCGGGACCGTCCTGCGCGTACACGCCGCCGGCCCAACCCATCGGCACGCCAGCGAGCAGGGTCGCCGCGCCCGTTCCCTTGACGAACTGCCGTCGCGTCACGTCCATCCCGCCTCCTGTGGAAATGCCTGCTGCAGGCCGTCGCGGGGCTGGGGCCCCGCCGGCCGAGGCACGCTATAAACAGATGAAAAGCCACCAAACAAAATGGCGCCGTTGCCTCGGATACAGGCAACAGCGCCATCGCTGGTTGGGTCGGCGGCGTCCGCCGTGGACGCCACTTGCGTCGGCAAGGTGCAGCGTGCGTGCCAGGCCGATGCTTCGTCGAGCTTCAGCCTATACGCGCACTTATCCCGCTCCGGGATTTACCGTGCTGCCGAATTTCAGTGCGAGTCGAGCCGTGCTGCTGAAGCGGTGGGCAATTCGACTAGCGGTGATCGCACAAGAGACGCCAACGCTTGCGCGCGATCCACCCGGAGAGATGTCGAGCGGGAAGCCCGACGCCCGGGAGCGCCAGGGCGGCCGCCAGCCAGCCGAGCCCGTGGATGCGATGGAGCAGCTCGGGCACGGCGTCGACGCCCGCCAGCACGCGGCCGTCGGGCAGCACGAGGCGCATCGCCGTCGCGCACATCGCGTCCGAGACCTGAGGAAAGCGTTCGCGGCGCGGCGCCGATCGCCACGGGAGGATCTCGAGGGCGCCGCCGGAGTGCGCCAGGCGCATGATCCAGAGCGCGCTCGCGCGGCAACTCGCGCACTCGCCGTCGTAGATGAGGACGGCGGGTGGGCCTAGCGCTGACCCCATCTCCGGAGGGTGCGGTAGTAGACGACGAAGCCGATCGCCACCGCCACGGCCACCACGGCCTGCACCAACGCCGCCGTCGCGCCTCCGCGCACGAACAGGCGCAGCTGCAGCGCGGCGTAGAGGATGAAGAACGCGATCCCCGCGCCGATGAGAATTCGATGGGCGGTGATCAGCCTCAGCTCAGCACGACCTTGATCGCGTCGCGGGTGACGCTGACGAGCCGGTCGATCTCGGCCGCGGTCACGACGAGCGGCGGCGCGAAGTACACCGCGTCGCCGGGCGCCGGATGCGGGCCAGGCGACGGCCGCGTGCGCGTGACGACGCCGCGCTTCATCATCTCGGCCTGGATCCGTTGGGCCACCTTGCGATCGGCGCCGAAGTTCCGCTTGGTCGCGCGATCCTCCACCAGCTCGACGGCCGCCAGCAGCCCCTTGCCGCCCCGGATGTCGCCGGCGTTCGGGTGATCGCCGAAGGTCTGCTTGAGCCCCTCGTAGAGCCGCGCGCCCATCGCGGCCGCGTTCTCCGAGAGGCGCTCGCGGTCCATGATGTCGAGGTTCTTCAGGGCGACGGCGCAGCAGGTCGGATGACCCGAGTACGTGTAGGCGTGCATCCAGCGGTCCTCGGGCTTCACCGAATCCATCGCGTCCTTGATCGCCTTCGAGACCATGATGCCGCCGAGCGGCAGGTACCCCGAGGTCACGCCCTTCGCGAACGAGAGGATGTCGGGCTTGACGTTCCAGTGCCCGAGCGCGAACCAGCGCCCGGTCCGGCAGAAGCCGGTGATGACCTCGTCGCCGATCAACAGCACGTTGTGACGGGTGCAGATTTCACGCACGCGCGGCCAGTAGTCGTCGGTGGGATAGATGATGCCGCCGCCGCCATGGATCGGCTCGCCGATGAACGCCCCGACGGTGTCGGGGCCCTCGCGCAGGATCGCCTCCTCGAGCGCGCGCGCGGCCGCCTGGCCCACGCTCTCGCCGGGCTTGGCGCCCTGGAACCGGTACGGATAGCACGTCTGGATATGGACGAAGCCCTGCACGCGTGGCTCGAACATCGTCCAGTAGGCGCCCATCCCGGTGGCGCTCATTGCCTGCAGCGTGACACCGTGGTAGCCCTGCTCGCGCGAGATGA
>QHSI01000164.1 GCA_003221515.1 Candidatus Rokuibacteriota bacterium
AGCTTGCCGAACCGATCGCCCCAGAACATGTCGGTCGGCTCCATCAGCACCTTGCAGCCGGAGTTCGACGCGCGCTTGAAGGCGGCGTCCACGTCGCGGACGTAGAGGAAGAGCGAGACGGTGGTGCCGCCCAGGGACTGCGGCGAGCGACAGGTGCTCATGCCCGGGAACTCGTCGCTCAGCATCACGATCGAGTCGCCGATCTTGAGCTCGGCGTGCATCACGCTCCGGCCGTCGGGGCCGATCATCCGCACCTTCTCCACGGCGCCCAAGGCGTCCTTGTAGAAGTCGATGGCCCGCGCGCCGTCCCGTACGGTGAGGTAGGGGGTGACGCTGCGGTAGCCGGCCGGAATCGGCTTCACCCACTTCTTCGCGCTGGCCTTCGCTCGCTTCGCCATCCCCCGCGCCTCGGCTAGAGCTTCAGCTTGTCGACGAGCTCCCGCACCGCGTCGGCGGACTTCTTGAACGCCGCCTGCTCGTCCGGCGTCAGCGTGATCTCGACGATCTGCTCGACTCCCGCACGGCCGAGCTTGACCGGCACGCCGACGTAGAGCCCACGCACGCCGTACTGGCCGTTCAGGTACGCGGCGCACGGCAGGATCTTCTTCTTGTCCTTCAGGATGGCCTCGACCATCTCCACCGCCGAGGCGCCGGGCGCGTAGTAGGCGCTGCCGGACTTCAGGAAGTTCACGATCTCGGCGCCGCCGTTGGCGGTACGAGTGACGAGCGCGTCGATCCGGTCCTTCGAAAGAAGGTCGGTGATCGGGATGCCGGCCACCGTCGAGTAGCGCGGCAGCGGCACCATCGTGTCGCCGTGGCCGCCCAGGACGAACGCGGTGACGTTCTCCACCGAGACGTTGAGCTCGCGCGCGATGAACGTGCGGAAGCGCGCCGAGTCCAGCACGCCGGCCATGCCGATGACCCGCTCCGGCGGAAACCCCGACTTCTTCCACGCGAGCTGCACCATCGCGTCGAGCGGATTGGTGACCAGGATCAGGATGGCGTTGCGGGAGCGCCGCGCCACCTGCTCGACCACCGAGCCGACGATCTCGGCGTTCTTGAACAGAAGGTCGTCGCGGGTCATGCCGGGCTTGCGCGCCATTCCGGCGGTGATGACGACCACGTCGGAGTCGGACGTCTCGTCGTAGCCGTTCGTGCCGACCAGCGCCGAGTCGAACCCGTGGACCGGGCCGGCCTGCGCCAGGTCGAGCGACTTGCCCTGCGGGATGCCCTCGATCACGTCCACCAGCACGACGTCGCCCAGCTCCTTCTCCACCGCGTACTGGGCGACGGTCGCGCCGACGTTGCCGGCGCCGACGACCGTGATCTTCGGCCTCGCCATCAGAGCTTCGCCCTGTTCTGGATCTTCACCTTGCTGGCCATCGGTGCGTGTCTCCCTCGGGTGGAAGCGCTATTGCCGCCGATGATTCTCAACCTGCCGTCCGTGTTGTCGGCGCACATTCCCCTGCCGCGCACGCGGGAGAGGGAGTGCGCTTCACTCTAACGCGGCGCGGCGATTCGGTCAAGAATGAGAGCCCTTTGCGAGCGCCCCGAGAAGGCGCCGGGCGATCAGTTTTCAGCTCGGCGAGGCGGACCATGTGACCGGCGCTATACTACCGCCACTCGTCATGTCTCTCCGCCACGATCGGCTCGAGCTCCTCGACCGCTACCTTCGCATCGCCACGATCAGCCGCCAGGTCACGGCCGAGATGGTCGACGCCGTGCGCGCGTTCTGGCGCGACCTCGGCCTCGAGCTCGTGACGCTGGCCCCGGCCGACGGTCGCGGCACGCCGGCGCTCTACGGAGAGCTCGGCGGACCGCCGGACGCGCCGACTCTCCTGCTCTACGGCCACTACGACGTCCAGCCGACCGGCGACGTCGCGCGGTGGCAGTGGCAGGGCGTGAAGTGCGAGCCATTCGTGCCCGCGTACTTCCTCGACGGGACGCCGGTGCGCCCGCGATCCGTCGACGACAAGGCGCTAGACGGCGTGGTGCTGGTGGCGCGCGGCGGCGCTGACAACAAGGGCCAGCACCTCGCGAACGTGCTCGGCGCGATGGACGCCGTGCGCGGCGGCACCGCGCAGTGGAAGGTCAAGGTCATCCTCGACGGCGAAGAGGAGCACGGCAGCCCCAATCTGGAGGCGATCGCCCGTGCCCACCGCGCGACGCTCGCCGCCGACGTGCTGATCGGGTCAGACGGACCGAAGCAGAAGAACCTCCCGACCCTGGTCATGGGGGTGCGCGGGCTGCTCACCGTCGACATCGTCGCCGACAACGGCCAGCCCGCGTCGGTCCACTCGGGCAACTACGGCAACATCGTGCCGAACCCGGTGCTCCCGCTCGCGCGCCTCATCGCCGATATCGAGGAACGCGTCGGGGCCTACGCCGCGGACCACGACGCGTTCAGGCGCGAGGCGACCGAGGTGTTCGCGAAGTGGGAGGAGAAGGCGGTGTGGACGCCGTTCTTGCGGCCGACCGTCAACATCAACCACTTCATGACCGACGGCGC
>QHSI01000042.1 GCA_003221515.1 Candidatus Rokuibacteriota bacterium
TCGCGGCGCGCGTCGGAGGAAAGTCACGCCGTTCCCTGGGGGGAAAGCGCTCCAACGGCTGTTCACGTATCTCGGTCAACGCGATCCTGCCCTCAACAACGAGATCGTAGCGACCGTCGCCGTCCCCAGAGCTGCCAGGCCCCGGTTCGGACTTACCAGGGCCGCCATGCAGGCTCGGGAGCTCGGCGCCCGCGGGAACAGGCGCTCGAGGCAGACCCGGGCTGCGGCAAAACCCCTCGCCACGACTATCATCAAGGCGGCAGCAACGCTGACCAGACATCGGCCGAAGACCCGTGTCCGGAGAGGCAGGGCGAGGGCCTTCGGAGCCCCTCCCGCACCCGCTGTCTCTATCTGGCAACCGATAGGGCCCTCGCTGGTTCCCAAGGGCCAGACCTACGGAAGCAATCGCGTCGATGTGATCGGTCGCGTCTCGAGCATCGCCGTCGATCCCCAGGACCCCAAGCATCTGCTCGTCGGCGGAGCGGGCGGAGGTATCTGGGAGAGCTCCGACACGGGGACGACCTGGCAGGCTCGCACGGATTTCATGCCGTCGCTCGCCATCGGAGCCGTCACCTTCGATCCCAACGCCCCCAAGCGAGTCTATGCGGGCAGCGGCGAAGGAAACTTCTATGCCAATCTGGGCGCCGGCGTCTACCGCTCCAGCGACGGCGGCACCACGTGGGGGCTCGTGGCATCGGCTCCCTTCATCGGCGTGGGGTTCTACGATCTCGTCGTAGATCCGCAGGATCCCAAAGTCCTCTATGCTGCCACGACCAACGGATTCTACCGATCGACCAACCGTGGCGTGTCGTGGAGCCTGCGGCGGCCCGGGAAATGCTGGGACATCAGCGTCCATCCCCGTGGCGGCCGGGTCGAGCTCCTCGCGGCCTTCGCCGACGGCCTCTTCGTCTCGACCAATGCCGGCACGGCCTTCACGACCGTCGCGCTTCCCGCGGGGCCGTCAACCGTCTGGGCGCGCCTAGCCGTGGATCGGGTGACGGTGGCGCCGGACGTCAGCTATGTGTTCGGGGCGGCGGGAACGAGCGCGCACCTGTGGCGGCGATCCGGGACGATCTGGACAAAGATCACACCCTTGCCGGCCCTGAGCGTGAATCAGGCCTGGTACGACTGGTACGTCGCGGCCGCGCCGGACAACAAGGGGCTCGTGTACCTCGGGGCCATCGACGCCTACCGCGGCTCTCTCGGCGTCTCGGCGTGGACCTGGAAGAACGTCACGACGCAAGGGAGCAACAGCATCCACCCCGACCAGCACTGCCTGACCTTTTCTCCGAACAACTCGAAGATCATCTACGCGGGCAACGACGGCGGGATCTTCCGGTCCGTGAACGGCGGTGCCAGCTGGACCGCGCTCAACAAGGGTCTGGGCATCACCGAGATGGAATACCTCGCCGGCGATCCGAATACCTGGAAGTGGCTGATGGCGGGCACCCAGGACAATGGCACGATTCGCTTCACCGGCTCCACGGTGTGGGATCACATTGCCGACGGCGACGGAGGCGATTGCGGAGTCAACCAGCTCAATCCCAACACCGTGTATCACTCGTACTATGACGTGTCGCTCGAGCGCTCGAACAACAAGGGCAACACGTGGACGAACCTCTCGCCCCCCGGCGTCCCGTCGTTGTTCTACCCGCCGGTGGAGGTCTTCGGCTCGACCGTAGCCATCGGGGCGACCTCCCTGATCGTGACCAGGACCGGTGGGCCGCCGTGGACGACCTTTTCCCTCGGGCTGTCCTCGGGAGAAGTGGCCACGGCGATGCGCGAGATCGATGCCAACACCATCCTGATCGGGACCAACGCGGGCCGTATGCTCAGAGTGAGCTGGACGGGAACGACGTGGCGCAAGGTCGTGCTGACGTCACCCGCTCCTCGCTATATCAGCTGCATTGCCGTCGATCCGAGCAATCCGCAGCGATTCTGGGTGACACTCTCGCAAGTCGGCGGGGCCATGGTGTATCGCTCGGACAACGCGGGAACCGCCTGGATCGCCTCCACGACAGGCTTGCCCAGCATTCCCATGAACGCCGTGGTGGTCGATCCAGCCAGCTACAAGCGGATATGGGTCGCCGCCGACGTCGGCGTCTATCAGACACGGAACATGGGCGGCGCGTGGGCGCCATTCTCCAATGGGCTGCCCAATGCCATGGCCGCCGATCTCCTCTTCCACAAGCAAGATCGCATGCTCGTGTGCGCTACGCGCAATCGTGGCGCGTGGGTGATGGCGGTGCCGTAGGAAGCGGCCGTCGGCGGGCTCTCGCCTGCACCCGGAGCATCCGCCCGCGCTGCGGCGCCCGCCTGCCCCCGGGCCCTAAACCGGGACGCCCCACACGCGGTTCGCAATGAGCCCGATGGCGAACGTGATGCCGACCGCTGCGGCGATGGTCACAAGGTTCGCGACGACCCGCCGCTTCATCTCCATGCCGGAGAGAAAAGCCAGGACCATCGAGACGATGATGATCAAGCTTCCTGCGGTGAGCGCGGAGGGCAGCGCGGTCGTCGCCCCGGCGAGCACGGGGAGGACCGGGACGACGGCGCCGGTGAGGTAGCTCACGCCGACGACCACCGCCGAGCGCATCGGGCTCTCGCCCGCTTCATCCGCCGAGACGTCCTGGCCCAGGAACCGCCGGCGCCCCATCTCGGTCGCTCGAATCTCCGATTCGGAATCCACCGCGACCCACGCGCCGGCGGCCATGGACAGCGCCCCCGCCACGGCCACCGTGGTGGCGGCCATGAGCACGGTCGTTGAGCTCCCGAGGGCGGCGAAGAAGCCGCTGACCGCGCCCAGGATCTCGACGAGCCCGTCGTTCAAGCCGAGAAAGATGTTGCGCACGCGCTCGGGATTGAGCCGAGGCTCCGCCGTGCTCGTCACGACGGCGTCCTCGTGCTCGAACTCGTCCTCGAGAATGCTGCGCACGGCCGCTCCACGCGGCCCGGCGCCATAGGTGCTCCAGACTTTGAGATACTTCCGCACGCCGTAGACCTCGATCGCCTCCAGAACGAGATGGATGGCCGAAGTGCCGAAGAGGCGGCAGGCCAGGACGATAAGCTGGAGCTTCAGCCATCGCGCGACGTCCAGGCGCTCGACCCGCAGACCGAAGTAGTCTTGCCAGAACGCGAAATGGCGGGCCTCGATGGGGATCAGCCGATCCAGGATGGCCCCGAGCTCACCCGTCGCCAGCGCGCGCAGGCTCCGATAGAGCGTCAGGTCGAACAGCTCGTCGAGCACGAGCCGCCTCGCCAGCCCCTGGTCGATCGCTTCGCGTTCAGTCATGGCCTGCGATCTTTACCATGTTCCGTTCTCTCCTGCTCCGGCCATTCCTCGCCGGGGCGGACCTACACACGAGGGTTACACTGTCACGTGTGAGCTCCGTGATCGCGCCTGGCCGATCGCGGTATCGATCCATATTCACGTCGGCGACCCGGCGAGAGCGGATCGCCAATTTCGAATCGTACTGGGCCTACTCCGTGGGTCACGACGGGGAGATCCTCCAGGACCAGAAGGATCTCGTGAAGAAACGGGAGACCCTGGTCGGTTTCCAGGCGCATCCCGTTCGGTCACGCCGGCCGCTGGCCGACCCCGCGCGCTTCTATCGCAACCATGTGATCATGCAGGACGATCCCCGGACCCTGGACCGCAAGACGTTGCTGCTGACATTCCTCTACAAGTTCGCCCGCCACGAATACGTCGGCATCTCCGCCGCCTGGGACCGGACCGAGCAGATCACCGAGTCGACCTCGCTGATCGCGAAGATTGGGCTCTATCACCTCTGCGAAGAATTCAGTCACATGCGCCTTTTCCAGGAGATCCTCCGGACGTTTCACCTCGACCAGGTGGAGTGGGTCCCGCTCGGAAAGTGGATGAGCCGCATGTACCGTCTCTTCCCCATGTTCCCCGAAGCCATGCTGGCCCCACCCGCCTTCGTGAGCGAGCTGATGGGTCTGACCGTGTACCAGCATATCGACGGCGTCCTGGACGACATTCTCGCCGACGAGCCGGAGGCCCGTGAGCGTATCCGCGCTCTCCTGCGTGAAGTGATGACCGACGAGCTGGCCCACGTTGGTCAGCGCCGCAACTTTCTCGGCCCCCTGGGGCTGCGCGCCGCCCACCTCATGGTGGAGTCGATGTATCGGGCCTTCTTCCGCGACATTCCGGAGACGCGACTACTCTTCGACGTCGAGCAGATGGTGCGGGACGGGAAGGCGTTCGACTACAGCACGATCGCGCCGGAGATGCTCGAGAAGAGCTGGGTACCCTCTTACTGCAACGCGTAGCGCCGAGCTACTTGGCCAGCGCCTCGCGCATGCGAGTCAGCGCCGAACCGTAGATGTGATCGGGCGCGGGCTCCTTCGCGACGGTTGGGTGCGTCGAGCTATCGAGGGCGCCCCGGCTCCGGTCGGTCTTGCCTGAGCTCGCGGAGCGCAACGTCGTCGATCCAGACCGTGCCGGGAGCTTCGATGACGAACCGGAGGTCGATGAAGTCCGAGTCGCCGGTGTTGAACACATGTCGATACTCGCGCCATCCAGCGAGTTCGTTTCCGACGTAGGTTCTATCGGCCCACTGCGCATCGGCCGTCAGAAAGAGGGGCTTCGCCTCCGCCCTGCTCACCAGCGCCCAGAAGGTTGCCGCATAGAAGGTTCTTGGTCTCAGCCTCGAGATTCGTTGAGAGAGCGATCGCCACTGACCGTCGGCCTTTTGGCTGTCGTGGTCGAATCGGAACGCGGCCGCTCCGGAGCGGCGGTCGGTCGTATCCAGCACCCCACGTGAGTCTGCGCCGCCGCCAGAAGTGCCATCGGGGACCCAAAAGTCCGCCCCCTTTTCGAAGCCGCCATTGCGTACGTGGTCCCGGAGCAGCCGCGCCTCTTCTTGTTTGGCGAGGAACCATGCGCCGGCGCCACCCAACGCGCCCGTTATGAGAACGGTCGCCAAGACAACGTCCACGGGATGCGTCTTCCCCAGCCCGGACCATACATGGCGTCGAATCGGTCCGGCGGTAAGGAGGAGGCCATAACCGATCACTGCCAGAGCAACGGCAGCGTAAACCCCCCAGGGAAAGTCGATCACGAGAGTACTGACGTGGCTGATGAAGAGTGCGAGCGGGATGCTCGCAAGGCCAGTTAAGAGGCGCCGCACGTTGCGGGGCTACTCGCTATCGCTTCGAGCGTCGACATCCATCCTGCCGCGCATCCGCTTCGGTCGCGTAGCACGTCTCCGGCTTCGTCTTCACGTAGAGTTGGCCGCCGGGCACGTGATAGATGCACGGCTCACCCGAGTAGGTCGTGAAGTTGCCTTTGATGGGCTGGGCAGGAGGACATCTCCAGCCGTCCAGTGGATGGATCCCCGCCCGAGCTGAGGCGCCCTTCGGAGCGATCGCCCATGCGGCTCGGAGCAGTTGGGCGGGAAGGTTGATCTGCTGGTCTGGGAGGAGCAGGCGACACTCGAGGGCGCCGAGCATCGACTTGGCGGTAGTCTCTGGGACTTCGTAGATTCCCAAGACGCTCTTCCCGGCTAGCTCCGAGCGAGTCAAGGTGATCGCTCGCCGCTTGCCGTCGCACGTCACATCCACGGTCGGATACGTGGGCGTTCGTTGGCTCGTCAGTTGGATGGACCGGTGGTTGGTCTTGGTCTCGACGCTCACGACGATGCGCGGGCGTCCTGGATCACCCTCTTGGATGACGACTGGTTGCGCCGCGCTCGTATCAAGCGGAAGCGCGAAAACGGCAAGGAGGGCAACGCGGACTACCCGGCTCACATCATCTAGTTTCGTCGGACCTCAGCCATGAACCAAGAAAGGAAAGAGGGGCTCGGAGCTGAACGGTAACCCCTCGGAGTAGTGACCCTTTTCCCCCGGGGCTGACAACGGCCGAAGGAAGGGCACGCGGCTTAGCGCAGCCGTGGGCCCGGGTCCATCTTCAGGAAGACCCGACCGCCGATCGGGTACCACTCCGGCGCGAGCGTGACTGCTTGGCCGACGACGTGGAGGTCGCGCCAGCACTCGGCCAGGCGGCTCTCGCGCCGATACGACGTGCTGCCGCCGTGACGGTACATCAAATCCATCGCCTCACGAGCGCTGTCGGCGGCATGAACCGCGGCCAGCCGGCAACGGGCCCGTTGCCCGAGCGTGGTCTCCTCGCCGGCCGCGACGGTGTTCCAGAGCTCGGCGATCGTCGCGCTGCGGTACGCTCGACCAGCGTTCAGGATCGCGTCGGCCCGACCGACTGCGTCCTGAACTTGTGGGCTCTCGCAGAGCCGACCGGTCCGGCCGCGCGGCGTCTTCTCGCCGGCCAGCTCGATCAGCGCATCGATGCCCGCCAGGGCGATGCCGGTGATCACGGCGCTGTGGTGGGGCCCGACCCACGCCTGGGCCGGCAAGGCGTACGAAATCCCCGGCCAGCGCTTCCACTGGTTGTCGAGCGGGATGCCGGCGTGGACCATCGTTCGACGCTCCGGCAGGAAGATATCGTCGACCGTCCAGTCGAAGCTGCCGGTCGCGCGCATCCCGGTCACGTCCCAGCTGCCCTGGACGATCTGAGCTTCCGAACGCGCGAAGATCCCACGCCAGTAGACCGACGTGCCATCCGGGCTGCGGCGCGGCTGGTCGCCGTCGAAAATCTGGAAGCTTCCCAACATCCAGGAGCTCTCCTGGCAGCCGGTACCAAAGGGCCAGCGACCCGTGACCCGGTAGCCACCATCGACGGGCACGGCCCGTCCGCCTCCCATCACGGCGGTGCCGGCGATGACCGTGTCCCCGCGCGAGTAAATCTCCTGGACACCCTCGTCCGGCAGACCGAGCGTGACGAGCTGGCCAATGCTGTTGTTGGCCACATTCCAGCCGACCGAGCCGGCGCCCTCGGCGAGCAGCTCAACGACGCGCACGTAGGTCAGCGGGTCAGCCTGAAGACCACCCAGCTCACGCGGGATGACCAGCCTGTAGAAGCCGGCGGCATGAAACTGCTCCACCAACGCCTTCGGCAGGCGCTGCTCGCGCTCGATCTCGTCGTGGTAGCCGCGGATGACCGACCGCAGCGCGGCTGCGGCCCGCACCGGGGGCTGAGCATCGATATCGGCGGGCAGGAGGTCTTCTTCCGAAATCGGTCGCATGGTCGGGAATGTTCGGCTGGCGCAGCGGAGGTGTCAAGCGGTACTGTCCCGCGTCGGCGAGGCTACTTCTTGGCGGGAATCGCGACTAGCGCGTTCGGCACTCCCCATCCCCCGGGCAGAGACAGCGTGAGTGCGGAAAGCTTTGCCACGAGCTGCGTCGAAGGCCCTCCGTCAAGATTGAGAGCATCCACGCATCCGAGGCCACCCGTCTCGGGTGGGCCAGCAAGGAAGCGCGCGAAGGCTGTGGTCTCCGCCTTCGTTGCGACGACGAGGGTGACCATACTCCCCTCGGCGCACACCGCGGTCCGCTCGGCGAGCTGCGGCTTGAGCCTCTGGACTCTTCCTTCGACGACGAGACGAGGAATGCCCTGGACGATGAGGCGATGTGCGCGGGGATCGGGGATGTCGGAGCCGAGCACGATTCGCGCGTTCGTACCACTGACGACGAGGGCACCCCAGCTCTGCCGCTTGCCACTAGCGATGAGTCGTCCTTCGTGGACCGCGAGGCCCATGGCGCGGCCCTCATTGTCGAAGAAGCTGGCGTTGACCGCAACGGCAGCAGGAAATGGCGCGGCGATCTGTTCCACAGTTTGCTTCGAGGACGGGCCGGCGGGCACCAGGCGAAGCTCCGCGACACCGAGATCGATCTTGAAGGCGTGGCCAGAGAAGAGCTCACCGTCTGGGGGGCGCACCTCGAAGATCGCGTGCGCGATCCCTTGCGCCACTGCCAAAAACCGCGGCGGGTCCGCCCACACCGAGCAGGCCCCGATACCACTCACCACCAGGAGGGTAAGCGAGATGTAGGGAACGAGGACGCGGGGCCGCCCCTCGCGGAGCGGCCCCTGGCCGTGAGGCCTCAGCGGATCAGCTGTGCCAGCGGAACTGCTGCGGCTTGCGGGCGGACTCCTGGGAGATCATGACGTTCACGAGCGCCGGGCCCTTGAAGGCCGTCGCCTCTTGCAGGGCGTTCTTCAGATCCTTCGGGTTCTCGACGAACCAGCCCTTGCCGCCGAATGCCTCCATCATCTTGTCGTAGCGCGCGCCGTAGATCAGCGCGTTCGGCTTCAGGTTCTGGAGCGGGTTGTCCGGATGCTTCGCGTGTCCCGGGCCGATGCCGCCGTTGTTGAAGACGACGATCTTGACCGGCAGCTGATAGCGGCAGGCCGTCTCGATCTCCATGCCGGAGAAGCCGATCGCCGAGTCGCCCGAGACCGAGATGATCGGCTTGTCGGGATGCACGACCGCGGCGGCGATGACGAAGCCCATGCCGACGCCCATCGTGCCGTAGCTGCCGGCATCGAGCCGGTGCCGCGGCCTCGAATTGAACAGCTGGGTCCGGCCGATATCCATCGTGCTGGCGCCCTCGCCGATGATGATCGCGTCTTCCGGCGCCCACGCGGCGACGTCCTTCAGCGCGCGGTAGTAGTTGGCCGGCGCCTGGTCGTCGGCGAGCTGGGGCGCGATCTGCGCCGCATTCGCCGCCGCTTTCTCGGCGATCGCGCCATGCCAGGCCGATTCCTTGGGGTAGACCCACTCGCGCTTGTTCAGCGCCTCGTTGATCTGCGCGACGATCGCCTTGCCGTCACCGACCAGCGCGACCTCGGCCGGCGCATTCTGGCCGATCGACTCCGCCGCGATGTCGAGCTGGATGAAGCGCACGTTCTTGTTGTAGCGCGGTGGCAGACCGAAATGCATGATCCAGTTGAGCCTGGCGCCCATCAGGAAGACGACGTCGGCATTCTGCAGCGCGTGGCTGCGCGCCGCGCCGACCGACAGCGGATGGTTGTCGGGCATCACGCCCTTGCCCATCGGCGAAGCCAGGAACGGCAGCTTCGTGCGCTCGATGAAGGCGCGCACCTCGTCTTCGGCGCGCGAGTAGGCCATGCCCTTGCCGATGATGACCAGGGGCCGCTCCGCCGAGCGGAGCGCATTCAACGCGCGCTCGATATCCGCCGGCATCGCCTGGGTGCGTGGCGGGTCCGGGCAGCGCGCTGCCTCCTCCACCCTCGCCTCGTCGACCTTTCCGGTAATGATGTCGTCCGGCATGTCGAGATAGCTGGCGCCGGGCCGACCGTAGATCGAGTTCCTGACCGCCATCTCGACGTAGAACGGGATGCGGTGGACGTGCTCGACGGCATGCGCGAACTTGCAGAACGGCGTCGAGATCAGCACCTGGCGCTCTTCCTGGAACGCGCCCATGCCGTTGCGCCAGGACTCCGACGCGCCACCGATGAGGATCATCGGCCAGCCATTTTGCTGCGCGTTGGCGAGGCCGGCGAGGGCGTGGACGACGCCGGGCCCCGACACGACCAGGCAGGCGCCGGGGCGGCCGGTCAGATAGCCAACCGCCTGCGCGGCATACGAGGCGGACTGCTCGTTGCGCATCCCGACGTACGTGATCCCTTCCTTCTGCGCGGCCGCGGCGATCGGCTGCACCGGAAACCCGACGATCCCGAACATGAACCGGACGCCCTGCTTTTTGAGGTTCCTCGCGACTAGGGTTGCACCGTCGACTTCGGCCATGAGTTCCCCTCCTGTCAGAGTGGGGCCTAAGATCGCGCCCTCCGGAGCCAGAGTCAAGCCCCGAGGTAGGAGTGCCCGAGGTCGGAGGCGGCGCGCTC
>QHSI01000043.1 GCA_003221515.1 Candidatus Rokuibacteriota bacterium
GGCGGCGCCCAGTCGGATCTGGTCGAGCGGCTGCGCGTTGTTCGAGAGCAGCAGCGAATTGCGATAGCCCGGGCCCCACGCGAGGCTGTCGCGGCCGACCAGCAGCTCCACGTTCCAGAGCGTGAGCTTCAGATAGCCGGTGGCGAGCCGCGCCTGGGTGAAGTCCTCGTTGCCTAGCAGCTCCGGCTGCACGTACATCGTGACGATGTCCCCGAACTGCGCGCGGCTCTCGAACGTCGGGCTGCCGTTGACGCCGCGCCGCATCGTGTGGCCCTGCTCGTTCACCAGCGAGAACCGTTTGCTCGCGTACGCCAGGTTCGCCTGGAGGCGATCGATCGGCGTGAACGAGACGACGCCCGGCGGGGTCACCCCCTCGGACGTCCGCACGCCGAGCGACGCCAGCTCGCTCTTGAACTCCTCCATCAGGCGATCGAGCACCGGCTCGAGGTCGCGGCGCGCGTTGAGGCCGCCATCCGTGTCGCCCCGGATCTTCTGGATGGCCCGCGCGACGATCCGCGCGGCCTCGATCCGGCTGAGCGGCTTGGTGTTCAGCAGCGTGCGGTCGGCGAGCCCCGCGGTGACGAGGCGCTCCAGGTCGTCGTAGACGGCATCGCGGAATTCGGCGAAGCCGCCCCAGTTCTTGAGCGGGATATTCGTGCGATCGGCGGCCACGGCGGTGGCAGGCGCCAGGATCGCGACGGCGAAGAGAGCCGCCGTCAGACTCCAGCGCGCGCGGTGGCGAGCACCCCGGCTCCGGTCAGACATGGCGGTACAGCATATCCCAGCGGGGGGTATGATCTCGAAATCCACCGTGAAGATCCTGCTGGCGGTGAGCCTCCCCTTCCTGTTCGTGAAGCTCGGCATGCCCTTCCTCGACCCGGACGAGGGCTTCTACGCCTCGATCGCGCTCGAGATGCTGAAGAGCGGCGACTGGCTGGTGCCGCGGCTGAACGGACTGCCGTGCGTCGAGAAGCCGCCGCTCTACTTCTGGCTGACGGCCCTGACCTTTTGGGCCGTCGGCCCCTCCGAGTGGGCGACCCGTCTCTGGTCGGCGCTCGCCGCGCTGGGCACGGTGCTGCTCACCTGGCGAATCGGACGGCGCCTCTTTGGGTCGGGCGCGGGCCTCCTGGCGGGTCTGGTGATCGCGACGGTCGTCGGCAACGCGCTCTACATCCGCAAGGCCTCGACCGACCAGCTGTTCGTGTTCTGCCTCACGCTGGCCATGTACGGGTTCATCCGCGACACGGAGCGCCCAGAGGCCGGACGCACGCGGTTCCTTCTCTGCTATCTCGGCGCCGCCCTCGGCATGCTGGCCAAGGGGTTCCTCGGGCTCCTGTTTCCGATGCTGATCGTCGGGCTCGGGCTCACCGTCGTGCGGCGGCTCTCGTGGCGCGATCTCAACCTGGCCCGCGGCGCGGCGCTGGTCCTGCTGGTCGCGGGGCCCTGGCACGCGCTCCTGGCGTGGCGCTATCCGACGCTGTTCGGGTTCTATGTCCTGGACAACCACATCCTTCGCTTCCTCGATGCGCGCCGCTACGTCGAGGACGACGTGCCGAGCTCCACGGCCGCCTTCTTGATCGCGACCTTCCTCTGGGCCTTCCCCTGGGGCGTCTTCGCGCTGGCGCGTGCGGAAGCGAACCCGTCGCCGCGAGCGCGGTGGCGTCCCGTCCTCGTGATCTGGCTGGTCGCCGTCGTCGGCCTCTTCGCCCTCTCGCGATTCAAGCACGAGTACTACGCGCTCCCGGCCTTCCCGGCGCTGGCGGTGCTGGTCGGCGGCGCATGGATGGGCGGCCGCGACGTCGGCCGCTGGCTCGTCGTCGGCCTGATCGGATGCGTCGCGGTGGGTGGCTGGGCCCTCTGGATCGGCGCCGGGCTCACGCCCCAGCAAGCGCTGTACGGACTCGGCGAGCTGAACGCCTACTATCGGATCCTGCGCGACCAGGGGCTTTCCTTCCCGTTCGCGTCAACCCGCCCGTTCGGACTCCTGCTCCAGGCCCTCGGGGTCGTGCTGCTGGTGGGCTGGGGGCTGGCGACCCTCTGCTGGATTCGCGGCTGGCGCCGCGGCGCCTTCGCGTCGCTCGTCGCGGTGGCCGGGGTGATCACGGTGCTGATCTTCAGACTCCTCGACACCGTGGCGCCCCATCACTCGGTGAAGGAGATCGCGCAGGCGATCACCACCCGCGCCGGCCCGGCCGACGTCATGGTCGTCGAAGGGTCGCTCGAGTACAGCCCGGCGCTGCCGTTCTACACCGGGCGCCGCGCCCTGCTGGTGAACGGCGCGGTGGACTACTTCTCGTTCGCGGCGACGCTGCCGGAGGCGCGCGGGCTGTTCATCGACACCGCCGAGCTCCGCCGTCTCTGGCAAGGGCCGCGCAGGATCTTCCTCGTCGTCCGCCGGCCGCGGGGGCAAAGCGTGGTGGCCGCGCTCCCGGCGGTAGACGTGCACGAGCTGGGGCAGTACGGCGCCCGCTGGCTCTATACGAATCGAGCGCCTTGACCCACGAGAAGCCTTTTCCCCCCAACCTCGAGCAGGCGGCGTAGAATCGTGAGTGCTGCTCGGGTAGCCGGCGGCCAGAACGGGGAGGCGTGCTCATTTCCCAGGATCCACTCGAGGTGACGCTGGAGCTTGCGCCTCGCGCCCGATTCGACGTCGTCGAGTTGCGGTCGCAGCTGCCGAACGAGTATCGGGATGCCCTCGGATCATTCCCCCAATGTCTCTACTGGTCCGCGCACACCACCGCGGGATTCCTCGACCGCAGCCTCGCCGCCCGCCTCGGCCCGTCGCGCGTGCCCACGTACGTCGACGCGCTGCGCAGCGTCTTCCCGGAGGGGGCCGGGTACGCCCACGACCGGCTGGAGAGACGCCAGGATCTCGACGCGGCCCAGCGCGCCGTCGAACCTCGCAACGCCGATTCGCACCTCGCGTTCATCGCGGGCGGTCTGTGCTCGTGCGTGACGCACCCGAATCGCTCCGGCGAGGCGGTGTGCTTCGTCGAGCTCGACGGGATGAACGACGGGCGACCACGAAAACGTCAGGTCCGTGTGATCGGCTTTCGTCGCGAGACGGTCGTGGCTCAGACGCGCATCGACGTTCCGCTGTCGCGACATCCGATCGAGTCGGTCAACCTGAAGGATCCACGGTTCGGGATCTATGATCGCCTGCGTGACTTCGTCGCGCGCGCCGGCATCGGCAGGGGCCGACTGCACGTGGCCCTCGACGCCAGCGAGCGCCACGCCGCCCTGACGGTGAACGAGTTCGAGACGCTCCTGATGAAGCACGACCTGCGCGCGGTGCTGCGGGACCCGCTGCGGTTCATGGCGGCGCAGTACCGAAGCGCGCTGGCGAACCCTCGCGCCGTACCGGGCAAGGCGCTCGGCTACGCCAAGTACGATCTGGTCCGCGTGTTCAACTCAGGCCTCGACACGCTGGGCTTGCAGGACTCGATCGTCGAGAAGGTGCTCGCACGGACCCTGGCCGCCCCAGCCGCCCGATTCTTCCGTATTCGTCGCTCCGTACATCTGCTCGTAGCCGAACGCGACGGCCGGCCGGACCTCATCGAGGGAACCTATCAAAGCCCGATCCTCATCCAATGGCAGCGCAGCCCTCTCCCGGTACGCGCGCTCCACGTCACGCTGACCAGGCTCGACTAGCCCGTATTTCTTGACTCTCTCGCCCCGAGGGCGCTAGCGTGAAAATCCCAGGGATGCGAAGCTTCCTCTACTACCTCTACGAGCGGCACCTGCTCCACCAAGTCAGCGGAGGGCAAGTCCCTCGCCACCTCGGCATCATCCTCGACGGCAACCGCCGCTACGCGCTCGCCCGCGGCGTTCCGGATTTTCGCGAGGCGTACGCGCTCGGGGCCGAGAAGCTCGACGAGGTCCTGGAGTGGTGCGCGGAGATCGGCATCACCGCCGTCAGCCTCTGGGTGTTCTCGACCGACAACTTCCGGCGGCCGGCCGGAGAGATCTCCGGCATCCTGTCGGCCGTCGAGTCCAAGCTGCGGCGGCTCGCCAACCACCCGAGCTCGCAGCGCCTGGGGCTGCGCGTGCGGGCCGTCGGCAAGCTCGACCTCCTGCCCGACTCCACGATCGCCGCGATCCGGGCGGCCGAGGAAGCGACCGCGTCCAATCGCGCGATGCACCTGACGATCGCGCTCGCCTATGGCGGACGCCAGGAGATCATCGACGCGGTGCAGGCGATGCTGCGCGAGAAGAACAAGCAGGGCGAAGATATGCAGACGATCATCGAGGGCATCTCGGAGGAGACGATCGGCCAGTATCTCTACTCGCCCGATCTTCCCGACCCGGACCTCATCATCCGCACCAGCGGCGAGATCCGCCTCTCGGGCTTCCTCCTGTGGCAGAGCGCCTACAGCGAGTTCTACTTCTGCGACGCGCACTGGCCGGCGTTCCGGAGAGTGGACTTCCTCCGCGCGGTCCGCGCCTACCAGCAGCGCGAGCGTCGCTTCGGCAGTTAGTCCATACTCCTCATTCATGAGACTCGCCGGCAAGGTCGCGCTGATCAGCGGGGGCGCCCGCGGCATGGGCGCCGCCGAGGCGCGGCTGTTCGCCCGCGAAGGCGCCAGAGTCGTCATCGGCGACATCCTCGAGGCCGAGGGGCGCGCGGTCGAGGCCGACATCAAGACGAAGGGCGGCGAGGGCGTCTTCGTCCGGCTCGACGTCACCCGCGAGGCCGACTGGCAGGCGGCCGTCGGTCAGGCCGTCAGCCGCTTCGGGAAGCTGGACGTCCTCGTGAACAACGCGGGCATCGGCGGCGGGACCCGCATCGAAGAGACCACCGTCGAAGCGTGGGATCGTACGATGGAGGTCAACGCCAAGGGCGTGTTCCTCGGCACGAAGGCGGCCATTCCGGCGATGCGGCGTGCCGGCGGCGGGTCGATCATCAACATCTCGTCGCAGCTCGGTCTGGTGGGTACGGACAACAGCAGCCCGGAGTATCAGGCCTCCAAAGGCGCCGTCCGACTGCTGACGAAGGCCACCGCGATTCAGTACGCTCGCGATCGCATCCGAGCGAACTCGGTCCATCCCGGCCCGGTCGTGACCGCGATGACCGAGCGCCGGCGCGCCGATCCCGCCACGTATCAACTGATGGTCTCGCGCATCCCGCTCGGCCGGTACGGCCAGCCCGACGACGTCGCGTACGGCGTGCTCTATCTCGCCTCCGACGAGTCCGCGTTCGTGACCGGCAGCGAGCTGGTCATCGACGGAGGTTGGACCGCCCAGTAGCTCTCCCGCAGCGGGGCGTCAGCCCTTCACCCCTCCCGCGCCCCAGCCCGCGATCAGATAGCGCTGGACGGCCACGAAGAAGACCAGCGCCGGGATTGTCACCATCACGCCGGCGGCCATGATCAGGCCCCAGTCGACCACCGCCATGTGGAAGAAGTCGTTGATCCCGATCGCGAGCGTCTTCAGATCGTCCTTGCCGATGAGCACGAGCGCGAACAGGAAGTCGTTCCAGGCCACGATGAAGGTGAAGATCGCGGTGGCGATGATCCCGGGCAGGGCCAGCGGCATCACGATGTAGGCCAGCGCCTGCGCGCGGTTGGCCCCGTCGACGAGCGCGGCGTGCTCGAGCTCGACCGGGATCGACTGGAAGAACGCGCGCAGGATCCAGAGCGCGTAGGGCAGCGCGAACGAGATGTAGGTGAGCGCCAGCCCCAGCAGCGAGTTCGTCAGCCCGAACTCGCGCGCCAGCAGGAACAGCGGCACCAGCATGATGATCGGCGGGAACATGTAGGCCAGGAGCGTGAGCCGGGCGACCAGCGTGCGACCCGGGAACGCGTAGCGGGTCAGGCCGTAGGCGCCGATCACGCCCGCGACGATCACGATCACGGTGGTGATCGCGGCCACGATCACGGTGTTCTGGAAGTACGTCCAGAAGTTCGTCTCGAGGAAGAGCTTCCGGTAGGCGCGCAAGTCCCACTCGTGCGGCACCAGCGTCGGGGGCGCGGCGAGCAGCTCGTGACTGACCTTGAACGAGGAGACGACCATCCAGTAGAGCGGGAAGGCGCAGAAGACGAACAGGCCGAGGCGCAGGGCCCAGGCGCCGGCGGCGGACACCGGGCGGCCTCGCCGCCGGCTCGAACGCACCCGGCGCGTCGCGCCCTCACGCATCGTTCTCGTCCGCCTCGGGCGGGAACGCCACGAAATAGAGCGTCACCGCCATCAGCAAGAGCGCCAGCATCACGTTGGAGAGCGCCGCGCCCATGCCCGCCTGGTAGTACGTGAACGAGCGCTGGTAGGTGAAGACCGGCAGCGTCCGGATCGCCTCGCCGGCGCCGCCGCCGAAGCCCAGCAGCCAGGGCACGTCGAACTTGGTGAACATCCAGATCCCGCGCAGGAGCAGGACGATCAGCAGCACGTTCCGCAGCTGCGGCAGGGTGACGTTGAGGAACTGACGAAACGCCGACGCGCCGTCGACGCGCGCGGCGTCGTAGAGCTCGGGCGGAATGGTCTGGAGGCGCGCCAGTACGTTGACGAGCACGAAGGGAAAGAAGGTCCACACCGAGAGCACGACCAGCACCCACATGATGGTCGAATGCGTCAGCCACGCCTCGGGCATCCCGGGGATCGCGAGGGTCCCGAGCAGGTACGGGATCACGCCGTAGAGGTCGTTCATGAGCCAGCGCCAGACGAAGACCGCGATGATCGTGGGGATCATGTACGGAAAGAGCGCGACCCCGCGCAGGAAATCGCAGCCCGGGAAGCGCCGGTGCAGGATCAGCGCGCCCGCGACCCCGGCGACGATCTGCAGCGTGGTGCTGGCGACCGCGTACACGGTGGCCAGCCACACGCTGCGCCAGAAGTCGGGGTCGACGAGGAGCTGCGCGTAGTTGCCGAGGCCGACCCAGGTACTGGTCGCGCGCAGCGAATGCTTGGCGTAGAAGCCGAGCCAGACGTTGTAGCCGACGGGAAACAGGGTGAACGCGAACACGAGCGCCGCCGACGGCAGCAACAGCCCCATCCCGATCAGGGCGTCCCGCCGGCGGCGCCACATGCGCGGCCGGCGTCTCAGCCCTTCGCCTTGCCGATGATGTCCCGCGAAATCTTGTCGCCGGCTTCCTTCGCCGCCGCGCGCGGGTCGCGTCCGCGCTCGACGACCGCCATGACCATGTCGGCCAGGATCGGCGCGGCCGCGACGTCGCCGATCCACGGGACCAGCATGTCTTGCGGATTGCAGATCAGCAGCGGATGCGCGCGGCCGATCTCCACCCACTTGAGCTGGGCGTCGAGCCACGGCTTCCAGCGCTTGCGCTCCGGATGGTTCATGTAGGCCGGATCCGCGAAGTCTTCCTTGAAGATCGAGAGCAGGTGCACCGGCACCGAATCGCAGTACCGGCGGTAGTTCTCCTTCCTGAAGAAGAACTTCAGGAACTCCTTGGCGGCGGCCTTCTCTTCCTTCGGCGCGTCGGCGTAGAAGACCCACGGCTCGTTGTCGAACTGCGTGAGCGGCGCCTTGCCCATCGGCCCGATGGTCTTCGGCCACATCTGGAAGATGTCGGGATTCCGCTTGTCGGGCGGCGCGTACTGATCGATGTAGCCCGCGGTGCGGCCCCACATGTAGACCTGCGCCGTCTTGCCGGCGGCCCACGCCGAGAGCGTCTCGAGATAGTCGTGCGACGCCCAGCCGGCCGGCAGGAACGCTCGCAGCTTCTTCCAGAACTCGAGCATGCCGAGCACTTGCGGGCTCTCGAGCGCGGGGTTGCCCTTGTCGTCGAAGATGCTCCCGCCGTTGGCCCCCGTCCACATGTAGACGTCCTCGTTCACGAAGAACGGGATGCCCGCGAGCGAGAGGCCGTAGTACTGGGGCGCCTTGTTGAGCTTCGGGAGATCGCGGAGCCAGTCGTCCCACGTCTTCCAGCTCCGCGGGTCGACGCCGGTGCCCGCGAGGTAGTCGCCGCGACCGCCGAGGTTGTCGGCGCCCCAGGCGTGGGTGAGGCCCCAGTATTTGCCGTCGGGATACTTCATCCAGCGGAGCACGGACGGGAAGATCCGGTCCTCGCCCAGGGCCTTCACGAGGTCGTCGACCGGCTCGATGAGCCCCTTGGCCTTGAACGACGTCACGACGTAGGTCTGCGTGTGGGACGCCGTCGGCGGGCTCTTGGCCGCCATCGCGGCCTGGAGCTTGCGATCCATGTCGGACCACCCCATGCCCTCGGCGTGGATCTCGATGTCCTTGTGGAGCTTGTGGAAGTCCTCGACGATGGCCTTCACGGCCGCGCGGGTCGCCGGGTTGGGCTCGGTGTCCCACATCGTCACGACGACCTTCTTCTGCGCCCGGGCCGGCGCGGCGCCGCCGATCAGCGATGCCGCCGCGGCGCCCGCCGTCGCCCCGCCGAGCCGCGCCAGGAACGCGCGACGACCCAGGACCCCTTCCTTCTTCTCCCTGACCAGACGCCGGAGACCCGGATCGCTCTCCCAACGCTTCATGTGTTTCCCCTTTCTGAAATCATCGGCGGCTCAGGCGCGCGGGTTGTCTGCAGGGCCCGGCATCATCAGGGGCCTGTTGCGAGGTTCGCCGTCGACGCTCCGGTGACCAGCGCTTCGGCGTCGAAAAATAGCGATAGGCGACATCGATCGTGATCTTCTGCTCTCACTCGGCTTTGAGGCCATCGGTCAGCAGAGCGAAGTCGAGCACGGGTCCAGTGCCGACGCGGAATGCTCTCCGACTCGAGGTAACGGATATAGCTCAGGGAATACTTGCCTTGCCGGACCGCCACGCTGCCAGCGTAACTCTGAACGTCGTGCCGAGTTCAAGATCTTGAATGCCGTTCTTCGACCCAGCGGTTCGGCGAAAAGGGGTTGAAAGCATTCGTTTACGCCGCGGGCGAAGAAGATCGGCGCCATATCTCTGAGCGCGTCTACTCCGCGAAGGCTAAGCCGGGCTTATTCGAGGAGGGCGAGGAGCGCGGCGCGGAGCTGAATCAGATGGCTTGCTTTGATGATCGTCTCCCCAGCCACGATGGTCGGGTCAGTGTATGTGGGGCGAGGTCCCCGACCTGCCACCTGGTAGGCTTGGTCCAACGCTGTCCGAAGCTCAGTCAAGTGGAGCGCTTGCACCGGCGTGACGCCAGCTACGAGTGTCGGATCCGTCCACATAAAGGTCGGCAGCCCGAAAGCCGCCCGCGCGCTATCGATGGCCGAGCGGAGCTCTACGAAATGGACTACCCGGATGGGCGTGGTCTCGGTGAGCGGGTCATCGGTGAAGCCGATGACCAGGGTGACAGTCAGGGTGGTCGTTGCAGTATTGCCGGCCGCATCGCGCGCTGTGACGGCGAGCACATTCATCCCGAGCCGGAGAAGGATTCCGTCGGCGATCCAGTTCGTCGTCCCACTGGCGGATCCACCCCCACCCCGGCTGTTCGTCCACGTCACCTGCGTCACCCCGACGTCGTCCGACGCGGACCCGCTGAGGGTCAAGCGGGGATCGCTGGCGCTGTAGGTCGGGCTGGAAGTCGGCGAGACGAGCAAGATGGCTGGCGGTGTCGTATCGAGCGCGGTGTCGATGGTCCAGCTGAAGGTCGCCGGGGTCGGATCGATATTGCCCGCCCGGTCGATGGCCCGGACCTGGAAGGTGTGGGCGCCGGCGGCGAGTGCAGAGTAGTTCTGCGGGCTGGTGCACGCGCCGAAGGCGGCGCCGTCGCGCTTGCACTCGAAGGTGCTGCCGGCTTCCGTCGCGGTGAAGCTGAAGCTGGCGCTGGTGCTGTTGGTGACGGCCGGCGGCGTCGCCGTCAGAGTCGTGTCGGGCGCCGTCGTATCGATGGTCCAGCCGAAGGTCGCCGGGGTCGGGTCGGTATTCCCCGCCGGGTCGACGGCCCGGACCTGGAAGGTGTGGGCGCCGGCGGCGAGCGCAGAGTAGTTCTGCGGGCTGGTGCACGCGCCGAAGGCGCCGCCGTCGAGCTTGCATTCGAAGGTGCTGCCCGCCTCCGTCGCGGTGAAGCTGCGTCGATGGCCCGGACCTGGAACGTATGCGAACCGACAGCGAGTGCGGAGTAGTTCTGCGGGCTGGTGCACGCGGCGAAGGCGGCGCCGTCGAGCTTGCACTCGAAGGTGCTGCCCGCCTCCGTCGCGGTAAAGCTGAAGCCGGCGCTGGTGGCGTTGGTCAGCGCCGGAGGATTGGCGGTAATCGTCGTATCGGGCGCGGTGGTGTCGGCGACACCGGTCCCCGAAACGCTCACCGCCTTATTCCCCCCGTTCGAGGTCACGGCCAGGCTCACGGAGAAGACACCCGGCGTATTCGGTGCGAAGCGCACCACCATCGTCTGGCTCGAACCTGCCGGCAAGCTGAACGCTCCCCCCGACACGATCATGAACGGCGCGGGAACCGACGCGCCGCCCGTGAGCGTGCCGCTGCCCGTGTTCTGCACCGTGAAGGATCGGTCGATTGACCCGCCGACGACGACGCTGCCGAAGTCCACCGGTCCGGCCGGCGAGACGGTGAGAGTTATGCTCGTGGCAACGGTAAATGTCCCCGTGACGCCACCCACGTTGAGCGTCACGGTTGCCGACAGCCCAGGCTGCGCAGAGACCACGCGTACCGCCACCTGATTGCCATTAGTCACTGTCCCGGGCGCGGCTGTGAACACCCCGCCGTTCACCTGGTATTCGCCCCCGCTCACGCTGATCGGCGAGGGCGCGTTGATGCCGCTCACCGTGATCGGATCCGAAACGACGAAGATCCCGCTGCTCTGGGCGGTCTTGGGCGCGAACGAGAACGCATTGGGGGTCGTGTCCGGCACGCTGTACGACTTGAGCTCGAGGGTTTGCATAAAGCCCTCCGAGTCGTTGGTCGTCTCCCGGATCACGCCGACTCCGGACGCGAGCCAGGAGTCGACGCTCCGAGAGAAGGTGCCGATTGTTTCTTCGTAGTTTATGGTCGTTTGCACGTGCACGACGTCAGCGAACGTTCCGGCCGGGACCGTGACGGAAGACTCGACGCCTATCACCACCGACGTTGAGGAGTACGGGACAGTCGAATTGCCGTCAACGCTGTGGAAGAGGAATACCGTGCCTGCGCCGCTGACCGATCCACCGACGACCATGTCTGCGGGAGCCAAGACTACTGGTGGCTCATAGATGTCAGTCTCGTTGCCCGTGGGATCGACGAAATCGGCGCCGTGGAACAGGATGCCTGAAGCGTCGTTGGTGTAATAATGCTGGTTGCCAACGTTGTCCTGGACGACTTTCACTTCCACCCCATTGAACGTCGTGGAACCCGTCACCGTCCTCGTCTCGGCGACGTAGTTCCACGTCGCCCCGTCCGGCAAGGGGAAGCGCGGTCCCGCGGGAATTGCCGCCGCAGGGCTCGCCCAGGGGAGCACGATGCATGCGGTGAGGAGCTTGAGCCAGGCCGAACGTCTGGCGCTAGAGGCGGCACGACTACGCTGGAAGAAGCTGAACGCTCCGCTGCCGCCGTCTCTCATCTGCAGCATCTGGCGATGGCAGGCAATCTCGGTGCCATACAAAGGAACGAGCCTTTTCCCTCAGCAATTACGCGTGAGTCTCGTGAGACTCGGCCGAGGAGATCGATAAAGCGTTGCACAGGGAGGAAACCCGGCTTCACACTTCGGAGCGGGGCCGTTCAGCGCGCTACGGCCCACGCAGCGACGGCCGGACTTTCCGGAAACGTTCTTGGGCGGCGATCAGGGCGGCGCGTCGTACACGAACAGATGCGCCGAACGGTCCGATGAGTAGGATGAAGTCATGAAGAGCATCACCATGAACGCTTTCGCCGCTGGGTTGGTTCTCGCGGCGACCCTGGTCCCCGGTCAGGTCTTGGCCTGGCAGAACCATCGCGAAAGTACGACCGCCGTCGTCACCAAGGACCCACAGCTCCTCAACAAGGGTCCGATCGCGCCGCCGTCGTTCGTGCACCCCCGTCCGCTCCACCGACCCTTCGCTAGCCGGCCGTTTGTCCACGGCGGCACGGTCATCTATTCGGCGCCGCCGGTGTACTACGCGCCGGCGACCTATTCCTACGATCCGCCGGTGACCTACTATGTCCCGCCGTCGGCCACCTACTATCCGCCGGCGGCCTCGATCCCGCCCGCAGCCGCGACGGCGCCGGCGCCCGGCGTCGTCGAGTATCCGCACGGGCGATACGAGCTGCACGGCGACGGTGTCAACGCGCGCTACACCTGGGTGTGGATCCCCAATGCGCCGTCCTCACCACCCCCGGCGGCGCCTCCGACACCGCCGGCGCCCGCGGCTCCACCCGAGCCCTCGGCCTCCGACGGCGCGGCGGCGGCCCCCCGAAGCGGTCCGCTCTATCGCTGGACCGATGAGCAGGGCGCAGTGCACTGGACGGATCGCTTCGACGCCATCCCGGAACAGTACCGGCCCCGCGCAAAACAAGTTCAGCCCTCGTAGCGCCGCTTCGACTATCCTCCAGGGCGCACGAAAAACTCCTGGAGGATGAGCCATGTCTGTGCGACTCGTCGTCACCATCACCGCGACACCGGGCAAGGGTTCCGAGCTCGCGCAGGCGTACCGCGCCCGCTGCGCCGACGCGATGAAAGAGCCCGGCTGCGAGCAGTTCGAGATCTTCCAGAGCGCGATGAATCCCGACCGGCTGGCGCTGCTGGAACGCTGGAGCGATCAGAAGGCGCTCGACGTGCACGCCGAGCTCAACAGGACGAAGCCGCCGCTCCGTCCGGAGCTCCGCCAGGGTGGCGGCGAGCGCGAGGACTACGAGTACCGTCGCACGCGCTGATCAGCTCCACCAGTAGCGGCGCGCGTAGACCGCGGTCAGGATCGTGCCGACGGCGATCACGATCCACCGCACCAGCTCCGGGCGCAGCACGCGAACGAGCCGGCCGCCGGTGAAGCCGCCGATCAGCGCACCGACCATCATCACCGTCGTCGGCGGCCACGCGACCATGCCCTGGACGACGAAGACGATGGACGCCACCAGGCTCGTCAGCCCGGCCAAGAGATTTTTGATCACGTTGGTCGTGCGGAACTCGCCGATGCCGACCGACAGGATGCCCAGGAGCATCACGCTCATGCCGGCGCCGAAGTACCCGCCGTAGATCGCCACCGGGATCAGCAGGAGGATCTTGAGGCCGTCCGCGGACACGCGCGCGCGGGCGCCCGACGCCGGCCGCGACTCGATCCACAGCCGGACGCGGCCCGACATCGCGAACAGCAGCGTGGCGAACCCGATCAGCAGTGGCACGACCGCGGTGAACGCTTTCTCCGGCGTCACCAGCAGCAGCACCGCACCGGCCACGCTGCCCGCCACGCAGACCAGCACCAGTGCGAGGAGCGATCGGTTCCAGCGCGGCATGCTCTCGGGGTCCGCGAACCCGGCCATGAAGTTGCCGGGCAGGAGGCCCACCGCGTTCGAGGCGTTGGCGACGATCGGGGGCAGCCCGGCCGCGAGCAGCGCGGGAAACGTGATCAGCGAGGAGCCACCGGCAATGGCGGTGACGATGCCGCCCGCGATCCCCGCCCCGAACATCATCGCCACCGACGCGCCGTCCATGCGCCCCTAGCCTACGATGATTCGGCGGCGATGCGTGCTGGAGGCGATGCGTGCTTGACACCCTCGTCGGGGCGGCGCTACGGTTGGGCGCTCGTCGGATGCCGAGACCCGGGCAAGCGCGGGTGAGGCGCGTCGTTCGCTGCGCGAGCGGGCGTCCTCGAGGGAGCGCAGCGTGCGGCTCGAGACGCTCAACGAAGGCGCGGCAAAGACCGCGGTGCGCGGCGAGACCCCGACGCGCTGGCTGTCGCGCGCGCTCGCCAGCGACACCTCGGCCGCCTATGCCTTCGTCGCGCCGGCCTTCTTCCTGCTGCTCTTCCTGGTCGCCTACCCGTTCGTGCTCTCGCTCTGGTTCAGCCTGAGCGACGCGCGCGTCGGCGAGACGGGGAGCTTCGTCGGCCTCGACAACTTCCGCCGCCTGCTCGGGAGCTCGATATTCATCCAGACCTTGCAGAACTCCATGGTGTTCACCGCGGCCGCGCTCGGGCTCAAGACCGTGCTCGGGATGGCGCTGGCGCTGCTGCTGTTCCGCGTCGCCCGGTTCAAGCGCCTGATCCGCGGCGCCGTGCTGCTGCCCTTCATCGTGCCGACCGCGCTGAGCACGCTGGTGTGGTGGTGGATGTTCGAGCCGATGTACAGCGTCGTGAACTGGACCCTCAAGGGCCTGCACATCGTGAACCACGACATCCCCTGGCTGCCCGACCCGTATCTCGCCATGTGCACGGTGGTCCTGGTGAACACGTGGCGCGGCCTGCCGTTCTTCGCGATCACGCTGCTGGCGGGGCTGGTGTCGATCCCGCGCGAGCTATACGAGGCGGCGGAGTCGGACGGCGCCGGACCGGTCGGGCGCTTCTGGCACGTGACGCTGCCGCTGCTCCAGCCCGTGCTCGCGGTCGTGATCCTGTTCTCGGCGATCTTCACGCTGGCCGACTTCAACATCGTGTACGTCCTCACCAAGGGCGGTCCGATGAACATGACGCACCTCTTCGCGACGTATTCGTTCGCGCTCGGGCTCCAGAGCGGTCAGGTCGGCCAGGGCGCCGCGGTCTCGCTGTTCCTGTTCCCGATCTTGCTGGCCGTGGTGTTCGTCCAGCTCCGGCTGGTCCGCCAGTCCACGACGCTATGAGCCGGTCGCGGGCGCGTCAGATCCGGCCCTTGTTCACACTGTACCTGCCGGTCATGCCGTTCGTCCTGTTCGCGCTGTTCCCGCTCTACTTCATGCTCATCACGTCGTTCAAGAAGAACGCCGAGCTGTACGACCCGAGCTCGATCCCGTTCCTGATCCAGCGCGGCGTGACCTTCGGTCACTATCAGCTCCTCTCCAACGAGACCCTGTTCTGGAGCTGGTTCGTGAACAGCCTGATCGTCAGCGTGGCGGCGACCGTCATCTCGGTGGTGATCGGCATCCTCGCCGCCTATCCGCTGGCGCGCATGCGCTTCCTGGGCGGCGACTCGTTCGGGATGGCGATCTTCATCACGTACCTGGTGCCGCCGTCGCTGCTCTTCCTGCCGCTGAGCACCGTGGTGAACCGGCTCGGGCTCTCCGACAGCCTGTGGTCGCTGGTGGTCACCTATCCGACGTTCCTCGTCCCCTTCTGCACGTGGCTCCTCATGGGCTACTTCCGCACGGTGCCCAAGGAGATCGAAGAGTGCGCGATGCTCGACGGCTGCGGCCGGCTCCAGACCTTGCTGAGGATCCTGCTGCCGGTCGCCGTGCCCGGCGTGATCTGCGCGGCCCTGTTCGCCTTCACGCTGTCCTGGAACGAGTTCCTGTACGCGCTGGTCTTCGTCTCGCCCGCGGAGCTCAAGACCATGACGGTGGGCGTGTTCTCGGAGCTCATCCGGGGCGACATCTATTACTGGGGTGGCCTGATGGCCGGCGCCTGCATCGGCTCGCTGCCGATCGTGGTCGCCTACGTCTTCTTCCTGGACTACTACGTGTCGGGACTGACGGCGGGTGCCGTCAAGTAGCCGTCAACGAGCTGTGCGCGTCTTCGAACAGAGGAGGGCAACATGACTTCACGGGGTGTGAGCAGGCGCCAGTTCCTCCGCACGTCCGCGGGCGCGGCCGGTGTGGCCGGAATCCTCGCCTCCGGTCGCGCGCCGGCGACGGCCCAGACGCGCGAGCTCAGCTTCCTCACCGTCGCGAGCTTCGTGCCCGACACCGACAAGGAGCTGAAGCGGCAATTCGACGAGTGGGGCGCCAAGAACAAGGTGAAGGTGCGCCTGGACATCATCGCCCACCTGCAGCTCGTGACCAAGAAGGCCTCGGAGGTCCAGGCGCGCTCCGGCCACGACCTGACCGCGCTCGGGCCCGGCCTCGGCGACGCCGATCTCTACTACGACTACCTGGCCGACCTCAACGACGTCGCGACCGACGTCGCGCCGAAGAACGGCGGCTGGCTCAACGAGCACGACTATCTGATCCGCGGCAAGTGGAAGCTCTTGCCGTGGTGGATGCCGCCGTTTCCGATGGCCGTCCGCACCGACCTGCTCGAGAAGATCGGCGAGAAGAACCCGGACACGTGGGAGGACTGGCTGCGGATCGGCAAGAAGGGCAAGGCCATCGGCCATCCGTTCGGCACCGCGATGGGCCACAGCGCCGACGCCAACGTCACGCTACTGTCGATCATGTGGTCCTACGGCGCCTCCTACGTCGGCAAGGACGGCAAGACGATCACGATCAACTCGAAGGAGACGCGGACCGCGATGGACTTCGTCAAGCGTCTCTACACCGAGGCGATGGATCCCGAGGTCCTGGCCTGGGATGACGCCAGCAACAACCGCTGCCTGAACGCCGGCAAGTGCATCGGCATCCACAACCCGATCAGCGCCTACGAGTCGGCCAAGAAGGACAAGGTCGTGGTGCCGGGCTCGCAGCGGGAGATCGCCGAGGTCATCGACCACGTCAACACGCCGCGGGGTCCGGTAGACCGCAAGACGACCACCGGCTACTGGTGCGTCGGCGTCTGGAACTTCTCGAAGAACGTCGACCTCGCGAAGGACTTCCTGCGCTACCACTTCCAGCCCGAGAACCTCAACAAGTGGGTCGAGGCCGGGCACGGCTTCAACATGCCGTTCCTCGCGAACCTGACGAAGCACCCCGTCTACAAGAGCGACAAGCAGTACCGCCACATCCCCGACGTCGCCAAGGTGACGGTGCCGCCCTCGTGGCCCGGCCCCACCACGGCGGCCTCCCAGCAGGTGCTCGACCTCTACATCATCCCGGACATGTTCGCCCAGTACTCGACCGGCAAGATGACGGCCGACCAGGCGATCGCGTGGGCCGAGAAGGAGATGCAGGAGATCTACGCCGGGCGCCGGCGCAAGGTCTGACGCGCCGACGGCCGCCCTGGTCCGAGCACGACCAGGGCGGCCGCGATCGCCTGAAGCCCCGCGCACCGACCGCGGCCGCCGCCGAGGGCGCGGGCTTCCGCCCGTGCCTGCGCTGTCGCCCCGAAGCCGCGCCGGGGACGCCGGCGTGGCGCGGGGCCGCGGCGACGGTGACGCGCGCGTTCAAGCTGATCGACGGCGGCTTCCTCGACGACGGCAAGACCGTGGGAGATCTGGCCGACACGCTCGGGATGACCAGCCGCCATCTGAGCCGGCTCTTCGCCGAGCACGCGGGCGCGCCGCCCTCCGCCGTCGCGGCGACCCGGCGCGTGCAGCGCGCGAAGCGGATGGTCGACGAGACGTCGCTGCCGATGGCCGCGATCGCGTTCGCCGCGGGCTTTCGGAGCATCCGGCGGTTCAACGCGGCGTTTCGCGCCGTGTATCGAAGGCCGCCGAGGGCGCTCCGCGCCGCGAGGCGGCGCTAGCCGGCCGCCGAGGGCGACGGCGCGCTCGCCCTCGCGTAGCTCACGGTGAGGATCTCCCACTGGTGGCCGTCCGCGTCCTTCCAGTAGAGATTCTTCCCGCCGAGCCTGGTGTTGATCTTCAGGTCGTCTTCGCCGTGCGCGGTGCTGCGGTACTTGATCCCGGCCGCCCGGATGCGACCGAGGATCGCATCGAACTCGGCGTCACCGACGTGGAAGCACACGTGATAGTGCTCGAACTGCTCTCGGTCGGCGAAGTCGAGCGTCAGGGTCGGGCTGACATAGACGGGTACGAACCCGCCAGGCCCTGAGTCCTTCCAGGGAACGTCAAGAAGGTCGGCCAGGGCTTTCGCGGCGGCCACGCGATCGTGCGACGGGACGATGATGTGGTCGAGCTGGATCCCCATCAGGTCACCCCCCATGTCGCGTCGTTGTTATCGCCCGTCGTCCAGCCCGTCAAGAACTATTTTCCGCAGATTGACGGCTCGGCCTGACGTGTACCGAGTCGCTGGCCTCGCCTCACGAAACCAGCGGGACATCGGCGTCCAGATCATCGAAATGTTCTCCTTGCTCAGGGCCTCCTCATTGCCGGGCGCCGTCGACAGATCGACGCGGGGATGCTCACATGATCGTGACGACGGCGGGGAGCCCCTGGGGGCTCGTCACAGCCCGGGCGACCGGGCCGGTCGTGCGCGACCCCTGGGCGTGCGTCCCACGCTCGCCTCGCGGCGGCCATTTCGTTTCGTTGGCGGACAGCGCGGGGCGCGCCAGCGCTCGCCTTGAGCGCGCCTGCGCCGCGTGTGGCCACGATCGCGACGACCACGCCCGGGCCGGTGTGGGTGCGTGTGGTCCAACAGGCCCTGCGCTCCGACCCTAGAGATGCCCGACGCAGGTGCCCTTGTTGGCATCGCTATTCGTCCCATCTGGGCAGATGGTGTTGAACCAGACCACGCCCTTGACGTTGGCCCCCGTAAGGTTGGCCCCGGCGAGGTCGGCATTGGTGAGATTGGCGCCTCCCAGGTTGGCGCCCGTCAGGTCGGCGCCGCTCAGGTTGGCTCGGGCAAGATTCGCGCTCCTCAGGTTGGCGCGCCTCAGGTCGCCGTCTTTCAGATAGGCTCCGGCGAGGTTGGCTCCCCTGAGGTTGCATCCAGCGAGGGTCGCGTCGCACCCGAGGTTTGCGATGGGCTGCCACAGGACTGCATGTGCTTCACATGCTGTTCCGGTGGTTAAACAGGTGACGCCGACGACTTGGCCGCTGGCGTTGACCCCGCTGGCCTCGCTCCCATGGTCGCCGAGGGTGCCGAGGTCGACCATCCCGCCGGCCGCCGTCCTCGAAAACGCATGGACGTCCCACACCCCCCCGAGGAAAACTTCGCTGGAGCCGACGACCTGGCCGCTGGCGTTGACCCCGGAGGCTTCGCTCGCGTTGCCGAGGGTGCCGAGGTCGACCATCCCGCCGGCCGCCGTCCACGAGAACGCATGGACAGGGCCGTCGGCGGTGTCACCGCCGCCGACAACCTGGCCGCTGTCGTTGACCGCCTCGCCCACGCTGAAGCTGCCGCCGAGAATGCCGAGATCGACCATCCCGCCGGCCGCCGTCCACGAGAACGCATGGGGGCCGCCGCCGGCAGTGTCGCTCCGGCCGACGACCTGGCCGCCGTTGTTGACCCCGAAGGCAAAGCTGAAGCTGCCGCCGAGGGTGCCGAGATCGATCATCCCGCCCTTCACCGTCCACGAGAAGGCATGCAGAGCGCCGTCGGCGGTTTCGGCCCAGCCGACGACCTCGCCGCTGTCGTTGACCGCCTCGGCCACGCTGAAGCTGCCGCCGAGGGTGCCGAGATCGATCATCCCGCCCTTCACAGTCCACGAAAACGCATGATAAGCGCCGCCGGCGACGGTCTCGCTGAAGCCGACGACCTGGCCGCTGGCATTGACCCCGTGGGCCTCGCTCCCGCGGCCGCCGAGGGTGCCGAGGTCGACCGCCCCGCCGGCCGCGGTCCACAAAAACGCATGGAAAGCGCCGCCAGCGGCGGTCTCGCTGAAGCCGACGACCTGGCCGCTGTCGTTGACCGCGTAGGCGAAGCTAGTGCTGCCGCCGAGGAGGGTGCCGAGGTCGATTGGAATGAAGGGTCCGTCCGCTGCGTGCGCGCCTCCGGCGTGCGCGGCCAAGAGTATCGCGAGCAGGACGAGCACTCGACCTCCCGCGCGCGTGCTCGGGAGGCCCGCTCTCGCGCCGGATCGGGCGCTTCCGTTGACCATGTGGAGTATGAAGCCGGAGAATCTCTGTCTCGTCGGTGCAGCGCGCATGGGAGACCTCCAAGGTGCAGAACAAGTGAAGGGCGGCCCTTGTCTCGTTCCGGAAGGCGACGCCATTCTCGTGCCAAAAGCCTTGGGGACTAGGAAGACGCGCGTTTCTTTGTTGGATTTCCCGAGGATACGCATAGGTGAAACAGAATTTGGCGTAAGGCCGAGACACTCCTCATCTGGTATACCTATGCAATCCTTTGCACAGTTAGAGGTAAACCCCCCCTCTCCCGGAACCGCCGGCTGACGCCCGGGCCGTGAGCGCGGCCACCGAACGAGGCCCGCCCGGCGCGGGACGCGGAGGTCAGGGCGCTGCTCCTCACGGCATCGAGGCGGCGCGGCGAGCTCGCGGGATAGGCGTTACATCTCTACCGCGGCGAGATCGTCTGGGGCAAGAGCCAGAAGACGGTGCGGGGCGGCGCGAAGGCGCTCCGGCGGCGCCCGGAGTCCGAGTGGCTGCGGCTCGACGCCCCGGACCTCCGGATCGTCCCCGCCGACCTCGCGCGCGCGGCCGAGGAGCGAATGAACTCGACCCGCGCCGTGTTCGCCTGCGTCCCGAACGGGCGGCTGGTCGGCCACGCGCCGGCACGTCTACAGCTGCGCCTACCACCAGAAGCGCGGGATGGACGTCTGCGCCAACGGCGTGCAGATCGCCCCCAGCCTCATGGACCGCGAGGTCCTCGCGTCGCTGGCCAAGGCGTTCGACGCCCGGATGATCGAGGAGGCCATCGAGCGGGGCCTGGGGCGGCTCCGCCAGCGGCGCGAGCAGAGCCTCGACCGCCGGCCGACGGTGGAGCGCGAGCTGGCGCTGATCGAGAAGCAGATCGGCCACCCGGGGACACCGTCAAGCGCGGGCGCGCCACCGACGAGCTGCTGGCAATGCTGGAGGCCGAGAGCGACCGGAAGAAGGCCCTCGCCCGGGAGCTGGCGGGGATGGACGACGTCGCGCGGGTGGCGTCGCTGGACACCGCGCGGCTGACCAAGCTCCTGCGGGTCGGCGCCGCCGACGTCAAGGCGCTCCTCGGCGAGAGCGTGCCGCAAGCCCGGCAGATGCTCCGGAAGGTGCTCGTCGGGCGGCTACCGTTACTAGCGGTGGTGACCCCGGCGGGATTCGAACCCGCGATCTCGACCTTGAAAGGGTCGCGTCCTAGGCCAGGCTAGACGACGGGGTCAGCGAGCGCCAGTATACCCGACCTAGGGCTGCACTCTCAGATTCGGGTGGCGCAGCCAGAAGTAGCCGCCCATCGATAGCGCCGCCAGGAGATTGGCCACGACGATCGCCGGCCACGCGAGCGCCTGCAGCACGGGCGCCGCGAAGAGCATCGCGCCCGCGGTGAACACGAACTCGAAGAACACGAACAGCATGAAGATCCCGAAGCCGAGGCTGGGCTGCCGCTCGGCGAGCCCCAGCAGATGCGAGACGATCCCGCCGATCACGACGAAGGTGAGGCCGTGGACCCAGGTGAACATCAGCACCATCTCGATGTTCGGCAGGGCGCTGGCCCACGGCGCGCCGGCGCCGCGGCTGAAGAGCGCGCTGCCGAGGACCGTCGGCGTGTAGAGCGGCCGCCCCTGGACCGTATCGACGAGCAGGAACCAGAGAGCGACGGTGGCGGCGCCGACGAGGCCGGCGACCAGGCCCTCCTGGTAGAGCTTCGTGAAGTCGCGCGAAGCTTCGTGGTCAACGCCCTCGGAATGGGAGGTTGGCTCGGTGGTCGCGCCGGTCTGAGTGGCCATCACCCTCTCCTTTCTGGGTGGCGAACCGACCCGTTCGACGGATAGGGGGGATTATACTCGCTCCACCTCGCCTGTGTGGCGAGCCGGCCGATCAGGGCGACTCGCGCCCGAGCGAGAAGCGGAAGCTGTTGATGCCGACCTGGAAGCCGGTGGCGTTCGGCACGACCGGCACCTTCGCCTTGAACGGGGCGCTGCTCCGCGAGCGCACGATGCCCACGTACGGGATGCCCTGAGCGACGACCTTCCCGGTGTTGTCGACCGCCTCGGCCTTCACGTAGACGTCGACCGCGTCCATGTTGTTGTCGTTGTAGACCTGACCGGAGAGCTCGACGTTCGTCGGACTGGTCTTGTCGACGTTGTAGGTGAGGCGAAACCCCGGCGGGACCTTCTGCGCCGCCACCGGCGCCACGCCGAGCGTCAGCGCGACGGCGAGCGCGACGAGCAGGACACGACTGGAAGCAATCACCGGCGCATGATATCGCAGGTGCGCCGACGTTACTGCTTCTTGAGCTTCACGTCCTCGTACGGCGCCGAGTACGGGTAGCCCTTGACGCGGTCGGCGCCGGCCTCCTCGATGCGCGGGCCCACGCCCCAGAGGAAGGCCAGCTCGTAGATCGGGATGTGGAGCTGGCGCTCCTCCATGAGCTTCTGGATCTGGAGCAGCAGGGCCTCGCGCTTCTTGCGATCCATCTCGCGCTCCTGGCGCAGGAACAGGTCGTCGATCTCCGGCACCGAGCCCGCGACGTACATGCCGCCCTTGGCCACGTAGGCCTCGATGCGCGTGGCGGCGTTGCCCTTGGCCCCGCTGATGCCGAGGATGATCCCCTTCAGCTTCTTGTCGTGCCACGCCGACAGGAACGCGGCGCGCTCCATCGAGCGCATGCGCGAGCGGATGCCGACGCTCTGGAGCTGGCCGAGGATCGCCTCACCCATCGTGAAGTACGGTGGGAACGGCGTGAAGTCGCCGGCGTCGAACCCGTTCGGATAGCCGGCTTCGGCCAGGAGCTGCTTGGCCTTCACGGGATCGAACGGGTCCGGCTTGACCGTCAGCGCGAACTCGAAGTTCGACGGGATGATCGTGCCGGTCGGCCGCGAGAAGCCGAGCGTCTCGGCCTGGTTCACGCCCTTGCGGTCGATGGCCAGGCTCGCCGCGCGGCGCACCTTCACATTCGCCCAGGGCGACTTGCCGTCCCACTGCTCTGGTACATCGAGCCAGAACGGCGCCTCCAGCAGCACCGGCACGAGCTTCAGCCCGGCGGCGCGCTTGAGCTCCTCGGCGACCGGCCCCGTGAACAGGTAGGCGATGTCGACCTCGCCCTTCTTCAACGCCGCGAGCCGCGTCGACTCTTCGGGAATCGCGCGCAGGACGAGGCGCTTGATGTTGGGCGCCTTGCGCCAGTACTGCTCGAAGGCCTCCATGACGAGCTCGACGCCGGGCTGGATGCTCACGACCTTGTAGGGTCCGGCGCCGATCGGAGCCTTCTTGAACCCGTCCTCGCCGACCTGCTCGACGTACTTCTTGGGAACGATCCATCCCGCGCCCGACGCGGTCGTGCCGTAGAAGGTCATGAAATCGGGCCACGGCTCCTTGAGCTGGAAGCGGACGTGGCCGGCGTCGACCACTACGACCTCGGCGACGCGGTCCTTGAGGAGCCGCGCGGCCGCGCCCTTGTAGCGCTCGAACGAGAACTTCACGTCGTCGGCGGTGACGGGCGCACCGTTGTGGAACCGGGCGCCCTTGCGCAGGACGAACTCGTAGGCCCGCCCGTCGTGCGAGACCGTCCACGACTCGGCGAGGCTCGGGGTGGTGGCCCCCGCCGGCATCGGCTTCACGAGCGCGTCGTGGATCGCGTAGAGCACCATGAACGGCGTCGCCAGCGCCTCGGTCTCCGCCGGGTCGAGCCAGCGCGAGGCGATCGTGACGTGCAGGCCCCAGGTCACCGTCCCCTCCGGGGCGGCGACGGCCATCGCCGGCATAGCCGATACGATCGCGATGAGGCCGATAAGGGAGACGACGCGAGACATTCGCCCAAAGGATAGCAGGAACCACCAGGCGCCACGCCGCTAGACGCCGCCATCGTCGTGGTATCTTGGGCCTGACCAACCCCACGTTCTTCCGGGAGAGCGGATGAGCAACGACGAGCCCGAGATCATCATGCCGCGGCAAGCGAGCGCTCCGGAGAGCGGCGAGTTCGTCGCCCAGCCGGCGAAGCTTCTTCGCATCGCCGCGATGATCCGTGAACTCCTCGACGAAGTCCGCCAATCTTCCCCGGACGACGCCGGTCGGAAACGCCTCCGTGAGATCTATGGGAAGGCGCTGGCCACGCTCAAAGAAGGGCTGTCACCAGATCTTCAAAAGGAACTGGAGACCCTGACGATCCCGCTCGAGGGCACGCCGAGTGAGTCCGAGATCCGCCTGGCCCAAGCACAACTGGTCGGATGGCTGGAGGGCTTGTTTCACGGCATCCAGGCGGCGCTTTGGGCTCAGCACATGCAGGCGCGGGCACAGTTCGACGAGATGCGCCGCCGCGGGCTTCCGCCGGGCTCTCCGGAGGGAGCCGCCGACGGCCGGGGACCCGGCCAATATCTGTAGCCCTGAGCGCCGAGGACCTCGGCGCTCAGGGCGATCGAAACCGCCTCTACGGGTTGTTGTACTCTTCGATCACCAAGGAGCGCTTGCCGACCACCGCGCGTGTTCCGGGGTCCACCGGCGCGTTGGGATCCGCACTCACGATGCTGTCCACCTTGACCTCAACGTCGTGCACGGCGGCACCAACATTGTGCTGGTAAAAATTGAAATGATTCGCGTTCTTGGTTCTGAGGAACAGGTCCAGCGTGATTGAATCCGTGATCAGCACCGTGAGGGAAGAGAATGTGAGACTCACGGTCTGCTCGCGGTCGCAGTATACGACCTGCCCGGGTTCCGCGGCCACGCCGTCGACGTAGACGGTGACATTCACGGCAGCCCTGGCGGAGGAGGTCACCTTGCCGCCGCCCTTCGTGGCCGTGGTGCTCGTCGACGTCCACAACGCGCACTCCATCGAGAACCCGATCAGCAAGTCGCCGACGCTCGACGTCTTCACGTACCCGGAGAGCACGGTGCCGCCGGTCGGGTTAAGTATCTCGGCCGTACCGGAGCCGAAGTACGCTTTCTGGGACGCCACGTTCTGAGCGTGGACGGTCGGCGCGGCCCACAGCATGCCGACCACTGCCAGGAGCGAGATTACAAGTGTCTTTTTCGCCCGTATCATTTCTGATCGTCCTCCCTCGTTTGACGTTACGGCTGGCCAGAGACAGAGGACTCTGGCTTCCTGCGCGGTGTGTGAGACCTCCCCTTTCCCTCGTCGGCCCACAGGTTTGTCCTTATCGATACGGGCCGTCGTTCCTGCCTGCTATAGGTGCACGGTGGGTGCCAGGCCGCGGCCGCGACGGTCGAGGCGCCGCAATATCAGGAAATCGTGGAGAACCGAGCGACTCCGTCGGGTGCGGTCAGCATTTCGAGGAGGGCGGTCGACTGACGGTCAGCTGACGGTTTGGAAGGTCAGCCATGCCCAATCGGCATTCTCGATCGTAAGAATCGCTTCAGCGCAGGCGTTTCGCAATAATGCGCAAGACGTTCGTGACGATCGCCGCCTCGCCTTGTGCAGGCCGTCGAGGCTCGCTTCAACGCGCTCGACGCAGACGACGCGCGTCTCGAGCGCGGGCTCGCAGACGCGGGTGGGCGCAACGAGCAGCTGACGATCGACCGCGCCGAGCTGGAGCGCACGCTGATGATGAAATCGGGCGAGCGCGGCAAGAGCATCGCTGACCTGCGCCAACGTCTCACCGCGCTCGAGGGTGAGAAGGTGCGCGAGGTCAGCTCGACCTACGCCCTCTCTTCTTTCCGGGAGCTTGTGCCGCTCAGGATGGCCAGAACGGAGAGTTGAAGCGGTAGCTAGCCGAAGCCGGCGAACCGCCGGCACGTCGCTTCTTGCGCAGGGCGGTGAAGGTGCGGAATCGCCGTCAGCGCGGCGTCACGCGCGCTTGGACCACCCCTCGGGCGGATCGCAGGCTACGGTGCCCATGTCCGCGGGAACGGAGATCTCCAGGAGCTCCAGGTCTCTTGACGCCGCCGTCTCGTTGTGCCGCAGACCGCCCGGGATGTAGAGCGACTCGCCCGACTGGATACGCAGTTTCTGGCCGTCTTCGAACTCCAGGTCAACCCATCCACTGAGCATGTACACGAACTGGCCCTCGCAGACGTGGTAGTGCCACCCCGTCGGCTGCGTCATCCCCTCGGCCCCGATCGTCACCTGGGCGCGGATCTTCCCGCTGCTCGCGGCCGTGACGCCGAGGTCGCGGTACTTGAAGAAGGAGCGCCGGCCCGCCACCAGGGGAGCGGTGGTCGGCGTCGCGTACGCCAGCTTGCCCGGGGGGTTCACGGCTGCCGGCTGTCCGATCGGCGTGCTCGCGTCGTCCATCATGGAGGCCTCCTTTGAATACCGTGCCGCCAATACTACCCGATCCACGCGCAGATTGAAGTCCTTCGGTTGAGCTAAGGCTCCAGCAGCGCGCTGATGCGCCGTCGTCCTCGGTGGCGGCGGGATCGATGTCGATCAGGAAGTCGGCTTCCAGGACTCGAACCCGGGACCCCCTGATTATGGTCAAGGCGTGGTCCGACATCCTCACCCGCAAGCGGTCCCGTCTTGTGATCAGCACAATGGCAGTGTGGTCTGAGCAGTCGCGCCCTTGCGACGAAAGTACCAGCGTCTCCAAACGATCGCCAGCGGGAGCCCGCCTCCCACAAGGAGGCACACGAATACCATCCGATAAAGAGTCCAGCCGGACGCGTTCCGGCAGCGATAGTAGAACGCGACAAGTTTGTCGCCGAGTATCGACTTTGATAAAACGAGATCCCGAAAATCGGAGATCCGGCGCAGCGAGTTGATCCGCCAACTAGGCTTGCTAACGTCGATCGCGCTGACATTCAGACCGCCGCCGTACTCGATCTGAACATGCCGCTCCTGGCCAGCGGGTACTTTGAGCACCAATGTCAGTGTATTCCCTCGCCGGTTGTAGGTGATGGGTTGACCATTGACGCTAACTTGCCGAATGGGATCGGCGAAATTCTCATCCTTGATCACGTGGTATGTCTCTTCGCGTATGGACGCGTTGCGCAGCCGGAGGTCAGCCGTCATCGTCCACAGGTCGAAGTCGTTGTCGGGGCGTCGGCGTATTTTATAGAGGCGTTGCGCTATATTCCCTAATCCGGTCCAGTTCACTGCGGGATCGATACGATTGATGAATTCCGCGGTGGAATTGAAGGCCTTTGCCCCGTTAGCGAAATAGGCGTGATGGGCATAAAACAGCAACGGGTGTTCGAGAAAAGCAGCAACTGCGATCAGGTTTTCTGGAGCATTAAGTCTTTCCGCTGAATACCGGCGAGTACTCGGAAAGTTTTCAAAAGACGTCGTTGTGGCGTTAAGGAAGAATCTTGCATCGTCAGGTTGTTGGCCTTCGAGCGGCGTCAAGGTTGCATTGGCCATGCCCACGTAGTTGTAGCTCTTCATGAATCTGAGAGTAACGGCAGGAAACATCTCGTGCGGGAAGATCATGAAGCGGTCATAGGGAATCCCGGTCAGTATTCGGAACCGTTCCATTCGCGCCACTGCCTGCTTCACCCTAGCAGCCTGCTCCGCGTCCGGCAACGCCTTGAACCGGCCATCACCGTCGGGGAGGAAGAACTCCTCGTGGTCGTGGTTGTCGCCGTGGATGCAGATTGAATACCGATCAGGATGTTTCCCGATAATGGCAATCGCCTTCGGCTCGCTTCGGTCGAAATTCCACGGAATGAAGGCGAGCGTCGTATGGAAATTATGTTTTCCCATTTCTCCAAGGAGAGACTGGAAATCAAGATGACCATAAGGTTGCCTCAACCAAACGTCGTCGACAGTAAGATTTGCGTAGTGTGCCGGGGCATGCCAACCGGATTCGCCGGCCGCGTAGCGTACAAAGACCATCGATGGGAGCAACTGTGAGAAGTTACGAAAGAACTCGGCATTACGAAGGAGCTCGGTAGCACTTCTGGCATTCGGCAAGTCGCGCCTGCCGGAATCTGCCGCCAAGAAGAGTTCCTGTGGGCCCGTCTTCATGCGTACAAACGTCGCTGACTCGACGGTGCCATACGCAGCCAGAGTCTCTGACGGTAAATCGCCTCCGACGACGAAAACACATGCCGGTGAGTTCGCAGCGGGAATAGTCAGGCCGGCAAGCTGGTGTAACACGGACTTTGTACTCCCAAGCAGCAACGATTCTGACTGGACCTGTGTTGGTGGGCTACATTGCCTTATTGCTCCCCTCGACCAACTTTGAAGGGTGAGTGCGTTGGTTCTCGCGTTGACGCCGTTCACGAACAAGGGGATTGCCGCAGCAGCCCGTCGCAACGCCGCAAAAAGGCGGGATGCGTCGAATTCAGGCAAGACGTCAGCGGGAATTGCTACACCGAAAACTCGCCGATCTGTCATCCGCTCTAGTGCACGTTGGATATCACTCTTAGTGCGTATGTGTACAACGTCAATGGTTACGCCATAATACTCAGCAGCAATATGGAGATTCCGGCTATTCTCAATAGTATTGTCGCTCGTACTGCCGCTAGCTATCACGAGTAGATCCGCAGCCGCACAAGATGACCAAGGCACAATGCAGAGGAACAGCGATACCAGCGCTGGCCAGCAGGGCCGAATCAGTCCGCCCATCGCAAAGAGGCTACTTGCCGCCAAATGGGCGCTCACTTCTCCCCCCGGGCGCCGGCCGGCCAAACTGCAGCAGACTGTGGCAACGTGAGTGCCGGGACTCTGAGGCAATCGATAATGGCTGTCAATAGGTAAGATTTTTCACACTCGCGAAGGCAGGGCCTCGCTCAGCCTCGGGGCCCGAGAGGCTTTATGCGTTCGGCGGTGACGCCAGGCTCGTGTGACCACTTGCGCTTTTCTTGCGCTTTCATCGAGCGTGGTTGCGGTTTCCCGGGGATTGGATCAATCTCGGGCGTGCTCGAAGCGACCGGGAGCGATCGAGCAACGTGGCAAGAGCGCCGGCTGGCACAGGAGGTCGGGCCTATGGGGACAGCACGCGTAGCCGCATTGTTGGCTGGAGTACTGCTCGTGTCTCTCCATCCAGCCGCCGCCCAGGAACGGCCCTCGAGGATGGTCGAACTCCTCGAGGCAACCGGGATCAAGCCGCAGCTTGAGCAGCAATGGGAGACCCGGCGCCAGATGGTTCGCTCTCAGCTCACCCAGATGCTGGCCGGCGTCCGCTGGCAGTTCCCGACGATTCCCCAGGATGTGGCCTCCGAGCTCGACCGGATGTCGCGCGAGCTGCTTGAGAGCGTTGCGAATCCCTACACGGTGGACGAGGTGCTAAGGGTCTACGCCGAGCCTTTCGATCGAAACTACCCGGGGCCCGCGCTCGCCCAGGCCACGCAGCAACTGTCGACCCCGGACGGGCAGCTCATGATGCGCACGATCACCGAAGCCGTCTCGGCGCTCAACCAGTTCGTCGCTGCCCGAGAGCAAGAGGTCGTCAATCGCGCGACCGCGAACTTCCTGGTTCAACTGAAGACGCTGACCCAGCGAATTCCGAAGCCGTGATCGGGTGACATGACCATCGGCGGTACTGCCCGCTCCCGGCTCCTCTTGGTTGCCTTCTTCGCGATTCTCCCGTCTGCCGTCGTGGGTTGTGCGACCGCCAGGACAAACACCGCAACGGAAACGACGAAGGCGCGGGCGGCATCCCTCGCCTACCCCCAGTCCATCCGGCTGCTGGCGGAGGCTTTCATCCTCGTCCAGGAGCAGCAGGTCGACGCGCCGTCTCTGCGGCAACTCGCCCCGGCCTCGCTTCGCGGAATGGAGCACCTGGGACAGCCAGGAGCGTTCCAGGTCACCGAAACAGCGACGGGCGCGACCCTCACCCACCGTGGCCCGGCCGGAGTGACGGGAACTGCATCAAGCCGGAAGCTGTTGGAATGGCTGGTGAGCCGTCCGGGACTCGAACCCGGGACCCCCTGATTAAAAGTGATCCTTCGCGCATGTCTATCGAGGTCCACGACGATCTAATCCTCGAAGATCCCTACATTTGGGACTGACGCCGTGCGAGATAGATCGGCGTGGTTCGCGATCGTTTGGTAGCAGCCTGGTAGCAACCGTGGATTGCGTCCGGCGGAGTACGCTGACAGCGACGACTGCCTCGTCGAACCGACCCGTACTCTCCTGTGCCTTCCTGTGCCTTCCACTTATTGGGCCGTCGGCTCACGATGCCTGCCGCAAGCATTCATGATGAAGCCCACCGACGCGTGGCACTGCCACCCCCGGCCCTGGCTCGGTGGCTGCACACTCCGCGACTCCGGCGCGTCCTTCGCCAGCGATAAATGTGTCCGGGTCCGATTGTAGTTGTGCCTTCCACTTATTCGTCCGATCGGGCTCACGCCGCCCGCCCGTAGTGTCCGAAAACTCATCCCGTGCTCAGGCCACGCGGTGGTAGTAGCGCAACAGCCCGCCCAGCCGTTTGCGACAACGAACCGGGATGTCCCCGAGCGGGCGCGGCCCGGGCACGATCAACTCGTTGTCGATTCCCTGATGATTCCGCTCCCCGTGGTAGTGCGCCACGAACTCGTCGAGCGCGTGCTGCAGGCGCCGTTCCCCGAACAGAATCAGGCGGCCC
>QHSI01000165.1 GCA_003221515.1 Candidatus Rokuibacteriota bacterium
TGGCGTTGGCGACGAGGAACGCGGTCAGCACCCACGTGATCTCGTCCACGGCGGCCGACAGCGTGCCGCGCATGTGATCGAGGGCGACGTTGGCGATGGTGACGTCGAGAATTACCAGGATCGTGGCCATCATCATCGTGGCGGCCACGATGGCGCGCTGCAGGCCCGGGCTCATCGCAGCTCGATGACGGGGACGACGGACATGCCGGGCACCAGCAACGCGTGCCCGTTCTGCCCCGGCTCGAGCACGAGCTTCACCGGGATGCGCTGGACGACCTTCACGAAGTTGCCCGAGGCGTTCTGGGGAGGAAGGAGGGAAAACCGGGAGCCGGTGCCGCTCTGGATCGAGTCGACCCGCCCTTGGAGCACGAGACCGGGGTGGGTGTCGACCGAGATCGCCGCGCGCTGGCCCGGGCGCACGTGGGTGAGCTGCGTCTCCTTGTAGTTCGCGATCACCCAGACCTGGCCGGCGTCGACGAGGGCGAGCAGAGGCTGGCCCGGCTGCACGACCTGGCCCACCTCCACTGTGCGCCGCGTCACGCGGCCGGCGACCGGCGCGAGGATCGTCGCGTACTCGAGGTTGAGCTCGGCCTCCTGCAGGGTGGCGCGCGCCTCGGCCATCTTCGCTTGCGCGCTGGCCGCCTCGGCGCTGCGAATCGTCACCTCACCCCGGCGGCTCCGGGCGTCCCCGAGCCCCGCCTCGGCCGCCTCGCGCTGCCGGCCCGCTTGCGCCAGCGCCACCTCCTGACTGGCCAGCTCGGCTTCGGCCTGCGCCACCTCGGCGCGCGCCCCGTCGAGGCGTCGCCGGGCCGCTTCGAGGGCCGCGCCGGCCATCCTGAACGCGCTGTCGGCGTGGTCGAACTCCTGACGAGAAACCAGCTCGCGGCCGAGCAGCTCCTGCATCCGTCCGCGATCGAGGCCCGCTCGATCGAAGTCCGCCTGGCGCGCGGCGACGTCGGCCGTCGCCGCCTGCACGGCCGCCCGGCGCGCCAGGAGTCGGCTGCGACGCTCGTCGATCACGCGCCGCACGCCGTCGATGCCGAGCGCCGCGCCCGCCGCCGTCGCCTCGGCGAGGGCGACCTGACTCCGGGTGGACTCATCCGTCATGGGCACGCCCGCGGCGGCCGTCCGGAGGTTGCTGGCCGCCGTGGCCAGCGCGGCCCGGGCCTGGTGGGCTTTCATCTCGAGATCGCGCGGGTCCAGGCGCACGAGCGCGGCCCCCGCCGGCACCTCCTCGTTGTCGCGCGCGAGCACCTCCACCACGGTGCCGCGCACCCGTGCGCTCACCGGCGAGATGTGGGCCTCGACGAACGCGTCGTCGGTCGAGATATGGCGGTCCCAGTAGCGCCAGACCCGGACGCCGTACGCGCCGATGACCACCACGACGACGGCGAGAAGGGCGAGGGCGATGGCGCGCCGGCGCCGGCGCCCGGTGCCGACCCGCCGAAAGGCGTCCCCGGTGTCGGTGTCGCTCACGGTGCCGTCCTCGCGCCGCCTTCTTTCCCGTCGGGCCGGCGGTGTCCGAGCCGCGCCGAGAGGGTCCGCGCGGTAGCCGCCACCTCGGTGGCGAGCGCGCGGATCCGGGGGCCAACCCGGTCCGTGGGCCCACCGATCGCGCAGGCGCCCGCGACGCGGCCGTAGCGGTCGAAGACCGGCGCCGCGATCCCGGAAGCACCCGGCACGAGCTCGTCGGTGGTCACGCAGACGCCGGCCCGCCGGATTTCCTCGAGCGAGGCACGGAGCGCGGGCAGGCTCGTCACCGTTCGCTCCGTGTGGCGAGCGAGCGAGAGCGACCGCAACACTTGCTCGCGCTCATCCGGAGAGAGAAAGGCGAGGATGACCTTGCCGCTGGAGGTCGCGTGGAGCGGGCGGCGATCACCGACCCCGCCCGCGTACCGGATCACATGGTCGCTCTCGACCTTGTCGACGTAGACGATGGACGCGCGGTCGCTGCAGAGCGTGCCGAGGAACACCGTCTCCCCTGTGCGCCGCATGAGATCGACGACCGCCGGCCGCGCCACCTCGACCAGCTCCCGGTGCGCCGGCGCGGCCGCCCCGAGATCGAGCGCGCCCGGGCCGAGCCGGTACTCGAGTGCGCGTCCTTGCGCCAGGTACCCGCGCGCGGTCAGCGCCCTCAGGAGAGGGAGCAGGCTGCTCTTCGGCGCCCGGAGGTGCCTGCTCACCTCGCGGAGGGCGAGGCCGTCGCGACTGGCCGCGAGCAACTCGAGGATGTCCACGAGACGGTTCGCCGCGCGGTGCGCCCCGTCCGTGCCCCCGCGCCGCGCGCGCTCGCGGCCAGCGGCCTGACGCCGCGTTCGGTTATCAGAACCGCGTTCCGTATTCGGCACGCACGCAGTATAGCCGATCGCGGCAAGGGTTGGCCAGCGGAACCACGGAAGGGGACGAGGCTTCCGGATATGTCTCGTTGTGACGCGGGTTTCATCTTGACGGCTGTGTAGCGGAAGAACATGATCGCAGTCCGCTTATTGGAAGCGGACGGAGGTGACCGGCCACGATCTCGACGAACGCGGATCGGATCATGTTGGGTATTCTCGGCGTCGGACTAGTGACCGCGGCGGCGGCATGCACTCTGATCGCCGAGAAGCAGCAGCCGACTGCACGTAGATCGCCGCCACCTGCGACGGCGCCCATGCCGCCGCCGTCCTCGCCATCCGCGGCTTCCCCACCCATCGTCGAGCGTCGAGGACAGCCGCCGCCCCCACA
>QHSI01000166.1 GCA_003221515.1 Candidatus Rokuibacteriota bacterium
TCGAGGAGAGAGCCGTGGAGACGGGCGGCGACGAGGTAGCCGACGAAGGTCGCGGTGATCACGACGGGTCCGGGACTGATCATGCCCATCGCGACGGCGACGAGGAATTCTCGCTCGCTGAGCCAGCCCGTCTGCTGGACGAGGCCCTTCTCGAGGAACGGCACGATGACGAGCCCGCTCCCGAAGGTGAGCGAGCCGGCCTTCAGGAAGAAGGCGAGCAGCTTGCCGA
>QHSI01000167.1 GCA_003221515.1 Candidatus Rokuibacteriota bacterium
GCCGCCACGAATGGCACGCCGAGCAGGACCGATCGCGTGGTGGCCACGCTCGCGCGCGCGCGAACGATGAAGCCGTAGTAGATGACGCCCACGATGCCGCAGCCGATGAAGACCAGGGCCACCTCGGCTTGCACCGCGACGGTGATGGCGAACGCCGCGGCCGCGAGCCCCCATTCCAGCCAGTCCTTCATCCCGAGCTTGGTGAGCCGGTAGCAGGAGTGCAGGATCAACGCGATCACGGCCGGACTCACGCCGTAGAAGATCGCGGTGACCCATGGCAGCCCGCCGAAGTGCACGTAGAGCGCGCCCATGGCCGAGACGATGACGAAGTTCGGCAGGATGAACGCCCATCCTCCGGCCCAGGCGCCCCAGAAGCCTCCCCGAATGTACGAGATCCAGATGCCGACCTGGATCGCGAGCGGACCCGGCAGCGACTGGCAGACGGCGATGCCCTCGCGCATCTCCTCCTTGCTGAGCCACTTCTTGTCGCCCACCAGCTCGCGCTCCATCTGGCCCACGAGCGCGACCGGACCGCCGAAGCCAAGGACGCCGAGGCGCAAGTAATAACGGACGAGCTCGCGGATCGGCACGCGTTCCGTTGTCTTCTCCGTTTCCATCCCCGAACCTCCCGGATCCGCTGGAGTGTAATCCTTGACGGTCTGTGTAGCAAGCGTTACGGTGAGGTGCATGCGCTGGCTGACGCTGCTCACCAGCCTTCCGCGGACGCCCACCCGGCACCGCGTCGGCGTCTGGCGCAAGCTCCAGCGGATGGGCGCCGTCCGGCTGCGGAGCGCCGGCTGGATCCTGCCCGAAACTCCGGAGACCACCGAGTTGTTCCAGTGGCTCGTGCAAGAGATTCAATCGTTCCGCGGCGAGGCGACGTTGCTGCGCATCGATCGGATCGAACCGATGACCGACGAAGAGATCGCCGGCCTTTTCCACAAAGCCCGGGCGGTCGAGTACCAGGCGGTAGTGCAGGGCTGCCGCGACATCCTCCGGCACCTCGATCGCTATCAGGCGAATCACCGCCGATCGATCCCGCAGCTCCGTGGCAAGCTCGACGGTCTGAAGCGTGAGCTGGATCGGATTCAGTCCATCGATTACCTGAAGGCGCCGACTGGAGCGCGCGCCCGCAGTCTCTGGGAGACGACTGCCAAGCGGCTGCGCGCCGCGGAGACGCGTCCCCGCGCGGCGAGGGGGCGTCACCGAACGGCACTGCCGCCCCGCGGCAGCACCTGGGTCACGCGGCCGCGACCCCACATCGACCGCATCGCCTCCGCCTGGCTCATCAGGCGCTTCTGCGATGTGGAGGCGAAGTTTGCCTTTGCCGACGCGGCCGACGCCGCCCGCAAGGGGATCCCGTTCGATGTTCTCGGTGCGGACTTCGGCCATCACGGCGAGGACTGCACGTTCGAGACCCTCGCCAAGCGGTTCGGCGTCAAGGATCGACGGGTCACGGCGATTGCCGAGATCGTGCACGAGGCGGACCTGCACGACGGCAAGTTCACCCGTAACGAGGCCCCGGGCGTGGACCTGGCGATCAACGGCCTCGTCGAGGCCACGCCGGACGATCACGAGCTGCTCGAGCGCGGAATGGCGATCTTCGATGGGCTCTACACGGTGTTGAAGCAGAAGACGTAGCACATCTATCACGTCGTAACCCCGGAGAAGAAACAATGAGAAAGATGACGATCGCGCTGGTGTTCCTCGTGCCGTGGTTCTTGGCCGTGTCCATGGGACGGGCCCAGAACTATGGCGACAAGGAGCACGCCGACCTGGCGAAGGGGATGAAAGACGCGAAGATCTCGCTGCAGCGCGGACTGGCGGCGAGCGCCAAGGAAGGCAAGCCCATCTCGGCAAAGTACGAGATGGAAGAGGGCAAGCTCCAGCTCTCCGTCTACACAATGAAGGGCGACAACTTTTCCGAGGTGATTGTCGATCACAAGAGCGGAAAGGTTGCCAAGGCGGCGCCAATCACGCATGACGCTGACCTGACGGCGGCCAAGGCGCGGAGCGAGGCCATGGCGAAGGCCAAGCGCTCCCTCGACACCGCAGCGTCGGAGGCGGTGAAGGAGAACAAGGGCTACCGCGCGGTCAGCGTCATGCCAACTCTGAAGGACGGCCATCCGGTCGCCGACGTCACGCTAATCAAGGGCACGGAGTGGAAGACGATTTCCGAGAAGCTCGATTGAAGGCACGCGCGCTGGCGGAGAACGCATCGATGAATCTCCCAGACAACGTGCCCACTGACAAGTTCGACTTCGAGGCGAAAGGGATCGAAGGCTGGACGACGGTGGACGGCCAGTGGGCGGTGGAAGAGATGGCCGGCGCGCCGAGCGGCAAAAAGGTGCTCGTCCAGCGAGCAGCGAGGAACGAATTCAATGTCATCGTCGCGCCGCCGGGCCCGTATACCGATGTCGACGTGTCGCTGAAGTTCAAGCCGATCTCCGGACGGGAAGACGCCTCCGGCGGTATCGTGTTGCGCTTCACCGACGGCAAGTACTACGTCGTGAGGGCGAACGCGCTCGAGGACAATTTCCGGCTCTACTACTACGACCGGGGCCGCCGTCAGCTCGCGACCGCCAGCGTGAAGCCCCCGGCGCTCGGGCAGTGGCATACGGTCCGGGTCGTGGCTGTTGGCGATCACATACAGGCGTGGCTCAACGGCACGCTGTACCTCGACCACCGTGACCCCCGGTTCAAGTCCGGCCGCGTCGGCCTGTGGACGAAGGCCGATTCCATCACGGCCTTCGATGACCTCACCATCCGCGGCGTCACGGGCGGCCGTTGATAGAGAGAGAGCTGAACATGACATATGCCATCAAGCCATTGAACTGCGACCCGAAGAAACTCAACGGGTTGTCCGAGAAGTTGATCGTCAGCCACTGGGAGAACAACTACAGCGGTGCCGTGAGGCGCCTCAACGCCATCGCGACGCAGGTCGCCGAACTCGACTTCGCGAAGGCGCCCGTGTTCGTGATCAACGGGCTCAAGCGCGAAGAGCTCATTGCGATGAATTCGATGATCCTCCACGAGTTGTACTTCGACGGCCTCGGCGCGGAGGGCGAGGCCGATCGCGCGTTGCGCGAGGCCCTCGCGCGCGACTTCGGGAGCGTTGACCGGTGGCGGACCGAGTTCGTCGCCATGGGCAAGGCGATGGGTGGCATCAACTGGACGAACGTGGCCCGGCTCCATCAAGCGCACGCGCGATGAAAGGGAGGAACGTTCCCATGAAATCCCAGGCGTTGAAGCTCCATCAGGCGCACGCGCGATGAAAGGGAGGAACGGCCCCATGGAATCCCAGGCGTTGAAGCGCACGATTGTTTTTCTCGGGCTGGTCGCGATCGTTGCCGCGCCGGTCACGGCGCGCGGCGCCGATCCCGACTGGAAGATGGTGGAGCAGGCACTGGGCAAGTCGGGCCAGCTCCAGGCGGGCGACGTCTTCCGCATCGGCATACCGCGAACTGATCTCACGGTCGCCGTGAAGGGTGTCCCGGTCAAGGCCGGGTTCGCGCTCGGATCGTACGCGGCGTTCAAGCAGGTGGGGGATCGCGCCATGGTCATGGGCGACCTCGTCCTCCTCGATCAGGAGGTGCCGGCCGTCATGTCCGGCCTCCTGAGCGGTGGTCTCGAGGTCACCGCCGTGCATAACCATCTCAACGAGATGTCGCCACACGTGATGTACATGCACTACACGGGGCACGGGGACGCCGTGCAGATGGCGAAAGCGCTGCGGCAGGCGCTGTCCGCCAGCGCCACTCCGTTGGGGACCGGCGGACCACCTCCGGCGAAAAAAACCCAAGGCCCTGGACTCGACACAAAGCAAATCGAGCAAGCCCTCGGCCGCCAGGGCCGGGACGTCGGAGCCGGCGTCTTCCAGGTGACGGCGCCCCGCGCCGAATCGATCACCGAGATGGGGCAGCCATTGCTGCCCGCCATGGGAGTGGTAACGGTGATGAACTTTCAGCCGACCACGGATGGCAAGGCAGCCATCACCGGGGACTTTGTGCTCCTCGACAAGGAGGTGAACGCTGTAGCCCGGACCCTCCGGCAACACGGCATCGACGTGACGGCGCTGCATAACCACGGTCTCATGGATACACCGCGGCTCTTCTACATGCACTTCTGGGGCAACGACGACCCGGTCAAGCTGGCGCAGGCCCTCAAGGCCGCACTGGACCAGACGAACAGCCGCAAGTAGAGGAGGGACGCATGAAGTGGCCCGGGTCTCGTCGGATGCCGCCGTATGCCCTAGTCATGACGCTCGTGGCAGCGATCGGGGCTGGTCTGTGGATGCAGTCAGGTCGCAGCGGCGCGCAGCCGGCTGCAGACCGTCCTTCGTTGCGGCAGATTGTCGAGTTCGAGCTTCCGGGACCGCCAGGCCAGCGCTTCGACTATCTGACCATCGGCGAGGATGACAACTACCTGTTGTCCGCTCATCTCGGCGCAGGACTCTTGCATGTGGTCGATCTTCGGGCGAACGCGGTGGTCAAGGCCATCCCCGATGTGCCCGGCATCGAAGGCGTCGCGTACATCGCCGAGGGCAAGAAGATCTACACGGCGAACTGGGGCGAGAACAAGATCGGCGTCATCGATGTCGCTCGCATGGCAATCGTCAAGAGGCTTCCGACGGAAGCCAAGCCCGACGGCATCGCCTACGCCGCACCATTTCACAAAGCGTACGTGTCGAATGAGCGCGCCAAGGCGGAGAGCATCATCGACGTCCGAACCGACACGATCGTGAAGGTGCTGCGCTTTGACAGCGAAACGGGTGTGCCGCAGTACGACCCTATCGCGCGCAAGGTTTATGTCAACCTTCAAGACCAGAATATTCTCGCGGTGATCGATCCGGCCACGGATGCGGTGGTGGGTCGGCATCCTGTCCAGGGATGCCGCGGCAATCACGGCATGGCGATCGACCCCGAGCACCATCGCGCATTCCTGTCGTGCGAGGGCAACGACACTCTCACGGTGTTCGACCTCGACACCCGTCAGGCGATCGCCCACCTGCCGATGGCCAAGGGCGCGGACGTCGTGATGTTCGATCCCGGGCTCGGCCGCATCTATGTGGCGTGCTCGAGTGGTGCAATCTCCGTATTTCAGATGGACGATCCGGCCCATTTCCGAAAGCTGCAGGACTTCCCGGTGGAGCCGAAGATTCACAGCCTCGCGGTCGACCCGCGGACCCACCGCCTGTACGCACCGGCGGAACAAGACAAGGGCCGGCCCGCATCGAAGATGTTTGTCTTCGAGGCCGTGACCAATTAGGATTCTCCCCCCGCTGCTCGCAGTTCTGCTCATCCCGA
>QHSI01000125.1 GCA_003221515.1 Candidatus Rokuibacteriota bacterium
GGTATCTCCGGCCTTGTCTTGCCCGGGCATCTTGTCCCAGCCACCTTTTTCGATGGCTTCGGCTCTCTGCCAGCTGCTCACGGCCTCGAGCTCTTTGAGTTTCGTTTCGTGCTTCGGTTGTTTCATGAACTGGGCGACGCAGATCGCCGCCTGACTCGCCACGACCGCGTCTTTGGTCATCGTTTGGGTGGTGCCGGCGGTTGTCCAGCCACCCCACGCAAAGCCGGTGATCATCGCGATGATCGCCCCGCAAATCAGGCCCCAACTTCCATACTTCACCTTCGCTGTCGTCTCCGCCTTCATCGACGTGCCCTCCTGGACGATCCCCGCTGTGAAACCATTCCGACTCTACGCCGGCGCCCATCGCCGCCGAGCCGCCTCCTGATGCCCTTGCAGCAAGAGTCACGCTGGAAGTCTTAGTATATAAATTATATCTAACATGCTGTCAATAGGAATCGCGGGGGCCCAGACGGTCGCGCAGGTCGCGAAGGGGATCGGTCACCGGACGATGCGCGCGTGCCAGCGGGCGATGGGCGCCGGCGCCCACCAGTTCCAGCGACCGAGCAACCGCATCGTCGCCGGCACCAGGAGCATGCGCACGATCGTGGCGTCCACGACCACGGCGATCCCCATGCCGATCCCGATGGCCTTGATCACCACCAGATCGGCCATCGCGAAGCCGAAGAAGACCGCCGCCATGATGGCGGCCGCGGCCGTGATGAGGCGGCCGGTGCGCTCGAGGCCCACGGCGACGGCCAGCGCGTTGTCGCCTCGCTCCTGGTACTCCTCGCGGATGCGCGAGAGGAGCAGCACGCCGTAGTCCATCGAGAGACCGAACGTCACGCAGAACATGATCAGCGGGGTGCCGCTCTCGATCGGGCCGGGCGTGAAGTCGAGCCAACGGGCCAGGTGCCCATCCTGGAAAATCCAGACCAGCGCGCCGTATGACGCGCTGATCGACAGAAAGTTCATGATCACCGCCTTGAGGGGGAGCAGGAACGAGCCGAGGAGCACGAACAGAACGAGGCAGGTCGCGGCCACGATGATCGCGACCGCGGCCGGCGCATGGTCGCGCACCAACCCGGTGAAGTCCAGATCGAACGCGGTGTGGCCGGTGACCAGCACGCGCGCGTCCCCCACCGTGCGCGCGGCGCGGATCCGACGAACGAGCGCGTGCGCCGCGTCGCTCCCCGCGGCGTCCGGCGTGTGCAGGACCAGGATCGCGATGTGCCGGCCGATCGTCTGCATGAGCGCGCCCTGGATCATCGGCGGCGCGGACGCGGGCATGACGGCCAGCATCTGGTACTGCCCTAGCGTGATCGCGGGGTCGAGGGTCACGAAGCTGTCTACACGACTCACACCGGGCTCGCGAGCGAGGCGCCGGCTGTAGTCGTAGAGACGCTCGATCTGCGGTGCCGTGAGCGGCGAGCGGTCGCCGTAGTCGAGAACCACGGCGATACGGTTCGTCTCCTGTCCGGGGAACTCATTGCGCACGATCTCCTCGCCCCGTCGAGCCTCGGCGCCGGGCGGCAACATGCCGACGTCGGTCGCGCCGAGACGGATCCGCGTGAACGGAGCGCCCAGCAGCACGAGGACCGTGACCACGGGGAGCAGGACCTTCCACGGATGGGCCATGACGACCACCGTCAGCCGTCTCCAGAAGCCCCTCGCCGGCCTGTTCCGGGCCGGCCGGAACACCGGCCACGCATCCACACGGGAGCCCAGCACCGCCAGCAACGCCGGTAGGAACGTCAGGCTGTAGAGCACGGCGAAGGAGACCACGAGCGTGCCGCAAAGGCCGATGGACCCGAGGTTCCCGAGCCCGAGCGAGTAAAGACCGAGCAGCCCCAGAGCCACCGTGAGGCCGGAGAAGAAGATGGAGACGCCCGCCGTCTCCAGCGTCCGTCCCAAAGCATCGGCCACGGAGCGGTGGCGGATCTCTTCGCGGAAGCGGCTCACGATGAACAGCGAGTAGTCGACGGCCACGGCCAGCCCGACCATGGTCACGACGTTGGTGGCGAAGATGGAGACGGAGCTGATCCGGGAGAGCAGCATGGTGCCCGCGAGCCCTCCGGCCACGGCCAGCAGCCCGACGCCGAAGGGCAGCGCCGCGGCCATCGCGGAGCGAAACGCCAGGAGCAGCAGCACCGGGACCACCGGCAGGATCACCATCTCGGCCCGCCACACGTCACGGCGGGTGGTTTCCGTGAAGTCGTGGTGGAGAGCGAGCGCGCCCTGTGCGACCACGGCCAGCACGTCGGAGCGCACCAGCGGCCGGAGCTCGGCATAGGCTTCGCCGCCCTCGGCCGCGAACACCATCGACTCCACCGCCGACGTATAGCCACGCAGCTCGACGGACACCCGGGTGAAGCGCTGATCCCGCGAAACCCGCTCGCGGTCGATGGAAGCGGTGTCCCACGCCGTGCGTACGGCCGCGACCCGCGGATGATCGCGCAACGGCGCAAGGGTTCTCGAGATCTCGGCCTGGACCGTTGGGTGCGAAACGGGAAGCGTCGGGTGTTGGAAGATCAGGTGGAAGACCAGGGGGCGCGCGGGTAGATCGCGCTGCATCAGGTGCAGCGCCTGGCCCGATTCGGTCTCGCGCGGCACGAGCGTGCTGTCGAATCGTCCTCCGCCGCGCATCAACCAGAGGGAGATGCCCGAGGAGAGCACGCACAGGACGAGGACGATCCAGCGACGTCGATAGACGAATTGCCCCCAGGATGCGAGCAGCTCAGACCCGATCGGCCGGCGGGTCCGGGAGGCCCGCCGCACACCGGAGCCGCGCCTCGGCTTCCGTGATGTGCGAGGCGCCGCGCAACAGCCCCTGGGCCATGTTGAGCAGCGGGTAGCCGGCTCGAGCCTCGGCCTGGAACCGCTCGGCAAACGCTCCACTCCGGATGTCGTCGAGCACCCGGCGGAACCGTACCGACAATTCCTCGCGATCGATCTCGATGGCCCGCGTGATCCCTCCGAAGATCGCGGTCGGGCCGTGGTCCTCGGAGGCCCGGAGGAACCCCGCCGTCCTGAAACCCGCGAAGACCGTTTCCATCTCGCCCGACATGTACATCTCCATCACCAGGGCCTCGGGCGGGATGCCCGCCTCGCGGCCGACGTCGAAGGCGATCATCAGCGCCGTCCCGAGAAGCGGCCCGATCGTCTGCTCCACGAACAGGTCGAGCGCCGATTCCATCGCGGCGGTCATCTCGAGCGCGGCCGCGCGAAGCGCGCCGAGGGCGTCGGCCAGCCCGAGCATGCGTCGGTGAGCGCGCCCGCTCCGGTCGGCTTCGACGCCGACGCAGGCCCAGAAGCCTCGGCCCGCCAGATAGCGCGTCCGTGCCGCGGTGCCGGCCATGCGGGGAGCCACGAGAAGGACGTCCACCGTCTCCGGCGGGTGGACGAGACCGAAAGCCACGCTGTAGCCCGACCCGAAGGCGACGGCGCTGCCGGGCCTCAGCTCGGGGGTGACGTCACGGGCAAAGACTTCCGGGATCACTTCGTCGGGCAGGAGCACGAAGACGATGTCGGCGCCGGCCGCGGTAGCGAGCGGGACCACCTCGAAACCGTCGGCTCTCGCCTGGTCCGCGTACTCGTCGTCTCGGTTGCCGATCCGAACTTTGACGCCCGAGTCGCGGAGATTGAGCGCAGCGCTTCGCCCCAGGTTGCCATACCCCAGCACGGCGACAGTCTCTCCGGCCAGAGCGCCGGGCAACGCGTCCCCAGCGCGATATATTTTCACGGAGCTTCTCCTGGCGTGGTCAAGCCGTCTGGGCTCGTGATCGATAGGCCTGTGTGGGCGCCGTCGACCGATTGTAGCGTATCGGGCTAGTGCGCGACGCCGGCGACTGAGATTCCTCGGAATGACGCCAGACGCTTGGCCAGCGGCGTGTTGCGGCTCCGCCCTACCCTGACCTGGCCGTCGATGACGACGCAGGAGATCCCGGGGATGTCGCCGCGGGCGATGGCCGTGAGCGCGTCCCCGGCCAGCGACGCGGACGGCGCGTCGCACACGACCAGATCGGCCGGCGCGCCCAGCGCGATCGTCCCGGTTCCGGCGGCCAGACGGAAGGCGTGCGTGTTGTTGCCCGTGGCCAGCGCGATGACGACCTCCGGCGGGAGGTCGCCGAGCGACGCGAGCTCGCACACGCTCTTCATGACGCCCATGGGTATCACGCCCGTGCCCGTCGGCGTGTCGCTGGCGACGCACACGCGCGCCAGGGCGCCCGCTTCCCGCGCGTGCTTCACGATGTAGAGCGCCGAGCGGAGATTGCCCGCCTGGACGACCTGGAGCGCCATGCCGGTCTCCGCGATGATCCGGTCGATCCCGACCTCGTCGAGCGACGTCGTGCCGCCGTTCACGTGGCCGCAGACGTCGGGTCGCAGGTGCAGCAGGACGTCGTGGCTGATCGGGCTCGAGCCCGGAATCGACGTGCCGCCGCTGTGGGACATGACGCAGAGACCGTGCATCTGGGCGCGGCGCACCTCGGGCTCGCCGTCCCGCGGCTGCGCGTAGCCGCCGAAGCCGTACTTCGCGTGGCGCACGCCGTGCCGCGCCATCTCGGCGAAGTCGTCGTCGGTGAGGCCGGGCTCGAGCACCACGGAGCCCGCGACGACCTTCATCCCGTTGGGATGAAAGTGCTCGAAGCACTTCGCGGCCGCGATCGCGATGGCCTTGGCGGCCGCCGGATCGTGCGGCCGGCCCGGCGCGTGCACGCCCTCGCCCGCCGACACCACCGACGTGATGCCGCCGTGCACGTACGAATCGAGGAAGTCCACGGTCTTCTGCCGCGGCGTGTAATCCCCGAGCACCACATGACAGTGCGAGTCGATGAGTCCCGGAATGACCGTCGTCCCCTGACAATCCACGACGACGTCCGCGCTCCCCGCCCCGACGCGAGAGGCGGCCCCGATCGCAGCGATCCGTCCATCCTGAACGAGAATGGCCTCGGCCTCCGCCCTCGGAGCCGCGAGCATTCCCGTAGCCAAAGCTCCTATGTTCGTGAGCCCGAGCGTCGCCATCAGCGCTCCATGCCCGACAGGATTGCACGCACCACGACGGGCGGACGGGAGGGGCGAGCGGGTGCGGACGGGGTCGAAGGGACCCGTTCCCGGCAAGCGGCGACGGACGCAGCGCGCCCGGATGGAGCCCAGCCGCCTAGGAGCAGCGCACGCGTGCCGCGTGGTCGTCTCGACCCCGTCCGCACCCGCTCGCCCCTCCCGCCACCACGCCGTGAGCGCATGAGCTAGTATTCGCCGAGACAACGGTCGACGATAGCGGTCGCGGCGGCCCAGTCGTAGGATTTGAACATACGGCGATTCACCACGGGCTGCGACGCGGAGTAGAACATCTCGTACTGGAGCTGCCGCCCGCCGAACTCGGTGCCGACGAAGTCCCACACGAGCTTCACGAGCTTGATCCGCTCGCGGGCGCCGGCGGCCGCCGACTGGTAGTAGCGCTCGGTGTCGGCCCGCGTCTCGGGGCTGGTGAACGCGCTGTCGGACGACGGGACTGCCTGGAAGGCGCCGCCCGCCAGCTCGCGCAGCGTGCGCATCATGTCCACGATCAGCGTCCGCTGGAGTCCCATGCCCGCGTAGACGTACTGCGGGTGCGGCCGCGCCACGCCCGACGTGATCAGTGGGAAGCGCTCCGCGGCCTTCACCAGCGCGTCGAACGCGGCGCACAACGCCCCGATCTCACCGCCGAGGGTCGCCTGGACGCTCGGGTCGCCGGTCGCGCCCTGGATCTCGGCCAGGCGCATCGCCAGGCCGGCCATGAACTCGAGCTTCACGCCGAACCGGACGAGTGACTGGAAGTTCGCCGTGGTGTGGGAGGGCGAGTCGTGGAACTGCGCGTTGACCAGATCCACGTCCCGGTAGATGAACACGTGCTCCCACGGCACGAGGACGTCGTTGAAGACGACGGTCGTGTCGACCTCGTCGAAGCGCGACGAGAGCGGATAGTCGTAGACGCTGGTCGCGGTCGTCGCGTAGGGGCGCCGCGGGTAGAGGCGGAGCCCCTCGGCGTTCATCGGCATCACGAGCGAGATCGCGTAGTCCTCGTCGCCCGGGACCAGCGGCGTGATGTAGGACACGAAGAGCCAGTCGGCCATCGTCGCCGACGTCGCGATCGCGTGGGATCCGCGGACGACGATGCCGGCGCCGGTCTCGCGGACGACGCCCGGATGGAGGAACGGCTCCGGGTGGCGGTGGGCGGGGCTCGCGCGGTCGACCTGCGGCGGCACGATCGCGTACGCCACGTACAGGTCTTCGTCGCGGGCGCGCTCGTAGAAGCGCACGACGTTGTCGCCGAAGCGCGCGCCGCCGCGGTCGAAGAGATGCCGCCAGGCGGCAAAGGCCGTGAGCACGCACGCGACGTGGTCGGGCGTCCGGCCCATGAGCCCGAACGAGGGCTCGGCCCAGAAGCGATGGATGCGCCGCCGCGCGCCGAGGTCGTCGGCCGATCGTGGCGGTAGCCACATGTTGGAGTGCCGCGCGCCGGTGATGGGATCGGCGTAGGTCAGCGCGGGGTCGTGCTCGGCCGCCTTGGCACGGTCGTAGATCTCGGCGACGCGGCGGATCGGCTCGATGAACGCCGGATGCTTGGTGACATCGTCGACCCGCTCGCCGTCGAGGAACACCGTGCGTCCGTCTCGAAGGCTCGCGACGTACGCGTCCCCACTCCGCATAGGCCCGCCAACCTTGCCACAGGCGGCGAATAATGACAAACCGAGGGCCCCGGTGATAATGTCCGGCCCCGTGAGACGCCCGCCCCTCGTCGTCGTGCTCATCGCTGTCGTCGTGATCGCGCTCGGCGAGACCGCGGGCGCGGCGATGTCGCGCCTCAGGCCGCAGATCGAGCGGTACGCCGCCGCCCGCGTCGCCGCCAACGCGGGGGTGCACGGCCTCTCGGGCTCCGCCGAGTACGACGACGACGTGCGCGACCGCGCGATCTTCACCGCCGAGGCCGGCCTCTCGTTCTTCCACCTCCACGCCGAAGGCCTCGGGCTCGTCCTGTTCTTCGCGAGCACGCTGGTGGCATCCGCAGTGCCCGGGCGGACGATGCGAGGCGCGCTCTACGTGCTGCTCACCCTGGGCGGCCTCTTCCCGCTCGGCTATCTCGCGTACGGCGCTGCCGTGCTCGAAGTCGGGCGCGACACCGGCGTCGAGCTCGCCGAGCGCTCGATCTTGACCCCGCTCGGGCTGGCGGCGATCGCCGGGCTCCTCGGGCTGGTCCTCGGCCTGGCGCGCCGGCGCGCATGACCGCCCCCGACCCACTCACGTGGCGGATGCCGCCTCGGTGGGTGCTGCTGGTCGGCGTGCTGTCGATCGTGTGCGCCGAGGTCGCGGGCGCGTCGATGGCGCGCTTCAAGCTCGAGTTGGCGCGGTGGGCCCGCGGTGCGATGCTGACCCACCCCACGATCCACGGCCTGGTCGGCGTCCGGGACGTGGACGAGCGCATCCTCGACGAAGCGCTCGTGAAGTTCGACGCCGGGCTGCGCCTCTTCCACATGCACGCCGAGGGCATGGGGCTGGTCGTCATCGCCACCGCCACCGTCGCGGCGACGCTCGCCGGCCCGGGGGCGGCACGCCGGGCGATCGTTGGCTTGCTCACGATCGGCGGCGCGGGCTATCCCGTCGGCTATCTCGTGTGGAGCGCGTTGATCCCCTCGCAGGGGCTCGAGCGCGCTAAGACGATCGCGGAGTGGCTCGTGTGGATTCCGTTCGGTTCCGCGGCGATCGTCGCTCTCTGGTGGCTCGCGGCCCTGGTCGCCTGGCGGATATGGCGCCCCTGACGAGGGCGCTCAGTCGAGAGCTCGCGCGGCGCTCCGCAGCTCCTCGATCTGATCGGCCCGGATCAGCGTTACACCCGCGATGATCTAGCGGCCGCGGGCTTGGATCATCGCCCTTCTCACGACGGGCGGGGCGGGCTATCCTGTCGGCTACTCCGTATGAGACGCGCCAAGCCCCCGCTGACGTCCGCCGCGCTGCTCGCCGTCATCGTCACCGCGGTGGCGAGCCCGGTCGCCGCGCACCACGTCGGCGCCTACGTGCCCAAAGACAACGCCATCACCACGAACTTCAAGCAGGTCAAGTTCTCGGTGCAAGCGAAGAAGTTCGACGTGGCGCTGCAGCTGTTCGAGACCGGCGCGCTGCGCGCCGAGATGCGCGCCCACGCCGCCACGCTGCCGGCCGGCCTCGAGGAGGGCACGCGCGCCGCGCTCAAGGCCGGCGACGGCGCGGAGGTCGAGCGCCGGCTCATGCTCTTCTTCGCCGCGCTGGCGCGCGACCTGGCGCGCGAGGCCGATCGCCACCTCGCCGATGGCGCCGCCACCGCCGAGGTCCGCGCGGCCACCGGCCGCAAGTTCCTCGAGGCGATCTGGCGCTACTACAACCTGGTGGACTTCGCGGTCTCCGTCCGCGACAACAAGACGTCGGTCGCCCTCCGCCTCGCCTTCGACGAGGCGGACACGTACGTGAAGCCGACCGCCGCCGCCGCCCCCCTCGATCCGGGCCGGCTGCGGCAGCCATTCCAGCGAATCGCAGACATCCTGTCGACCCTGGTCGAAGCGTCGTCAACGCAAGCAAGGAGGGACTCATGAAGCGCCTGACATGGGGATTCACGGTCCTCGTCGCGCTCGCCGCGCTCGTGTGGGCGGGCGCGCCCGCCGTCTCGCAGCCGAAGGTCGTCAAGATCGGCGACCTCGGCTCCAAGGTCGGCGTGTTCGAGGGCTACGGCAAGTACCAGACGTGGGGCGTCCAGATGGCGGTCGAGGAGCTCAACGCCAAGGGCGGGGTGCTCGGCCACAAGATCGAGGTCGTCTCCGAGGACGACGAGACGAAGCCGGCGCCGGCGGTGCGCAAGGCCGAGAAGCTCATCCTCCAGGACGATGTGAAGCTGCTGGTCGGCGCGGTCTCCAGCGGCGCCACGCTGGCGGTGATGGACGTCACCAAGAAGCACAAGACGATCCACTGGAACTCGGTCTCGTGCGCCGAGTTCATGCGGACGACGAAGTTCCACAAGTACTACTTCTCGAACCAGCCCGACTCCCGCATGCAGGCGAACGGGCTCGCCAAGTACATCGTCGACAAGATGGGCAAGAAGGTCTACATCTTCTACACCGACTACGCGATGGGGCAGTCGGACGGGCGCCAGTTCAAGACCGCGCTCGAGAAGCTCGGCGGCGAGGTCGTCGGCGTCGCCGGCGCGCCGCTCGACACCAAGGACTTCAGCCCCTGGTTCGGGGCCATCAACCAGTCGAATCCCGACGTGCTGTTCGTGGCGTTCGCCGGCACCGATTCGCTGCGGCTGATGACGCAGCTCCACTCGTTCGGGATGACCAAGAAGTACAAGATGGCCGGCATCGACTGCTTCCTGCTGCAACAAGATCTGGCGTCGATCGCCGAGCCGATGGAAGGGTTCGTGCAGCTGAACCACTTCTCGCCGTACAACCCGGACGCGAACATGCAGGCGTACAACGCGCGGTTCAAGAAGAAGTTCGGCACCGACGCCAACATCGCGGCCGGCTCGTACGACGCCGTCCTCTTCTGGGCGGCGGCGGTCGAGAAGGCCAAATCCTTCGATCCCGACAAGGTGGCGGAGGCGCACGAGGGAATGTGCGTCGACAACACCCACATCGGCCGCCAGTGCATCCGCAAGGAAGACCACCAGGTCGTGATGGACATGCACCTCTACCAGGTGAAGGGCGGCAAGAACCTCCCGATCGCCCGCATCGCCGGCAGCGACTCGATCGGCGAGGCGATGGTCGGCAAGGACCCCGTCGAGGGGTTCACGTGGGAGATCAAAAAGAAGTAGTTGGACTATCTGGTCGCGGTCCTGCTGCCGCAGCTCCTGCATGGCCTCGTCTTCGGGGCCGCGCTGGGGCTGCTGGCGCTGGGCCTCACCGTGATCTTCGGGCTGCTGGGCGTGATGAACTTCGCCCACGGCGAGCTGTACATGCTGGGCGCCTACGCGGGCATCGCCGTCGTCGGCGTGACCCACTCGTTCTGGACGGCGCTGATCGTGGCGCCGCTCGCGGTCGGCGCGATCGGCGCGGTGACCGAAGTGACGACGCTCCGGCCGCTCTACCGTCGCGAGCCGCTCTACGGGCTCATCCTCACCTTCGGCCTGGCGCTGGTGTTCCGCGAGGCGGTCCGCCAGATCTGGGGCGGCGACATGCGTCGGATCCTGCCGCCGGTCACCGGCTCGACGCCGCTCCTGGGCATGGTGTACCCGAACTACCGGCTGTTCCTGCTGGCCGCCTCGTCGATCCTCCTGCTGGCGATCTGGCTCTTCTTCACCAAGACGCGGGCCGGCATCCTGGTGCGGGCCGCGGTGCAGGACGCCGAGATGCTCGACGGTCTCGGCGTCAACGTCCCGCGCGTCTTCACGCTGACCTTCGCGGGCTCGGCCGCGCTGGCGGCGCTGGCCGGCTTGCTGCTGGCGCCGATCTTCACCGTCTATCCGCAGATGGGCGTGGAGATGATCCTGCTCGCGTTCATCGTGGTGATCCTCGGGGGCATGGGCTCGATGGGCGGCTCGGTCGTCGCCGCCCTCGTCATCGGGCTCGCCCAGTCGCTCCTGACCCTCTGGATGAACCCCCAGCGCGTTGCGATCGCGATCTTCGCGCTCATGATCGTCGTGCTGATCGTCCGGCCGCGGGGCTTCTTCGGCCGCGAGGGGGTCCTTGAATAGGGTCCTGTCCTGGCGCGCCGTGGTCGTGGGGCTGCTGGTCGCCTTGCTCCCGGCGCTGCCGTTCATGTCCAAGTTCTACTTGCTGCTCGCGTTCGACGCGCTGCTGTTCGGCGCCATCGCCATGAGCCTCGACCTGCTCATCGGCTACACCGGACTCGTCTCGTTCGGCCACGCGGCGTTCTTCGGGCTCGGCGCCTACTCGACCGCCATCCTCCTCGAGCGCGGCGTGCTCTCGCTCTGGGCATGCCTGGTGGCCGCCGTGCTGGTGGTCGGCCTCTACGCGCTGGTGGTGAGCTACTTCGCCACGGCGCGGCGCGGGATCTACTTCGCGCTGCTCACGCTGATCTTCGCCGAGGTCGTGTACACCTTTTTCCGGTACACGCAGACGTTCGGCGGCTCGGACGGGATCCAGGGCGTGCCGGCGCCGCGCCTGATGCCGGCCTTCGCGATCGACACGCCGCTGCGGAACTACTATGTGGTCCTGGCATACCTGGCGCTCGCCTATCTGGTCTGCCGCGTGCTCGTCGCCTCGCATTTCGGCAAGGTGCTGGTGGCGATCCGCGAGAACGAGGACCGCGCGCGGTTCCTCGGCTACAACGTGCAGCGCTACAAGATGGCCGTCTGCCTGATCTCCGCCCTGCTCACCGGTATCGGCGGAGCGCTCTATCCCGGGCGCTCGGCGTTCGCGACGCCCGACCTCATGCTGTGGACGGTGTCGGGGGAGTTCATCATCATGGTGATGATCGGCGGGCTCGGCACGCTCGCCGGCCCCGTGATCGGCGGCGCGTTCTTCGTCCTGCTCCAGGAGAAGGTCTCCTCGTACGTCGACTGGTACTTCATGGTGATCGGCCTCGTCCTCATCGTGATCGTGCTGTTCATGCCCCGGGGGCTCCTCGGCATCCGCGCGATGCTCGGCTTCAAGCAATGGCGCGCGACGGCGTAGTCCTGGAGGTCGACGCGGTCTCGCGGAGCTTCGGGGCGCTGGCCGCGCTCACGGAGGTGAGCCTCACCGTCCGCGAGGGCGAGGTCTTCTCGGTGATCGGGCCGAACGGCGCCGGCAAGTCGACGCTCTTCAACGTGGTCACCGGCATCCACGCGCCGACCGCCGGCCGCGTGCGCTTCGGCGGGCGGGAGATCAGCGGCCTGGCGCCCGAGGCGATCAACCGCCTCGGCATCGCCAAGACCTTCCAGATCACCAACATCTTCCCGGAGATCTCGGTCTTCGAGAACGTGCGGGTCGCCGCCCAGTCGCGCGCGCGCGAGTCCGGCCGGCTGCCCTCGCTGTGGCGGCTGCCGGACGTCGGCGACGCGGTGACGGACCTCCTCACGGCGTTCGGCCTCACCGACAAGCGCGACGAGCTCGCCGAGAACCTCTCGCACGGCGAGCAGCGCTATCTCGAGATCTGTCTGGCGCTCGCGACCGAGCCGACGCTCTTGCTGCTCGACGAGCCGACCGCCGGCATGACGCCGGGCGAGACCAAGGCGGCGACCGCCCTGATCAGGCAGATCGCGTCGGCGCGAGGGCTCACCCTGCTGCTGATCGAGCACGACATGTCCGTGGTGATGGGCATCTCGGACCGGATCGCGGTCCTCCACTTCGGCGAGAAGATCGCCGAGGGCCGCCCGGAGGAGATCCGGAGCGATCCGCGCGTGATCGAAGCGTACCTGGGGCCGGCCGAGGAGTAGGCGCGACGATGCTCCGGATGGCCGACGTGCACGCGGGCTACGGCGCAACACCGATCCTCTTCGGCGTCTCGCTCGAGGTGCGGGCGGGCGAGGCGGTGGCGCTGCTCGGCCGCAACGGGATGGGCAAGACCACGCTGATGAAGACGGCGATGGGATTCCTGCGGCCGCGCCGCGGCACGATCGAGTTCGACGGCACGGACCTCACGCGGCTGACGCCGCACGCGATCGCGCGGCTCGGCGTGGGGCTCGTCCCCGAGAACCGGAGGATCTTCTTCGGGCTGACCGTCCGGGAGAATCTCGAGCTCGGCCTCTCGGCGGCCGCCGATCGGTCGGCGGCGCTCAGGCGCCGTCGGCTCGACGAGGTGTTCCACCATTTCCCAAGGCTCCAGGAGCGCATCGACCAGCCCGGCAAGACGCTGTCGGGCGGCGAGCAGCAGATGCTCGCGATCGCGCGCGTGATGATGGCCGGCGCGCGGCTCATCCTGATGGACGAGCCCACGCAGGGGCTCGCGCCCGCGTTCATCCGGTCGATCCGCGACATGATCTCGGAGCTGAAGCGCCTGGGGGTGACCGTGCTGTTGGTGGAGCAGAACGCGCGGGTCGCGCTCTCGGTGTGCGACCGTGGCTACATCATGGAGAAGGGCTCGATCGTTTTCGAGGCTTCGTCGCGGGAGCTCCGGGAGAGCCCGGTGACGCATGAGAAGCTGGGCGTCTAGCAGCGTCTTCGCGGCGGGCCGGCGCGCGTCGCTGGTCCGCACCGGCATCGCCGTCGTGCTGCTGGGGGCGGTTCTCTGGGTCCTGCCGGTGCGTCGCCCCGGCGTGGACGGGGGCCATCACGCCGATGGCGCGCGGGTCCTCGATCCGTTCGAGAAGGCTGGCGTCTCCGAGCTGACCGAGGGCCAGCGCGCCCCGGCCTTCACGCTCGCGACGCTCGACGGCGGCCTGGCCTCGCTGGCCGATCATCGCGACAAGCTCGTCGTCCTGAACTTCTGGGCCACCTGGTGCCAGCCCTGCACCCTCGAGATGCCGATGCTCGAGGCGTTGTGGCGCGGCTACCGCGACCGCGGGCTGGTCGTGATCGGCGTCTCGGTGGACCGCGGGGCGCCGAAGATGCTCCTGGAGCCGTACACGAGAAATCTCAAGCTCACGTTCCCGATCCTGCTCGATCCCGACTCCAAGACGTCCGGCCGCTGGCGGGTGACGGCGCTGCCGGCGACCTTCCTCGTGCGGCCGGGCGGCGAGGTCGCCGGGATGGCGATCGGCGCCCGCGAGTGGAACAGCGACGCGATGCGCGCGCTCGTCGACCACCTGCTGGCCGGTGCTCCCCACCACTAGGGTGAGGGCCCTTCGAGGCCCCCCAGGACCAACTGGACCTGGGACGTCCATCCGTCGCAGAATTCCACCCACTGCGCGACACACCACTGACCGGAGGGATGGCATGATGATCCTCGATCGCCGCGGATTTCTCAGGGGCGCCGCGTCCAGCGTGGCCGTCGCCGGCATGGCCGGCGCGGCGCTGCCGGCCGCCGCCCAGACAGGGAGCAAGAAGATGAAGCCCACGGCCCAGGACGCGCTGCTCGTGATCGACGTTCAGAACTGCTTCACGCCCGGCGGCTCGCTGGCCGTGAAGGAAGGCGATCAGATCATCCCGCTCATCAACCGCCTGGCGGGCGCCTTCGAGCACGTGATCCTCACCCAGGACTGGCACACGCCGGGCCACGTGTCGTTCGCGTCGTCGCACGCCGGCAAGAAGCCCTTCGAGGCGATCCAGCTTCCGTACGGGACGCAGGTCCTGTGGCCCGATCACTGCGTTCAGGGCACGGCGGGCGCCGAGCTGCACAAGGACCTCCGGATCCCGCACGCCGAGCTCATCATCCGCAAGGGCTACCGCAAGCAGATGGATTCGTACTCGGCGTTCTACGAGGCCGACGGCAAGACTCCGACCGGGCTCACCGGCTACCTGCGCGACCGCGGCCTCAAGCAGGTGTTCCTGGCGGGGCTCGCGACCGACTTCTGCGTGGCGTGGTCGGCGATGGACGCGCGCAAGGCGGGATTCGGCGCGCTGGTGATCGAGGACGCCTGCCGCGGCATCGACGCCGACGGCTCGCTCGCCAAGGCGTGGAAGGACATGCTGGGCGCGGGCGTCAAGCGGATCCAGTCGGCGGACGTCGAGGCCTAGGCGACCATTCCCCGCACCCGTCGCTTGATCTCGGGCCAGAGCCAGGCGAGCCCGACCAGCGCGACGATGAGCGCGACGTTCGCCAGCGCGTAGAGCCACCAAGAGGCGAACCGCACGCCCAGGCGCTGGCGCACGAGCGTGAGCGCGATGATCTGGTGGATGACGTACAGCATCAGCGAGCTCTGGCCCAGGATGACGAGCCATCGCGGGCGGAACCCCCTGGTCTCCATGAGGTAGTGCACCAGCGGCAGCACCGTGAAGAGGTAGCCGAGGATCCACAGGCACGTCACCGCGCCGGGGTTCCAGTGACGGTTGAGGACGAGGTCGCGCCGCGAGGTGAAGTGAAAGGGCGCGTTCCCCAGCCAGAGCTCGAGCGGCAGGAATGCCGCGAGGCACACCATGCCGGCGACGAGCATGACGGAGAAGAACGCGCGCTCGCGATCGGGCTTCCGATGCGCGTCGGCCCACATCCAGCCGAGCACCGCGCCCAGGAGCGGGAAGGCGAACCACGGCCAGGGCGGGAACCCGGTGAACCAGACTTCCGAGAGGACCGGATGCGGGGCCAACCAGCCGGGGAGGTGCCCGTACGCGAGGTGGAAGGTCGTGTACCACCCGATGGCCAGCGCCACCAGGAGCACGCGCACGGACTGCCACGCGAGCAGCGGGAGGATCGGGAGCAGTCCGACGAGCGACAGCCCGATGGTCTGTAGGATTTCGCCACCGAACAGCGGCTCCTCGGGGAACACGAGCAGCGTCAAGAGCCAGCCGGCGAGGACGAGCCCGGCGCCGCGACGCACAGATCTCCAGGCCAGCCGCCCGTAGCGCTCGCCGCGCCCGACCGAGCTCAGATACGAGAGCGGCACGCAGAACCCGGCCAGAAACAGAAAGAGCGGCGCGGAGAGCGGCACCGTGAGGTAGATGAGGTGATACCGCGACAACCCGACCGAGAGGTCGAGCCACCAACGCGCGGTGTGGTTGACGACCATGAAGACGAGCGCCACGCCGCGGAGCCCGTCCAGGAAGAGAACCCTCCCCGAAGCCCCCGCGGCCACTACGAGATGAGGCGCTCGATGAGGGGGGCAGTCGCCCGCGTGAAGAGAAACGCTCCGGCGGCGGCCATGCCGCCGATCAGCATCGTCTGCAGCGCGCTCCGCGCCGGACGCACGCTCGTGAGGCGCCCCTTGATCCAGCCGAAGATAGCCAGCGCCGTCAGCGTCACGCCGACCGACCACGGCAGCGCGCCGTGGGCGGTCGCCGACACGAAATAGGGACCGAGCGGGATGAGCCCGCCCACGATGTAGGCGGACCCGATGACCACGCCGCTGGTCAGCGCGCGCCGCGGGTTGGGCTGCTCGAGCCCGAGCTCGAACCGGAGCATGAAATCGCGCCAGGCCTCCGGATGCTTGCGTAGCGCCGCAACGACCGGCGCGCTCTCCTCGGACGTGAGCCCGTACGACTGGAGCAGATCCTCGACCTCCAGCGCCTCGACATCGGGCTTCTGCTCGATCTCGAGCTCTTCTCGCTCGCGCTCGCTCGCGTAGTGCTCGACGTCGCTGCGGCCCGCCAGGTAGCCACCGAGGCCCATCGCGATCGCGCCCGCGGCGATCTCGGCGAGGCCAGCGGTGACGACGAGCCCCGTCGAGTCGACGGCCCCGGTGACCGCCGCCGCCAGCGCGAATGGCACGGTGAGGCCGTCCGACAGACCGATGACGGTGTCGCGGACGACGAGGCCACCGGTGAAGTGGTGTTCGATGTGCGGCGTGTATGGCATGACCCCTCCCTGACCGGCGCAGTCTATCGCGCGATCGGCAGGTCGTCGCGGTTGCCCCACTCGCTCCACGAGCGGTCGTAGCCGACCAGCCGCGGGTAGCCGAGCAGGCGCAGCACGAAATAAGAATGCGCGGCGCGATGATGGGTCTGGCAGTACGTGACCACCGTCTTGTCCGGCGTCACCGCCTGCGCCGCGTACATGGCGGAGAGCTCCTCGCGCGACTTGAAGGTGCCGTCGGGCCGGAGGTTCTGCTGCCACTCGACGTTGACCGATCCCGGAACGTGGCCGCCGCGCCGCGCCCGTACGTCCTGGCCGGCGTACTCGGCGGCGGTCCTCGCGTCCAGTAACGCGACCGTCGCATCCGTCAAGTGCTCGCGCACCCACTCGGCGCTCGCCACTCGATCGGCCAGGAGCACCGGCCGATAGGCCGTGCGCGCGACGCGCGCGGTCTCGATGGTGAGCGGTAGCTTCCCTCGCCGCCATGCCGCGATGCCACCATCGAGAATCGAGACGGCGCGGTGGCCGAAGACGTCCAGCGTGAAGAAGAACCGCGCGGCGTCGAGGCCGCCGCTGTCGTCGTAGATCACGACGTGCGTGTCCGGGCCGATCCCGAGGTCGCCGACGAGGCGCGCGAGCTCGTCCGCGGTCGGCAACCGGTAGCCGCCCGCCGCCACCTTGACGCGCGCGGCCTCGAGGCTCAGGTGGACGGCGCCGGGAACGTGACCTCGCCGGTAGTCCTTCGCGTCCGTCATGTCGACGACCCGGAGGTCGGCGTCGTTCAGGTGAGCGTGCAGCCATCCCGCGTCGACGAGGAGCCCGCCGCCCTGCGCGGCCGCCGGGCCGGCGAGCCCGAGCCAGAGCACGGTCGCCAGCGCGGCGATGCGCACCCTCGTCACGATCGGCCAGCGTTCCCGAGGGCTCAGCGCATCTCCGCCAGCGTGACCTTGAGCGTCATCGACGCCTTCTGGCGGCGAACCGCCACGTCGACGGTCTCGCCGATCTTGTGCCGCGCGATCGCTACGCGCAGCTCGCTCAGATTCTTCACCGCCTGCCCGGCGATCGCCACGATGATGTCGCCCGGCTTCATGCCTGCTTTGGCGGCAGGTCCCTTGGGATCGAGGCGCGCGACGAGCACGCCGCGCTCGACGGGAAGCTCGTAGGCGGTGGCGAGCTGCGGCGTGACGCTGACCGGCACGATGCCGACCAGGGGACGGACGACGCGGCCGTGGGCGAGCAGCTCCTGGACGATGGGCTTGGCGCTGTCGATCGAGATGGCGAAGCCGATCCCCTGCGCCTCCTCGATGATGGCGGTGTTGATCCCGATCACCGCGCCGCTCATCCTGACCAGTGGGCCGCCGGAGTTCCCGGGATTGATCGCCGCGTCCGTCTGGATCAGGTCGTGGAGGGCGGCGCCGCCCGGATCCTCGATCGACCGCCCGACCGCGCTCACCACGCCGACCGTGACGGTCGGCCCGCCCTCGAGCCCAAGCGGGTGGCCGATCGCGATGACGGTCTCACCGACCTCGAGCTTGCCGGAGTCGCCGAGAGTCGCGACCGGGAAGTTGCTCCCCTCGATCTTGACGACCGCGAGATCGGTGACCGGGTCGGCGCCGACGAGCTTGCCCGGGAACGTCCGGCCGTCGGGCAGGGTGACGCGCATCTGCTGCGCGCCCTCGACCACGTGGGCGTTGGTCAGCACGTAGCCTCGCGCGTCGAAGATGACGCCGGAGCCGATGCCCTGCGCGGGCACCGGCTTGAGGAACGCGTCGTAGCTCACCTGCCGCGTCGCGATGTTCACCACCGCCGGGCGCGCCTTGGCGACGACCGCGGGGATTCCGGGAGGCGGCGCGGTCTGGGCGTGCGCGGTGAGCGTCAGGAGCAGCGTCGCGATCAGCGCCGGAACGAGTCGCGCGGTCATGGAGCCTCCCCCGAGAAGAATATCAATAGAGGTGGCAGGCCACCATGTGATCGGGCGCCGCCGCCTTCAGAAGACCGCTCAGCGCCAGGCCCAGCAGGCGCCGGATGCGCATGCGTGTTCTCCTTGGAGGGATGGATGGGCCCGAGACGACTGTCGAGCCGGTGCCGCATTCTTCACAACGCGACGCACCGGTGTCAAGCGGCTCTCCGGCGCGAGCGCGCGGACACGGCCCGCCTCACGTGGCGTTCCTTGCGACCTCCAATCCGCCGTGCTACGCTCCGGCCCTCCAGACAGAAATTCCGCGACGACGAGGTCGACGAATGCCATTCGTGAGCACGCAGTGAACCTGGAGGTCCGCGACCCGCGGCTTGCCGCCGTCGTCGGTGCCGACGTGACGTTCGAGCGCATCGCCGGCGGATGTCTCTTCACCGAGGGGCCGCTCTGGCATCCGCGCGATCGCTATCTGCTCTGGAGCGACATGCCCGGTGATCACCTACGCCGGTGGTCGGCCGCGGACGGCGTCACCACGTTTCGCAAGCCGTGTGGCAAGTCGAACGGGCTCACCTGGGATCGCCAGGGCCGTCTACTCGCGTGCGAGCACGCCACGAGCCAGGTGTCGCTCACCCTTCCCGATGGCATGGTGACCCCGCTGGCGACTCACTTCCAGGGCAAGCAGCTGAATAGCCCCAACGACATCGTGTGCGCCGCCGGCGGCGCCATCTACTTCACGGACCCGCCCTACGGACGCGCCGAGTTCTACGGTGTGCCGCGCGCCCGGGAGTTGCCGTTCCAGGGCGTGTTCCGCGTGGGCGCCGACCCCAAGACGCCGACCTTGCTCGTGGACGACTTCGACCGACCGAACGGGCTCTGCTTCTCGCTCGACGGCCGGCGCCTGTTCGTCAACGACACGGCGCGGCAGCACATCCGCGTCTTCGACGTGAAGGCCGACGGGACGCTCACCGGCGGCCGCGTGTGGGCGGAGACGAAGGGTGAGGGCCGCGGCGCGCCTGACGGGATGAAGCTCGACTCGCAGAGCAACGTCTACTGCTGCGGGCCCAGCGGGATCCACGTCTTCACACCGGACGCCGTCGACCTCGGCGTCATCCGCGTGCCCGAGCACACCGCCAACATGGCGTTCGGCGACGACGATCTTCGCTCCCTCTACATCACGGCCTCCACCTCGGTGTACCGGATTCGCGTGCGCGTTCCGGGGCTGCCGGCGCTCTGAGCGACGCGATCGCCCGGGCGAGACTCTCCCAAGGAGACAGACTCATGCTGCACGTGTTCACGCTGCTCCTCGCCGCGCTGCTGACGTGCCCGCTGATCGCGGAGGCTCAAAAGCCCATCAAGGTCGGCATGCCCATGCCGCTCTCGGGGCCGCCGGCGTTGTTCGGCGATCCGGCCACCAAGGGCGCCCAGATGTTCGTGGACGAGATCAACGCCAAGGGCGGCGTGCTCGGCCGCAAGCTCGAGCTCCTGACGCGCGACTCCAAGGCCGACGCGAACGAGGCCGTGCGCGTCGCCCGCGAGCTGATCCTGAAGGAGAACGTCGACTTCCTGGTCGGCACGTTGACCTCGGCCGAGGGGCCGGCCGTCTCGGTCGTGGCCAAGGAGAACAAGATCGTCTTCATCGCCCCGATCCCCAAGACCGACCAGCTCACGGCGGCCGACAAGCTGCACCCCTACGTGTTCCGGGTCGCGGCGACCACGACGATGGAAGGACGAAGCGCGGCCGAGATCGTGGCCAAGTGGCCGGTGACGAACGTGGCCACGATGAGCTTCGACTACGCCTACGGCCAGGACGTGACGCGGGCGTTCGTGGACCACCTCAAGAAGATCAAGCCGAGCGTGCAGATCGTCGACCAGCAGTGGCCCAAGCTCGGCGAACAGGACTACAACCCGTTCATCAACGCGCAGATGGCCAAGAAGCCGGAGGCGATCTTCTCGTCGATCTGGGGCGGCTTCTTCGTGACCTACTCGAAGCAAGCCAAGGCGCTCGGCATGTTCGACACGATCAAGTACAACTTCATCGGCGTCGGCGAAGCCGCCACGCCGGAGACGACCAAGTCGATGGGCGCCGACTACCCGGTGGGGATCTGGGGCAACTCCTACGACGCGTTCTACTGGGGCGAGACGCCGGCACATCGCGACTACACGACGCGCCTGTCGAAATATCTCAAGGACGAGTACCCATCGTCGTGGGCCATCCAGGGCTACATCGGCATGCAGTTCCTGGCCGAGGCGATCAAGAAGGCCGGCAGCGCCGACTCCGACAAGGTCGCCAAGGCGCTGCTCGGGCTGACGGTCGAGACGCCGGTCGGCCCGCTGACGATCCGCGAGAAGGACCACCAGGCCAACCGCGGCCAGCTCTACGGCAAGACGGTGAAGGACGCGAAGTACCCGTTCGCGATCATGAAGCCGGTGACGTACGTCGACCCGTCGAGGTTCATGGACTGAGTGCCTGACCCGTCCTTTGTCTTCGCGCAGAGCCTGAGCGGCCTCACGGCCGCGATGTTCCTGTTTCTCATCGCCTCGGGCCTGTCGCTGATCTTCGGCGTGCTGCGGGTGCTGAACTTCGCCCACGGCACGTTTTACATGCTGGGCGCCTACGTGGCGTACCAGGCGATGCTGTGGCTCGGCCCGGGCCCGGGGATGTTCTGGATCGCGGCGCTCGGCGCGGCGCTGACGATCGCGCTGCTGGGCGGCCTGGTCGAGCGCCTGCTGTTCCGTCATCTCTACGGCAAGGAGGAGCTCTACCAACTCCTCTTCACGTACGCGCTCGGCCTGATCCTCAGCGACGTCGCCAAGATCTTCTGGGGCACACAGCAGAAGTCGGTGAGCCGGCCGCCCGGGCTCACCGGGTCTTTCTCGTTCCTCGGCGCCACGATCCCGCAGTACAACCTGTTCGTCATCCTGCTGGGCCCGGCGATCGCGCTGGCCTTCTGGTTCGTGCTGCAGCGCACGCGCGTCGGCCGCTTCATCCGCGCGGCCGCCCTCGACCGCGAGACGCTGGGCGCGCTCGGCACCAACGTCGACGCGCTCTACACCGGGGTCTTCATGCTGGCCTCGTTCCTGGGCGGCCTGGGCGGCGCGCTCGTGAGCCCCATGCGGGCCACGGTGCCGGGCATGGATACCGAGGTCATCGTCGAGGCGTTCGTGGTCGTGGTAATCGGCGGTCTCGGATCACTCTGGGGCACCTTTCTCGGCGCGCTCATCTATGGCCAGGTGCTCTCGTTCGGCATTCTGTTCTTTCCGCGCTTCTCGATCTTCGCGGTATTCGCCCTGATGGCGGCGGTGCTCATCATCCGCCCGTGGGGCCTGCTGGGCCGCCCGCTGCGATGATCCGGCGCGTGCCCTGGGGCTTTCTCGTGTTCGTGGCCGCGCTCGGCGTGCCCGCGCTCGGCTCGCGCTTTTACACGTTCCTCGCCAACGACGTGGTCATCTGGACGTTGTTCGCCACGAGCTTGAACCTGCTCGTCGGGTACACGGGCCTCGTCTCCTTCGGCCACGCCGCCTACCTCGGCGTCGGCGCCTACGCCACCGGCATCCTCATGAAGAAGCTGGGCGTGCCGTTCCTCTTCGCCTGGCCGGCCGCCGGCGTGTTCGCCGGCGCCTGTGCGCTCGTGTTCGGATTCTTCTGCGTGCGGCTCACGCGGATCTACTTCGCGATGCTGACGCTGGCCTTCGCGCAGATCGTGTGGGCCATCTGCTTCAAGTGGAACGAGCTGACCGGCGGCGAGCAGGGTATGCCCGAGATCCCCTATCCGGACTTCGGCTGGATCGAGCGCCTGGGCGCGCGCCTGTCGTTCTTCGAGTGGCGCACCGCCGAGTACTATTACTTCCTCACGGTGGTGCTGGTGGCCTTCTGTCTCTGGGCCCTGCGCCGCATCGTGCACTCGCCGTTCGGTCGCATGCTGACCACGATCCGCGAGAACGCCGAGCGCGCCGAGTTCATCGGCGTGAACGTGCGGCGCTACGAGCTCGTCGCCTTCGTCCTGGCCGGCGCCTTCGCCGGCCTCGCCGGCGGGCTCTTCGGCATCTTCAACCGCGGGGTGTTCCCGGACTTCGCGTACTGGACGAAGTCGTCCGAGGTGCTGATCATGACGCTCCTCGGCGGCATGAATACGTTCTATGGTCCGGGCATCGGCGCGCTCGTGCTGATTTTATTGAACCAGCAGATCGTCTCGTACACCGAGTACTGGCCGCTGGTGCTGGGCACCGTGCTGGTGGTGCTCCTGTTCGGGTTTCCCGGCGGGATCGCCGGCGCCGCCGGCGCGCTCTCGGGCCGCCTGCTCCGGAGGACGCGCGGTGCTTGAGGTCCGCGATCTCGTGAAGATCTTCGACGGGTTCGTGGCGGTCGGCGGCGTCAGCTTCGACGCGCCCCGCGGCAGCATCGGCGCGATCATCGGCCCCAACGGCGCCGGCAAGACGACGGTCTTCAACCTGATCACGGGTCATCTCCGTCCCGACCGCGGCCGCGTGACGCTCAAGGGCCGTGACGTCACGGGCGTGGCGCCGCACGATCTCTGCCGTCTCGGCGTCGGGCGCTCGTTCCAGCGGACCAATATCTTCCCGCGCCTCACCGTGTTCGAGAACGTCCAGGCCGCGTTCGTCTCGCACCGCGGGCGCGGCTGGAACCTCCTGACCCCGGTCGAGCGGCTCTATCACGACGAGACGCGGGGCCTGCTCGAGTCGATCGGGCTCGCGGATCGGGCCGGCGAGGTCGCGGGCTTCCTCTCGCACGGCGGCCAGAAGCAGCTCGAGCTGGGGCTGGCCCTGGCCCTCGAGCCGGAGATCCTGCTGCTCGACGAGCCCACCGCCGGGATGTCGGCGTCGGAAACACGTGAGGCGATCCGCCTGATCGAGCGAATCACGCGCGAGCGCGGGCTCACGCTCTTGTTCACCGAGCACGATATGGAGGTCGTCTTCTCGATCGCCCAGCGTATCACGGTGCTCCACCAAGGCCGGGTGATCGCCGACGGTCCACCGGACGACGTGCGGCGCGATGAGTCGGTCCGACGCGTGTATCTCGGCGAGCACCGTTGATGGGCGCGCCCAGCGAGCCGGTGTTGACGGTCGAGGAGCTCCGCACCGCCTACGGCCTCTCCCGCGTGCTGTTCGGCGTCTCGCTCCGGATCGGCGCCGGCGAGTGCGTGTGCCTGCTCGGCCGCAACGGCGTGGGCAAGACCACGACGATGCGCTCGATCATGGGCCTCACCCCGGCCGCGAGCGGCCGGATCATGTGGAAGGGGCGGAACATCACGCGCGAGGCGCCCTTCCGGGTCGCCGCGCTCGGCATCGGCTTCGTCCCCGAGGACCGCCGGATCTTCGCCGATCTCACGGTGTGGGAGAACCTCGACGTCGCGACCCGGCGCGCGCGGGCGGACGGCTTCACCGTCGAGCGCGTCTTCGAGCTGTTCCCCAAGCTCCACGAGCTCCGCGATCGGCAGGGCGGCTTCCTCTCGGGCGGCGAGCAGCAGATGCTGACGATCGCGCGCACGCTCATGGGCAATCCCGAGCTGCTGCTCCTCGACGAGCCCTCCGAGGGGCTGGCGCCGCTCGTCGTCGAGCACCTCCGGCAGCAGATCGCCAGGCTCAAGGCCGGCGGGCAGACGATCTTGTTGGCCGAGCAGAACGTGGAGTTCTCGCTGAGCCTCGCCGACCGCGTGTACGTGCTCGAGAAGGGTCACATCCGCTACGAGGGCACGGCGCGCGAGTTCCGCGAGGACGAGACGATCCGCCAGCGCTACCTGGCACTCTGAGGGATCTCGCAGCGCCCGTCAGCGAAGACCGAGGACGACGGTGTCACAGAAAGGGTCGAGCAGATCCGACGGGCCGATGCGATAGGATGCTTTGAATGACGCCGAATCGGTCCCTGGCCCCGGCCGCCCGCCCTCTGACAGTGTGGCTGCTGGATGCCGGCCCGCTCTTGGTCGGACTCCTCCTTATCCTCGCGAAGTTCGCTCTTCTGGCGGGACGGTTCGCCGAAGGGCAGGGGCTCGCGCTGTTAATCGTCCTGGCATCGAGTTTCTCTGCGCTGCTCGCGTCGCTCCTCGTCATGTTTCCCCGGCTGGCGCGCGTCGCGGCGCTTCTCGTCGTCAACCTCGTGGTCGCGACGGCGGCGCTGGCCGACGCGGTGCACCTGCGCGTCTTCGGCAACGCGATCGCCCTGGCCGAGGTCGCCTATGCGCATCAGCTCCTGACCGTAGTCTCCAGCGTTCGCCAGCTCCTCCAGCCCGCCGACGCGCTCTACTACCTGGACGTCGTGACGGCGCTGGTCGTCACGCCGCTCTACGTCCGGGCGTGTCGCCGCGTCCCGTCACTCGGGCCTCTCCAGCATGTCGGCGTCGCGGCGATCCTGCTACTGGCCGGGATCGTGTCCGTGGTGCCGCTGGCGAAGACCGTCGGGCGGGACACCACGATCTACCAGGCGGTCCGCGACCGGTTCTCTCTCGAGCCCGCGCCCGAGGCCATCGGCGCGCCCCAGCGCGAGAAGGTCCTCGCCTTTTTGCGCGAGCACCGCGCCCGCGAGCGCTCGCCGCTCTTCGGAGCAGCCAGCAGGAAAAACGTGATCGTGATCAGCGCGGAGTCGCTCAGCGCCTACCCGCTGGGGCTCGTGGTGGAAGGCCAGGCGATCATGCCGCGATTCTCCGCCTTCGCCCGGGAAAGTCTGTCCTTCACCGCGTTCTACGATCAGACCGGCAGCGGCGGCACGTCGGACGGCGAGTTCATCACGCTGCATTCGCTCCATCCGGTCAGGTCAGGGGCAGTCGCCTTCCTCTACCCTCAGACTGAGTTCCGGGGCCTTCCGGCGATCCTCGTCGGGCACGGCTATACCACCGTCTCCGCGTGCGGGGCCGCCGCCGACTTCTGGAACATGCAGACCACGCACCGCCGGCTCGGCTTTCAGAAATCGCACTTCGCGGACAGCTTCCAGATCACGGAGCGGATCAACGGCTGGCTAGCCGACGCGCCGTTCTTCGATCAGGTCGTGCCGCGGCTTGCCAGCGAGAGGACGCCGTTCATGGCCTTCCTCCTGAGCTCCTCCAATCACCACCCGTTCGCGTTGCCCGCGCCGCATCGGACGCTCAGGCTCGGGTCGCTCGAAGGGACCGATCTCGGGGACTATCTCCACACGGTGCACTACTTCGACGAGGCCTTCGGACAGTTCGTCGATCGACTGCGTGCGACCCGTCTGCTCGATGAGTCGGTCGTCGTTGTCTACGGGGACCACAAGGGGTATCTCGCCGATGAGCGGCAGCTCGCCACCCTCCTCGGACTCTCCTCGTCGCGGCCTGAGGATCTCTGGCTCGAGAGGAAGCGCGTGCCGCTGGTGGTCCGGCTCCCTCGCGGCGCCCACGCTGGCCGGCGAAGCGAAGCGGCCGGTCACCTCGACATTGCGCCGACGGTCCTCAGCCTGCTCGGGATCGCCGAGGACGGCGTCATGCTCGGGCGGGACCTCACAAAGCCCGGTGACTCCCTGGTCGTGTTCCGAGACGGGAGCTTCGCCGATGGTCAGCACCATCTCATCCGGCGAGGGCTGCGGTCGTCCTGTTTCGAGAGCAAGACGGGCCGGGCGGTCGACTGCGACGCGCTCGAGCCGAAGCTGGCCCGCTCCCTGGATCAACTCCAGACGTCGGACTTCATCATTCAGGGCAACCTGATCCCCTTGCTGCTCGGGGGTCTTCGCGATCGGCTATGATCCTGGACAGGTCGTCCCGGCCACGCGTCGCGCATTCGCCTCGAGGGCCAGTATCACGGCGGCGACGAGGAGTCCGAGCGCCCACGGTTGCTTGCGCGCTGGCACGACAGCCGCGATCAGCCCCGCCACCAGCAGCATCAGCGTGAGGGTCTGCCGCCCGGGGCAGTCCTCGATCACGCTCACCGTCACCGAGGCAGGTAGATCTCGCCATGCGGAGCGCGAAGGACCGCCGCGGCCAGGTCCTCAGCGCGGTAGCGCGCTTCTGCACATCACGGGCATCACAGGCAGCCGCCATGGCCAGCACCACCTTCTAGGCCCCATCGACGTAGACGGCAGCCCGATGCGTCTCGGGAAGAAACGCGTAGACCTTGTCGGCCGAAGCGTCGAACGCGAGCGTGTGGGCGCCCTTCTCCGTGACGATCGTTTCCCGCCGGCGCAGCGTCTCGGTGTCGAAGACCTCGATCACGCCGGGATCTCCGATCGCGATGTAGAGCGCCCGTCGCGTCGCGCTGAAGAAGACCACGTCGGGAACTCCGCCGATCTCCCGCTCGGCCAACACCTTGCCTGATCGCGCGTCGAGCACGACCAGCACCTTCGCATCGGCCGCGCAGAACAGGCGCCGGCTCGCCGGGTCGAAATCGAGGCCATGGGGCCCCGCCGCCGGCACCGGGAACACCTGCGCGACCCGCGCCGGATCCGCCGCGTCGACAACCGCGATCTGGGGCGGATCCGACACGTTGACGTAGAACCTTCGTGACTCGGGGTCGAAGATCGTCCACCGGGTGCGGCCGGCGACGGGCGTGTCGGCAATCAGGGACCGCGTCTCGACGTTCACGATCGAGACCGTGAAGGACCCGGGACGCGCGGGATCGCCGACGTTGGCCGCCAGCAGCAGGTGGTCCGCCGGATCGTAGGCGAGCCCATTCGGCCTGACTCCCACCCCTACCTTGACGCGCGCCTGCTCGCGGTCCGGAGAGAACATGGCGACAGTGTTCTCTCCCCGATTCGACGTGAAGACGAGGTCCTGCTCCTCGCAGACGAGCACGCCGGCGACCGTGGGTAACCCGGCGACGGAGCGCAGGTACGCCCCCCGCGCGCAGTCGACCACGTCCACCGCGTCGTTCGCCGTGTGGGCGACGTAGAGCAGACTGCGGCGCCCGTGCACGGCCGCGTGATCGAATCCGCCGGGCCCGGCATGCGCGGGCAGCTCGATGAAGCCCTGGAGTTGGAGCGCCATGCGTGGGGCCCTCAGCTCGCGCGCCCGGGCGCGAGGTTCACGCGACAGTAGGCATAGAGCGCGTCGTAGGCCGGGAACTGCTTGGCCATGTTGTCGTGGTCGTCGGCGGCCATCGCCTGGAAACCAGTGGCGAGCGCGTAGAGCCCGGCCGACTCCGGCGTGAGCTGCCGCGCGTCGGTGTCAGCGCCGCGCACGATGAGGGCCAGCGTGCGCAGCGCCGGGTCGGCGAGCGCGTACTTTTCGAGGAACGCGTCGAACGAGCAGTGCGCGCCGTGGTGCCCCAGCTCGACCCCGGGGATGTCGTAGGCGATCGCGCCCTCCCGCTCCGCGACCTTCCTCACTTGGTCGGCGGGGACGAACATGAACGTCGGCTCTTTGTCGATGAATCGGCTGATCAGCCAGGGGCAGGCGATCCGGTCGACTCTCGCTCGTTCTCGGGTGATCCACTTCATCGGATTCTCCTTTCCAGCATCGTTTCCACTCGAGCCCCAGGGCTCGCGCCGTCACGATCCACTCACGCCGCGAATCGTCAGATCGTCGAACGCGGTGACCGCGTCGCCCTTGGTCCACAGGCCAACGCGGCCCGACGTGAACGGCGCGTCGCGGTGGCAGCGGGATCTCGTCCGGCGCCGCGTCCGCGGCGCCCCGGCGAGCAGCGTCACGCGCGGCGAGGGTCGCGAGCATCGTGCGGAACAGGCCTCGGCGCGACATCATCGCGTCTTCGACTTCAAGACCGCGTACAGGCCATCGAACATCGCCATCCCCTTCGTCAGCAGCTCATCGTCGTCCGGCGTCGCCTCCGCGAGCGCCCGGACGGCGAGGTCCACGCCGGTCGCCTCGTTGCGCGTGAACTTGCCGTCGTGCAGGTCGGCCTCGTGCACGATCTCGGCGATGAGCCGCACCCGCCGGTCCTTGAGCCCGAATCGCCTCACGAGGGTCTCGAACGTGCAGTCCTCGGCGTGGTGCCCGAACTCGGCGCCGAGGACGTCGAATGGGATGCCCTTGCGAGCGGCGTCGGCGGCGTCGGCAAACGTGAACCTCGCGTCGGGATCGCAGAAGCGCTTGATGAGCCACGCCGACGCGATCCGGTCGATGTGCGGGCGCGGGCGGGTCACCCACGTGCTGCCGCGCGGCGGCAGCGCCCCGGGACGGCGGGGGCTCGCCGCGCGGGGCCGCGTCTCCACCGCGCGCAGCCGCTTGGCCGTCGTTTCCCAGAGCGTGCGCGCGCGCTCGCCGGCGGGCGATTTCAGATAGTCGATCGACTCGATGCGGTCGAGCTCCCGCTTGACGCCGTCGAGCTTGCCGCGGAGCGTGCCGACCGAGCCGCGATGGCTCGCCCGAAGGCGGTCGAGCTGGCCGAGGATCTCGCGGCATCCCCGCACCGCCGCGCCGTACTCGGCGCTCCGCGCCTTGTGGAACAGCTCGGCAAGCTGCGCGTCGGTCATGGTCTCCACGCGATCGACCCGGAGCAGGGTCACCTCGCCGCGGAACGACTGGATCTCCTGCACGAGCCACTGGAAGAGCTCCGTGGTCTCGGGCGTCTCCGGCAGGAGCCAGCCGGCGCCGCGCAGCCGGACGGCGCCCATCCGCTGGAGCTTGCGCCAGACGCCGACGCGGTGCCGGGTCGGCGTGGGCGGCAGGGTCATGAGCAGCGTCAGCCATCGCATGACGTGAAAGTAACTGTTGCTACTAGTCATGTCAAGAGTTACACTCCCTTGAGTTTGTTTACACTCCCTCGCGCACCAGGCCGGAGGTCGTTCATGAAGGCACACGAGGTCGGGTGGGGGTGGCTATGACGAGCACCCAACGCAGCGCCTTCGCCGCGCACTGGGGCGACATCGCCGCTCAGTTTCTGAGGATAGGCGCCACGGCGTATGGAGGCCCGGCCATCATGGGCATCATGCAGGCCGAGCTCCAGGAGAAGCGCGGGTGGGTCTCGAAGGAGCGGTTCGTCGAAGGGCTCTCGCTCGTCAACATGCTCCCCGGCGCGACGGCCGCGCAGCTCAGCATCTTCCTCGGCTACGCGCGCGGCGGCGGGTGGGGCGGACTCCTCGCGGGGCTCTGCTTCATCGTGCCCGGGTTTCTCGTTCTGCTGGCGTTGACGGTGGGCTACGCGGCGTTCGGCGCCACGCCCATGCTCCGTGGAGCGCTCTACGGGCTCGGCCCCGTCGTCCTCGGCATCTACGTGGTCGCCATCTACCGCCTGGGCAAGGTCGCTATCAGCACGCGATCGCAGATCGTCATCGCGGTCGCCGCCGCGATGGCCGCGCTCACCACGCCGCTCGGCGTCGCCTGGATCCTGCTGCTCGCCGGCGGCGCCGGGCTCTGGCTCTTTCACTCGCGGCGCTGGGGAACGGCCGCGCTCGCGGGGCTGGCGGTCGGCCTCGCCGTCGTTCACGTCGTCTCGCGATGGACGCCGGCGCCCGGCGCGGCGGAGGCCGGTGACGCGCCCGGCGCCGGCCTCGTCCAGCTCGCGACCTTTCTGCTCGAGGTCGGTGCGCTCACCTTCGGTGGCGGCCTCACGATGATCGCGTTCATTCAGGAGCGCGTCGTCGGCCAGTTCCAGTGGCTCACGCCGCAGGAGTTCATTGACGGGCTCGCGCTGGGCCAGCTCACGCCCGGGCCGGTGCTGCTCGTCGCCGCGTATGTCGGCTACAAGGTGGCCGGGATCGGCGGGGCGGCGGTCGGCGGGGCAGCGGCGTTCCTGCCGTCGTTCGTGATGATGCTGGCGCTCCTGCCGGTCTTCGATCGCGTCCGGACGCTGGTGTGGACGCGGGCCGCGCTGCGGGGGATCGCGCCCGCGGTGATCGGCGTGCTCGCCGTCTCGCTCGTCCGGCTGTTGCCGCACGCTCTGCCCGACCTCACGGCGGTCGCCACGCTCGTCGTGACGGTGGTGGTCCTCGCGGTCTGGCGCGTGGCCACGCTCAAGATCATGCTGCTGGGCGCCGGCCTCGGGATCGTGCGAAGCCGGCTCGTCACGCTGCCGGGAGGATCATGACATGCGTCGTGGAAACGTCCTGTTCGTCTGCCTGCACGGCTCGGCCAAGAGCCTCATCGCCGCCGAGCACTTCAACCGTCTCGCGGCCACCCGTGGTCTCGCGGTACGAGCGACCTCGGCCGGGACCGAGCCCGACGACGCGATCCCGCCGCACGTCACCAGGGGCCTGGCGGGCGACGGCATCGACGTCGCCGGCCGTCGGCCGCGACGGCCGACCCCGGCTGAGATCGAGGGCGCGGCGGCCGTCGTCACTTTCGGGTGCGACCTCGGTGCGCTGGCCTCGCGCGCCCCTCGTCTCATCCGGTGGGACGACGTGCCTGCGGTGAGCGAAGACTTCCCGCGCGCCCGCGATGCGATCGTGGCCCGGGTTTCCGGATTGCTCGAGGATCCCACCCTGCGCGGGTGACGTCTACGCCTTGACGTCGCCGACGCGCCGGGCGAGTATCGTCGCGCGGGCGAGGAGGCCACGTCATGCACTTCGGGATCTTCGTCGAGGAGATGCGCTACGGCCGGGATCAGGTCTCGGCGTTCCGGGACGCGTTCGAGCTGGCCGATCAGGCTGAGGCCTGGGGCCTGGACTGCGTATGGCTGGGCGAGATCCACTTCACGCCGACGCGCTCGGTGATCTCGGCGTCGCTGCAGGTGGCCAGCTCGATCGCGAGCCGGACCCGTCGCCTCCACGTCGGAACGGCCGTGACCGTGCTGCCCCTCAACCACCCGCTGCGCATCGCCGAGGAGGTCGCGACGCTCGATCACATCAGCGAGGGTCGCCTGGAGTTCGGAATCGGCCGGAGCGGCGTCGCGCGCTCGTACGACATTTACGGAATTCCGTACGGCGAGAGCCAGGCGCGGTTCCGCGAAGCGCTCGAGATCATCCGCGAGGCCTGGAAAGGGGAGCCGTTCAGCTACACGGGCGAGTACTACCGGTTCCAGAACGCGACCGTGGCGCCGCGCCCATATCAGGTGCCGCATCCGCGGATCCGGATGGCCGCCAATACCGAGGAGACGTTCCCGGCGGTCGGCCAGATGGGATTGTCGGTGTTCGTCGGCCTGCGCGCCGCCGAGATTCCTGACTTACAGGCCCACCTGGCGCAATACCGGCAGGCCTGGCGCCGCGCCGGGCATCCGGGCGATCCCAGCGTCTACTTGCGAATTCCGGTCTACGTCTCCACGACGGAAGCGGGCGCGATCGAGGAGCCGCGCGAGAGCCTCACGCACTTCTTCGGTCGTCAGGCCGAGCTGGCGCGGGCGATCGTCGGGCGCGCCGGCGCCGGGCCCGCCGACCGGCGTCAGGCGCTGGCCGAGCGCATGGCGAATCTCTCGTACGACGACGTCCTCACCAAGAAGGTCGCGTTCGGCACCCCGAAGGGCGTGATCGATCGGCTGTCGAAGCTGCGCGACGAGCTGGGGCTCGACGGAATCGTGGCCGAGCTCAACCCGGGCGGGCGCATTCCCAAGGAGCTCGAGACGCGGAGCCTGCGACTCTTGACCCACGAGGTGATGCCCGCGTTCAAGTAGCGGGCGCGCGCGCGGAGGGCTCGACCCACCGTCCAGCGTCTCCCGAAGCGCTGGAGCCCCTCGGGCTAGACTGCCCGAATCGCCGCTCGCGCCTTCTTCTCGACACCCAGTGAAATCGCCACCATCTTGTGAACATTCTTGGCGTGTTCGGCGGTCTTCTTCATCACCTCGCTGTCATCCTCGCCTTGCGCCACGAAGTTGCAGCCGGGCATCAGATCCGCGCACCTGAGTTCTCTCGTCATGGGACAACCCCTCCCTGGGAAGGTCAACAACGTTCACGAACCGAACGTGCGAGCTCGGCCGACGGCGATCCGGACACGATGGGTCTATTGGTCCGAGAGCCTACGGCTTGAGGGCCAGGAGCCCCACGACGCCGATCAGCCGTGACATCTCGACCGGCTTCGCAATGTGGTACTGAAACCCCGCCCTCAGGATGCGCGCCCGGTCTTCCGGATCGCTGCGTCCGGTGAGGCAGGCCGCCGGCGTCAGGCCACCCAGATCCGGCGAGAGTGCGCGAACCCGGCCGATGAGCCAGTAGCCGTCCTTCACCGGCATCTCGAGGTCGCTGAGGAGCACATCCGGACGCGATCGCTCCAGCAGATCGAGGGCGCGTTCGGCGGTGCCGACCGCTGTCACCGTGGCGCCGTGCGACTCCAGCATCCGGATGACCACTTCGAGAATCCCGGGCGTATCGTCGACGACGAGCACGTGGACCGGTGCGAGCTGGAGATACATCGAGGGCCCTAGTCGGTTCCGGTTGTCGGAAACGTCTTGCCGACGGCGGCAACGACGTCCGTAACGCCGTAAGGTTCCCCGAAGATGATCTCGACGACGCCGGACGCTCCCACCGCCGCTTCGAGCGCCTTCTTGTCGGTGGTCGTGAGCACCCACGTCGCCGATTTGAGCGAGTCGGTCTCTTTCAGGAGCCGAAGGAAGTTCCAGTGGCTCTCGTACGGGCGCGGCAGGTCATAGATGATCAGCTCGGGCTTGTGGAGGCGGACGAAGGCGAGCAGATCCAGCGTGCCGTTCTGGATGTCGGCAAGGTGGGCGCAGGCTGTCGTGAATCCGTCGACTTCAAGGGCTGCGCGAAGCGCCTCGATGAAATCTGGTCGCGAATTGAAGATTGCAACGCGACGCGATTGTTTTCGACCCGCCATGTCAGGTGTTCCTTTCTCCGCAGCGCCTCCGCGGAGGGCGAACGGTCTCTCGTCATGACCAATCCAGTCCGCCGAGACGGCGGGCGGACGCGCTCCGCCGTCTCCTAGCCACCTAAGAGACGGCAGCGCGCGCCGGCCTGCCGTTATCGCGTCATCCCGGCGGGGCTTAAAACTCCCCACCGTGTGGCATGGCCGGCTCGGACTTCCCGCCTTCGGGGCTGTCCGTGACGAGCACTTCGGTCGTGAGCAGCAACGCCGCGATCGACGCCGCATGCTGGAGCGCGACCCGCTCGACCTTGGTCGGGTCGATGATCCCGGCCAGCATCATGTCGACATACTCGTTGGTCTCGGCGTCGAACCCCCGCGTGACCGGGACCGTGGCCCTGACCTTCTCGACGACCACGGAGCCCTCGAGCCCGGCGTTCTCGACGATCTGCCGGATAGGCTCCTCGAGGGCGCGCCGCACGATGCTGACACCGGTGCCCTCGTCGCCCGAGAGCTTGAGGCTGTCGAGCGCGTCCGCCGCGCGGAGCAGCGCGACGCCGCCGCCCGGCACGATCCCTTCCTCGACGGCCGCCCGCGTGGCGTTGAGGGCGTCCTCGACCCGCGCCTTCTTCTCCTTCATCTCGGTCTCGGTGGCCGCCCCCACCTTGATGACGGCGACACCGCCCGCGAGCTTCGCGAGCCGCTCCTGGAGCTTCTCCCGGTCGTAGTCCGAGGTCGTTTCCTCGATCTGCGCCCGGATCTGCTTGATGCGGCCCTGGATCTCCTTGGTGTTACCGGCGCCGTCGATGATCGTCGTGTTGTCCTTGTCCACGACCACCTTTTTGGCGCTGCCGAGGTCCGTGAGCTTGAGGTTCTCGAGCTTGATCCCGAGGTCTTCCGTGATCGCCTTGCCGCCGGTCAGGGTCGCGACGTCCTCGAGCATAGCCTTCCGGCGATCCCCGAAGCCCGGCGCCTTGACGGCGCAGCCGGCGAGCGTCCCGCGCAGCTTGTTCACCACCAGGGTCGCCAGCGCCTCACCTTCCAGGTCCTCGGCGATGATGAGGAACGGCTTGCCCGCCCGCGCGACCTGCTCGAGCAGCGGCAGCATGTCCTTCATCACGCTGAGCTTCTTCTCGTGAATGAGGACGAGAGCGTCCTCCAGGACGACTTCCATCCGCTCCGGATTCGTCACGAAGTAGGGCGAGAGGTAGCCCCGGTCGAACTGCATCCCCTCGACCACCTCGAGGGTGGTCTCCATCGCCTTGGCCTCTTCGACGGTAATGACGCCGTCCTTGCCGACCTTCTCCATGGCCTCGGCGATCAGGTTGCCGATCGTCTTGTCGTTGTTCGACGCGATCGTCGCGACCTGGGCGATCTCCTTCTTGTCCTTGGTGGCCTTGGACATGTGCTTCAGCTCCTCGACGACCGCCTCGACCGCCCGCTCGATCCCCCGCTTGAGGCCCATCGGATTCGCACCGGCGGTCACATTCTTGAGACCGCCGCGGACGATGGCCTGGGCCAGCACCGTCGCGGTCGTGGTGCCGTCACCCGCGATGTCGGAGGTCTTGGAGGCGACTTCCTTCACCATCTGCGCCCCCATGTTTTCGTAGGGATCCTTGAGCTCGATCTCCTTGGCAACGGTGACGCCGTCCTTGGTCAGGACGGGGCTCCCGAATCTCTTGGCGATCACGACGTTCCGTCCCTTCGGCCCGAGCGTCACCTTGACGGCGTGCGACATGATGTTGACCCCGCGCATGAGCGCGGCGCGAGCTTCTTCGTTGAACAGCAGCTGCTTGGGCATGACTACCTTCCTCTCGAGTGTGCGCGAATGGTTAAGGTCGGCCGAGCCGCCCGTTCAGGAGCTGAGGACGCCGAGGACGTCTTCCTCCTTCATGATGAGATACTCCTGGCCGCCCAGCGTGACCTCGCTACCGGAGTACTTGCCGAAGAGGATCCGATCGCCCTCTTTCACGGCGAGGGGGAGCTTCTTGCCGTCCTCGGTCACTCTGCCGGTCCCGACCGCGATCACTTTGCCCTCTTGCGGCTTCTCTTTCGCGGAGTCGGGAATGAAGATGCTGCCGTGCTTGCCGTTCTGCTCCTCGAGACGCCTGATGAGCACGCGGTCGTGGAGCGGACGCAGTTTCGTCGTGGCTACCGGAGCCATCGTGCGGGCGACAACGCGGTCCGGGACCGGCCGCAGTTTCGTGGTAGTTGCGTGAGCCATGGTGCGGGTGCCTCCCTCATCGTCCAGGTGGTGTGGCGTGCGGCTGGTGGAATTGTCCAGCGGGCACAGTGTACCACTCAATTAGTACAGATGCTCAAAATTGATCTAGTGTACTATTCCAATCATACACAGGGGGCTGAAGCACTCCAATTCACCACGACTCGCGCGAGCGCCATCCAGGCTCACAGCCGCGCCCGCGGGCAGCAGCGGCAGGCACAACGCGATTCCCGCTGACAACGGGACGGCGACAGCGCGAGGAGGTTGGGGATGAGGTGGCTCATGGAATTCTACAACGAGGGGTCAAGACGCAAGCGGGTGGGTCCTCTACCGAATCGTGAAGGAGAGTGCCCAAGGATCACCTGCGGCCGTGCCAGCGCACGCAGCCTAGAGGCGCGACCATGGACTTCAAACAGCGGAAGTTCGCGATCGGCTATCTCGCGATCGCCCTCATCGCGATTCTCGTCTTTCAGCTCCCGCTCTTCGGGCCTCGGGCCGCGCACGTGTCGTACAGCGAGTTCAAGGCGCTTGCGAAGAAGGGCAAGGTGAGCAATCTCACCCTCGATAGAGAAACCATCAGCGGCACGCTCTCGACCGATGGGCTCGAACCCGTGCTCTCGAAGGAGAAACTCGAGGAGCTGAACCGGTTGGGCAGCGGACCGCATCGCTTCGTGGCGACGCGGGTCGAGGATCCCGGGCTGGTGGCCGAGCTCGAGCAGGCGAACGTCAAGTTCGCGGGGCACGTGGAGAATGCCTGGCTCTCGACCCTCCTCTCCTGGGTCCTTCCGGCGGTGGTGTTCGCCGGCGTGTGGGTCCTCCTCATGCGCCGCTTCGGCCCGCAGCAAGGGCTGATGGCCATCGGCAAGAGCAAGGCCCGGGTCTACGTCGAGCACAAGACCGGCGTCACGTTCGACGACGTCGCGGGCATCGACGAGGCGCGGGGAGAGCTGATGGAGGTCGTGGACTTCCTCAAGAACCCCGATCGCTACCGGCGCCTCGGCGGCAAGATCCCCAAAGGGGTGCTCATCGTCGGCGCGCCCGGCACCGGGAAGACGCTCTTGGCCAAGGCCGTCGCGGGAGAGGCCAGCGTGCCGTTCTTCAGCCTGAGCGGCTCGGACTTCGTCGAGATGTTCGTCGGTGTGGGGGCGGCCCGCGTCCGCGACCTCTTCGCCCAAGCCCAGGAGAAGGCCCCGAGCATCATCTTCATCGACGAGCTGGATGCACTGGGGAAGGCGCGCGGGGTCAGCCCGCTCATGAGCGGCCACGACGAGCGCGAGCAAACCCTGAATCAGCTCCTCGCGGAGCTCGACGGCTTCGACACCCAGCACGGCGTCATGATCCTGGCGGCCACGAACCGGCCCGAAATCCTGGACCCGGCGCTGCTCCGGCCCGGCCGCTTCGATCGTCAGGTGGTCCTCGACCGTCCCGACCTCCGAGGGCGGGAGAAAATCCTGAATGTGCATGTCCGCGACGTGAAGTTGGCCCCCGGCCTCGATCTCTCCCTGGTGGCGGCCAGGACGCCGGGCTTCGTTGGCGCCGATCTCGCCAATCTCGTCAACGAGGCCGCGCTCCACGCCGCCCGCAAGGGCAAAGAGGTCGTGGATGCGATGGACTTCGACGAGGCCATCGACCGCGTGGTGGGCGGTCTCGAGCGTCGGTCGCGGGTGATCAACCCGAGAGAAAAGGAGATCGTCGCCTACCACGAAGCCGGCCATGCGCTGGTCGCGGAGTCGCGCGAGCACGCGGACCGCGTTGCCAAGATCTCCGTGATCCCGCGTGGCGTGGCCGCGCTCGGGTACACGCAGCAGCAGCCGACCGAGGATCGGTACCTCATGACGCGCGCCGAGCTCCTGGACCGACTCGACGTGTTGCTCGGCGGTCGGGTGGCGGAGGAGCTCGTCTTCGGCGACGTCTCGACCGGCGCGCAGGACGATCTCCAGCGGGCCACCGACATCGCGCGCCACATGGTCGCCCGCTATGGGATGACTGAAGCTCTGGGGCTGGCGACGTTCGAGCCGCCCCGCCAGGCGCTCTTCCTCAATATTCAGTCGATGGCTCAGCGAGAGTACAGCGAGGAGACCGCCCGGCGCATCGACGAGGAGATCCGAAAGCTGTTCGAAGCAGCCCACGAGCGAGTCCGCCAGACGCTGACGGCCAAGCGAGAGGTCCTCACGTCGCTGGCCAAGCTGCTGATCGAGAAGGAGGTCGTGAGTCGGGATGATCTCACCACCCTCCTGGCGTCCGCGGAGGTTTAACGGATGGAGGCCGCCTGAGCCGCTCGACCTCGGCGATGATCGCCTCGCGCTCGGTCACGAGGCACCGGGGCCCCTGCTCGCGGCGGAAGGCCAGGATGCCAACGCGGAACGCCCACGACCGCCTCCCACGGGCGGCGAACGCGCGCGCGGCGCAGTGGCCGTCGCACTCGCGCCTGCACCGCCTCGTCCTTCACGTGATACTCCGCCGGAAGGGCGCGGTAGCCCTGGATCCGTTGCCAGAGCCGCTCCATCCGCTCGGGGTCGCGCGCGTTGAAGTAGTTCACGGCCGGCGATGGCGCGGGACAGCCGGAGAGGATCGATCTGCCAGGCTGTACCACTCAAATAGTACACCGTTGACTCGCTGGTCCGTTTAGTGTACTAATATAGTGATACAGTATGAAGAGCACGAGCACGATGAATCTCAAGGTCGACGGGCACAGTCCGATCCCGATCCGGCGTCAGCTGACGGAGCAACTCCGCCACGCCATCGAGGGTGGCGGCATCCGGCGGGACCAGGCGCTGCCCAGCATTCGGGAGCTGGCCGGCTTCCTCGGCGTCAATCCGAATACCGTCGCGCGCGCCATCGACGATCTGAAGCGAAGCGGATACGTGGAAGCTCGGCGGGGGAAGGGCATATTCGTGGCCCCGGCGCCGCCCGCCCGCCCCTCCCCTCACCTCCGCGAAAGCTTTCTTCAAGACGCGGTGATCCGGGCCGCGGCCCTCGGGATGACCGCCGACGACTTGTCGGTAGGCGTCCTGAGCTTGGCCGGGATCCGGCCCGCCGCCGTCCGCGGGGCCGTCGAGGTCCTCCTGGTGGAATGCAGCCCGGCGGAGCTCGACTTCTTTGCCCGGCAGCTCGAGGCCCACCTGCCGGTGCGCGTCCACAAGGTGCTCCTGGCGGAGCTGGCGGCGATCACGCGGCGCCCGAAGCAACGCGGTCGCTGGAGGGCGGCGGTCACAAGCTTCTGTCATCTCCCGCAGGTTGAGCATCTTCTGAATGGCAAGGGGGTGCCGGTGATCGCGCTGCTCGCCGAGGCGCATCTGGAGACCCTCCACCGCCTGGCCCAGTTCCCGTCGGGGACACGGGTGGGCGTGGCCTCGACCACCGTCGAGACGGCCCACAACCTGGAGCACTCGATCGCGAACGCCGGCCTGCCGAACATCGCGCTCGTCGGGGGCTGCCCCGCCGAGGGGGCCGCACTGGGTCGCCTCGTGCGGCGAGCGGACGTCATCGTCTGCTCCACCGCGGCGGCCGAGCGGGTGCGGGGGCTCGCGGGTTCCACCGTGCAGGTGATGATCGACGACCGGGCCCTCGACCAGCGGGCGATCGAGATGCTCGCGGCCCTTCTGGTGCGAGAAAACGGTGACAGGCCGACGGCCGCTCCGGCGCCGAGGCGGCTGAAGTCTCGCCCGTCGAGTGGACATAAATCGCGAGAGGGCGCGACGCGGGCGACGGTGCCGGCGAAGTGATCCGAATGAGCTGTCACCAGATGAAGGAGGAAGGGTCATGACGTTCTTGATGTGGATTCTCGCGGGAGTGCTGGCCGGCTTGCTGGCCGGGTGGGTTGTGAAACGCGGAGGCTACGGGCTGAGGTGGGACATCACTCTCGGTCTCGTCGGGAGCATCGGAGGGAGCTGGCTTCTTCGCTCCTTGGGGTTCTACCCAGGGGCAGGAATCGTCGCGACGGCTATCGTCGCGTTCATCGTGGCGGTCATCCCGATCGTCGCCCAACGCAAGTTCTTGGTCTCCGAGCGTCCGACCGAGAAGAAGGATGCGTTCTGGCGGTGGGGGCTCGGTGCCGTGCTCGTGGCCCTCGTGGCCTGGATGATCTTCGGCCCGGCGCAACAGCCGGCGGCGGTGGCCGCGCCCATCGAGGAGCGGACGTACGCGGTGACGCCGGCGTCGGTGAAGGTGAAGGCCGGGATCGTCACTGGCGAAGTCGCCGAGATGAAGGTCGCGGAGCGGGTCGAGCAAGGATCCGACCGGATCGTCACCGCGGCGAAGCTCACCGGGACGCTCAGGCTGAAGAACACGTCGGCCAATCAGACGGTGCGGCTGCTCGAAGGGAAGCTGCGCTACATCGACACCATGGGACAGCCCATCAAACTCGAGGACGCGCGGAGCGAGCCGATCATCAAGTTCACCACGTACGGCAGCAGCGAGCGACTCGATCCCGGGCAGGAGGCCACCCAGTCTCTAGACGTGGACTTCCCCGCCGAAGCCCTGAAGGCGAACAGGCTGAAGGAGATCCGCTTCGAGTTCGCGTATATCCCGTCACAGTACCGGGAGGAAACGGTCAACTTCGCGGTCTCGATCGGCTCGGGCAAGTGAGCCTCGCGAGGTGGCTCCACTCAGGAGCCACCTCCGATGCAGGCGTAGGAGTCCCCACCGTGGATGACGAGAACGACCGGATCACCTGGACCGAAGCCGAGCACGCGTGGCTCGCCGAGCCGGACGACGTCGTGGATGCGTACACGTTCAGCTGCCTCGAGCGTGATCCGTACGCGGACGATGGCGGCGAGAGCTAGCTGTGACGAAGCAATAGGTTGTTCACCCAGGCCGACCTGGGGGAAGTTGATGGCTGCCAAGCAACCGGAATACGCCCGTAACCGGACCGGCTGTCTGCCCTCGTTCGACAGAGCAGATCTGTATACGTGCTGAGAGGTAGAGCACCAGCCCTAGCCCGGCGATGAACGCGCCGACGCCGAGAACGTGATCCGACGTAACGCTCTGCATGATGGCCAGGGAACCGGAGCCGACGCACAGCCAGCCGCACGCGGTCTGGAGGAAGCCCGGGAGCCGTTCGGTCACGGTGAGACCGGCACCGAGCTCCATAGCCGCCGCTGCGCGGCGATTGCGACCGCTGCGCCGCTGCATCCGATCATCAGCATCATAGGCATCCCTATGTCGCTGGAGATCAACACCCAGACGAGCGAGCCGACGACCACGCTCCCAGTGAGACCGAGAACCATATCGAGAATGAACCCATAGCCCCCCGCGCGTGAGGCGGCCTCAGCCACCCACCCGGCAATGAGGCCGGCGAGAACGAGCATTGGACCCATCTGCACGATGTGCTCGAACATGACGTATACCTGCCTTTCTGAGACTTCCCTTCGGTAGGTCTACCGGAAGGGCGTCCGGCGCGCGCCAGGAACCTGGCAGAGGTAGCGAAAGGTCGTGTAGTACTGGCGGTCCGAGTCCCACGTTTTGATCCCGTCCGACAACCGCTCGGTCGCCGACCCCACCCGCGATAGTGCCTCTTTGGCCATCGCTGTCTGCTGTGCGGCCTCGCACTCGGCCATCGTTTCGTATGAGGTCATCTCATAGATCGGGCCGGCCAGCCGCAGCGGCCCACTGGCGCGGTAGACGCCGATGTCGCGCCAAAGAACCGTGACCTCGTTCGAAACGACCCCCGCCGGCACCGACACCGGTTTCACCGCGTAGGTCGGGGTCTCGGTCGGTGACACAGGCCCCCGCGCACAGCCGAGGGTCACCACCGTCACTGCCGTCACCAAGGCTGTCAGCCCCATACGCTTCAGCATCGCCGCCTCCTGGCTGCCGGCCTTCACTTGCGAGACCCTCTGCTGCGCTGTTCGCGAACGGCCCTGGCCTGACTCTCGATGTTGGTGAAAACTTTAGTGTGACTTTCTCGCTTCAGCCCCACCGAAATCAACGCACGGAGGACGATCTGGAGGCTCACCGGCAGTTTGAGTACTGTCGTCGCTTTGCCGGCGATGACGCGAGCCTGATCCAGCAGGTCCTGCGAAAGAATGAGAAGGAGCCTTGTTCTGTTCTCGGGCATTCCACTCTCCTACTCTTCTATCCCAGAATATAACTTATATAGTTTATATTATCATGTTGCCGATGGAGTCAAGCAAGATCGCATCATGGGCGATCTGGTATCCCGCGCGATGTGCAGCAGGCCGCACCCGGCCGCGCCGTCCGCGAAGAGACTACGCTCCGCGCGGTGCTCCTGCGAGCGCTGAACGAGTACGCGACGGGTGCTTGGCCGCAACACCGGAAGGAGGAGTAGCGCGCGTTCATCGGGGCGGCCAGTCTCATCGTGGCCCAGCGCACGCTCTGGCGCGCGCACGCCTGAAGAGCCTGCCTTGACAGACTCATCTCCGGCGGCCAGCTAGACCGCGACGACGTCCCGGATCGCCTCTCGCGCCCTTTTCTCGACCTCCATCGCAATCGCGGCCATCTTGTGAACGTGCTTGGCGTGCTCGGCGGTCTTCTGCATCACGTCGCTGTCACGCGTGCCCTGAGCCACGAAGTCGCAACCGGGTATCAGATCGGCGCACCTGAGTTCTCTGACCATGCGAAACTCTCCTTCAGACGTATCGGACTCTATCTTGCCGCGCGGCAGCAGGGGCCGGGACGCGTCCTGGTCGGCACCGGGACGGCCTCGACCCCCGGCCACTCTCGCATTCAAGCGGCCTTGACTTCGATCGTTCTCGGCATCGAGGCTCGCGGCGCGGGGATTCTTACCTCGAGCATGCCGTTCGCGTACTTCGCCTCAACTTGGGTGGCGTCGACGCCTTCGGGGAGCGCGAAGCTCCGCTGGCACCCGCCGTACGCGACCTCGCGGACGAAGTAGTCCTTGTCCGTGGTGTCGGGATCGGCCTTGCGCTCGCCTTTGACGGTGAGGACGTTGTCCATCAAAGACACCGCAACGTCCTTCGGGTCCACGCCTGGCAGGGCGAGCTGGATGACGTATGTGCCGTCTTCGATCCGCCCCTCCGCGGCGGGAAGCCACGACGCAGGACGCTGAACAGCCTCATCCGTGGCGCCGCCGAAGAACCTCAAGGACAGGTCATCGACATCATGGTGGAAGTGGAATTTCCGGGTTGGGGACCAGCGAAGCATGGTGTTCATCGTGCCCTCCATTGGGAAGTACGTTCTTAGGGTTCTGGCGTCCTCGGTTCTGACTTCGTTGCCGGAGCACCCTCGCACCGGTTTGCCCTGCTACATCGCGCTTGACTTCTCTTGTATCACAATATAAATTATATAACAACTAAATAGTATATAAATCATCCTCAGCGCAGCAGAGGGAACGATGCTCGAACATAAAACCGGAAGCCTTCTCGGGCAGTATGCGATCCAGCCCCTGGACGCGGGATCTCCAGCGGGTCGCCTTCTCCGCGAGTCAGTCTCCACTCAGGCCCGCAGCCTCGAGGGGCGTCCGTTGGCTATGTCCAGCTCGCTCATGCTCTCCCACCGTTCAACGCTCGGGCTGTGGAATCGGCGGCCGCGGCTAGCCGCCGCATTCGGCGAACAGAGGCGACCGATGTCCGGCCTCAGGCGCGTCCGCGCCTGGTAATCAGGAGCTGGAGAAATGGAAGAACGATCGACTCTGAGACGAGCAACGGACCTCTGGCAGGAGGCCTACCGCTACCAAATAGAGGGAGAGCTGGATCGAGCGATCGAGCTCTACCAGCACTCTATCGAGGTGTATCCGACGGCGGAGGCACATACCTTCCTGGGGTGGGCCATGAGTTTCCAGGGCCGCTTGGCGGAGGCCACCCAGGAGTGCCTCCGCGCGATCGAGATCGATTCTGAGTTCGGCAATCCATACAACGACATCGGAGTCTACTTGATGCATCAGGACAAACTGGACGAGTCGATCTCGTGGCTTGAAAAGGCCAAACAAGCCAAACGCTACGAACCGCGGCAGTTTCCCTTCATGAACCTGGGGCGGATCTACGTACAGCAGGGACGCTGGTGGCAGGCGCTCCGCGAGTTCGAGGGGGCGGTGCGGCTGGCTCCGCGTGACGTACGCGCGGCGAAGTTCCTTCATAACCTACGCGCTCGGCTGAACTGAGATGGCCCTCGACATCATCGCCCTGGGAACAGTTCCCGCTCGCGAAGCGCCGGCCGCCGCGAGCGAAATCGACTACGCTGGGCGAGCGTTTTGGCAGTGCCGGCGCTTCATCGACCTCCTGCGTCACACCCTCGGCGCCGAGCCCGAGGGTGCCAAGCTCCGGGTGCGGCGCACTGGACCCGACTTCGATCCCTATCTCGAGGTCGTCGTCGAGTTCGACGATGCGAACCCTGCCGCACGCGCCTACGCAAATCGCTGTGACCGTGAGGCACCAACGCGGTGGGACCGGACGGCGGGGACGGCGTCTGGCCCCTCCCCCGTCATCGCAAGGAAGGCTGGCTGACCGATGAAGCTCCTACTGATTCGCCATGCTGCTGCGGTGCCCCGAGGAACGCCCGGCGTTCCCGACGACGAGCGTCCGCTCACTCCCGACGGCAAGGCCAAGTTCCGCGTGGCCGCGCGAGGGCTCGCCCGGGTCACGCGTCGGCCAGATCTGTTGCTGACGAGTCCGCTTCCCCGCGCCCGGGCGACCGCCGACATCGCCGCGCGTGCCTTCGCGCACATCGCGCCCATGATCGAGCCGGCACTTGCTCGCTCGAGCGTCGACGGAATCGTTGCCGCGCTGAAGACTCATCCGCCCGGCGCCAGGATCGCGCTCGTCGGCCACGAGCCTCTCCTCGGGGCGCTGCTCGCGCGCCTGCTCGGCGCCGCGCAGGGCGAGCGGCTCGCGTTCGAGAAGGGCGGCGCGGCTCTCGTGGACCTTCCCGACGGTCCGGCGGCCGACGGGCGGCTCCGCTGGTTCCTCAAGCCACGAATCCTCAGGACCCTCGCTGGCCTCGCCGAGATCACGGCACCTCGGGCTGACCCATCGCCGGCCGCGGAAGGGCGAGGCGTATGACCAACGGGGCCGACGTTGCGCTCCAACGGGGCTGAGCCGGCCGAACTGGTCGCAGTCGTCGATCTGGGCTCGACGGCCGTCCGCTTGATGGTCGCCCGAGTCACCCCCCACACGGGCTATCGTGTTCTCGCCGAGGAGCGAGTGCCTACGCGGCTGGGCGGCGGTGCGCCCGGCACTCTGCCCCGAGAGGCGATCGACGCGACCCTGCGGGCCGTGCACCGCTTTTTCGCGCGGTACTCTCCGAATGGTCGAGGTCCGCGAATCGTCGCGGTCGCGACGTCGGCCGTGCGAGACGCCGAGAACCGCGAGCGGCTGCTCGACCCGCTCCGGCGCGACGAGGGCATCGACGTGCAAGTCCTGAGCGCGCAAGACGAGGCGCGGCTTGGCGTCGACGCCGCCCTCGAGAGCTTGTCGTTCGACAACGGCCTCGTCGTAGACCTGGGCGGCGCGAGCCTCCAGCTCAGCCGGGTACGTCGCCGCAAGGTCGTCTCTATGGCGAGCCTGTCGCTCGGCGCCGTCCGGACGACGCGACGTTTCGTTCGCCACGATCCGCCCACGCCGCTCGACCTTCGAGCGCTCCGCCGCGAGATCCGCACGCAGCTCATGGTCGGCCTACCCCCCGCCGCGCGTGGCGAGATCGTGGTGGGTCTCGGAGGTACCGTCCGCACTCTGGCCGGCATCCACCTCCGTGCCCATAGCAACCGCACGCGACGCCACGGGCTGCGGCTTCACCAATCCGACGTCACCGCCGTCCGGGAGCGACTCGAAGGTCTCTCCCAACGAAAGCGTCGGAGGATTCGCAGCCTCAAGGCGGAGCGTGTCGACATCATCCTGGCCGGGGCCATCGTCATCGAGGAGGTCATGGTCTTCGGCGGCTATCTGTCGCTCGCGGTGTGCACGCGCGGGATTCGCGACGCCATTCTCCGGCGTGAGACCTTCAGCGGGAGAGGCTGAGTGAACTCGGACGCGTTCGTCAACCGCGAGCTATCGTGGCTCGAGTTCAATCGGCGCGTGCTCGAGGAGGCGCAGGATCCGAGCGTGCCCTTGCTCGAGCGGGTGAAGTTCCTCGCCATCTTCAGCTCGAACCTTGACGAGTTCTTCATGGTGCGCGTGGCGGCGCTGAAGCGCCGCGTCCACGCGGGTGATCAGACGGCGGGGCCCGACGGGCTCACGCCCACGGAGACGACGGCAGCCGTGGCCGCGCGAGTCCGTGAGCTGATGGATGCGCAGCACCACTGCTTTCTCGGCGAGATCCAGCCGCTCCTGACCGCGGAGGGAATCGTCCTGCTGCGCCCCAAGGACACCAGCGACGAGCAAGAGCGCTTCCTCGAGGAGTACTTCCGCCGCACCCTGCTGCCCGTGCTGACGCCGCTGGCCGTCGACCCCGGGCAACCCTTCCCCTACCTCGGGAACCGCTCGCCGTGCCTCGTGGTCTCCATCCGGCCGTCGACGCCTTCGGCGCTGCTGGTGAGCTCGCTCTCCGTGATCCACATCCCGAGCCAGGTGCTACCGCGTTTCGTCGCGCTGCCAGATCCCACCGGTAGGCACGTCTTCATGCTGCTCGAGGACGTGATCCGTCAGCACCTGCCGAGCATCTACAACGGCTACGACGTCCTGGCGAGCCATGCCATCCGGGTCACCCGCGATGCAGATCTACACACGCGGGGCGGCCCCGAGGACCTGCTCACCAGCATCGAAGAGGGTGTGCGCGAGCGCCGCCTCGGCACCGCCGTGCGGCTGCAGTACGACGCACATCTGTCATCCGACATCCGGGCCACGCTGCTCGACGAGCTCGAGCTCTCGCCCGAGGACCTGTACGAGGGCGAAGGCTTCACGGCCTTCTCGGATCTGTTCCAGCTGTACGCGGCCCTCGACCTCCCCCGGCTCAAGGACCGCCCGCGGCCGCCGCAGCCGGTCCCGGCATTCGAGCGCGCGGCCGACATCTGGACCGCCATCCGCGCGGGGGACGTTCTCGTGCATCACCCCTACCACACCTTCGACGCGGTCACTCGCTTCGTGCGCGAGGCCGCCGTCGATCCCAAGGTGCTCGCCATCAAGATGACGCTCTACCGCGTGAGCCCGGCCTCGCCCATCGCGCACGCGTTGCGCACGGCCGTCGAGAACGGCAAGGAGGTCACCGTCCTCGTCGAGCTACAGGCGCGCTTCGATGAGGAAGCGAACATCCGCTGGGCCCGTACGCTCGAGGAGGTGGGCGCTCACGTCGTCTACGGCCGCGCGGGCCTCAAGACCCACTGCAAGGCGTGCCTCGTCGTCCGGCAAGAGACTGACGGCCTGCGGCGCTATTGCCACCTGGCCACCGGGAACTACAACGTGCGGACGGGTGGCGTCTACGGCGATCTCGGGCTCTTCACCAGCCGCGACTCGTTCGGCGAGGACCTCACCGCGCTGTTCAATCTCCTCACCGGCCACACGCGCCCACGTGGCTTCCACCACCTCCTGCTCGCGCCCACGGATTTGCGCGACGGGCTCGTCGAGCGCATCCGCCGTGAGGCGGACCATGCTCGGGCCGGGCGGTCCGCGCGGATCATCGCGAAGATGAACGGGCTGGTCGACCGTCGCCTGATCGAGGAGCTGTACGGCGCCAGCGAGGCGGGCGTACGGATCGACCTGATCGTGCGCGGCATGTGTTGCCTGCGCCCCGCGGTGCCCGGGCTCTCTTCGAGGATCCGCGTCATCTCCATCGTCGACCGCTACCTCGAGCACGCGCGGATCTTCTACTTCGAGAACGGTGAGAACGCGGAATACCTGCTCGCCTCCGCGGACTGGATGCCCCGCAACCTCGATCGCCGCGTCGAGATCGCGTTCCCGGTGCTGGACCCCCACCTCCAGACCCAGGTCCGCGAGATCCTCGAGATCCAGCTCGCCGATACCGTGAAGGCCCGGCGCATCCTTCACGACGGAAGCTCCGTGCGTATCCGGGGGCTCGCCGAGTCTCGGCTGCGTTCGCAGGAACGCCTCTACGAGGTGGCGCGGAGACAAGCCATTGGTTCGGTTCTCGCGTCGCGGCCGGCGTGAGATCTCTCATCGCTACGATTGTTGCAAGTTATATATGTTGACACCCTCACGTGTCGGGTCCACCCTGGCGTCAGTTACAAGTTGGTGACGCGCCTCCGGGGCGGGATCCTCGAAAGGCGCGCCGGTTTTCAACATTGCGACCGCACGTCGCAAGGTGCCGTGAGGTGCACCCCCCGGCTCTCGTGACGGCCCCCGCAGGCCGCCCCCCTTGTAGTCCCCGAATCGTTGGTACTCGCCCCGGCAGGGCTCGCTGCCACGGCTCGGTCTCTGAGACTGCGCCGGAGACCCAGCGAGAAAGGTAGGTCGACATGTCCCAGTTGATGACACGGACGCCCGTGGCGATCTTCAATTCCCGTACGGAGTTCATGGACTCCCTCTGCGAGGCCCTCGATCGCGAGGGTCTGCCGACGGCCACGGCGCTATTGGCCGAGATCCAGGACGGCACGCTCGATCTTCCGGCCTTTCTGAAAACGCACGACCCACGGGTAATCGTCTACGACCTTCCCTACCCATTCGAGCGGCACTGGAACTTCCTCCGGCTCCTGCACCAGACCGATTCCCTGAGGAAGAGGACCTGGATTCTCACCACTACCGACAAGAAGGCGCTGGATGCGGCGGTGGGAGCTTCGGGCGTGATCGAGATCGTCTTCGGAGAGCCTTACAGTGTCGGCGAGGTCGTGGATGCCGTGCGCCATGCGCTGTTGGATGGGCGACCGCCCAGGTTCGAGAGGCGACGCGGATGAGGGTCAAGGTCCGGAACGATGACGTGTATCTGGGCGGCGTGAGTGTCCTCGTGGTCGACGACTGCCCGCTCGTCCGCGCCACGGTCACCGCGATGCTCGAACACTACGGAGCCGCCGTGACGACGGTCGGTTCGGCCGACGAGGCGCTCGAGGCGTTGGTGCGAGAACGCCCCGATGTCCTCGTGAGCGACCTGGCCATGCCGGACAAGGGCGGCTACTGGCTCATCGGGAAGGTGCGCGCCCTGCCGCCCGAGCGCGGCGGCGCGACGCCCGCGGCGGCTCTCACCGGATTCACCGGTCCAGAGCACCGCGCGACGATCTTACGCGCCGGGTTCCAGTACCACATCGAGAAGCCGGTCTCTCTGGAGAAACTGGCAGGGGTCGTCGCGCTCCTCGCGCTGAAGGCCCAGCCACCCTCGCAATAGGGACAACGAAAAAGGGGTTACGGGTCTCGCCACAGAGGGAACCTTGACGCTGCACATACAGGTCAGCCTCTTGGAGTATGCTCCTTGTCTGTGGTAGTGCGTTTCGCCTTCCAGTTCCTTGCTTGGTTCGCTGTTTTAGCGGTCCTGATGTCATTTCTAGAGCACCAGATTCACCGCCGCCTGATGCACAGAAAGAATTTTTTGAGTAGCCGCCTTCTGTCTTTCAACAAGATGTTTGGACACCACGCTATTCTTCATCACGGGCACTACAGCAAGATCTTTAACGATGAGCCTGTTGCTGCTGGTGAAGATCGACATTTGCGCTTGAGCATACGGGAGGGCTTTCTAGAGGCGCTGCCGATCGCCGCGCTTCTTGCGGTAATCTCATTGGAGGGTGCGATCATCTTTGAGATTGTTGTCTGCTTGCATCATTTCATTTGGAACAAGATACACCTAGAGATGCACAAGCCCGAAAAGCGCTTCTTTAGCGATTGGCCAGCGTACAAGTTTCTTGCCGGGTACCATTACCTGCATCACAGACACCCGGACAAGAACTTCAATGTTGTCTTACCGCTTGCTGACTATGTACTGGGAACTAACATTCGCGCCAGCAACTCGGACTTGAATGGGATGCATCGATTGGGGCTTCTGTGATTGCGTCCTGGAGAGAAAAATATCTGCCGCGTCACCCGATCCAGCGGTCGTGCCGTCGCGGGGTCCGGGATCGTCGTCACCGTGAACTTCCACGAGTGCACTACTCCAGTACGCCTTTGCCGGCGGCAGCAGATTTTGCTAGTGTGCAGCCGTTGCTCGCGCCCAGGGTGCCCACAGGGGCCCAGGGAAGGCGGTGCGAATCCGCCGCGACCCCGTCACTGTGATCGGGGACGAAACCCGCGAGAGCCACTGGCGAGCGAGCCGGGAAGGCGCGGGGAGTAGGACGATCCGAGAGCCAGGAGACCTGCCCAGGCGCGTACCACCGTCAACCGGTCTTCGCGGGAGGACCAGGGGGAAATGGGTTCATCGACTTCCACATCGCAAGTCGACGTCTCGTGAAGCCCGGCGTGCTCGTCATCGCCGGGGCAGCGAGTGGCGTCGGCAAGACGACCGTCACGGTCAGCCTGCTCGAAGCGTTCCGGCGCCGCGGGCTCACGGTGCAGGCCTTCAAGGTCGGCCCAGACTTCATCGACCCGGGCTTTCACGAGGTGGTGACCGGACGACCGTCCTACAACCTCGACGGGTGGATGTGTGGGCGCGAGCAGGTGCTCGACACTGTCGCCCATCAGGCCGCCGACGTCGACCTTGCGCTGGTCGAGGGCGTGATGGGGTGCTTTGACGGGGTCGACGGTACGAGCGACGAAGGCTCGACCGCACAGATCGCCAAGTGGTTGGGATCGCCTGTCGTCCTCGTGATCGACGCCAGCAGCCACTCGCGGAGCGCGGCCGCTGTCGCCCTCGGCTTCGAGCGGTTCGATCCCGGCCTCCGCATCGGAGCCGTGATCGCCAACCGGGTCGGCGGCGAGGTGCACGCTCAGTGGGTTCGCGACTCGATCGCGGCAAGCTGTCGAGCCGTGCCCATCGGCGCGATCGTTCGCGACGAGACCCTGACCTTACCAGAGCGCCACCTCGGCCTCGTCACCGCTGCCGAGGGCCCGCTTACACCTGCACTCCGACGCCGGCTTGCGGAGACCATCGAGCGGTCCGTCGACCTTGATGCGCTGATCGCGATCGCCGTCCCCCTGCGTGACACCGGTCGGCGATCAGTGGCGGAGCTCCAACGACCACGCGTCAGGATCGCTGTCGCGCGCGACACCGCGTTTCAGTTTTACTATGCTGAAAATCTCGACCGGCTTCGAGCCGCTGGGGCCGAACTGTGTTTCTGGAGTCCCCAGGCGGATGCGGTCCTGCCCGACGTCGACGGCCTCTACTTCGGTGGTGGATACCCCGAACTCCACGCCCGCGAGCTCAGCGCCAACGTCGCGATCCGTGAGGCGGTGCGAAAGTTCGCCGACGCCGGCAAGCCGATCTACGCGGAGTGCGGGGGGCTCATGTACCTGGCGGAGGCCATCGAGGATCTGGAGGGAGTCATCCATCCGATGGTCGGACTGCTACCGACCACCGTCCACATGAGGCCGCGCCGGCTCACGTTGGACTACACCGACGTGGTGTTTACCGCTGATGCTCCGATCGGCCGCGCTGGCTCCACCGCCCGTGGACACGAGTTCCACTATTCCGCGTTGGACCCGGTCCCCGACTCGGTGCCGCGGGCCTATCGGATCAGTCGACGTCGCGGCGGAGAGCGCGCAGAGGGCTACCTCATCGGGCGGGCGCTTATGAGCTACGTCCATCTTCATTTCGCATCGAACCCAGACATAGCTCGCAGCCTCGTCGACTCGTGCGTGGGCGCGCGATGCTCGTGATCCGACGGAGGGGCCGCCGTGTAACGACCGCCCGCGCATGCATCGCAGAGCTGATGCGAGGGAGGGTCAGGAGACCTGAGCAGGCATATAGAGGAGGAGAGTCGATGGCCACAAGAGCCGGTAACGTCGTGGTAAGGGGTGGCCAGGAAGCCCCGGAAACGGTTGAGCCGACGGGCGGATCTACTGCACGCGGTGCGGCGGGAACGCTCCCGGTGCGACCTTCGTCAAGCGAAGAGGCTGACGCAAGGTCGGCGCGAGGAGCCGCGATGGGGACTGGCCTGAGGATTTGCTCGCTCCTCCCGAGTGCTACCGAGATCGTGTTCGCGCTCGGACTCGGCGATCGGCTCGTCGCCGTGACCCACGAGTGCGACTATCCACTCGAGGCCACCCGTCTCCCGGTCATCACGCGCAGCACGCTGGATCACGGGATGCGTCACAGCCGCGAGATCCATCACCACATCGCGAGCGCTCTCCACGCCGGCAGCAGCATCTACGCTCTCGACCACGCACTCCTGGAACGGCTCGACCCGACGCTCGTTCTGACCCAGGAACTCTGCGACGTGTGCGCCGTTTCGTACGACATCGTCCAGCAGGCCGTTCACAGTCTCCGGGGCACGCGCACGATCCTGTCGCTCGAACCGACCAGCCTCGGCGAGATTCTGCGCACCATCCAGCAGGTCGGAGACGCGGCGGACGTGGCGGAGACCGCCCGGACGCTCGTCAGCACGCTTCAGCAGCAAGTTGATCGGATTGCGGCCGAGGCGAAGAGCGCAAACGTCCAACCGCGGGTCTTCGCCATGGAATGGCTGGATCCGCCCTTCACGGCAGGCCACTGGGTTCCTGAAATGATTCGTCTCGCCGGGGGCCGTGACGAGTTAGCGCAGGCGGGCGCGCCCTCGTCACAGGTCGCCTGGAGCGGCATCGCCGACTACGATCCCGAGATCATCGTCCTCATGCCGTGCGGCTTCACACTGGAGCGCACGGTCGAGGAGTTTACTCAGATGAAGTTCCCCGCCGAATGGCGCCGTCTCAACGCAGTTCACGAGGGACGGGTCTATGCGGTAAACGGCTCGGCGTACTTCAATCGCCCTGGTCCGCGGATCGGCGAGGGACTCAAGATCCTAGCCGAGGTGATTCATCCCGAGATCTTTCCGCGGACTACGCCGCCCCAGGCCTGGCGGCGCCTCGGCTAGAGCCACGCTGCACCTGGGAGCGCGCTTCACCGTGGACGATCTGGCCCGACCGCTCCCG
>QHSI01000169.1 GCA_003221515.1 Candidatus Rokuibacteriota bacterium
GGAGTAACGACAAGATCTCGTGATGGACCCTCGACCGGAACAGGAAGCGCGGGTTGGGCGTCAGCCCGAACGGCGAACTGTCGAGACCGAAGAATGGCTCGTACATGGAGAGCTACCTCGCCCGATGAACGGGAACGACCGTTGGCGTGATGATGACGATCATTTCCTGGGAGTCGACGCTGAGCTCACGGCTCTTGAAGAGCCAGCCGAGGATCGGGATGCGCCCCAGGACCGGGACCTCGCGCTGGGTCTTGGTGTCGCTGTCGGTCAAGACGCCCCCGATGACGAGTCGCTCGCCCTCCTGCACGATGACCTCGTTCTCCGATCGGCGCTTGAAGATCGGCGGGTTGCCCAGCACGGCCTGCGCGAAGCTAGGCTCGTTGTTCTCGACGAGTACCTTCATCCGTATCAGGGTGAGGTCGGCCTCGCGAATGACCCTCGGGGTCACCTCGAGCTTGAGCAGCGCGTCCTTGAACTGCACCTGCGTCCCACCGAAGCCGCTCTGGCTCACGTACGGCACCTCGAAGCCGCGCGAGATGACGGCTGTCGAATTCTCCACGGTGACCGTCTTCGGCTCCGCCAGCGACCGCGCCTTGCCCTGCGTCTCGAGCGCCTGGATCGCCAGGTTGAAGTTGAAGTTGCGTCCGACGATGCCGAACAGCGCGCCCAGCGCGGGATTGGCCAGGGTGGGCAGGGACGCTGTCGGGAGGTTCACGACGTTGCCGCCGGTCGGCAGCGCCGTGGAGGGATCAACGGGCAAGATCGTCGATCCCGTTACGCCCGGGTTGCGGAACCCACTACCTTGAGTCGGCGTCCCGGTTGCTTGCGGAGTGGGTTGCGAGAATCCGCGGCCGAGCAAGGTATTCCCGCCCAGGCCAGGGCCCACGATCGCGCCACCCCACTGCACGCCGAGCTGCTCGAGCGCGTTGCGGACGATGACCACCATCTGCGCCACGATCTGGACCTGCGGCAGGGCGACGTCGAGCTGTTCCTTCACGAGACGCTTGATCCGGGCCAGATCGGCTTCGTAGTGGCGAATGAAGACGGAGTTGGTCGGCTTGTGCGCGCTGACCGTGATGCCCTTGGCCAGGGTCTCGGGCAATGGCATTCCGGGCATCAGCATCGGGGCCGGCGGCTGACTGGTCTGGCCCTCCGACGGGATGTCGATCGGCGGCGGCGGCGCGTAGATCCCGGGGCTCGGGGCCGGCGGCGGGATCGTACCAGCCGGCGGCAGGCCGAGAATGCCCTGCAGCGTCTTGGCCACGTCCACGGCGTCGGCATATGAGAGACGGATGGTCTCCTCGCGCAGCGGCCCGCGCGCCCGCAGCTCGGCGAAGGCCAGCTCTTCCACCTGTCTCTTGCTCGCCGCCGCCACTCCCGCCAGTCGTGTCTGCTCGGCCTTGGCCGCCACCTCCCGAGCCGTCTCGGTTTCCTTGCGCGAGTTGACCACGAGGATGCCGTCACGCACCTCGCAGACGAGCCCGGCCGTCCTGACCAGCGCGTCGAAGGCATCGCGCACCGCGACCTCGAAGATGCTGAGGGTGACCACGCCGGTGGCCTCGGGCGTGACGATCAGGCTGACGCGATACCGCGCGGCGAGCGTGCGGAGGGTGGTCTGGACGTCGACCCCGCGAAGATCGATGGTCGTCCGATCGGTCGGGAATCGCTGGCCGCACCCTTCTTCCTGCGACTGGGCCGGCGCCGGCGATAGGACGGCAAAGAGGGCGAGGGCAATCGTGGCAGCAAAGCGCATCATTATCTCCTTGTCACGGGAACGGCGGCGAAGCCCGTCAGGGGAATGGATCTCGAACCGCCCGAGGGCTCGCTGAGGACGATTCTTCCGTCAACGATCTCCTCCACCCGCCG
>QHSI01000126.1 GCA_003221515.1 Candidatus Rokuibacteriota bacterium
CACCGGCCCCATCCAGGTGAACCACCAGGGACTGTTCCCCTCGGTCACCGTGTTCTTCAACCTAGCGCCGAACGTGGCGCTCGGCGACGCCGTCAAGGCGATCGACGCCGCGGAGCGGACGATGGACTTCCCGACCACCATCAGCGGGAAGTTCACGGGCACGGCGCAGGCCTTCCAGGCCGCGCTCGCCAACCAGCCGTTGCTCATCCTGGCGGCGCTGGTCACGGTCTACATCGTCCTGGGCATCCTCTACGAAAGTCTGATCCACCCGTTCACGATCCTCTCCACGCTGCCGTCGGCCGGCGTCGGCGCGCTGCTCGCGCTGCTGATCTGCGGGATGGACCTCTCGGTCATCGCGATGATCGGAATCATCCTGCTCATCGGCCTCGTGAAGAAAAACGCGATCCTGGTGATCGACGTCGCGCTCGACCTCGAGCGCAACCACGGCCTCGGCGCCCGGGACGCCGTCCACCAGGCGTGTCTCCGGCGGTTCCGGCCCATTCTCATGACGACGATGGCCGCGCTCCTGGGCGCGCTGCCGCTGGCGCTCGGGACGGGCACGGGCTCCGAGCTTCGTCGCCCGCTCGGCATCACCGTCGTCGGTGGCCTCCTGTTGAGCCAGCTGCTGACGCTCTACACGACGCCGGTCATCTATCTCTATATGGAGCGCTTCCGCGTGGCGATGGGACGGGCTACGGCACGAGCACGCTCGGCACTCGGCCTGCGCTCGCCCGGCCCCGTGCCTCAGGGCGGCGCGCGGCCCTAAAAGCCGGCCCGGCGCAACCAAGCGCCCGCGGCCGCGGCGCCCTCCCGGCGCGCGAGGAGTGGCTTCCTGACGGGAGCTGGCGGCGCTATGCTCTCGTGCACGGGAGGTGCGTGTGGCCCGCCCCCAGCGGAGACCCGGTCGTGTCGCTCCGCCGTCCCGCTCCGTGTCGAGCACGGGCGCGCTCCTCAAGCTGAACCTCCTGGTCGCCTCGTCGCTCGACGTCGCGACCGTGCTCCGCGAGATCGCGCGAGCGGCGGCCACGCTCATGGAGGCCAAGCTCGTCGGGGTGTGGGTCGCGGACGAGCGGGCCCGCATGCTGGAGCTGCGCGCGCTCTCCGACGACCGTTTGCTCGACGAGCTTCCGAACCGCGTCATGCCGTTCGGCCACGGGGCGCTGGGGCGGGCGGCGCTCGAGCGACGGCGCGTCGTCATCGACGACGCGGAGCGGGATGAACGGGCCACGTCCGTCGAGTGGTTCAAGGCGCGAGGGATCACGGCAGCGATGGTGGTCCCGATCACCTTCCACGATTCCCTCCTCGGCGTGCTCGCGCTCGCTCGGGGAGCGCCCTTCCGGATCGACCAGGAGGCGGAGGAGCTACTCGACGGGTTCATCGCCCAGAGCGCGATCGCCCTCCGCCACGCCCAGCTCTACGAAGTCGCCGGACGCCGCCAGCGCGAGGCCGAGGTTCTCGCCGGGCTGGTACGCGGAATCAACGGCTCGCTGGACCTCGACACCGTCCTCCAGCACGTCGCCGAGGGCGCACAGGAGCTCTGCCAGGCCGATACGGCGCGCATCGCCCTGCGCGATGCTGAATCGGACGTCTTCGTGTTCCGCTACTGGACGCGAGCCTGGCGGCGCGACCCGAAAGATCTCCGGATTGAGCCCGGGATTGGGCTCGGCGGTCTGGTGCTGAGCACGGGGCGCCCGATGCGCACGGATGACTGGGCCAACGACGCGCGGATCCGGCAGGGGCAGTACAGAGAAGTTGTAGAGGCCGAAGGCACCGTGGCCATCCTGGTGGCGCCGGTTCGCCTGGGCGATCGCGTCGAGGGACTGCTGTATGCCACGAGTCACACCCCTCGGGTGTTCAGCGACCGCGACGAAGAGCTGCTCGTCGAGCTGGCCGACCACGCCGCGATCGCCATCGGCAACGCTCAGCTCTACGCGCGCACGGTCTCGCTCTCCCGCGGGCTCGTGGAGGCGCAGGAGACGGAGCGCCGTTCCATCGCGCACGAGCTGCACGATCAGATCGGCCAGGATCTGACCGCGATCAAGCTCCTGCTGCGGCGCGCCGCGCGCGCCGACGGCGACGCCCGGCGAGTTCCCGAAGCCGATGCGCTCAGCCTGGTGGACGATCTGATCGACCGCGTGCGGGGCCTCTCACTTGATCTCCGGCCGCCGATGCTCGACGATCTCGGGCTCGTGCCGACGCTCACGTGGTTCCTTCGGCGCTACGGCACGCGTACGGCCGTGCGCGTCGCCTTCGCGCACGAAGGTGCCGAGCGCCGGTTCGAGCGCGCCACCGAAACCGCAATCTTCCGGATCGTGCAAGAGGCGCTGACGAACGTGGCGCGACACGCGACCGCGACCGAGGCGACGGTGCGTCTCCGGGCCGACGAGGCGGCGCTCTCGCTCGAAATCGAGGACAACGGATGCGGGTTCGACGTGGCCAGGGCCGGCGCGCGCCCGACCGCCGGCCTCGCCGGCATGCGCGACCGGGCGCGGTGGCTGAGGGGCCGGCTCGTGATCGACTCGGCGCCGGGCCGCGGGACTCGGGTGCGGGCCGACCTGCCCGCCCCCGCGGCCGAGCCGTGCCGCGCGGGTCGGGCGTGACGACGGTCGTACTCGCCGACGACCACCCCGTGGTGCGCCAGGGCCTTCGCTCCCTGCTCGAAGCCGAGGGCGATTTCGAGGTCGTCGGCGTCGCGGAGAACGGCCTCGAGGCGGTCCGCCAGGTCGACCGCCTCAAGCCCCACGTGCTCGTGGTCGATCTCATGATGCCCGGCATGAACGGGCTCGAGGTCGCCCGCCAACTGACGGACGCGGGCTCGGCGACGAGAGTGATCGTGCTGACGATGCACGCCAGCGAAGACTACCTTCAGGAGGCCCTGCGCGGGGGAGCGGCCGGCTACGTGCTGAAGGACTCGAGCGACACCGAGCTGATCGACGCCATTCGCGCGGTCGCGGCCGGGCGTCGTTATCTGAGCCCGTCGCTGGCGGCGCGCGCCATCGACGACTACGCCGAGCGCGCGAAACAGGGCGGCAGCGCCCAGCACGAGGCGCTGTCCGCGCGAGAACGAGAAATCCTGCAGCTCGTGGCCGAAGGTCACTCGAGCAGCGACATCGGCGAGCGTCTGCACGTGAGCCCGCGAACCGTCGAGACCCATCGGGCCAATCTGATGCGGAAGCTCGGGCTGCGAACTCGAACCGACCTTCTCCGTTACGCCTTCCGGCACGGAATTCTTCCGCTGGAATAGTCTCGGCGATCCGCTGCCTCGCGGATCACGTAGGTCTCCCCGCCGTTTTCACGTAGATCTACCGATGGTTGCCCGGAGCCTCCGAGCCGATGCTGGGAGGCGATGGAAACACACAGCGACGAAACCACCGGGCCGGCAGCGGGGGCCGAGACCGTTCTGGTGGTGGAAGACGATGTCGACGTTCTGGACTTCGTGCGTGAAGTGCTCGAAGCCGCGGGTTATCGCGTGCTCACGGCCATGACGGCCGCGGATGCGATCGCGCTCAGCGAGGCGGACCCGAGCCCGATCCATCTGTTGCTGACGGATCTGGTCCTCTCCGACCTCCGCGGCCAGGTGCTGGCCGCCCGTCTCCGGGCGGCCCGGCCCACGCTCCGCGTCCTCTACATCTCCGGGTACCCCTCGGAGGTGTTCGCGGCCGAGAGCGGGTCGGTGCTCGACGCGCCACTGCTCATGAAGCCGTTCCTCATCACCGAGCTCGAGCAGGCCGTGCGGGAGCTGCTGGGCCCGTCTCAGTAATACGCGACGCCCCCGTTCGCGTGGATGGTCTGCCCGGTGATGAAGCCGCTGTCGTCGGTCACCAGGAACAGGCACGTCGCGGCGATCTCGTCCGCCGCACCCTGACGCCCAAGCGGGATGCCCTTGGCGTTCGGCGTCCGCCCCTGATACCACTCAGGGTTGGTGCGCGAGGTGTCGATGCTACCGGGGCAGACCACATTGACTCGGATGTTCTGCGCGGCGAACTCGGAAGCGAGGCTGCGCGCGAGCCCGACCAGGCCCATCTTCGCTGCCGAGACCCCCGCGCGGCCGGCGCCGCCCTGGAATGCGCCCTCGCCCGTGAAGAAGAGGATGCGTCCGTACTTGTTGTTGACCATCGACTCGATGACCGCCCGCGTGCAGTAGATCGCGCCGTCCAGGACGACGCCCCTGACTTCTTCCCAGTCCTGCACCGTCAGCTCGGTGAAGGGCTTGTGTGGCCGGATCGCGGCGTTGTTGATCAGGATGTCGACGCGGCCGAACTCGGACATGGCCCGAGCGACCATCGCGTCGACCTGGTCCTTCCGCGCGACGTCGGCGACGATCGCCAGCGCCTTCACGCCGCGGGCCTGCGCCTCGCGCGCGACGGCTTCGGCCTCGGCCTGGTTCGTGCGCGAGTTGACGACGACGTGCGCGCCTTCGGCCGCCAGCTTCAGCACGGTGGCCCGGCCGATGTTGCGGCCCGAGCCGGTCACCAGGGCGACTTTGCCTTCGAGCTTACCCATGAGCGTTCCTCCTCATGACGGAGTCTTCTCGAGATGAGCGTCGAACCACTCGAGGATGTGGCGGAATCGCTCGAGGCGGTGGCGCGGCTTGCCGGAGCGGGACATCTCGTGGTTCTCTCCGGGGAAGCGCACGAAGCGCACCTCGCGCCGGAGCTTCTTCAGCGCGACGAACAGCTGCTCGGCCTGCTCGATGGGGCAGCGCAGATCGTCCTCGGAGTGGATGATCAGCAGCGGCGTCACGATGTTCTTGGCGTACGTGAGGGGCGAGCGCTCGATGTAGCGCGCCAGGTCCTCCCACGGCAGCGGACCGCCCATCTCCACCACGTTGAAGCTGTGCCCGATATCGCTGGTGCCGAACATCGTGTACTGGCAGTTCACCGCGCGCTCGGAGCAGGCGGCCTTGAAGCGGTCGGTGTGCCCGACGATCCAGCTCGTGAGGAACCCGCCGTAGCTCCCGCCGAGGACGCCGAGGCGGTCGGGGTCGATGAACGGATGGCGCCGCAGCGCCTCGTCGACAGCGGCCATCACGTCGGCGTAGTCGCCGCCGCCCCAGTCGCCGACCACCGCCTCGGCGAATGCTTCACCGTAGCCCTGGCCGCCGCGCGGGTTGGCGAAGATCACCGCGTAGCCCGCGCCCGCGTACACCTGGAACTCGTCGAAGAACACGTGGCCGTACTGGGCGTGGGGGCCGCCGTGGATGCAGAGCAGCGTCGGGTAGCGCCGGCCGGGAACGAAGCCCGCCGGTCGCATCACCCAGCAATCGATCTCGAGTCCCGCGCGGGTGAAGCGGAATCGCTCGGGTGACGAGAGCGCGACCTCTTCCGTCCACGCTTTGTTCAGCTGCGTGAGCTGGCGCTCCTCGTGCCCGTCCGCTCGACAGACGAAGACTTCCGCCGGCGCCACCGGACTGCTCGCGGCGAAGCTCAGCAGGCGGCCGTCGGCTGACGCTGAGAACCCGTTCACCGCGCGCCCGCCTCCGACGACTCGCGCGGGCGCCCCGCCGCTCTGGGTCGGGAACTGCCAGAGGCCGCAGTCGCCACGGTCCTCCACCGCCACCAGCACCGAGCGGCTGTCCGCCGACCAGAGCGGGCGCACGTGAAGCGCGCCGCAGGAACGATCGAGCGCGGAGCTGATGCTTGCAGCGTCGCCCCCGTCCGACGGCACGGTGAAGACCTGGATATTGCGGCCGTACACGTTCAGCCCAGGACGCGTGAGGTAGGCGATCGTGCGGCCATCCGGCGAGAACGACGGGAGCAGCACGGGCCCCGCGGTCGCGGTGAGGCGCTGTGGCACTCCGCCCTTGGCGGCAACGCGCCAGAGGTCGCTCGCGTCATCGTCGTCGCGCTCGGCGTGACGGGCGGAGGCGAACACGATCGATTCACCGTCGGGCGCCCACACGGGATCGGCGTCGGCGAAGTCGCCGTCGGTCAGCTGGACGGGCGCGCTCCCGTCGATGCCGACCACGAAGACGTGAGGCCGCCGATCGTAAATGAAGCCCTCGCCGTTGAAGCGGTACTTCACCGACGTGATCACCCGTGGCGGCCGCGACTTGCGCGTCTCCTCCTCGCTCTCGGGCGCGCGCTCACCGCCCACGGGCGACAGGAACGCGAGCCGCCGGCCGTCGGGTGACCACGCCACGCTCGTCACGCCGTTGTCGAGCGCGGTCAACTTCGCCGGCTCGCCGCCGTCGGTGGGCATCACGTAGAGCTGGAGCTTGTCCTTGGGCGCGCGCTCGGACAGGAACGCGAGCCGCGTGCCGTCGGGCGACCATCGCGGCTCGAGGTCGCGCCGCGGCCCGGCGGTGAAACGGCGCGGCGCGCCGCCGGCGACGTCGACGACCCAGATGTTGGCGAGATACTCGTCGCGCTCCTCGGAGAGGGTCGTGATCACGAACGCCACCCGCCGGCCGTCGGGCGAGAGCTGCGGATCGGTCACGAGCTGTACGCGCGTCAGGTCTGCGGGAATCATGCCCCGGCGTCCGGCAGTCATGGTCTGCCGATGCTGCCCTCGCGGGGCCCGGGAGTCAAGGAATGATAGGATGCGGACTCGAATGACGGACCACGGCGGCGCGCTCGAAGGAGTAGTCGTCATCGAGGTGGCGCAGACCCTGGCGGGTGAGCTCGCCGGCGGGCTGCTCGCCGACCTCGGCGCGACCGTCATCAAGATCGAGCCCCCCGAGGGATCGCCGCTACGCAAGCGCGGTCCCGCGATCGCCGGCGAAGACTCGCTGTACTTCCAGTCGGAGAACCGCGGCAAGCTCTCGGTGGTCGCCGAGCCTCGTGATTTCGCCCGCGAGCCGTGGCTCAAGCGTCTGCTCGCCACCGCCGACGCGCTCGTCGAAGACCACGGGCCCGGGCATCTCGAATCACTCGACCTCTCGCCCGATGCGCTCCACGCGAGCAATCCGAGTCTGGCGCTGCTGCGCATCTCGCCGTTCGGCCAGACCGGGCCGCTAGCGGGCGAGCGTGGCGACGACCGGATCGCCCAGGCGTTCTCCGGCATGCAGTTCACGACGGGCTTTCCCGATCGTCCGCCACTGCCGGTCACGGTGCCCCTGGCCGAGGCATGGTCGGCCGTGCTCAGCGCCGCGACGCTCTTGATGACGGTGTTTCACGCCCGGCGGAGCGGCCACGGCCAGGTCGTCGACATCGGCCTCTATCAGACCGCGCTCCGCATGCAGGAAGAAGTGATCATCCGCCATCACCGCACCGGCGCCGTCGCGACACGCCTCGGCACCGAGTCGCCCACCGTGGTCCCGGCCAACGTCTACCGGACGCGCGACGGCGGGTTCGTCGCCGTCTCCGGCGCCGGGGACCAGCCGTTCGCCCGACTCTGCGAGGCGATCGAGACGCCCGATGCGCCGAAGGATCCGCGGTTCGCGACCTCGGCCGCACGGCTACAACATCGCGCCGCGGCGGACGAGCTCGTCGCCACCTGGATCGCCGCGCACGACCTCGCCGACGTCGAAGCGCGCTTCGCCGCGGCCGGGGTGGCCGGCACCGCGGTGCGCTCGGTCGACGAGATCATCGCGGACCCCCACGTCCAGGCACGGAGGTCGCTCTTCCCGCTCCAGTCGGCGTCCGGACAGGAGTTCGTCGCGCCGGCCGCGGTCCCGAAGCTCACCCGCACTCCCGCCCGCGACCCACTGCGCGCGCCGCGGCTCGGCGAGCACACCGTCGACGTTCGCGCGGCGGTCGGGCTGCTCGCGGTTCGGAGACTGCTCACGGCGACCTCGAGAAACGACGTCGAGGCGACGGGTCCGCTCGACGGCATTCGCGTCCTCGATCTCTCGCAGTGGCTCGCGGGTCCGGCCGCCGCGGCGCTGCTCGGTGATTTCGGCGCCGACGTGATCATGGTCGAGCTACCCGCGAGCGGCGCGGCGCCGTCCGATGGCCCCGGTAGTCGTGGTCCAGGCTTCCCCGTGACCAACCGGAACAAGCGCAGCATCACGCTCGACGTGCGCGCCGCCGAGGGTCGCGAGACGTTCCTCGAGCTCGTGAAGCTGAGCGATGTGGTCGTGGAGAACTTCCGGCCGGGGACGCTCGAGCGCTGGAATCTCGGCCCCGAAACGCTTCATGCCGTCAATCCGCGGCTCGTGTTGCTGCGATCGTCGGGCTTCGGCCAGACCGGGCCGTATGCGTCGCGCGCGGCCTTCAACCCGGTCGGGCTCGCGTTCGGCGGGATGACGTACCTCAACGGCTGGCCCGACCGGCCGCCGCTGCGCGACGGCGTGACGGCCGGCGATTACACGAACGCGCTCTTCAACGTGCTCGGAGTCGTCGCCGCCCTGCTGCGCCGCGATCTCGACGACCTGGGACAGGTCGTCGACACCGCCATGTTCGAGTGCGCGCTGCGGCTGACGGGCGATGCGCTGGCGGTCCGCAGCGCGCTGGGTCTTCGGCGCGAGCGCGCCGGCGGGGACTCGCCACTCTATCCCGCGAGCTTCACGGTCGAGGCGGTGGATGGGCGCTTCGTCGCCGCGTCGAGTGAGCGCTGGGAGGATTTCGGCGACGCGCTCGAGCGGCTGGGACGGTCGCGCGCGAGCGATCCGGCGCGCGTGCGCGAGGAAATCGCGAAGATCGCTGGGGCGCTGGACGCCGACGAGGCCGTGCGCGCCTTGCGCGGCGCCGGGCTCGCCGCGAGCGCGGTCAACTCGGTCGCCGACCTGGTGCGCGAGCCGCATCTGTGGAGCCGCGGCGACCTCGTGCGGTGCTCGTCGCCGGAGCTGGGCGAGATCGTGACGCAGGGGATCGTGCCCCGGCTCTCGCGCACGCCCGGGCAGCTGGCCGGCTGGTCGCCGCGACCGGGCTCCGACAACGAGGCCGTGCTCGGCACCCTGCTCGGCTACACGCCGGAGCGGATCCGCCGCGTCACTTCTTCAGCTTGAGGTCCTCGTAGGGCGACGAGTACGGGAACAGCGCGATCAGGCCGAGCCCCGACTCGTCCACGCGCGGCCCCATGGCGTTCAGGAAGCCCAGCTCCCAGAGCGGCGCGGACATGACGCGCTCGTGGGCCAGGCGCTGGATCTGGTGCAAGAGGGCCTCGCGGCGCTTGGGGTCGAGCTCGCGCGCCTGCTGCACGAACAGGTCGTCCATGTCGGGATAGCCGCCCCACGAATAGAGCCCGTCCTTCACGTAGTAGTTCTGGATCCTGGTGGCGGCGTTGCCCTGGCCGCCGGCGCCCGTGTACATGATCGAGGTGATCTTCTTCTCCCGCCAGTTGCCGAGGAATGCCGCGCGCTCCATCGGCCGCATCTTGGTGCGGATCCCCACCGCCGCCAGATAGTTGCCGATCGCCTCGGCGACGCTCGAGTACGACGCGTCGCACGCGAACTCCCCCCCGTCGAAGCCGTTGGGATAGCCGGCCTCGGCCAGCAGCTTCTTGGCCCGTGCCGGATCGTAGGGATAGGCCGGGATCGCCAGCGCAAACTCGAACGCCGACGGAATGATGCTCCCCGACGGCTTGGAGAAGCCGAGCGTCTCCGCTTGATTGATCCCGTCCTTGTCGAAGGCGAGCGCGGCGGCCAAGCGCACGCGGCGGTCGTGCCAGGGCGACTTCGGATCCCACTGCGGCGCGCCGAAGTTGAGCCACTGGGTCGCGTTGCCGACCAGGCCCACGAGCTTGAGGCCGGGCGTCCGCTTCACCTCCTCGCCGAGCGGCCCACGCAACGAGTAGGCGATGTCGACCTCGCCGCGCTTGAGCATCGCCAGCCGCGTCAGATCCTCGGGCACGCTCTTCCACACCATCCGCTTGACCGTCGGGGGCTTGCGCCAGTAGCGATCGAACGCGTCGAGGACCAGCTCGATGCCGGGATTGAACGACGTGAGCTTGTACGGTCCGGCGCCCACCGGTGCCTTCTTGAAGCCTTCGTCGCCGACCTTCTCGACGTACTTCTTGGGAACGATCCAGCCGGCCCCGCTGGCCGGCGTCGCGTAGAAGGTCATGAAGTCCGGCCATGGCTCCTTCAGCCGGAAGCGCACGCGGAACGGATCGACGATCTCGACGGCGGCGACCTTGTCCTTCAGGAGCTTGGCGGCCGCGCCCTTGTAGCGCTCGAACGAGAACTTCACGTCCTCGGCGGTGAACGGATCCCCGTTGTGGAAGACGACACCCTTGCGCAGAACGAACTCGTAGCTGAGCCCGTCCTTGGACACGGTCCAGGACTCCGCGAGGGACGGCGCCATCGGATTGCCGGGCATCGGCTTCACCAGCGCGTCGTGCACCGCGTAGAGCACCATCATCAGCGTGATGATGCCCGTGTGCTCCGCGGGGTCGAACCAGGTCGGCGCCAGCGACACGTGCACGGCCCACGTCATCTGCCCCGCCGGCGCCTGCGCGACCGCGGGCCCTGGCGTCACGCTGGAGAGCACGATCACGGAGAGGATCAGAACCGCGAGCGAGCGGGCTGTCATGGACGATCTCCGGTGGGAGTGGGAAAGCGTCATCCGCCGACCGACGCGATTCGCTCGGCCAGCTGCGTCTCGAGCTGACGGGCATCCTTGAGCGCGCCAAGCCCCTCGACTTCTCCGATCGCGGCGGCGACGTGCCGCGCGATCCGCCGCCCCTCGGTCGGGCGCCATCCGAGCGCCACCAGCGTCTTCTCGCACTGGACGGTGTGCTCCACGATGTGCGGCGCGAAGCGGTGAAGGCGAAACCGGACGTCGACGTCGTAGCCGACCCAGAGGGTCGGTCGGGTCATCGTCTCCGGCGCAAGGTCGCCGAGCCAGCGGTTCGTCTCGGCGCGCGCCTCACCGATCCGCGCGAGGATGGTGTCGATCTCGCCGTCGACGGCGGTCGCGGCGACCGTGGGCTGCCGATCTTCGGGAATGCGGACGGGCTCGGCGTCGATGCGATCGACCGCGTAGCGCGTCTGCACCGCGTAGCGGCGCTCGACCGTGAGCATGTGCCGGAGGGTCTCGCGCAGGGGCCACTCATCCGCTCGTGGGGCGCGATCGAGCAGCTCCGCGGGGAGCCCGATCAGCAGCCCGCGCAGGTCACCGAACGCGCGCTGGGCCAGGGCCAGGATGCGGCGCGATTCGGGATGCGGGCCGGCGGCGATGCGCGCGTGCGCCGCTTGCGCCTCCTCGAGCGTCCGGTAGAGCGCGTACCGGACGTCGAGCACCGCCTTCCCGCGCCAGGTCCAGGGACGCCCGAGCTCCTTCTCGTCGAGCCTCGCGGCGGCGCTCAGCGCCGCGTCGAACGAGGTCACTTCGGGACCAGGCTCTTGAACTTCGGCATGACCTCGCGCGCCAGCAGCTCGATCGAGTGACGCCACGCCGATGGATTATCCGCGTAGTCGAAGCAGAAGAGCAGCAGCGTGCCGAAGCCGCCGACTTCTTCGTAGATCGCGTGGAGCTTGTCGATGACGGTCGCCGGCGAGCCCACGAGCCAGTTGTGGCGGGCGCAGTATTCGGGCGTCACGTCGGAGTCGGGCACGTCGGGCTGGTGCTTGAGGTATTCGGTGAACTGGAACGACGCCAGCAGCGGCAGGAAGTACTCGCGCATCATGCGGCCCATCATGCCGCCGGCCGAGAGCCGCATCGCCTCGGCGTCGGTGTCGGCGATGAAGACCTCGCGCACCAGGCGCCAGTCGGCGCGCTTGGGCGTGCGCCCGCTCCGCGCCGCCCCTTGCTCCACCGCCTCCCAGTGGCTGCCGACGTACGCCGGGCTCAGGTTCAGGCTCATCGGCCAGAAGCCGCGCTCGCCGGCGAGCTTGAGCGTGTCCGAGCCCTTGCTGACGCCGGCGACGCCGATGGGCGGGTGCGGCTTCTGGAACGGCTTGATGTGCGGCCGCAGCGTGTCGAGCATCGTGCCGGTCTTGGTGACGTGCCAGTACTTGCCCTTGAAGTCGAACTCGGCCTCGTCGCTCCAGAGCCGCAGGATGATCTCGAGCGACTCGCGGGTCATCTCGCGGTGCTGGCCCGTGGTGCCGTCGACGTTGAACATCGCCCAGTCGCTCGGGAGGCCGCTGGCCGCCACGCCGAAGTTGAGGCGCCCCTGGGCCAGGTGATCGAGCATGGCCACCCGGTTCGCGAGCTCGCCGGGATGGTGATAGGGCATGAGGAACCCGCCGGGGCCGATCCGCATGCGCGTGGTCTGCAGCAGCGCCTGGGCCACCAACAGATCGGGCGCCGGATGCGGCTCCCAGGGCGCGGTGTGGTGCTCGCCGATCCACGCCTCGCTGAAGCCGAGCTCGTCCGCCCAGCGCAGCTGCTGCAGATCCCACTGGTGGCCGTCGTTGAGACCACGCTCCGGTGGGTGCGAGGGCATCGTGAACAACCCGTAATCCATAGAACCCTCCTGGTGGCGGCCCAGCCGGCGTATGCTACACCGCACGTAGGCCCTGGGGGGAGGAAAGCATGGCGGACCACATCCTGGTCGAGAAAACGGAAGGCGTGGCGATCATCACCATGAATCGGCCGGAGCAGCTCAACGCGATGAACCGGCGGCTGAACGCCGAGCTGCACGAGGCCGTCAAGCACATGAATGCCGACGACGAGGTCGGCTGCATCGTGATCACCGGCGCCGGCAAGCGGGCGTTCTCGGCCGGTGGCGACATCCACGAGCAGCGCGAGGACGACCGGAAGTACACGCAGGCCGAGCTCGACGCGCGCACGGCGGTTCGCACGCGCGGCAGCTACGAGATCGGCGCCAGCCCCAAGCCCACCATCGGGATGATCAACGGGCTCGCGTACGGCGGCGCCGGGGTGCTCGCGTCGTCGCTCGACATGCGCGTGGGCTGCGAGCACGCGAGCTTCCGCTTCCTGGCCGCGGCCTACGGCCGCATCAACAGCACCTGGACCCTGCCGAACCAGGTGGGCTGGCCCATCGCCAAGGAGCTCCTCTTCTCCGCCCGCGTGGTGGAGGCCGAGGAGGCGCATCGCATCGGGCTCCTCAATCACCTGGTGCCCTGCGATCAGCTCCGCGCGAAGACGATGTGGCTGGCGACGATGATCGCCAAGAACCGCCGCGAGGCGGTGATGGGCGTGAAGGCGCTGCTGCTGCTCGATATGGGCTGCGACCTGGAGCAGCAGTGGGCGAACGAGCGCGACTACACGACCAACGTCGTCCGAGGCGCCAAGGCCGAGTCGGCGTTTCCCGAGTTCATCGCCCGCCACGGCCGGCCGCTGAGTTGATTTGAGAGGAGGAGCCCATGGACCGACGAGAAATCCTCGCTGACCGTCCCGTCGAGAAAGGTCGAGGCTTCATGCCGGGAGTGAGCGTCAACCCCTCCCGGATCCTGTTCACCGCCGGGCTGACTGGGAGAGGGCCCGACGGCAATCTGGTCGGCGGCGGCATGGCGGCACAGGCGCGCCGCACGTTCGAGCGGTTGCAGTCCATCCTGGGCCAGGCCGGCGCGAAGTTCGACGATACGGTCAAGCAGCTGGTCTACGTCACCGACATCGACGCCTACAACGCCACCGGCCGCCCCGAGCGCGCCAAGTTCTTCGGAAGCACCCGCGCGGCGTCGACGGGCCTGGTGGTTCGCCGCCTCGCCGACCCGGCTATGCTCATCGAGGTCGAGCTGGTGGTCGATCTGCCCGGGACCGCGACAGGGAAACCGCTGCTCGAAAAATTCAATGTCGAGCAGCACGGTGGCGATTTCTATCAGGGCGTCATCGTCAATGGCGGCCGACTGCTCTATCTCGCCGGTCAGGTCGCGAACAACCCCGATGGCTCGGTGGCGGGCCCAGGTGACTGGCGGCGCCAGGCCGAGAAGGTGTACGAGAACATCGGTCACGTGCTTCGCGCCGCCGGCGCCTCACCGGCCAGCGTGGTGAAGGAGACGACCTGGGTGCTGAGCATCGACTCCTGGCGCCAGCACGGCGCACCCGTCCGACGCTCCCTCTACAACCGTGACTTCCCGGCGTCGACGCTGGTTGAGATCCCGGGGCTCGCACGCCCGGAGTTTCTGGTGGAAATCGAAGTGATCGCGGCGGTCGCGTAGCGAGCGGAGGACCATCATGCCCTACAGCACGATTGCGACACCTCAGGCCAAGCCCGTGGCCAACTACAAGATGGCGACACGGATGGACGGCGGCCGGCTGCTCTACATCTCCGGCCAGGTCGCGTGGGATCCGAGCGGCCACATCGTCGGCAAGGGAGACGTGCGTGCCCAGGCGCGGCAGACGTTCCAGAACTTGCGCGGGGTGCTCCAGGCCGCCGGCGGCGATCTGGACAGTCTCATGAAGCTCACCACCTACATCACGAAGATCGAGGATTTTCCGGCTGTCGCGGAGGCGCGCCGCGAGACGTTCACCGGCGAGCTTCCCGCGAGCACCTTGATCGTGGTCAAGAGCCTGTTCCACCCCGATTTCCTGATCGAAGTCGAAGGCGTCGCGGCGGTTTGAAGTAATGGGGGGCCGCGAAGGGCCCCCCATACCCCCGGCACTCGCAAGCGCCCCGGCGCAGCGGCTGGGTTAGCCACACGCCGCTCGCCGCGAGATACTGAAGATTAGAGCAATGAGCGACGAGCGGGCGTACGAGACTCTCACGGTCGACGGCGGCGTGCCGATCAAGGCGTGGATCCGCGGGGTCAGCGTCGAAGACGTCGCGCTGAAGCAGCTCCAGAACGTCGCGCGCCTTCCGTGCGTGCGCGGCTGGGTGGCGGCGATGCCCGATGTCCACTGGGGCGTCGGCGCGACCGTCGGTAGCGTCATCCCAACCGTCGGCGCGATCATTCCCGCCGCGGTCGGCGTGGACATCGGCTGCGGGATGGCGGCGGCCCGGACGACGCTCACCGCCGGCGACCTTCCGGATAGCCTGAAGGGCGTGCGCGCGGCGATCGAGCGCGCCGTGCCCCACGGACGGACGCGCGGCCGCGACAAGGGCGCCTGGGAGAACCCGCCGGCGCCGGCGCTCGAGGCCTGGCAACGGCTCACACCCGGCTTCGACGCGATCACGGCGAGGCATCCCAAGATCGCGCGCTCCAATCACCTCACCCATCTGAGCACACTCGGGACCGGCAACCACTTCATCGAGGTGTGCCTGGACGAGACCGAGCGCGTCTGGTTCATGCTCCACAGCGGCTCGCGCGGTGTGGGCAACCGGATCGGCACGTACTTCATCGAGCTGGCGAAGCAGGACATGCGCCAGCATCTCGCGAACCTTCCGGACGAAGACCTCGCCTATCTCGAGGAGGGCGCGGCGCACTTCGACGACTACGTGCACGCGGTGGGCTGGGCGCAGGACTTCGCGCTGACGAACCGGCGTCTCATGATGGACGCGGTCATTCGCGCCGTGCAGGCCGTCCCCGGCATCCAGCCCTTCGAGGCCGGGTTGACCGCGGTGAACTGTCACCACAACTACGTGGCGCGCGAGCGTCACCGCGGCCGCGAGATGTTCGTGACGCGCAAGGGCGCGGTTCGGGCCGGCGCCGGCGATCTCGGCATCATTCCTGGCAGCATGGGCGCGCACTCCTACATCGTGCGCGGCCGCGGCAATCCGGAGAGCTACGAGAGCTGCAGCCACGGCGCCGGGCGCGCGATGTCGCGCAACGAGGCCAAACGGCGCTTTACGCTCGCAGACCACGAGGCAGCGACCGCCGGCGTCGAGTGCCGGAAGGACGCGGAGGTCATCGACGAGACGCCGGGCGCCTACAAGCCGATCGACGCGGTGATGCGGGCGCAGGCGGATCTGGTGGAGGTCGTGCACACGCTCCGTCAGGTCGTGTGCGTCAAAGGCTGACCGCATTCGCGCACGTTGACCAACCGGCGGTCGAGTCGGTAAGCTTCGGCGCAATGGCCCTCACGGCCGCTCGCGAATCCTGGACGCGACGCTGGACCCGCGTCGAGTATGAGCGTCCGAGCGAGCTCGGCATCTTCCAGCCCGGCGAGCGCCTGGAGCTCCTGGACGGGCTCTTGATCGTTCGCGGGCCGCAGAGCAGCTGGCAGTATGGTCGTCGCGAGATCGTCCGCGCGCCCGACGTCGTGGCGCCGCTCATCGCGCCCGACAGCCCGATCCCGGTCGCCGACTTACTTCCCTGACCCGAGGAGAACTCCCATGCAATACGGCGTCGTGATGTTCCCCACCGAGTACGCGATCGCTCCCGACGAGTTGGCCCGCGCGCTCGAGGAGCGCGGCTTCGAGTCGGTGTGGTTCCCCGAGCACACGCATATCCCCGCGAGCCGGCGCAGTCCCTGGCCAGGCGGCGGCGATCTACCGCGCGACTACTGGTCGTCCTACGATCCGTTCGTCGCGCTCATGGCCGCGGCCGCGGTCACCCGCCGCCTCAGGCTCGGCACCGGCATCTGTCTGGTCATCGAGCGCGATCCGATCACCACGGCCAAGGAAGTCGCCACGCTCGATCGACTCTCGGGCGGCCGCGTGCTGTTCGGCATCGGCGGCGGCTGGAACGCCGAGGAGATGGCCAACCACGGCACGGAATGGAAGTCGCGCTGGCGGCTCCTGCGCGAGCGCGTGCTCGCGATGAAGGAGATCTGGACCAAGCGCGAGGCGGAGTTCAAGGGCGAGTACGTGCGCTTCGAGAAGATCTGGGCCGACCCCAAGCCGCTGCAGAAGCCGCACCCGCCCGTGATCATCGGCGGCGACGGGGCGACCACGTTCGATCGCGTCGTGGAGTTCGGCGACGGCTGGATGCCCATCCTGCGCCCCAACAAGAACCCGGTCGACCGCATCCCCGAGCTCCACGAGCGGCTCAAGAAAGCGGGGCGCGATCCGAAGTCGGCTCCGGTCTCGATCTTCTTCGCGCCGCCCAGGAAGCCGGCGCTCGACGCGCTGGCGGCGGCCGGCGTCGAGCGCGCGATCTTCGGCCTGCCATCCGAGCCGCGCGACTCAGTCCTGCCGCGCCTCGACGCTTACGCGAAGCTACTGAAAGACTGAAGCCGTCTCAGGCCTTTCCTTCCAGCGCGCGGCGTAGCTGGTCCAGATGGTTGTCGTCGTGCCACGCCAGCATCGTCACGAACGCGTCGATGGTGATCCGGCCGCTGATCGGATGCATACAGCCGCGCTGCCGTTGCTCCGGCGTGAGGCTACGGAGCAACGTCAGCGATTCCTCGCGCCGCCTGCGGAACGCGGCCAGCGCCTGAGCCGCGTCGCTTCTCTGGTATTGCCTGTCCTCGGCGAACCGGTCGGCGGCCCCCGAGGGGTCGGCGTAGATCTGCGGCTCATCATTCAACAAGATGGCATGGCAGCGCACGAAGTACACCTCTTCGATGTCGCGCAGGTGACAGATGACCTCGTTGGCCGCCCAGTTCTTGGCGTCGGGCCGTCGCGCGAGGACGGCCTCACTCTGACCGCGGATCGCCGCGGCGAGATCGTCGGCGGTGCGGGACATACGACCCAGGCGCTGCTCCCAGGGCTGCTTGGCGACTTCCTCCCGCGTCGGCATGTCCTGCTAGCTGTACTTGACGGTGCAGCCGTAGGCGCGGGTTTGCGTGAGGACAACGACGAGGCAAAGCCGGAGGCTGCGCATCCAACGGCCATTGTCCCACAGGCTCATACACGCCCGGGCCCGCCGTCAGACCGACACGATAGAATCGTCGGAACCATGGACGCGAGCTCGCGAGCCGCGACCGACGCGATCGTATTCGATCTCGACGGCACTTTGTGGGACACGTGCGAGACGTGCGCCATCGGCTGGAACCTCGTGCTCGACCGCAACGCGATCCGCTTCCGGACGATCACCGCAGACGACGTTCGGGCCGTTGCCGGCAAACCGCACGCGCAATGCATCCGAGTGACGTTCGTTGGCGTCCCCGAGCGGGAAATCTTGACGCTCATCGCCGAGACCCAGCTGGAGGACAACCGGCTGGTCGCCGAGCAGGGCGGCGTCCTCTATCCGGACGTCGAGGACGGCATCCGGCGGCTCCGCGCGCGTTATCCGCTCTTCATCGTGAGCAACTGCCAGACCGGCTACGTCGAGACGTTCTACCGCTGGTCGGGGCTCGAGTCGTGCTTCCGCGATTTCGAATGCTGGGGCAACACCGGTCGCACCAAGGCCGAGAACCTCGGCCTGCTGATCGCGCGCAACGGTCTCCGCCAGGCGCTGCTCGTCGGCGACACGCCCGGGGATCAAGCGGCGGCCCGCGAGTGCGGCGTGCCGTTCGTGTACGTCGACTACGGATTCGGCGTCTGCCGCGGCGCGGCCCGGAGCTTCTCGTCGTTCGGCGACCTGACCCGCTGGCTGCTCGGGGATCTCCAGGCTTGACCCCGCATCCCGGAACGGCTATGCCTTGGCAACTACCAGACAGAGGTGGAGCCCATGAGACCGTTCGAGGGAATCAAGATCATCGACATCACGCACGTGCTGGCCGGGCCGTTCGCGGCCTATCAGCTCGCCCTGCTGGGCGCCGACGTCATCAAGGTCGAGCACCCGCGAGACTACGACCAGAGCCGCGACTCGGGCAGCGACCGCGCCCTCAACAAGCAGAAGATGGGCACCGGCTACCTCACCCAGGGCTCCAACAAGCGGGCGATCACGCTGAATCTGAAGACCGAAAAGGGGCGCGAGATCCTCAAGCAGCTCGTACGGGACGCCGACGTCCTGGTCGAGAACTGGCGCTCCGGCGCCTTCCCGGCGCTCGGGCTCGGCTACAAGGATCTGCGCCCGCTCAACCCGAAGCTGATCTATTGCTCGATGACGGCGTTCGGCCAGGACGGGCCGCGCGGCGAGCAGACCGCCTACGACCAGCTGATCCAGGCCACCTCCGGCATGATGGCCACGACCGGCACGCCCGAGGTGAATCCGATCAAGACCGGATCACCGGTGATCGACTACGCGACCGGCACGATGTGCGCGTTCGCGATCTCGGCGGCGCTGTTCCAGCGCGAGCGCACCGGGCGCGGCCAGTACATCGACAGCGCGATGCTGGACGTGGCCTTCATGCTGATGGGCTCGCACATCACCTCGTACATGCGCACTGGCCACGAGCCCAAGCCCAAGGGCAACCGGATGGACCGCGCGAGCAGCCAGCTCTACCAGGCCAAGGACGCGCCGCTGATGATCGCCGCCAGCAACCGCGGCCAGCACGAGCGGCTGTTCAACGCCGTCGGCCGTCCCGACATCGCCGCACAGTCCGATGACGACGAGCGCGATCGGCTCTACGAGCAGCAGACCGCGGAGCTCCAGAAGATCATCGCCCAGCGCACCGCCGACGACTGGGAGCAGCATCTGCAGTCCCGCCACGTCCCGGCCGGCCGCGTGCGCACGCTCGCGGAGGCGCTGACCGATCCCCAGCTCGAGGCGCGCCGCGTGCTGCACGAGCACCAGAAGGTCGAGGGCGTCGACGGGCCGGTGACGGTCCCGGTGAGCGCCTTCAAGTTCGCCGACGACGGCCCGAGCGTCGACTCGCCGCCGCCACGACTGGGCCAGCACACCGAGGAGGTGCTGCTCGCGCTCGGCTATACGACAACGCAGATCGCCGCGCTGCGCGAGGAGGACGTAATATGACGGCCGACAGCCCCCTGGTCCTCATGGAACAGAAGGGTGCCGTTGCTCTCATTTCCCTCAATCGGCCCGAGCGGCTCAACGCCTGGAGCCCCGATCTCGGCAAGGCGCTGATCGCCCGGTTGCGCGAGGCGGAGGCCGACGCATCCGTGCGAGCCGTCGTCCTCACCGGAGCTGGACGCGCCTTCTCCGCGGGCGCCGATCTCAAGAATCCGAAGACGCACACCGTCGACTCTCCCGAGCAGCATCTCTCCGCGCTGCGGGGCAGTCCCGTGTTCGACGCGGTCGAGAGCTACTCCAAGCCCATCATCAGCGCCGTCAACGGCTACGCGGTCGGCATCGGCTGCCTGGTGCCGCTCTGCTGCGACTTCATCCTGGCCGGCCAGCAGGCGGTGTTCTGCTTGCCCCAGGTGAGCCTCGGCATTCTTCCCGCCTACGGTGGCACGCTGCGCCTGGCGCGGTTCGTCGGCCGCGGCAACGCGCTCAACATCGCGCTCACCGGCCGCAAGGTCGGCGCCGACGAGGCGCTCCGGATGGGCATGGTGGTGGACGTGCTGCCCCAGGATCAGCTGATTCCGGAAGCGCTCCGGCAGATGCAGGCGATCGGCGACATGCCAGCGACGGCGGTGCGCCTGGCGCGCGAATCGTTGCGCCAGGGCTACGAGGGCGGTCTACCCGCGACGGCGCACGGCGACCTCTACCGCTTCATGGCGCTCGCCCAGACGTCGGAGCGCGCCGAGCGCCACGAGGCGTGGCGCAAGCGCAAATAGCGGAATCGCGTCCTTGACTCCGCCGCCGAGGAGCGCAATCCTCTTCTAACCGCTGGGACAGACAGTGTGCGCCGCAAGCCGTCGCGGGGCTGGGGCCCCGCCGGCTGAGGCGCAGCTACCAATGAGGAGACAGACCATGGCGCGCGCGTACAACGTCATCGACGCCGACGGACACATCCTCGAGCCGGTCGACATCTGGGAGAAGTACATCGACCCCGCCTATCGCGAGCGCGCGCCTCGGATGATCGTCGACACCGACGGCAAGGAGCGGCTCCTCGTCGAAGGCAAGATCCTGGGCAGCCCGAAAGGGCTCGGTCTCATCGGCGGGATCGGCGCCCGTCAGGGCACGGTCGACGACGTCACGATGAAGTACGTCGAAGGGCGTCCGGGCGGCTTCGACCCGCACGCGCGAATCCCGGATATGGACCTCGACGGCATCGACGCCGCGTTCCTCTACCCGAGCCTCGGCCTGTTCAGCGGCGCGGTGCAGGATCCCGGCCTGGCCGCGGCGATGTGCCGGGCCTACAACCGCTGGCTCGCCGACTACTGCAAGCCCTACCCCGACCGGCTCTTCGGCGTCGCGATGCTGCCGATGCAATCGATCCCGCTCGCCATCGACGAGATGCGCTTCGCGCGCAAAGAGCTCGGCATGCGCGGCGGCTTCCTGCGCCCCAACCCGTACAACAACCGCATGCTCCACCATCCGGACTACACGCCGTTCTGGAAGGAGGTCGAGGAGCTCGACTTCTCCATCGGCCTGCACGAGGGCGCCAGCGGCGGCATGCCCCAGGTGGGCGTCGATCGCTTCCAGAACCGCGGCGCGCGGCACATCATCTCCCACACGATGGAGATGATGCTGGCGGCGATGAGCGTGATCTGGGAGGGCGTGTGCGACCGCCATCCGAAGGTGCGCATCGGCTTCCTCGAGTCGGGCGGCGGATGGATCGCGCCGTGGCTCGACCGGATGGACCGCCACTTCGACGATCAGGGCTTCAACGATTCCGGGCTCACGATGCGGCCGAGCGAGCTGTTCCGGCGCAACTGCTGGATCTCGTTCGAGCCGGTCGAGGGCAGCCTCTCGGTCCTCGCCGACTACATCGGCCCGCACAAGATCCTGTGGGCCACCGACTATCCGCACCCGGACGGCTTCTTCCCGGGCGCGCCGAAGCTCATCGCCGACCGGCCCGAGCTGTCGGCCGAGACGAAGCGCCAGATCCTGGCCGGCGGCGCCAAAGGCTTCTACGGCCTGAGCTAGGCGCGGAGAGCGTCGGGGCGCCTCCGAGCGTTGGGGGGTATGGGGGGCCCTTCGAGGCCCCCCAGGACGCCGAGCAACATCGAGGAGCGCCACGGCTACGCCGGGGCGATCCGAGCGTTGGGGGGTATGGGGGGCCCTTCGAGGCCCCCCATTATCTGAAGGAGGCTTGGATGGACTTTCACGGCGTCGACGTCCGCACGCAGTTCAAGAAAATGCGCGAGCTGGCCCCGGAGGTGTATCGCGCGTTCCTCGAGTTCGATCAGAAGGCCTTCAAGGATGGCGCGATTTCGGCCAAGACCAAGGAGCTGATCGCGCTCGGCATCGCCCACATCACGCAGTGCCCGTGGTGCATCGACGCGCACACGAAGAAAGCGGCCGCCGCCGGCGCGGCCGACGCCGAGATCGCGGAAACGACGTTCGTCGCGATGGCCATGGCCGCCGGTGCCGCGTGGAGCCACGGCGGATTAGCCCTCCAGTGCTTACAAGAGCACAAGGGTTGACCCGACGATCGGAGCCACAAGTGTCTATCACGCGCCACCATCGGTCCGAGCCGGCCTCGAGTAACCGATAAATGAAGTTCGGACTGCGGTACGCGAATCTCGGCCGATACGCGAACGGCCCGGCCGCCGTGGAGCTCGCCCAGGCGGCGGAGGCGGCCGGGTTCGACTCGATCTGGACGGTCGAGCACGTCGTGGTGCCTCACGGCTACCAGTCCCGCTACCCGTACTCCGACACGGGTCGCATGGGCTCAGGGCTCGAGGACTTCCCGATCCCGGATCCGCTGATCTGGCTCACCTACATCGCGTCGGCCACGCGGACGCTCAAGCTGGGCACGGCGATCCTGATCCTGCCGCAGCGCAATCCGGTGATCACCGCGAAGGCGGTCGCCTCGCTCGACCATCTGGCCGGCGGCGGGCGCGTGCTGCTGGGGATCGGCGTGGGCTGGCTCGCCGAGGAGTTCGCCACGCTGGGTGTGCCGTTCGAGGATCGCGGCGCGCGCACCGACGAGTACGTCGCGGCGATGCGCGCGCTGTGGAGCCAGGAGCGCGCGAGCTTCAGCGGGCGCTTCGTGTCGTTCCGCAACGTGTTCTGTCGGCCGCTTCCACCCAATCGCCGCATCCCGATCATCGTGGGCGGCGACACGAAGGCCGCCGCCCGTCGAGCCGGGCGGATCGGCGACGGCTACTTCCCGGCTCGCGGCGCCCCGGCCGAGCTCTACGACGAGATGCGGCGCGCCGCCGTCGAAGCGGGCCGGAACCCCGACGACATCGAGATCACCGCGGCGGCGCCCGCCGAGATCTCCGAGATCGAGGCGCTCGCGAAGCGGGGCGTGTCGCGGGTGGCCGTCCCCGTCAGCGGCGCGGCAGGGCTGCCGGCCCAGGTCAGGACGCCCGACGACGTGCTGCGTTACGGAAAAGACGTGATCGCGCGTCTGCGCGACTGAGGAGAGACATGACGACGACCGCGCTCAAATCGGACCTCGACACCCTGATCGACCTCAACCGTGACTACATCCGGTCCGTGCAAACCTCCGATGTTCGCCGGTTCGATGAGATCCTGGCCGACGACTTCCGCTGTTCCAACCCCGACGGGTCGCTCGTCGATCGCGCCGCCTTCTTGCAGCAGACCGCGCGGCCGGTCGCGATCTCGGCGCTCGAGGCTCTTGATGTCGACGTGCGCATCATGGGCGACTTCGCGATCATCCATGCGCGCACCGAGTACACCCGTCCAGACGGCCAGCGTGGCGGTGGACGCTACACAGACGTGTGGGCGCGTCGCGGCGGCCGCTGGCTCGCTGTCTCTGCTCACGTTACTCGCTGTTAACTCTGCGCTCAGCCCACGGCTTCCTTCTCGGCTCAAGAGAGCACGCGGCGCCGGAGCCGGGGCAGGAGCCGAGACGCCGCTTCGTCCACCTGAGCGAGCTGGTCGCCGCCCGCGAAGCGCAGGGCGAGATGACGGGCGCCGGCGTCGATCCAGCGCTGCAGCCACTCCACGCATCCCTCGACCGGCCCGGCATAGGTCGCCTGGCGAGCCAAAATCGTCTTCGCCGGCGCGGCATAATACGTCTCGAGGAAGCTGTTCAGCCGCTGCTCGGCGGCGGCACCGTTCGGATCGAGCGCGAGCGTGACATACGCGGCGCCTGTCACCGCGTCGGGCGCCCGGCCCGCGGCGCGCGCGGCCGCCTGCACGCGCGGAAACTGCTCGGCGAAGAACTCGACGTGGGGGCCGGTGGGGAACCACGCGTCGAAGCGCGCCGCCTCGCGCAGGGCTGTCGGCCCGCTGCCGCCGATCCAGATGGGCGGGCCTCCGAGCTGCTGAGGCTTCGGCTCCATCGTGACGTCCTCGAGCGTGAAGTGCTTGCCGCTGAAGCTGACGTGATCGCGGCGCCACAGCGCCCGGCAGATCTCGAGCGTCTCCAGGAACCGGCCGACGCGGCGCTCGAACGGAACGCCCGCCGCCGCGAACTCTTTGCGGATGGACGGATTGTCGGCGGCGAAGCCCACCCCGAGGATGATCCGGCCTTCGGCCGCGCGATCGAGCGTGCCCACGACGTGGGCGAGCACGACCGGGCTGCGCAGCGCCGGCAGGAGCACGCCGGTGCCCAGGCGCACTCGCCGCGTGCGTCCGGCCACGGCGGCCATCAGCGTGAGCGGCTCGTGGCGTGGCCGCGCGATCAGCGAGTCGCCGATCCAGACCGAATCGAAGCCCGCCGCCTCGGCGCGCTCGGCCATCGTCAGGAGCGGCGCCGTCTCCGGGCGGCCCGACATGACCGCCTCGCGCGTGGGTATCAGCACGCCGAACTCCACCGCCATGTCAGCGCCTCCCTGGATCTAGGCCGCCGTGTTACGTTGCGCTACCGCCGAGCGAGCAGCCGTCGGAACACCGCGCCGTACTGGAAGCCGTAGCCCTCGGCGTGCTCGGCGGCGTTCTTCTTGACGCGGTCGCCGATCGTCGAGCCCGCCGGCACGTTGAAGCCCGGAATCTGGCTCTCGTGACGGACCAGCGCGGCGATCTGCCGATCGATCGACTCGGTGACGTCGACGATGACGTCGGACTCGTCGGCGCCCCAGTACCAGAGCTCGCGCACCTTGTGCGGCTCGAGGCCGTCCCGCGTGATGTGCTCCGGGAAATGCAGATGGTCGCGGGCGTAGGGATACACGGCGTCCGTCGCGGTGATTCCCGCCTTGCGGTGATCGCGGTGCTGGAACCCTTTGATCCGATATGGGTCGTGGACGAACACCGTGTGCGGCCGGTACCGGCGGATCGCACCCACGACGTCGCCCAGGAACCCGCGGGTGTCCTCGAGCCCGCCGTCGGGGTAGCCGAGCATGACGACGTGCCGCACGCCCATGAAGTCGGCGGCGGCGCGCTGCTCGGCCGCCCGTTTCTTGGCCAGCGCAGCTGGCGCCAGCGCGCGGTCGGCGGTGCCCGCCGCGCCGTTCGTGCAGAGGACGTAGGTCACCTCGCAGCCCGCCGCCGCCCACTTGGCCACCACGCCACCCGAGCCGATCTCGGCGTCGTCGGGATGGGCGAAGATCACCATCGCTTTGTCCGGCATTTGGGTCACGATCTCGAGCTTGCTGGCGGTGGCGTCTCTGGGCATGCAGCGATTCTACAGGACGGGCCAAGGTGCAGTAGCATGCTGGCGTGCCGCGTCTCTATCTCGTACGTCACGGACGGCCGACCGCGACCTACTCGGATGCGCGGGATGTCGGTCTCGACCCTATAGGGGTTGCCCAGGCGGAGGCCGTCGCGGCCGGGCTCGCTCCTTTGGGACCCCTGGTCGTCCTGATGAGCCCGCTTCGGCGGGCGCGCGAGACCGCCGCGCCGCTCGAGCGCACGTGGGGGCGGCCGGGTACCGTCGAGCCCGCCATCGGCGAGATCCCTTCTTCAGTCGCCGACCCGACCGCGCGGGGCGCCTGGCTCCGTCGAATCCTCCAGGCGCGCTGGGGTGACGTGGAGCCCGAGCTCCACGCATGGCGGCGCGGCGTCGTCGATGCGCTCCTGGGGCTGCGCGAGTCGAGCGTGATCTTCACCCACTACATCGCGATCAACGTCGCCGCCGGCACGGCCACCGGCGACGATCGCGTGACCTCGTTCTCGCCCGCCCATTGCTCGGTGACCGTCGTGGATACCGACGGAGGCGCGCTGCGCCTGCTGGAGCGCGGCGGGGAGGCCACCACCCCCTTCCTCTGACCCCGGTCGCGGTCCTCCGCGACCCACTGGCGCGGCGCGCCCGCTCGTTCTAGGATACCGGCCCATGACGACCCACGCATTGCCGCTGTCCCGCTACAAAGTCCTCGACCTCACGCGCGCCCGGGCCGGCCCCACCTGCGTCCGCCAGCTGGTCGACTGGGGTGCGGAGGCCATCAAGATCGAGATGCCCGGCGGGCGTACGGGCGACGGGATGGGTGGCAATCGTCACGGCTTCGATTTCCAGAATTTGCACCGCAACAAGCGCAGCATGACGCTGAACCTGAGAGATCCCGAGGGCGTGGCGATCTTCAAGCGCCTGGCGCAGACCGCGGACATCGTGGTCGAGAACTATCGTCCGGGCGTGAAAGAGCGCCTGGGCATCGACTACAAGACCCTCAGTGTTCTCAACCCACGCATCATCTACGGCAGCATCTCGGGTTTCGGCCAGTCCGGCCCGTACCGCGATCGCCCGGGCGTCGACCAGATCGCCCAGGGCATGGGCGGCCTGATGTCGATCACCGGCATTCCGGGCCAGGGCCCGGTGCGAGTCGGGATTCCGATCGCGGATCTGTGCTCGGGAATCTTCCTGGCTCAGGGCATTCTGGTCGCGCTGATCGAGCGCGAGACCACGGGCGAGGGCAAGTGGGTGCACACCTCGCTGCTGGAAGCGATGCTGTCGATGCTCGACTTCCAGGCCTCACGCTGGTTGATGAGCAAGGAAGTCCCGCCGCAAGCCGGCAACAATCATCCGACCGGCATTCCCACCGGTGTCTTCGAGACGAAGGACGGACACATCAACATCGCCGCCGCCGGCGACGACATCTACGGGCGGTTCTGTCGGGCCATCGAGCGCACGGACCTGCTCACCGACCCCCGCTTCGCGACGTCCAAGGCGCGCTCCACGAACCGCGACACCATCATGGAAGTCATCATGCCGGTGACCCGACAGAAGACGAGCGCCGAGTGGATCAAGATCATGAACGACGCCGGCGTACCCTGCGGCCCGATCTACAAGATCAACGAGTCGTTCGCCGATCCCCAGGTGCAGCACCTGGCCATGGCGCAGCCGGTTCACTCGCCAGTGCTGGGCGATCTCACGATTCTCGGTCACCCGGTCTCGCACGGTGAGAAGCGCAATCCGCTGCGCAGCGCGGCGCCGGAGCTGGGCGAGGCCAACGAGGAAACCCTGACGTCGCTCGGCTACACGAAGGAGCAGATCGCGGATCTTTCCAAGCGCGGAGTGATTTGATTGGCTGGCGCGGAGGGCCGTCGAAGAACCCTCCGCGCCATGAACGTCCTCGCTGAGTAAATGCCGACCGCACGTCTTCGCGGCGATTTGCTCATGCATTACGACGACGACCAATTCACCGATCCGTGGTCATCGCCCGAGACTGTCATCCTGCATCACGGCAACGCCAAGAGCGGAAAGCTCTGGTACCGGTGGGTCCCGCTGCTGGCCCGCGACTATCGCGTCATCCGCGTCGATGCGCGCGGCTTCGGGAGATCCTCGGTTCCAGCACCCGGTTATCCGTGGTCGCTGGAGGGCTTCGCGACGGACCTGCTTCATCTCATGGAGCACCTCGGTATCGACAAGGCACACCTGATCGGCGAGACCATCGGGGGCACGATCGCCCTCGAGTTCGCCCATCGATATCCCGACCGCCTGCGCACCGTGACCACGTGCACCTCGCCCTACAAGTTCCGCGGCGTCCAGGCCTACCTGGACTACCACAAGATCGTGAAGGAACAGGGCGTCGAGGCGTGGGTGCGCCAGACCGCCGGCCGTCGGCTCGAGCCCGGCGCGTCGGATCCCGGGCACCAGGAGTGGTACGCACAGGAGATGAGCCGCACGGCACAGCACGTGGTGCTCGAGACACTCGCGTATCTGGCGACGGTCGACCTGACGCCGATCCTCCCGAAGATCACGACGCCGGCGCTGATTCTAGTCGGCGAGCGCAGCACCATGAACACCCCGGATCGGGCGCAAGGCATGGCCGCGCTCCTGCCGCGCGGAACGCTGGTGGAGGTGCCCGGGGCGAGCGGTTACGTGCAGCATTCCGCGCCGGACCAATGCGTTGCGATCTGGCGAGAGTTCGTGCGATCCTCCCGCGCGTGAGAACCAATTCCAGGAGGGCCTGACATGGGAGACATCCTCGGGATCGGCACGACTCACTATCCGCCGGGGCTGGTGCCCGACGAGCTGAAGCCGTGGCCGCTGGCGCGCATGCTCCAGAGTGACCCACGGATTCCGGCGCACCTGAAAGACCCCGCCAGCTGGCCCGAGCCCATGCGCGCCGAATGGGGGAACGACGAGGGCATCTCGGCGTTCAAGGCGCACCGCGAGCGCGTCTTCAGGGCGTTCCGCGCCCAGCGCGAGGAGATCGACGCGTTCCGGCCCGACTTCATCTTGATGTGGGGCGACGATCAGTACGAGAACTTCCAGGACGATGTCATCCCGCCGTTCTGCGTGCTCGCCTACGACACGCTGTCGTTCCAGCCGTTCAAGCGGCTCGGCAAGCGCCCGAACATCTGGGGCGAGCCCGGCGACAAGACGTTCACGTGGCGCGGCCAGCCGCGCGCCGGACGCTACCTCGCCAGTAAGCTGCTCGAGGCCGGCATCGACATGGCGTACGCGTACAAGCCCTTGCACGGCGACGGCGTGGCCCACGCGTTCGCGAACACGCTCCTGTACCTCGACCGCGAGCGCACAGGCTTCGACTATCCGATCCTGCCGGTGACGGTGAACTGCTACGGACGCGACGTCGTGCGCTACCAGGGCGGTGGGAGCCAGCACAGCGAGGAGGCCGATCCCCCCGCGCCGTCGCCGCGCCGCTGCTTCGAGCTGGGGCGCGCCACCGCGCGCATCCTGCGCGAGAGCCCCTGGCGCGTGGTCGTCATGGCGTCGTCGAGCTGGTCGCACGCGTTCCTGACCGAGAAGAATCACTTCCTCTATCCCGATCTCGAAGCCGATCGCGCGCTGCTGGCGCAGCTGCGCGCCGGGGACTACGACGCCTGGCGCGACACTCCCCTGCAGCAGCTCGAAGCCTCCGGCCAGCACGAGATCCTCAACTGGATGTGCCTCGCCGGCGCCGCGGCCGAGCTCGGCCACAAGATGGAGCTGGTGGACTGGGCGGAGACCTGGATGTTCAACGCGCCCAAGTGCATGGCGGTCTTCCGATGAAAGCCGTCTACATCGCCGAGCCAGGCGGCCCCGAGAAGCTCACCTTCGGCGATCGTCCCGATCCCGACGCGGGGCCGGGCGAAGTCCTCATTCGCGTCCGGGGCTCCGCCGTCAACCACGCGGACCTGGCGATCCGCGCCGGACGCTCGGCGACGGGTGGGCTGCCGCGCATCCTCGGGCTCGACATCGCCGGCGAGATCGCGCGCCTCGGTCCGGGGGTGACGGGGTGGAAAGAGGGCGAACGCGTCGTCGTCGAGAACCGGGTTAAGTGCGGTACCTGCACGCCGTGCGTGCAGGGGCGCGACGAGTACTGCGAGCGTCAGAAGCGGCTCGGTGGCGAGCTCGACGGAGGCCACGCGCAGTATTGCAAGGTCCCGGCGGCCAATCTGCAGCGCATCCCGGAGTGGATGGGTTTCGAGGAGGCGGCGACGCTTCCACTCGCGGGCCATACGGCGTGGCACTGCCTCGTCGAGCGCGTGAAGCTACAGCCGTGGGAAGACGTGCTCATCAACGCGGTCGGCAGTGGCGTGGGGAGCTTCGGGCTCCTGATGGCCAAGGGCATCGGCGCCCGCGCCATCGTCACGGCCGGCAGCGACTGGAAACTCGAGAAGGCCAAGGAGCTCGGCGCCAACGAGGTCATCAACTACACGACCACGCCGAAGTTCAGCCAGCGCGTCAAAGAGCTCACCGACGGCCGCGGTGTCGACGTGGTGTTCGACTGCGTCGGCGCAACGGTGTGGGACGAGAGCTGCGCGAGCCTCAAGCCCGGCGGCCGGCTGGTCATTACCGGGACGACCGCGGGCAGCCAGCTGCCGTTCAATCTCTCGGTGCTGCAGAGCCGGCCGCTGACGCTGATGGGCAGCGGCGCCCGGAGCCGGCGCAGCTTCGCGGCGATGATGCACATGGTGCACTACGGCGGTCTGCGCGGCGTCGTCGGCAAGACGTTCGATCTCGCCGACACCGCGAAGGCGCACGAGGTCATGGCCGGGCGCGACTTCTTCGGCAAGCTCGTCCTGCGCGTGCCGTAGTAGCGCTCGCTTTCCCACCAGCCGCTTCGATGATCGACCCGGCAGGCATCAAGCGGCGCTTCACCGTCTCACCTCTCGTTCGCCTACGGCACTTCGGCGGGGAGACTAGCCGAACACCGGTATGGGCACCAGCGCCCTGGCCGGGACCCTCAGGTCAGGAACAGGAAGGTGACCCCGAGGCCCTTCGAGGCCCCCATCGCAAACGGAAGCGGCGTATTATATGGCCGCCGCGGACCCGCCCACGCTCTGACGGGGCGAGCCGGCTCGGGAGGTCCGAGATGAGCCATATCATTCGCCTGTACACCGGCAAGGACGGCCAGACCCATATCGAGGAGCTGGACCTCGCCACCCATCCGGAGCTCACGACGCTTCAAGGCACCAAGGGCATCGTGTTCCGGACGACCAAGCCCGGCCACTTCTCGGACTGGCACAACGCCCCGCGCCGGCAGTTCGTGATCACGCTGGCGGGCGAAGTCGAGATCGGGCTCGCGGACGGCACCAAGCATCGCTACGGGCCGGGGCACGTGACCCTGGCGGAAGACTTGACGGGCAAGGGGCACACGACGCGCGTCGTCGGCGACCAGCCCCGCCTCTCGGTCACGATCCCTCTGGCGGACTGACGACACGGACTAGCGACGAGGAGGACGACCCATGGGACAGATCCTTGGGCTGGGTATCACCCACTATCCCCCGATGTCGTACAAGGGCAACATGTCGGGCCGGATCAAAATGTTGCTGGCGGACCCGATGCTGCCCGAGAAGCTGCGGTCGCCGGAGGGCTGGCATCCGACGATGCGCGAGCAGTGGAGCACCGACGAAGGCCTGGCCCACTCCGAGCGGCACCGCAGCGACCTGATCCATCACTTCCGGAAGATTCGCGCCGAGCTCGACGCCTTCGAGCCCGACTTCGTGCTGCTGTGGGGCGACGACCAGTACGAGAACTACCGTGAGGACTGCGTGCCGCCGTTCTCGGTGCTGGCCTACGACTCGGTCGACGTCCAGCCGTGGAAGGGGCATCGCGGCGAGAACTGGTGGGACGAGGCCAAGGACAAGACGTTCACGATCACGGGCCATCGCGCCGGCGCCAAGTATCTCGCCTCGGCCCTGCTCGACGACGGGATCGACCTCGCGTACGCCTACAAGCCCCTGCACCACCCGCTCGGCCACGCGTTCGTGAACTCGGTCCTGTACCTGGATATGGATCGCAAGGGGTTCGCCTACCCGGTGGTGCCATTCACCGTGAACTCGTACGGGCGCTGGCTGGTCGGCGCCCACGGCGCGCCGATGACGCCCTCGCAGGCCGCGAAGCTCGCGGGCCAGACCGAGCTCGATCCGCCCGGGCCGCAGCCGTGGCGCTGCTTCCAGGTCGGCGCGGCGGTGGCGCGCGCGCTCACCCGCAGTCCGTGGCGCGTGGCGGTGATCGCGTCGTCGAGCTGGAGCCACTCGTTCCTGGTCGGCAAGCACGCGCTGATGTTCCCGGACGTCGAGTCGGACAAGCGCTACTATGAGGCGCTGCGCGACGGCGACTGGGAGACGTGGCGCAACACGAAGATCGAGGAGGCCGAGGACCGCGGCCACCACGAGCTGCTGAACTGGTTCTGCCTCGCCGGCGCGATGGCGGAACTCCGGCGCAAGCCTGACGAGTCCGTGTTCCTGGAGTCGTGGATCACGAACTCCGACAAGGTCTTTGCCGTGTTCAGACCCTAGCCGCGGCGTTCAGACCGTAGGCGCCGTCTCGAGGGCGGTAGCCATAACAAAGTAGTGCGCGCCGCAGGCCGTCGTGGGGCTGGGGCCCCGCCGGCCGAGGCGCGGCTACAAAATGAGGAGGCGCTCATGATCTACGAGGTTCGCACCTACTCACTGCGCACCGGGGCCGTGGCCGAGTTCGAGGACCGCTTCGCCAAGCGCAAGGCGCTGCGCGAGAAGCACTCCAAGCTCGGCGCCTTCTGGCACACCGATTTCGGCCCGCTCAACCAGGTGATTCACGTGTGGCCCTACGAAGACCTGGCGCAGCGCACCAAGGTGCGCGACGCCATGGCCAAGGACGCCGAGCTCAACGCGCTGCCGGGCGGGCGCGATCTGATCGTCGAGCAGCAGTCCGACATCATGATCCCCGCGCCGTTCATGCAGCCGCTGGGCAGCCGCAACTTCGGCGCCGGCAACTTCTACGAGATGCGGATCTACACCTACTCGCCGGGCGATCTCCCGAAGGTGCTCGAGGCGTGGGGCAAGGCCGTGCCGGGGCGCGAGAAGCTCTCCCCGCTGGCCGCCTGCTTCACCAGCGAGATCGGCGGCCTCAACAAGTTCGTGCACGTGTGGGTCTACAAGGACTCCAACGAGCGGAATCGCATCCGCGAGGAATCCCGCAAGGGTGGCCAGTGGCCGCCGCAGTCCGGCGTGCGACCGGTCCGCCAGGAAAACAAGCTGCTCATCCCGGCGTCGTTCTCGCCCCTGCAGTAGTCAGCCGCGTCGGTCGTCGCCCGGGCGGGCTGGCCACCGAGCCCGACCCGCCCGGGCGCGATCGTTGCCGTCCCCAGAGGAGGGTATGCGCTCCATGACGCGATTCGCGCAAGAAGTGATGCCGCACTGCCGCTAGGGGCGCGGGAGGGACGAGCGTGTCACTGACCAAGTCCGAGCTGGTCGAGATCTTTCGCAAGCTGGTCCTGATCCGCGAGTTCGACCTGCTCGCCATCGAGCTTCGGAAGGCCAAGCGGATCTACGGCGCGGTGCATCCGTACGTCGGCGAAGAGGCCGTGGCCGTCGGCGTGTGCGCCGCGCTCCGCCCGACCGATCGCATCACCAGCACCCACCGGGGCCACGGACACTGCATCGCGAAGGGCGCCGACATCAACCGGATGATGGCCGAGCTGTTCGGCCGGGTCGACGGCTACTGCAAGGGCAAGGGCGGCTCGATGCACATCGCCGACTTCGCCATCGGGATGCTCGGCGCCAACGGCATCGTGGCCGGCGGCATGCCGATCGCGTGCGGCGCCGCGCTGGCGGCGCAGCTCGAGGACGCCGGGAAGGTCACCGCGTGCTTCTTCGGCGACGGCGCCACCGGCGAGGGTGAGTTCCACGAGACCCTCAACATCGCCTCGCTGTGGAAGCTGCCGCTGCTCTTCGTCTGCGAGAACAACCGCTACGGCGCCGGCAACGCGGTGGAATCGGTGCGGGCACAGGCCGACATCACGCTGCACGCGCCGGCCTACGGGATGCCCGGCATCGCCGTCGACGGCAACGACGTGCTGGCGGTCCGCGACACCGCCGCCGAGGCCGCCGAGCGGGCGCGGCGCGGCGACGGACCGACGCTGATCCATTGCAAGACGTTTCGCTCGCTCTTTCACGCGATGCGCGACGTGCCGCCGCCGGAGACGAGGCCGGACGACCTGCTCGCCGCGTGGCGCGGCCGTGATCGTGATCCGATCACCCGCCTCGAGGACCATCTGATCGGCGGCGGGACCGTCACGACCGCCGAGCTGCAGCAGATCCGCGACGCGGTCAAACGCGACCTCGACGCGGCGGTGGCCTTCGCCGAGGCAAGCCCGTATCCCGATCCCAACGACCTGCTGGTCGACATGTTCGCCGAGTAAGGAGTGCCTACCGTGCGAGAGATCACGTTCGCCCAGGCTCTCGAGGAAGCGCTGATCGAGGAAATGGAACGCGACGAGCGTGTGATCACCCTCGCCACCACGCGGGCGCCGGGGCTCGAGAACAAGTTCGGCGACAAGCGCGTGCGGTTCACGCCGATCTCCGAAGCAGCGTTCACCGGCATCGGGCTCGGGGCGGCCGGGAGCGGGTTCCGTCCGGTCGTCCACTGGGGCATGGTCACGTTCTCGTTCGTGGCCATGGACCAGATCGTCAACCAGGCGAGCAAGATCCGCTACATGTTCGGCGGCCAGGCCGACTTCCCCGTGACCTATCGGTGCACCACCGGCGGCGGCATGCAGGTGGCGGCCCAGCATTCGCAGAGCCCGTACTCCATGTTCATGCACCTGGCCGGGCTGAAGATCATCCTCCCGTCGACCCCCGCGGACGCCAAAGGCCTGTTGAAGAGCTCGATCCGGGACAATAACCCGGTCGTCTTCTTCGAGTGCAGTCGGCTGGCCTCGACCACCGGGCCCGTGCCGGACGGCGAGCACGTGGTCCCGATCGGCGTCGCCGACGTGAAGCGCGCCGGCCGCGACGTGACGGTCGTCGGGCTCGCCTACTACGTGCGCGAGGCGCTCGCGGTGGCGGACACGCTGGCCGCCGAGGGCATTTCCCTCGAAGTGGTCGATCCGCGCACGCTCGTGCCGATGGACGCCGACGCGATCCGCGCCTCGGTGCGCAAGACCGGGCGGCTCGTGGTGGTCGACGAGGCGCCGGCCACCTGCTCGGCGGCCTCCGAGATCGTCGCGCTCGTCACCGAAGACGCGCAGACGTTCCGGGCGCTCCGGGCACCGGTGCAGCGCGTGTGCGCCGCGCCGGTGCCGGTGCCGTTCAGCCCGCCGCTCGAGCAGGCGGCGCTGCCGGACCGGGTGCGCATCACGACAGCCATTCGCCGGGTGCTGGCATGAGAACGACGAAGACGCCGTTCCAGCTCCGTCCCGACCCCCTCGCCCGGTGAAAGGCGGAAGAGCCATGAACACGCTGCTGTGCGCGCTCTCGATCGGCTGCGCGCTGATCCTGATCGGCGCGGTCCGGGACGTGCAGGCGCAGACCCCCGCGCCGGCGCCACCGCCCGTCATCGAAGGCAACATCTACACGGCGATCTACATCGAGATCATGCCGACCTCTCGGGCGGACGGCGTGACGGCGCTGAAGCGCTACCGCGACGCCACCCGCGCCGACGACGGCAACGTGCGGTGCGAGCTCGTGAGTCGCATCGGCCAGCCGCACCAGTTCGCGATCCTGGAGGTGTGGAAGGACCAGAAGGCGTTCGAGGCCCACGGCAAAGGGGCCTCGGCCGCGCAGCTCCGCGAGCAAGTCCACGCGATCCACAGCGCGCCGCTGGACGAGCGCGTGCACGTCGGCGTCTCCGTCGGTCCGCTCCAGCCCGGGCCGGCCGGCGACGCGGTCTACGTCGTCACCCACGTCGACGTCATCCCACCGCGCAAGGAAGACGGCCTCGCCGCCGTCAAGCAGCTCGGCGCCGACAGCCGCGGCGCCGCCGGCAACGTGCGCTTCGAGGTGGTGCAGCAGACCAACCGCCCCAATCACTTCACGG
>QHSI01000127.1:0-86446 GCA_003221515.1 Candidatus Rokuibacteriota bacterium
CAGGAGGGCCGGCTGATCCTGCCGGACGGCGGCGAGATCGAGGGGCTCACGCACTCGTTCTCGACCTCGGTCGACGCGCTCGACGCCGAGGTGGTCGATGTCGGCGACGGTCGGCCGGACGACATGCGGCGCGCGGCCGGCAAGCTCGCGCTGGTGCGCGGGCTGGCGTCGCCAGGCCGGGCGTGGGCCGCGCAGCAGGCGGGCACGCTGGGCCAGATCTTCGTGCTGATGGATCACCTGCACAACATGATCGTGACGACGATCTGGGGGTCGCCGTCGCCGGAGACGGCGTGGCGCATTCCGACGACGCCGTGCCTGTCGGTCCTCGGCGTCGACGGCGAGCGCCTGCGCGCGCGGCTCGCGCGCGGGCCACTGCGCCTGCGGATGACGACGCGCGTGCGCACGGGCTGGATGCCGATTCCCCACCTGGTGGCCGAGCTCGCGGGGCGCCGCGAGGACCGCTTCGTCCTGTTCTCGGGCCACGTCGACTCCTGGCACTACGGCGCCATGGACAACGGCACCGCCAACGCGACCATGCTGGAGGTGGCGCGTCTCCTGGCCGGTCGGCGCGAAGCGCTCCGCCGCGGGATCCGCTTCGCCTTCTGGTCCGGGCACTCGCACGGACGCTACGCCGGCTCCGCGTGGTACGCGGATCACGCCTGGCGCGAGCTCCACCAGCGCTGCATCCTCCACCTCAACGTCGATTCGACGGGCGCGCGCGGCGCCACCGACTACTCGGTGTTGCACGCGACGGAGGACGCCCAGCGGCTCGCCGAGACCGTCGTCGGTGACGTGACCGGCCAGAAGAGCCGGGGCCGCCGGTTCTCGCGCGCCGGCGACCAGTCGTTCTGGGGGGCGGGCGTGCCGTCGGCCTTCATGTCGCTCTCGGGGCTGCCGAAGCAGGACACCGAGCTGTCGCGCGCGATGGAGCGGCTGGTGGGCAGCGCCGGGTTCCCCTGGTGGTGGCACACCAAGGACGACACGGTCGACAAGATCGACGCCGACGTGCTGGTCCTGGACACGAAGGTGTACCTGGCGACGGCGCTGCGCTGGCTCAACGCGCCGCTGCTCCCGCTCGACCACGGGCGCGCCGCGCAGAGCCTGATCGCGGAGCTCGAGGCCCTGCAGGCCGCCGTCGGCGGCCGGTTCGATCTCGCCCCGGCGCTGGCGGGCGCCCGGGCGCTGGCCGAGCGGCTCGAGGGCGTGGCGGCGATGCTGGTCCACGTCGATGGGGCGGCGCCGACGGCGAAGCTCGAAGCGATCAACCGAGGACTCATGCGGCTCTCTCGCATCCTGGTGCCCCTCGCCTACACGAGCGGCGACCGCTTCACGCACGACCTCGCGTTGCCGTTGCCGCCGCTGGTGGGCCTCCAGCGCGCGCGTGAGCTGGCGAAGCTCGACCCCGACTCCGACGGTTTCAAGTTCGCCCGCGCCGCGCTCGTGCGCGAGCGCAACCGCGCCCTTCACGCGCTCGACACGGCGACCGCGGTGGCCGACGAGCTTCTCGAAAGGAGCTAGCATGCGCTCTCGCGTCTCACGGATGTTGATCGGCTTGCTCGTGCTCGGGCTGGCCGTGACGCTCGTTCCCCCGGTCGACGCACAGAAGCGAGGCGGCACGTTGACGATCGTGCGCCCGACGGATCCGGTGTCGCTCGACCCGAACCTAGAAACCACGGCGCCCGGCGCCTGGGTCTACTTCAACATGCTCGAGGGGCTGCTGACCCTCGACGAGAAGATGCAGGTCAAGCCGGCGCTGGCGACCTCGTACGAGGTGATGTCGCCGACCAAGGTCCGCTTCAAGCTGCGCCCGGGCGTGAAGTTCCACGACGGGACGCCGTTCAACGCCGCCGCGGTGAAGTTCACGTTCGACCGCGCACTGAAGGGCTCTCCGCCAGCGCGTTGGGCGAGCCTCGCCGGGTCGCTCGAGGGGGCCGAGGTCGTGGACGACCTCACCGTCGACATCGTCACGCGTGAGCCCTACGGGCCGATCTTGCGGACGCTCGCCATGTATTGCATGGGCATGGTGTCGCCGACCGCGGTCCAGAAGATGGGCGCCGACTTCAGCCGGGCGCCGGTCGGCACCGGGCCGTTCAAGTTCGTGGAGTGGAAGACCAACACCCACGTGATCATCGAGCGGAACCCCGACTACTGGGGCGACAAGGCGCTGGTCGACCGCGTGATCTTCAAGGTGGTGCCCGAGGAGGGCGCGCGGATGATCGCGCTCCAGACCGGGGACGCCGACATGGTGCTGTTCCCCTCGCCCGCCCAGCTACCGGCCCTGCGCAAGGATCCGAAGTTCACCGTGCACGAGACGACCGGCATCCGCGTGGTCTTCGCGGGCCTGCACGCCGGCCAGCCGCCGCTGGACGACGTGCGCGTGCGGCAGGCGCTGCTCCACGCCGTCGACCGCAAGGCGATTCTCGACAACATCATGGAAGGCTCGGCGGGCCCGGCGCGCGGCGTGCTGGCGCCTGGCGTGTTCGGCTACAAGGACATGCAGCTCGAGCGCCTGTACCCGTTCGATCGCGCCCGGGCCAAGGCCCTGCTCGGCCAGGCCGGCTGGATGCCGGGACCCGACGGCGTCATGACCAAGGGTGGGCAGCGGCTCTCGCTGTCGTGGCTGGCGGCGCGCGGCCGCTATCCCAAGGACGGCGAGATCACCGAGGCCATCCAGGCGATGTTCAAGGAGGTCGGCGTCGAGGCGAAGGTGCAGATCCTCGAGTGGGCCGCGGTGTTCCAGCAGGTCCGCGGCGCCACGCTCAACCATCACATGTTCACACTCGGCTGGGTGACCTCCAACGCCGACGCGGACTACTCGCTCTACGCGCTCTTCCACAGCAAGCAAGTGCCGCCAACCGGCTGGAACACGTCGCGCTACGCGAACCCGAAGGTCGACGCGCTGGTCGAGCAGGCGCGCCGGAGCCTCAACCAGACCGAGCGCGAGAAGCTCTACGGTGAGGTGCAGGACATCATCGCCAAGGAGATGGTGTGGATTCCGGTCTACACGACGAAGGAGATCATCGCGGCGCGCGCCGCGGTGAAGGGCTTCAACATCCACCCCGTCGAATACAACCTCACACTCTCGAAGACCTGGCTGGAGAAATAGAGGAGCGCCACGGGTTTCCCGGGGCGCTCCGAACGCGGGGGGGTATGGGGGGCCATGTCGGGGCCCCCCATGTTTATTAATTGCTGACGTTCGTGATCCGCCGCCTCCTGCTGGCCGTGCCCGTCCTGCTCGGCGTGGTGTTCGTGGTCATGCTCACCATCGACTACCTGCCGGGCGACGCGGTCACGCTGATGCTCGGCGAGCACGCGACCAAGGACGCCGTCGCCAAGCTGCGCGAGCACCTTGGGCTCGACAAGCCGTTCCTGGTCCGCTACCTCGACTACGTGGGTCGGGTCGCACGGGGCGACCTCGGGCGCTCGATCCAGCAGAACCGTCCGGTGGCCGCGGAGCTCGCCGATGCGTGGCCGGCCACGCTCGAGCTGACGGTGGCCGCGCTGGTCATCGCCACCGTCGCCGGGATCGCGGCCGGTGTGGCCTCCGCCGTCTGGCCCAACTCGTTGTTCGACGGGCTGGCGCGGCTGGGCTCGCTCTTCGGGCTGTCGATGCCGATCTTCTGGACAGGTCTGGTGTTGATCGTCGTGTTCTCGCTCTGGCTCAACTGGCTCCCGGTGGGCGGCGCGGGCTCCCTCATCCACCTCGTGCTGCCCGCGGTGACGCTGGCGCTGCCGTCGGTTGCGATGATCGCGCGCATGACGCGCTCGGCCGTCCTCGACGTGCTGCGGGAAGACTACGTGCGCACTGCGCGCGCCAAGGGCGTGGGCGAGTTCCTGGTGCTGGCGCGGCACGCCCTGCGCAACGCCTTCATCCCGATCCTCACGCTGCTCGGGCTCCAGTCGGGTCAGCTCATGGGCGGCGCCGTCCTTACCGAGACGGTCTTCGCGTGGCCCGGGCTCGGCCGCCTGATGGTGAAGGCGATCTTCGCGCGTGACTACATCCTGCTGCAGGGCGCGGTGCTGGTCTTCGCGCTGGCCTTCGTGATCATCAACCTGATCGTCGACCTCTCGTACGGTCTGCTCGACCCGCGGATCGGCCGCCAGGGATGACCACGACCCCGACGGGTGTTTGCCCGAACCTCGGGCGCCGGAGCCCTGCGCAGGCGCCCCGAGGGCAAATATGATGAACGCGTGGGCGCGCTTCAGGAGAAACCGCCTCGCGCTCGTCGGCCTGGCGCTGGTCGTACTGCTCGCCTTCAGCGCATTGCTGGCGCCGTGGCTCGCCCCCTACGATCCGACACGCCAGAGCCTCATCGAGAAGCGCGCACGGCCCGGCGCCAAGTACCTGCTCGGCGCCGACGAGTTCGGACGCGACATCCTCTCCCGCGTGATCTACGGCGCCCGCGTGGCGCTGGTGGTCGGCGTGCTGTCGTCGGCGATCGCGCTCGTCGGCGGGCTGCTCCTCGGCGTCGTCGCCGGGTTCGCCGGCGCGTGGCTCGACGCCGTGATGATGCGCGGGCTCGAGATCCTCCTCGCCTTTCCCTACCTCTTGCTGGCGCTCGCGATCGTCGCCGCGCTCGGCACCGGTACTCTGAACACCACGATCGCGGTCGGCATCTGGGGCGTGCCGGCGGTCGCCCGAATCGTCCGCGGCTCGGTGCTGGCGTTGCGCGAGACCGAGTACGTGGGCGCGGCGCGCGCGCTCGGCGCGCCCCCACCCGCGCTGTTGCGCCGCCACATCCTGCCCAACATCGTCCCGGGGCTGATCGTCTACGGCACGCTCTTCATGGCCAACGCGATCTTGCTGGAGGCCGCGTTGTCGTTCCTGGGCCTGGGCGTCCAGCCGCCGACGGCGTCGTGGGGGCTCATGGTCTCGACCGGCCGCGACGTGCTGCTGGTGGCCCCGCACGTCGCGACGGTGCCGGGCCTGGCGATCATGGTCGCCGTGCTGGCCTTCAACCTGGTGGGCGACGGCCTCCGCGACGCGCTCGACCCGCGCCTGCGCGGCAGCGTCTGAGTGGTGGTGCGCGCCGCAGGCCGTCGCGGGGCGGGGGCCCCGCCGGCCGAGGCGCGTCTACAAGTGGTGGTGCGCGCCGCAGGCCGTCGCGGGGCGGGGGCCCCGCCGGCCGAGGCGCGTCTACAAATCCTGTCGGCCGGCTCGGTGTAGAATCCCCGAACAGGGGGACCGGATCATGTCGCTTCGCGCGCTGATCCAGAGGCCGATGCCGGTGACCGCGCCGCTGGTGCTGAATCCGCTCATGGCGCGCATGGCCGAGGCCGCCGGATTTCCGGCCGGTTATGTCGGCGGCGGCGCGACCGGCTACCAGAAGGTCGCGCTCGAGGCGAACCTGAACGTGACCGAGATGTGCCAGATGGCCGTCGACATCGGCGCCGTTTCGTCGCTGCCGCTCATCCTCGACGGCGCCTGCGGCTACGGCGATCCGATGCACATGCACCGGACGATCGGCATGAGCGAGGCCGCGGGCTTCGCGGCGATCGAGATCGAGGATCAGCTCGTGCCCAAGCGCGCCCACCATCACGTCGGGATCGAGCACATGATCCCGATGGAGCTGATGGCGGCCAAGGTCAAGGAAGCGGTGGCGGCCCGCCGCAACGGGGACTTCCTCATCGTCGCGCGCACCAACGCGATGCGGGCCAGCACCATGGACGATGCGCTCCGTCGCGGCGACGCCTACCGCACGGCCGGCGCCGACCTGCTGCTGCTCTCCATGGCCCACAAGCCGGAGCAGCTGCGCGCGATCGCCGAGCGGCTCGGCGGGCCCCTGATGTACCTCGCCGGCCGCGGCGGGCTCGCCGGGCTGGGGCTGACGCTGGCCGACCTCGGCGGCCTCGGCTACAAGATCGTCGCGGATCCTTCGACGCCGCTGCTGGCGGCCTACGAGGCGTGGAAGAAGGTCTACGGGGAGCTCGCCGACGGCTTCGGCGCCAACGCCAAGACGAAGCCCGACTGGAGCCCCATCGAGAAGGACATGCTGAACGTGATCCAGCTCGAGAAGCTGCTGGCCATCGAGCGCGCGACCGTCGAGAACGGAAAGCACTGAGGGAGGCAGGCATGCTTTCGCGAGAAGACAACGAGCTCCTGTGTCGCGTGGGACGCGGCACGCCGATGGGCGACCTGCTGCGCCACTACTGGCTGCCGTTCTTGCCGTCGACCGAGCTATCCGAGCCCGACTGTCCGCCGAAGAAGGTCCGACTGCTCGGCGAGGACCTCATCGCCTTCCGCGACACCCAGGGCCAGGTGGGGCTGTTCGCCGCCAACTGCCCCCATCGCGGCGCGTCGCTGTTCTTCGGCCGCAACGAGGAGTGCGGGCTCCGCTGCGTGTACCACGGCTGGAAGTTCGACGTGACCGGCCGGTGTGTCGACATCCCCAACGAGCCGCAGGAGAGCCCGTTCAAGGACAGGGTGCGTGCCCGCGCCTACCCGTGCCGCGACGTCAACGGCGTCCTGTGGACGTACATGGGCCCGCGCGCGACGGCGCCCGCGCTCCCGGCGTTCGAGATCAACACGCTGCCGCCCGAGCACGTGTACCCGCCGCTCATGATGCTCGAGGAGTGCAACTGGGTGCAGGCGCTCGAGGGCGACATCGACTCCTCCCACATCGACTACGTGCACGCGAAGCTCCGCCCGAGCAGCAAGCAGCGCGGCACGTTCCACCGGGACAAGCGCCCGCGGCTCGAGGTGCTGCCGACGGACTACGGCGCGTGCTACTCGGCTCGGCGGCGGTGGGACGTCGAGGGCCTCTACTGGCACCGGATCACGCAGTTCATCCTGCCGTTCTTCTCGATGATCGCCGCCAGCGATCCCAATCTCGTCTCGGCGCGCGCGTGGGTGCCGCTGGACGACAACTACAACCTCCAGATCATGATGCGGGGGCGCCTGGACCGCCCGGTGACGGACCAGGAGCGAGAGCAGACTCGCGCCCCGTTCAACGCCTGGGGCGGATACGTCGAGGCGACCAGCGATCCGTACACGCGCTTCTACACGAAGGCCAACATCCACAACGACTACCTGGTCGACCGCCAGCTCGCGAAGAACGAGCTGATGATCGGCATCCCCTTTCTCGTAAATCTGCAAGATCGCGCGATGACCGAGACGATGGGGCCGATCTACGACCGGACGAACGAGCACCTCGGGACTACCGACGCGATGGTGATCTACGTGCGGCGGCGGCTGATCGACGCGGCCCGCGCGCTGCGCGAGGGGGGCGTGGTGCCGGCCAACGTCGACGACGCGGCGATGTGCCGGGTGCGCCCGGCGTCGGTGCTGCTGCCCGAAGGCGACAGCTGGATCGGCGCGACCGAGAAGGCGCGCCAGTCGGACGCGGGCGTGCCGATCGCCTGGGTGCCGTTCGCCCAGTGAGCGAGTTCGAGCCCGATCCCGGCGCTGCTCCGGACCTCGCCTACTACGAGGCGGTTCCCTACCTGCTCGTCGTCGAGTCGGTCGAGCGCGGCGGACGATGGGTGCGGCGCGCCGAGCATCCCGAGCTTCCCGGCTGCTTCGCGGAGGCCACCTCGGCGGTAGAGGCGATCGAGAAGCTCGACGAGCAGCGCCTGCGCCTGTTGCGGCAACTCTGGGACCGGGGCGTACCGATTCCCGTCCCGCGCCCACCCCTGCAGGACGCCCCCGCCCGCTAGTCCGGTCGCTTATTCGATCAACCGATCCGCGCGGAGCATGTCGCGCTACGGGGTGGTCAGTAACCCTTCGCGCGGTCGACCAGATTCAGGAGCGGCGCGCCGGCCAGATAGCGTCGGAGATTCTCCGCGAACAGCGTGCAGCAGTCGTCGTCGTAGCTCGCGACGAATCCCGAGACGTGGGGCGACAGGATCACGTTGTCGGCTGCATAGAGCGGATGCCCGGGCGCCGGCGGCTCCTGGGCGAAGACGTCGACCGCGGCGCCGGCGATGCGCTTCTCGACCAGCGCCGCCGCGAGCGCCCGCTCGTCGACGCTGGCGCCGCGCCCGACGTTGATGAAGTACGCCGTCTTCTTCATCGCGCCGAGCTCGCGGGCGCCGATCATCTGCTGCGTCTCCCGCGTGAGCGGCGCGCACATCACGACGACGTCCGACTTCGTCAGCAGATCTGGCAGCTGCGCGGGCGAGAACCACGCGTCGGGCAGCGCGCCCTCGGGATCTCCGGTGCCCGTCGGGCAATAGCCGGGATCGGCCCGGCGCGACGGATCGCGCTTGCACGCCAGGACGCGCATCGTGAAGGCGGTCTTGGCGATGCGGGCCAGCTCGCGCCCGATGCTGCCGTAGCCGATCACGCCGAGCGTCGCGCCCCGCACCGCGGTCGGGACGAACAACGGCCACCGCTGCTCGTCGGGCGGCCAGGTCCCGCGGCCGTGCCACTCGACCATCCGCGGCACCCGATGCGCCAGCGCCAGGAGGGCCGTGATCGCGTACTCGGCGACCGTCGCCGCGTGCACGCCGCTCGCGGTGGTGAGCGCGATCGCGCGGTTTGCGTAGATCGGATGCTCGTAGAGGCCGTTCACGCCGGCCATGTGCACCTGCACCCACTTGAGGCCGGGCGCCCGCCCGGGATCGTGGGGCAGCGCGCCCGCGTAGAGGATCTCCGCGCGCGAGTAGTCGGCGGTGTCCGCCTCGGCGCGCGTCACGGTGAGGTCGGGTGAGATTCGCCGCAGCCGATCCAGCCGGGCCTCGTCGAAGGCCGTCGTCACGAGCACGTTCACCATGGCGGGAACCTTACTTCGACTGCGTGAGGGCGCGCAGGGCCTCCTCGAGCCGCTTCTGCTCGGCGCCGTAGCCCGTCCAGTCGCCCCGTCGCAGCGCGTCCTGAGCGCGCGTCCAGATCTCCCAGGCGTGCTGCGCGAGCTGCTGCCATCGCGATCTGGTTGCCGTACGCGACGATGACGCGCCGGAGCTCCGGCAGCGCCCCCTGCTCGGAGGCCGCGAGATAGAGCGGCTGGACGTAGATGAGCGACTGGTCGATCGGAATCGCCAGCAGGGAGCCACGGATGACGCTCGAGCCGCGCTGGTTCCACAGCGAGAGCTGCTGGGAGATGATCGGGTCCTGGTCGATCCGCGCGTCGATCTGGCGCGGCCCGTACACGAGCTTCTGCTTGGGGAAGTTGTAGACGATCAGCCGGCCGTAGTTCGGCGGGTCGGAGCGGCCCGCCATCCACGCGATCATGTTGTCCCGGCGGGCCGGATTGAACAGCGTGAGCAACATGAACTCTTCCTTCTGCTCGCCGGGCAGCCGCATGATCGTGAAGTAGGGCTCCATGTCGCGGTCGCGACCCTCGATCGTCCGGCGCGGCACCGCCCACAGGTCCTCTTTGTTGTAGAACACCTGCGGATCGAGCATGTGGTACGTGGCATACTTGCGCGCCTGGATGGCGAAGAGATCCTCCGGGTAGCGGATGTGACGCCGGAGGCCTTCCGGCATCTGCTCGATCGGCTTGAGCAGCGTCGGGAAGGCGCTGGCGTAGGCGCGGACGATCGGGTCGGTCGGGTCGGCGAGGTAGAAGCTCACGCTGCCGTCATACGCGTCGATGGCGACCTTCACCGAGTTCCGGATGTAGTTGCCCATGCCGGCCACCGGGTCGGAATACGGATACCGATCCGTCGTCGTGTAGCCGTCCAGCAGCCAGATCATTCGCCCGTCGTCGCCGATGACCAGGTACGGGTCGCGGTCGTAGCGAAAGAACGGCGCGATCTGCCGGACGCGGCGGGCGACCGCGCGATGCATCATGATCCGGCTCTCGTCGGTGAGATCGTTGGACAGAAGGAGCTTGATCTCGCCGAACCGCACCGCGAATGCGACCTTCCGGACGAACGAGGAGATCGGGATGCCGCCGCTGCCGTTGTAGGTCGTGTAGACGTTCTGATCGCCGGACGGATAGTCCAGTTCCTGCGACCGCGTCTTGACCAGGACGTATTCGTTGGACTGCTCGCCGTAGTAGATCTGTGGGCGCGTGATCTTCGGGAAGCCGCTGGCCGACTGGGGCGGGATGTCCTTCACCAGGAGCTCCGGCAGGCCCTCGGCCGTGACCCGGTTCACCGGGCCCACCACGGCGCCGTACCCGTGGGTGTAGGTCAGGTGTTCGTTGATGAAGCCCGGGCTCTGCAGGTGCTGGTACGACAGCTCGCGCGGCGAGAGCATGAGCTGGCGGTATTCGCCGTTGACGACGTAGCGGTCGTTGTCGACGTCGACGAACTTGTAGTAGGTCCGGATCTCCTGGAGCTGGCCGAAGGTACGGAGCAGCGGCCGGTAGTCCCACAGCCGGATGTTCTTGATGGTGGCGCCGTTGCGCTCGAGCGCGCGGGCGTCCAGCGCCTCGTCGGCCGGGAACTCGCGCTCCACGATCCGGTCGAGGCCGTAGGCCTCGCGGGTCATCCGGATGTTGTGGCCGATGAACGGCCGCTCGGCCGCGAGCTCGTTGGGGGTCACCCGAAAACGCTGAAGGAGCGCCGGGTAGATCCCGAGCCCCAGCACCCACACCAGGGTCAGCGCGATCAGGCCGCCGGCCACCAGGCGCAGGCCGGACCGCGCGATCTGCGCGAGACACGCGACCCCGCACAGCGCCGCGAACACCGCGAGGGCGCCGAGCACGGGCAGCGACGCGTAGATGTCCGAGTACGCGGCGCCGAACACGATCCCGCGCGGCGAGAAGACCAGATCGAACCGGTCCAGCCAGAAGCCGATCGCCTTGAGTCCGAGCGCGAGGGCACCGAGCACCAACAGGTGGGTGCGGGCGCCGGCGGCCAGCCGCGGTCCGCGAGTCGTCAGCACCAGGCTGCGCTGGAGCACGTAGACGGCGAGGGTCAGGACGATGGTGGCGAAGACGAGCGTGCTGGCCCAGCCGTGGATCAGCCGCCAGAACGGCAGGACGAACACGAAGAACGCGAGGTCCTGGCCGAAGAGCGGATCGGCCGATCCGAACGGCGTCGCGTTGAAATAGCCGAGCACGATCTCCCAGTGGACGGTGGCGCCCATCCCGGCCGCCAGCGAGATCAGCGCCAGCACGATCGGCATGAAGCGGCGGATCAGCGGCTCGATGACCACGCGGCCGGGCAGCCCGAGCTGGTCCTCGAGCTCCCAGATGACGTCCGGCGGCGCCGTGCGGGCCGCGAACGTCAGGTTGGCGTAGAGGAAGATGAGCACGCCGATCGCCATCGCCGCGAACAGCGCGCCGCGAAGCGAGAGGGTCTTCACGAAGACGTCCACGTACCCGACTTCGCCGAACCAGAGCCAGTCGGTGTACAGCGGCACGATCTGAGCGAGGAGGCTCAGGGCCAGCAGGGCCAGAAGGAGGATCAGGATCGGCTGGGGCCGGTTCATCGGCAGCCGCGGAGGGGTGTGATCAGGTTCCGTGCGTCCAGGACGCCAGGTACTCGCGCTGGGCGCTGGTGAGCTCGTCGATCGCCACGCCCATCGACGCCAGCTTGAGCCGCGCGATTTCCAGGTCGATCTCGCGCGGCACCACGAACACCTTCCGCGCCAACGTCCGCCCGTGCTTCACCACGTATTCGGCGGCGAGCGCCTGGTTGGCGAAGCTCATGTCCATCACCGACGCCGGGTGTCCCTCGGCCGCCGCGAGGTTGATCAGCCGCCCCTCGCCCAGCACGTAGACGCGCCGTCCGCCCTCGAGCGTGAACTCCTCGACGAACGGACGCACCGCTCGGCGGCCGCGCGACATCGCGGCCAACGTCTCGAGGTCGATCTCCACGTTGAAGTGGCCGGAGTTGCAGAGGATGGCGCCGTCCTTCAGCTGGCCGAAGTGGTCACTGGCCACGACCGACGTGTTGCCGGTCACCGTGACGAACACGTCGCCGACCGCGGCGGCCTTGGACATCGGCATCACCTGGAAGCCATCCATGACCGCCTCGAGCGCGCGCATCGGCTCGACCTCGGTGACGATGACGTGGGCGCCGAGGCCCTTGGCGCGCGCCGCGACGCCGCGGCCGCACATGCCGTAGCCGGCGACGACCATCGTGCGGCCCGCCAATAGAATATTGGTCGCGCGCAGGATACCGTCGATCGTGGACTGGCCGGTGCCGTAGCGGTTGTCGAACAGGTGCTTGGTGTCCGCGTCGTTCACCGCGATCACCGGGAACGCCAGCACGCCCTGGCGCTCCATCGAGCGCAGCCGGATGACGCCCGTGGTCGTCTCCTCCGTGCCGCCGATCACGTCCCCGGCCAGGTTCTTGTGCGCGCCGTGGAGTTGGGAGATGAGGTCGGCGCCGTCGTCCATCGTGAGCTGCGGGCGCGTGGCGAGCACCGCCTCGATGTGCCGGTAGTAGCGGGCGTTGTCTTCGCCTTTGTGGGCGTAGACGGGGATCTCGTACTCTTTGACCAGCGCGGCGGCGGTCTCGTCCTGCGTCGACAGCGGATTGGACGCGCACAGCGCGAGCTGGGCGCCGCCGGCCTTGAGCGTGAGCATCAGGACCGCCGTCTCCGTGGTCACGTGCAGGCACGCGCCGAGCCGGATCCCCTTGAGCGGCTGCTGCTGCGTGAACCGCTCGCGGACCTGGCGCAGCACCGGCATCGACTGCTCGGCCCATTCGATCCGGAGCCGCCCGTCGCTGGCGAGCGAGAGGTTCTTGACGTCGTGCTCGACCATGGAGCCTCGTCCTTTCTCGTTCTTCAGGGCGGAGCCGCGCCGGCCGAGGAGGTCGGCGCGGTGTCGTCGGTGTGGCGGACTACACGCCCGCGTCGTCGCGCAGGTCCTTCACGCGGTTCGTGCGCTCCCATGTGAACTCGGGCTCCGAGCGCCCGAAGTGGCCGTACGCCGCGGTCTTCTTGTAGATCGGCCGGCGCAGGTCGAGATACTTGATGATCCCGGCCGGCGTGAAGTCGAAGTGCCGGCGGACGAGCTGCTCGAGGACGTGGTTCGGCACCTTGCCGGTGCCGTGCGTCTCGACCATGATCGAGACCGGCTCCGCGATGCCGATGGCGTAGGCCACCTGCACCTGCGCGCGCTGGGCCAGGCCGGCCGCCACGACGTTCTTGGCGGCGTGGCGCGCCATGTAGCAGGCCGAGCGGTCGACCTTCGTCGGGTCCTTGCCCGAGAACGCGCCGCCACCGTGCGGGCACGAGCCGCCGTAGGTGTCGACGATGATCTTGCGCCCGGTGAGGCCAGTGTCGCCCATCGGGCCGCCGGTGACGAAGCGCCCGGTCGGGTTCACGTGAAAGACGCAGCGCTTGAGGTCCAGGAGCTCGGGCGGGATCGTCGGGATGATCACCTGCTCGATGATGTCCTCGCGGATCCGCGAGGCGCCGGCGTCGGGGCCGTGCTGGGTGGAGACGACCACGGTCTCGACGGCGCGGGGGACGCCGTCCACGTAGCGCACCGTGACCTGCGACTTGCCGTCGGGCCGCAGGTAGTCGAGCGCGCCGGACTTGCGCCGCTCGGACAGCCGCATGACCAGCTTGTGGGCCAGCATGATCGGCATCGGCATGAGCTCGGCCGTCTCGGTGCAGGCGTAGCCGAACATGAGCCCCTGGTCGCCGGCGCCGAGCTTGTCCACGCCCATCGCGATGTCCGACGACTGCTCGTCGATCGCCGCGATCACGCCGCACGTCTCGTAGTCGAAGCCGAACTTCGCCCGCGTGTATCCGACTTCACGGATCGTCTCGCGCGCGGTGCGAGGGATGTCGACGTAGCACGAGGTGGTGATCTCGCCGGCCACCACCACCAGCCCGGTGGTCAGCAGCGATTCGCACGCGACGCGGCCGGTGGGGTCTTGACGGATGATCGCGTCCAGCACCGCGTCGGAGATCTGGTCGGCGATCTTGTCGGGGTGACCCTCGGTCACCGACTCCGACGTGAACAAATACTCCTCACGCGCCATCGGCATCCTCCAGCGCATCGCGTCGGCGATGCAAACGCTGCAACTCTAACATGGAAATTGCGGGGTGGCGCTAAGCGGTGCGCAGGCGGCGCTTCAACTCGTCGAGCAGCTCCACCGGCCACGGGTCGATCCCGCTCCCGACCGCGAGGTAGTAGCTCGTCCACGCCCCGAGGTAGGCCAGCCCGAGGAGCTTCGCGGGGCGGCCGGCGCCCCGCGCCCAGCACTCGCTCGCGTCGCCGCCGGCCTCCGCGATCAGCTCGCGGAGCACGGTGAAGCGCCGGGCGATCGGGGCCGGCTCGTCGCGATCCCGTAACAGGATCGCGTGCGTTTCCCTTGCCGCCGGCGCGCGCCACGCCTCGACTTCGTTGTGGTTCATTTCCGGGACGGCGCCGGCGAGCGCGAGCCGCTTGGCGTTCTCCTCGATGTCGGTCTTCCAGCGATACGCCACGCCGCCGGTGGCCGGTCCGCCGTAGATCGCCGGCATCCGAGCGCCCACGGCGAGCGCGAGCTGCTTGGCTTCGTTGCGGGCGGCTGGCCGCGCCGGCGCCAGCTCGTCGGCCAGCGCGGTCACGACGTCGATGGCCTCGGCGATCTCGGCGTCGCTCGCGACGGCGAGCCCGGCGTCGGCCAGGACTCGCTGCGAGGCGAGGAACAGATAGCCGAGCGCCATCCGCGGCATCAAGCCATCGGGCAACTTCACCCACGGCAGGCCGCGCGTGCGCGCGAGCTCGCCCAGTCGGCCCCCCGCGCTGAGCGCCACCACCGGCACGCGCCGCTCGACGGCCGTCTCGACGACCGAGAGCGCTTCCTCGGTGTCGCCCGAATACGACGACGCCACGACCAGCGCGTGCGGTCCGACCGTCGGCGGCAGCCCGTACCCGCGCTGGACCACCACGGGCACGTCGAGGCGTTCGGCACCGCACGCCGCGAGCAGGTCGGCGCCAGCGGCCGATCCTCCCATTCCGGCCAGCACCACCAGGCTGGGCCGGGAGACCGAGAGGCGCGGCGCGGCGACGAGGGTCAACGCGCACCGGCACTGGGCGGGGAACGCGCTCAGGACCTCGTGCGCGCGGTGCGGGTCGGCACGCTCGATCGACCGCGGATCGTCGATGTTCATCGGCGGGCCAGCGTCACCGTCGTGACGAGCGCGCACTCGTCGCCCGCCGCGCCGTCGAGGCGCCAGACGAGCAGGAGCGCGATGCCCTGATAGATGCGCTCGAAGCCACCCTCGGAGAGCGACACCGTCTCGACGGGGCCCCACGCGAATTCGGCCGCCGGACTCCAGCGCAGCCGCGCCTCGACGCCCGCCCACTCGTCGACCAGCGCCACGTCCGACCGGACGGGCTCGCGTCCCGCGCTGCCGAGCGTGGGACGCGCGGCGAGATCGAGGTACCGGTCCGGCGCGTTCCCGGCGGTGAGGGCCAGGTTCCACTGCACCGCGAAGCGTCCGGCGAGCGCCTGTCGCTCCGCGGGCCGGATTCGATAGTGGACGTCGACGGTGGCGTCACCCAGCGTCACCCGCTTCTCGACCCCGAACGGCGCCGCCGCCGTGGGGTGGCGCGAGAGGACGACCACGACATCGTCGGCGGCCTTCTCCACCACGCAGTCGACACGCTCGGCGCCGACGACCGCGCGCGCCGACGCCCACGGCGCGACCGGATCGATCGGTGTGTCACCGGCGTCGAAGAAGCCCTCGATCAGGGACCCGCGGCGGAGCCCGTCGTACGCGAGCAGCGCTTCGAGCCCGGACTCCTTGGCGGTCGCGGCCTCGTGGATCGTCCGCGCGGCGGCGCCCGCCTCCGCGGCGCGCGCGCGCACGCGATCGTGATATGCCTCGGGCCGGCGCGTGAGGACGTCGGCGAGATCGAGCCCTGCGTCGAAATACCCGAGCTCCGTGAGCATGCCGCCCGCCTCCGGATCGAGCGTCACCGCCAGCGCGCTGGTGCGCACCGACACTTCGGCGTGGCCGTCGCCGTTGCTGTCTTCTCGCGTCCAGCCGACAGCGGGCGCCGCGCCCGCTTCGACCAGCGACCGCTCCGCTTGCAGCAACGCCGTCTTCACCGCCCGCCGCAGGTGCGGCAGGTAGCAGCCGCCGAACACGCCGTGCCAGTACGCGTCGTTGGCCTGCCCGCGCCAGAGCGCCTCGCGCGCCGCGGCCAGGTGCCGGTCGTCGGGGCACCGGGCGAGGGCTCCGTGGATCGCGCGCGAGAGGCGGAGCATCTTCCAGTACGTGTCGCCGACCTCCGGGTACTTCACGAGGAAGCTGCGCCAGAAGCCGCCGCGCAGTAGCCCGGCCAGCCGCTCGCCGTCGGTGAGCCGGCCGATCTCGTGCTTGGCCGCCTCCAGCGCGCGGCCGGCCTCGGCGGGCAGCGCCCACTCGCCCATCTCCCGGTACGACGCCGTCGGCAGATAGACGCGAGCGGTCGCCGGCCGCCGCTCGACGACGTCGGCGAGCGTCGTGAGCTCGAGCCAGCTGGTGGACAGGAGCCGGTCGAAGAAGCGGTCGAGCCACCCGCCCGCGTAGACGTGGGCGTGCGTGCCGGGCCAGACGCCGAACTTCTCACCGTCGTCGACCATCGTGAGCGCCGTCACGTCGCCGCGGCGTCCGTTCAGGTACTCGAGCGTCTCGTTCACGTCGGCGAACGGGATCAGATAGCGGAGCCGCTGGCAGATCGGGAAGACGCGCAGCGTGAAACCCTGCTCGTCCGTGAGGTAGTAGCCGCCGAGCCCGTCGGCGTCGAGGCCGGCGAGCGCGAAGTGCCGGTCGTCGACCAGAACGTACTCGACGCCGGCCTCGCTGAGGGCCCGCGGCAGATGCGGCTCCCAGACGCGCTCGGCGAGCCACATGCCGCGGGGCCGCACCCCGAATTGCGCCTTGAGGAACGACGTGAGGCGCTCGATCTGCCCGATCTTGTCGTGATCGGGCAGGACGGCGAGGATCGGTTCGTAGAAGCCGCCGGTCAGCAGCTCGACTTGGCCGCGGGCGGCCAGGCTGCCGAGCAGATCGAAGGTCCGCGGCGACCGCTCGCGGAGCCACTCGAGCAGGCTGCCGGTGCAATGCACGGTCAGGCGGACTTCCGGCCGCGCGTCGAGCCGCTCGAGGAACGGACGGTACGCACGCTCCGTCGCCTCGACGAGGACGTGGTCGAAGTTGCCGACGGGCTGGTGATTGTGGATACCGAAACAGAACGCCAGCCGGTCGGTCACACCCGAGCTCCGGCTACTCGCGCTCGAGATCGCGGTGCACGACGGTCGGCGCGTACCCGATGCCGGCCAGGAACCGCTTGAGCTCCTCCACGAGCGTCACGGACCGGTGTCGGCCGCCGGTGCAGCCGATCGCCACCGTGAGGTAGGCCTTCCCTTCCCGCTCGTAGCAGGGCAGGACGAACTTCAGGAACTCCTCCAGATGGCGGAGCATCTCCCGGCTCACGTCGTGGTCGAGGACGAAGGCTTTCACGCGCTCGTCGCGACCGTCGAGCGCGCGCAGCGTGCTCTCGAAGTGCGGGTTGGGCAGGAAGCGGACGTCGAACACGAGGTCGGCGTCGAACGGCACGCCGTGCTTGAAGCCGAACGACACCAGCGAGGTGGCGAGACCGGGCCGGGACCTGGGCGCGACGTACAGCTCGACCAGCCGGTCCTTGAGCTGGTGGACGGTCAGCGCGGAGGTGTCGAAGATCCGATCGGCGACCTCGCGCAGATCCGACAGCGCCTTGCGCTCGGCGCGGATGCCGTCCAGGACGCTCCCCTCGCCGGCCAGCGGATGGCGCCGGCGCGTCTCGTGATAGCGGCGCACCAGCGACTCTTCGCTCGCCTCCAGGAACAGCACCTCCACCGCATGGCCGCGCAGCCGGAGCTCGCGGATCGTGTCGAGCAGGCGCGAGAGGTAGGCGCCCTCGCGCACGTCGACGCCGAGGGCCACGCGCTGGATGGGCTGCTCGGAGCGCATGATCAGGTCGGCGAAGGTCGGGATGAGCGTCGTGGGCAGGTTGTCGACGCAGAAGAAGCCCATGTCCTCGAAGCACTTGATGGCGAAGCTCTTGCCGGCCCCGCTGAGGCCGGTGATGACGACGAACGACAGCGGAGCCGCCACCCGCTACGCTCCCGTCGCGCGGCTCACCGCTTGCGCGGCGCCAGGCGGCGCTGATGCGAGGGCAGGATGCCGAGCTCCTCTCGGTACTTGGCCACCGTCCGCCGCGCGATCGTCAGACCGCGCTTCTGCAGCGCTTGCGCGACTTCCTGGTCGGACTGCGGCTTGGCCGGGTCCTCGGCCGCCAGGATGTCCTGGATCATCTTCTTGACCGAGACCGACGACACCATCTCGCCGTCGCCCGACGCGATGCCGCTGTGGAAGAAGAACTTGAGCTCGAACAGCCCCTGCGGGGTCTCGACGTACTTGTTGGTGGTGACCCGGCTGATCGTCGACTCGTGCATCCCGATGTCCTCGCCGACGTCGCGCAGGGACAGCGGCCGCAGGTGGGCGAGCCCGCGGTCGAGGAACTCGCGCTGGAATTTGACGATCGACTGCGTCACCTTGCGCAGGGTGCGCTGCCGCTGGTCCACGCTCTTGATCAGCCACAACGCCGATCGCAGCTTCTGCTCGACGTACTGGCGGGCGTCGTTGCCCGAGCTCCGCAGCAACGAGCGATAGAGCGAGTTGACCCGCAGCCGCGGGATACCGTCCTCGTTGAGGACGATCGTGTACTCGTCGCCGAGCTTGTACACGAAGACGTCCGGGACGATGTAGCGCGAATCGTTGCCGCCGAAGCGCCGGCCGGGCTTCGGCTCGAGCGCCATGATCTCCTCGACCGACTCCATGATGCGATCGAGGGCGAGCTTCATGGCCCGCGCGATGTCGGAGTACCGGCGACGACTCAGGTCGTCGAAGTGCGTCTCGACGATCTCGACCGACACCGGGTCGGGCAGCGGGTCGCGCCTGAGCTGGAGCAGGAGGCACTCCTGGACGTTGCGGGCCGCCACGCCCGCGGGGTCGAAGCCCTGCACCACCTGCAGGACGGCGGCCACCTCCTCGGCGGTGGCGCCGCTGCGCTGGGCGATCTCCTCGATCTCGGCACGGAGATACCCGTCCTCGTCGAGGTTGCCGATGACCTGCGTGCCGATCCGCCGCACCGCGGCGTCCTCGGACGCGAACCGCAGCTGCTCCTCGAGGTGGTCGGCGAGCGAGGCCTGGTTGCGAACGATGTTCTCGAACGGAAGATCGTCGCGGTCCTCCTGCGAGACCAGCGAGCGCTCCTCGTGGTCGTCGTCGCCGGCGGCGGACATGATCGCGTTGAAGTCGAACGGCAGCTCGTCCGTCTGGCGCTCGGAGGTCGGGGGCGGGTCCGTGCTGAGCTGCTCGACCGTCGGCGCCGGCGGCGTGTCCGCGCTGACGGGCGCGTCGGCCGGGGTCTCAGGCGTGTCCGGGGTGACTTCCTCCAGCAGCGGGTTCTCGAGCAGCTCCTTGTTGACGACCTCCTGGAGCTCGAGCGTGGAGAGCTGCAACAGCTGGATCGCCTGTTGCAGCAGCGGGGTCATGACGACCCGCTGGCTCTGCCGTAGGGAGAGGCGCGCCTCCATGGCCATGGTGGGTTCCCCGCCTCCGCCTAGAGCGCGAACCGATCGCCCAGGTAGTTCTCCCGGGCGACTGGACTGGTGGCGATTTCGTTCGCGGTTCCGGCCACGAGGATCTTGCCGTCGTAGAGGATGTAGGCACGGTCGGTGATGGCGAGAGTCTCCCTCACGTTGTGATCCGTGATGAGGATCCCGATGCCGCGCTCACGGAGGCGGGCCACGATCTCTTGGATGTCGCCGATCGCGATGGGATCGATTCCGGTAAACGGCTCGTCGAGCAGCAGGTACTGGGGCGAGGTCACGAGCGCCCGGGTGATTTCGAGCCGGCGGCGCTCGCCGCCAGACAGCGTGTAGGCCGGGTGGTGCGCGAGCGGAGTGAGGTCGAGCTCGCCCAGCAGCTCCTGGGCCCGCTCGCGCCGCTCGGCGCCCGACAGGTCGAGTGTCTCGAGGATCGCCAGGAGGTTCTCCTCGACCGTCAGCTTCCGGAACACCGACGACTCCTGCGGAAGGTAGCCGACGCCCATGCGGCAGCGCTGGTACATCGGCAGCGAGGTGATCTCCTGGCCCTCCAGGAAGATCCGGCCGCCGTCGGACGCCAGCAGACCGACCATCATGTAGAAGGACGTGGTCTTGCCCGCGCCGTTAGGGCCGAGCAGGCCCACGACCTCGCCGCGCTGGATGTCGAGCGATACCGCGTCGACGACTTTCCGGCTCTTGAACCACTTCACCAGGCCTTGCGCGACCAGTCCTTCCATCGTCAGTTCTTGCAGGGCTCGGCTGGCCGGCGCGCGACGACCTGGCCGTCGGGTTTCCCGCCGTCGCGGGGATAGAAGGTCCCCTTGACCCGGTCCTGTTTGCCGCTCTCCACGACCGTACGATCCTGGGAGAGCAGGATGGTGATCGAGTCGCCGGAGACGACGTTGTCGTCCTGCCACATCCGTGCGTCGCCGCTCAACACAACCTGTTGCTCGAGATCGGAGTACTCCGCGCGCTGCGCGGTCGCGGTGCGACAGTCGCGGGTGACGACGCGGACATTGCCGGTCGAGACCGTCCGCTGGACGCGGTCACCCTTCTCGTCCAGGTACACCTCGACGCGGTCGGCGTACTGGACCGCATTGTTCTGGCGGGCGACCACGTTGCCGCTGAAGATGACCAGGCCTTGCTTGCCGAAGCGCTCCATCTTGTCGGCGTCCACCGTGAGCGGCTGCTGCGAGTCCGTCTTCCGCGATCCACTTGCCGGCGCGCTCGCGGCCGGCGCGTTCATCGCCGGCGCATTCGCGGGCGCCGTCTGGCTCCGCGAGGCCGTGCACGGCACGATGCTGGCCGCGAGGCCCAGGACGGCGGCGACCAGACGCCGGCAGATCACTTCTTCGTCTCCGAGAAGATCGTGTGAACGCGGCCGGCCAGCGTCGTGGACTCGTCGGCCATCCTCACGTCGAGGGCGGTGCCGTCTGCGATCGCGCCGCCACGCGACAGCCGCACGGGCGCGTCGGTCCAGAGGCGCCGCTCGGCGCCCTGCCAGCGCAGCACGCTCGTTTCGAGCCGGAGCCCGTCGCTCGAGGTCAGCACGACGTTGTTCCGGATCTCCACGTTCTTGGTCGCCTCGTACAGGTCACCCTCCTCGCCGACGATCGTCCACGACCGATCGCGCTCGAACACGTTCACCGAGATGTTCCTGAGGGAGGTCCGTCCCTCGCCGTCGAAGATCAGGGCCTGCTCGGCTTTGAGCCGCCACCGCACGCCACCCGACTCCTCGTCGATCTGGGCGTCCTTGATCCGAAGGTCGGCGCTCGATGCGGCCGCGCCCGCCGACTCCACCGGAGCGGTTCGGCTCTTGGCGATGAGTGTGCCTGCGACCAGGAACACGAAGAGGGCGACTCCTCCGAGAATCGCCCCCGCCATGCTCTTCGCTTTCATACTCTGTAGATTCTATAGGGAACGCGCAGAGGAATGCAATTTTGATACCACGCTAGCTTGCCAGACACCGGCTAATTGCCGGAAACACAGGGAAAACTAGACGATCTTCGTCCTGAGGATGTCGTGCATATGGATGACTCCGGCGGGCCGGTTGGACCCGTCGAGGATCACCAGGCTGGTGATCTGCCACGTTTCCATCACCTCGAGTGCCTTGGCGGCCAGTTCGTCGGCGCGGATGGTTTTGGGCTCGCGAGTCGCCACCTGGCCCGCCGTCAGCTCGTCGATGGACCCGCCCTTCAAGTAGAGGCGCCGCAGGTCGCCGTCGGTGATCACCCCGGCGAGCCGGCCCGCCGCATCGACGACGGTCGTCATGCCCTTGCGCTTGCGAGTCATTTCGGCAATGACCTCCCGCAGGGGCGTGTTCTCGGAGACGACTGGCATCGCGTCGCCCGTGAGCATCAAATCACCGACTCGAAACAACGCGCGCCACCCCAGGGTGCCCCGCGGATGCAGCGCCGCGTAGTCCTCCGGACGCAGCCCGCGCAGCTCGAGCAGCGCGAGTGCGAGCGCGTCGCCGGCGGCGAGCGCCGCAGTGGTGCTCGACGTCGGCGCCAGATTCATCGGGCACGCTTCCTCGGCCACGCTCACGTCCAGCACGACCTCGCACTGGCGCGCCAGCGCGGAGGTCGGATTGCCGGTGAGCAGCACGATCGGCACGCCGAGCCGCTTGAGTGGCGGCAGGATCGCCAGCACCTCGTCCGTCTCGCCGGAGTTCGACAACGCCAGCACCACGTCGCCGCGGGAGACCATGCCGAGATCGCCGTGCACACCCTCGGCGGGGTGGAGGAAGTACGCCGGCGTCCCGGTCGACGCGAGTGTCGATGCGATCTTGCGGCCAATCAGCCCCGACTTGCCCATGCCCGTGACGATCACGCGTCCGGCGCAGCGCCGCAAGAGCTCGACCGCGTGCTCGAAGCGCTCGTCGAGCTTGGGGATCAGACCGAGAATCGCCTCGGCCTCGAGCCGGAACACGCGCTCGGCCAGCCGCCGGATATCGGGCACGCGCTCGGGGCTCACGAGTCGCCGGCCGCCCGGATGGCGCCGAGTTGTCGCAGGAGCGGCGACAGGTCGTCGATACGCAGCATGTTCGGTCCGTCAGAGAGCGGCCGGCCGTCCGCCAGCGTGCGGTCGGGATCCTCGTGCATCTCCATGAACACCGCATCCACGCCGAAGGCCACCGCGGCGCGCGCCAGGGCCGGAACGTACCGGCGCTCGCCGCCCGACCGGTCGCCGGCGCCGCCGGGCAGCTGGACCGAGTGGGTGGCGTCGAAAACGATCGGGTAGCCGAGCTCCCCCATGATGGCGAGGCCGCGCATGTCGACCACGAGGTTGTTGTACCCGAAGCTCGTGCCGCGCTCGGTCAGTAATATTGCCTCGTTGCCCTTCGACAGGATCTTGTCGACGACGTTCTTCATGTCGCGCGGGGCCACGAACTGACCCTTCTTCACGTTCACCGGCTTGCCGGTCGCCGCGGCGGCCAAGATCAGGTCGGTCTGCCGGCAGAGGAACGCCGGGATCTGGATCACGTCGAGGACCTCGGCCGCCGGATCGACCTCGCTCACTTGATGCACGTCGGAGAGCACCGGCACCTTGAGCGTCTCGCGCACCTTGCGGAGGATGCGCAAGCCTTCGACGAGCCCCGGGCCGCGGTAGCCGTTGACCGAGGACCGATTGGCCTTGTCGTAGGACGACTTGTAGATGAACGGCACCCGGCGCTCCGCCGTGATCTTCGCCAGGCGCTCGGCGGTCATGAGGGCGTGGCGCTCGTCCTCGATGGCGCAGGGGCCACCGATCAGCACGAGCGGACCGCCTCCCCCGATGGTGATGGACCCGACCGTGACCGGCCGAGTGACTGTCACGTGCCGTGCTCCAACGCCGCGCGCACGAACCCCGAGAAGAGCGGGTGCGGGTCCCAGGGCCGAGAGCGAAACTCCGGATGGAACTGTCCCGCCACGAAGTACGGGTGCTCCGGGATCTCGATGATCTCGACCAGCTGCTTCTCGGCCCAGATGCCGGAGACGCGCAGGCCGTTCTTCTCGAGCCGCGGGAGGTAGTCGTTGTTCACCTCGTAGCGGTGGCGGTGGCGCTCCTGGATGATTCCCTGGCCGTAGAGGCGCGAGGCGAGGCTCCCCTCGCCGAGGACGATGGGATAGTTGCCCAGCCGCATGGTGCCGCCCTTGTCGGCGATGCTCCGCTGGTCCGGCAGGAGGTCGATGACCCGGTGGGGCGCCGCCGGATCGAACTCGGAGGAGTTCGCGCCGGTGAGCCCACACACGTTCCGTGCGTACTCGATCACCGCGCACTGCATCCCCAGGCAGATCCCGAAGTACGGCACGCGCTGCTCGCGCGCATAGCGCACCGCCTCGATCTTACCGAGGATCCCGCGGTCGCCGAAGCCCCCCGGCACCAGGATGCCGTGGATACCGCTGAACTGGGCGGCGGCGCCGTCCCGCTCGATGTGCTCGGCGTCGATCCACTGGACCTCGACGCGCGCATCGTTCGCGATGCCGCCGTGGGCGAGCGCCTCGACCAGGCTCTTGTAGGAGTCCTTCAGCTCGATGTACTTGCCGACCACCGCGATCCGCGTCTCCAGGCGCGGGGACTGGACCCGGCTCACCACGCCTTCCCAGCGCGACAGGTCGATCGGCCGGGACTCGAGGTTGAGGAGCTTCACGATGATGTCGTCGAGGCCCTCCCGATGGAACACCAGGGGGACTTCGTAGATCGTGTCGACGTCCTTGGCGGTGATGACGGCCTCTTCCTCGACGTCGCAGAACAGGGCGATCTTCGACTTGATCCCCGGAGGCAGGTAGCGGTCCGTCCGGCAGAGCAGGATGTCGGGCTGGATACCGATCGCCCGCAGCTCCTTGACCGAGTGCTGGGTGGCCTTGGTCTTCAGCTCGGCGGCTGCGCGCATGAACGGCACGAGCGTCAGGTGCACGTAGATGACGTTGTCGCGCCCGACGTCCTTCTTGAGCTGGCGGATCGCCTCCAGGAACGGCAGCCCTTCGATGTCGCCCACCGTGCCGCCCACCTCGACGATGACGATGTCGGTGTCGCGTCCGACCTTCCGGATCGACGCCTTGATCTCGTCCGTGATGTGGGGGATCACCTGAACGGTGCGGCCCAGATAGTCGCCCCGGCGCTCTTTCTGGATGACGGAGTAGTAGACCTTGCCGGTGGTGACGTTGTGGTCGCGCGTCACGCGACCCGAGGTGAACCGTTCGTAGTGGCCCAGATCGAGGTCGGTCTCGCCGCCGTCGTCGGTGACGAAGACCTCGCCGTGCTGATACGGGCTCATCGTGCCCGCGTCGACGTTGATGTACGGATCCATCTTCTGCAGCGTCACCCGGAACCCACGCGCCTCCAACAGCGCCCCCATCGAGGCCGCCGCCAGCCCCTTGCCCAGGGACGAGACGACGCCGCCCGTCACGAAGATGTATTTCGGGGCCAACTCATCCTCCTTTCGCCAACCATTGTCTGACATGCTCCTCTTCCATCGCGCGGCTCGCGAGCATCCCGTCGAGCCGCGCGTCGCGCACCTCGGCGAGCACGCGCGCCACCGCCGGGCCGCGCGGAACGCCGAGCGCGACGACGTCATCGCCGCTGAGTGACGCGGAACGCGGCGGGAGCCCGACGAACCAGTCGAGCGTCTCGCGGATGGCCCGCGTCCCTCGCAGCCAGAGCCAGCCCAGCTCGACGGGGGCGCGGTCGCGGAGCAGGCGCGCGCGCTCACTGGGCGCGCCGGCGGCGAGGAGTCGGGAAGCGAGCGACTCGGCCGTCGACCGCGCACGCTCGAGCGTCACGAGCGGGCCCCCGGTGAGCCCGAGGCCGGCGAGCGCGGCGGCGGCGACGGCGTCGCGCTGGTCGGCGACGATCGTGAGCGCGGCGAGCTCGAGCGGATCGAGGGCGAGCGCCCGCGCGTGGGCCCACGCCAGCGCGGGAGGAAGCGCGGCTAGTCGGCGGCGGGTCGTGGCGGTGAAGCGCAGCCGGCCGTCGAGGAGACGGAAGGCGCCGACGCCGCCGAGCCGCGCGAGGATGGCGCCGGCGTGGGGCTCGGCCAGGATGCGCTGGAGCTCGGCGGCGATCCGCTGGCCCGACAGCGCCTGGTACGGGACCAGGCGAAGCGCGAGCGCCTGGGCTCGCAGCGTGGCGCGCTCGAACGAGAGGCCGAGGCGCGCCGCGTACCGGGCGGCGCGAAAAATACGGGTCGGGTCCTCGACGAACGTGAGCGGATGGAGGCCGCGCAGCCGGCGCCGCGCGAGATCCGCGCGGGCGCCGAGCGGATCGATCAGGCCGAACTCGCCCGACGAGAGCTCGATCGCCATGGCGTTGACGGTGAAATCGCGCCGCCGCAGATCCTGGCCGATGCCGGCCGGCATCACGCGGGGGAGCGCGCCCGGCGACTCGTAGCGCTCCGAGCGCGACGTCGCGACGTCGATCCGCCCGAACGCGGACGTGTCCACCGACGCGGTCAGGAACCGGCGATGCTCCAGGAGCGTGCCGCCGAGCGTGCTCGCCAGCCGCCGCGCCACCGTGGGGCCGTCGCCCTCCACCACGACGTCGAGATCGCGCCCGGCGATCGGCGCGCCGCGCCAGAGGTCGCGCACGAGCCCGCCGACCAAAAAGGCGCGGCTGTCGTGCTCCTCCGCGATGCGGCCGATCGTCACGAGCAGCTCGCCTACGTCGGCCGCCAGCCCCCGGCCGACGTGGGCGGCCGCCGAGGCGTCGGGAAGCGCCACGCCGGCGAGGCGGCCGCTCACCGCGCCGCTGGGTCCCTTCGCGCCATGCACCACGACCAGCGGCGCGCCGCCGGCCAGGAGCCGCCGCACCGCCGTCTCGCCGGCGCGGTCGTCGACGGACGGCAGCGGCCGGGCGAGCGTCGTCGCCCGGAGCGTGCCGAGGCCGAGCGCGTCGGCGCGGACGAGATCGTCGCGGAGGACCCGCGCGGCGCCAGCCGTGAGCACGCCGGCGTTCCGCCGTCGCGCGAGCGCCAGCGCGTCGCGAACGCCCGCGCCCCGCGGCAGCGTCGCGGTCGCGATGTCGGCGAGATCCGCCGCCACGAGGCTCACCTGGGGATAGACGTGCGCGCGCTTCGCCATGCTCACGCGCGTGGGTGGAATCGTCGGTACATGCGCAGGAGCGTGGCCGACGGCAGGTGCGTGTAGATCTGAGTCGTCGCGATGTCGGCGTGGCCGAGCATCGTCTGGACCGAGCGGAGATCGGCGCCACCCTCGAGGAGATGGCTCGCGAACGAATGGCGGAGCACGTGCGGTGAGACGTTGCGACGAAGGCCGGCCTTCGCCGCCGCCCGTCGCACGATCGCCCAGAGCGACTGCCGCGAGAGCGGTCCACCGCGCGGGTTCACGAACAGCCGACCGCTGTCGCGCTTGCGCGTGTAGAGTGGCCGCGCCTCGCGGAGATAACGCGTGATCCACTGCGCCGCTGCGGCCCCGAGGGGCACCAGGCGCTGCTGGCGACCCTTGCCGGTGCAGATGACGTAGCCTGCGGTGAGGTTGACGTCCTCGCCGGCGAGGCCCAGGCACTCGGAGGCCCGCATGCCGGTCGCGTAGAGGAGCTCGAGCACCGTGCGATCCCGCACGCCGCGCGGCGAAGCCGGATCGGGCGCCTCGACGAGCGCCGCCGCGTCCTGCGGCGAGAGCGTGCGCGGGAGCGCCCGCGGCCGGCGCGGGACTTCCAGATGCTCGGTGGGATCGCGCCGGAGCTCACCCTCGCTGACCAGGTGCCGGAACAATCCCCTGAGCGCCGAGACACGTCGCGCCACGCTGGAGGAGCGAAGGCCGCGCGCGCGCAGACGCTCAAGGTATCCGACGAGATCGTCCGGGCTGGTCCGGCGGAGCGCGCGCCGCTGGTCGTTCAGGAACTGCGTGAAGTCGGTGAGATCGCGACGGTAGGCGGCGAGAGTATTCCGGGACGCCCCCCGCTCCGCCTGGAGAGCCCCGAGATACTCAACCACCACATCGGTCATAGAGTGACCACGTCGGATAGTATCACGACGCTCATGAATCGAGAAGCCGCGGCCCGTTCAGGCGCCCTCGGGGACGTCGCGCCCGCGCCGTCGGATCATTTGCGCGAGCACCGTGCGCTCGGACATGCCCAGCAGCACGCTGCCGAGCCAAAAGAGCGCGGCGCCGACGGTGATCGTCGCGGCCAGCCACGCGGCGTCGAGCGCGAGCGCCGCGCGCGGCGGCCACAGCACGAGCGCCAGCCAGCAGACGCCGAGCAACGGCAGCGACGCGAGCGCGGCGCGCAGTGTCGTGCTCGCGAGCGCGCGCAGACCGAGCCGCCCGAGGCGGCGGCGGGCGACCAGGAGGAGCGCCAGCAGATTGACGTAGGCGCCGGCCGACGAGGCGCCGGCCAGGCCGGCGTGTCCCAGCGGTCCCATCAACGCGAGCGCCGCCACCACGTTGGCGCCGACCGCCACGATCCCCCAGCGCACGGCGGTCCTCGCTTCGCCCATCGCGTAGAACGCCTGCGCCGCGATGCGCGAGCCGGCGAATCCCGCGAGTCCCACGGCGTACCACGCGAGCGCGTCCGCGGTCGCCGCGGTCTCGGCGGGTCCGAATCGCCCACGCTCGAAGAGGAGGCGGACGATCGGCGTCCGGAGCGCCACCAGCCCGATCGTCGCCGGCACCGACACGTACACGCCGAGCCGCAGCGCGAAGTTCAGCGTGCCGGCGAGCCCGGCCCGGTCCTGGGCGGCCGCTTGCCGTGCCATCACCGGGAGCGAGGCCGAGGCGAGCGCGATGCCGAAGACGCCGAGGGGAAACTCCATGACGCGGTCGGCGTAGTAGAGATACGAGATCGAGCCCTCCGACAGGAACGACGCTAGGAGCGTGTTCACGAACACCATCACCTGGACCGCCGCCAACCCGAAGACCGAGGGCAGGAGCAGGCGCGTGACTCGTCCGATCGCCGGATGGCCGAGCTCGGTCGATGGTTTCACCAGGAGGTCGCAGGCCCGCAGCCCCGGAACCTGTACGAGCAATTGACCGATCCCGCCGAGGAGCACGCCGAGCGCGAGCGAGAGGATCGGTGGCTCGAGATGCCGGGCGAGCAGCGCGACGGCGGCGATCATTCCCACGTTGAGCACCGCGGGACCGATCGCGCCGGCGAAGAACCGACCCTGCGAGTTCAGCACGCCCGTGGCCATCGCCGCGAGCCCGACCAGCGGCAGGTACGGGAACATCACCTGGGTCAACATGACCGCGAGCGCCGCCTTCCCCGGGTCGGCCATGAAGCCCAGCGCGATCACCCGCAGGATCCACGGCGCGGCGACGATGCCCAGCACCGTGGTCACCGTGAGCGCGATGAGGGCCAGCCCCAGCACGGCGCGGAGCATGCGACGGAGCTCGGGTCGGGACCTCGTCGCCGCGTACTCCGTGAAGACCGGGATCATCGCGGTCGAGAGGGCGCCTTCGGCGAGGAGGCGCCGCAGGATATTGGGGATTCGGAAGGCGACGAAGAATGCGTCGGTCACGGGCCCGGCACCGAACGTCCGCGCGACGAGCATGTCGCGCGCGAACCCGAGCACGCGGCTCAGCAGCGTCGCGGCGCCTATCGAGCCCAGCGCCTGGACGACCTGCCCCTCGCTCGCGCTCATCTTGATATTCCGCGGCCGCTGCGGCATGATGCAACGCGGCGTTCGATTCGACTCGATCGAGTCCGCAGTGGGCGCCGCAGGCCGTCGCGGGGCTGGGGCCCCGCCGGCCGAGGCGCGTCTATGAACCAAGGAGCATTCACGTGGCGAATACGAAGTCGGCGATGAAACGAGTGCGGCAAAACGAGCGACAGCGTCTGCGTAACCGCGCCATCCGCACGAAGGTGCGCGGCACGATCAAGGACGCGCGCGCCGCCGAAGGCGCCGCGAGCTCCAGCGTCGTGCTGGAGGCCATTCGCGCCCTCGACAAGGCCGTCACCAAGGGCGTGATCCACCGCAACACGGCGGCGCGGAAGAAGTCGGCGCTGGCCCGCCGGCTCGTCACCGCGAAGTAGCCCCCGCTCTTCGCTCACCGGTCGCCCTGGCGGTAGTCGCAGGTCGACGGCGTGCGGGTCACCGAGCGGGGGCGTCCCCGCAGCCGATAGAGCAGGTCCACGGCGGCATCCGTCAGGCATGCGCCCGCGTCCGGCCCGTACAGCGTGGCGCACGCGACGTACCCGGAGCGCAGGGCGTCGATCGGCGTCACGAAGTACCCGAGATAGTCGTTCGACAGGCCGGCGACGAACGTCGACGCGAAGAGCTCGCGCCCCTCTCGCTTGATGGTCTGTCCAAGCGCCGTCTGTAGCTCGCCCGGGATCGTGACCCAGCTGGTGTCCCCGAGCGCGACCCCGACGAGCTCGGTCTCGTCGGGCAGCGCCGACCGGAGCGGGAGCCTGACGAAGGCGGGCATCCAGCGGCCGAGGCAGCCGCGCAGCGACAGAGCCGCCGCCGGCAGCCCGACCTGTCGCTGCATCACGCGCAGCGTCGAGACGGGCGCGGGCCTGGCTCGCGCCCAGCCGGCCTCCACCGCGGCGGCCAGCAGGTCCGCGGTCTCGCGCATCGCCGCCTCGCCGTGGCGCGCGGGACTCACATCGCCGACAGCGCCGTTGACGAATAGCGCCGGGGCGCCGAGCTTCTGCTCGAGCCGCGCGGACGCCACGCCCATCACGTCGCCCGAGAGACGCAGATTGGACGCGGGGAGCATGGTCCCGTGGATCGAGAAGTTCCACACCAGCGCGAGCGGTGCGCCGCTCGCGCTGGTGACCTTGAGCACGACGATCTCGGAGTCGAGCGGACGGCCGAGGCGGCTCAGCGTCACTGGCGGCGCCGCGAGGCTCATCGTCGCCACGAGCGCCGGAACCCGCGCGCCGTCGGCCTGCCGGATCACGGCGGCGGCAGACTCGACGAGCGCCTCACGCACCGCTGAATCGAGACGGTCAGACGCGACCACGCTCATGAGGCCGGAATCCAGGAACGCGCCGGGCCCGGAGTGCGTGTGGGACGCCGAGACGATGAGCGTCGTGGCGGGGACGCCCGCCGCGGCCAGGCGCTCCTGAAGGGCCTGGGTGAACGCGCGGTCGATCGCGATGAGGTCGAGCGTGACCCAGGCCACTCGCGTGGTGCCGCTCTCGAGGACGAGCGCGCGCGCCGCCAGCGAGTCCTGCGCGCCCGCCGACGGCGCGAACCAGAACGCGTGGGGATGCTGGCCGAGGACGTCAGGGAACAGGAGGCGTCGCTTCGGGTTCCCGTAGCCGGCGAGCGGTGTCCCCGGTGGGATGGTCAGCGGGCTCGACGCCGCGCCAGCGGTCACGCAGTCGACGCAGCGCTCGGCGGCCGTCGCGATGTTGGCCACGCTCGCCACCGCGAGAACGACCCCGAGGAAGATCGCCCGGACGGTCACCTCTCCGCGCACAAGTCGGCAACCAGCGCCGCCATCTCCGCCCACGGCTCGCCGCTGCTCTTGAGCCGGCACTCGGCGTCCCAGCACCGACGCAGCTTCCACGCGAGCAGTCCTTCCGAGCCGCCGCCGGCCCCGGTGATCGTCTCGATCACCGCGGGCGGCCGGCGCAGGGCGCGAGCGATCTCGTCGACGCCGCGGCCGCGGCGTCGCCACGCGACCGCCGTCCACGCCGTCCTCACGTCGCGCGTCAGGACGGAGAGCAGGAGATTCCAGTCTTCGGTGGCCAGGAGCCGGTCGAGCGTCTTCAGAGCGGCCGCGCGGTCGCGGCGCTCGACCGCGCGCGTCAGGTCGAAGATCGCGTCGAGTCGATGCTCGCCCACGACCGCGCCGACGTCCTTCACGCCGACCGCGCGGTTGTCGGGGCCGCCCGCCAGCGCCGCTTTGCGCGCCTCGCCCAGGAGCGCGGCGGTATCTTCGCCCGTGAGCTCGACGAGGAGCCGCGCTGCCTCGTCGCTGACGGTCAACCCCTCGACCGCCGCACGCTGGCGCAGCCAGCTCGTCAGCTCACGCGCGCCGCGCGCGGGCAGCTCGACGATCGCGGCGGCCGGCAGCGCGGCCAGTAGCCAGTGATCCGTTCGCCGGTCACGTGAGGCGCGCAGCGGCTCGTCGGACAGCAGCAGCAGGCAGCTCGCCGGATTCGGGCTCTTGGCGTAGGCGGCCAGCGCGTCCGCGCCTCTCGCGGTGAGCGCCTGGGCGCGCCGGACCGCGACGAGCCGTCGACCACCGCCGAACGGCAAGGTCATGGCCGATCGGACGATCTCGTCCACCCCACGCTCGCGTCCATCGAACACCTCGCGACCCCACGCCGCTAGCGCGGGATCGGGGAAGAACCCGCGGGTCGCGGTGGCGAGCGCGTCGTCGAGAAGCTGGCCGTCGGCGCCGTGCAGTAAGTTGAGCGCCGGCGCTTCGCCGCGCTCAGCCTGCCCGAGGAAGGTCGCGTAGTCCATCTACCGAGAGCTTTGAGATCGCCGCAACCGAGGGTGGCCGGCTGTAGAAGCTTGTGGCTCCGCTCGCCCGGTCTGGCCGATTGGTGTTGAGGGCGCCACTCGCCCGTTCGACGCTCCCTCGGCGGACATTTCTTTGAGGTCCGCTCGCCCGGTCAATCTCGTCGCGGTTATTCGTCTGCCCTCAAAAGCGGTCGACGGCCAGGCTGACGATGGCGCGGCCGATGTCGATCGCGGCGGCGCGCACGGCCGATTCCTCACGCGAGATCGTCTGGGACACGGCACCCAGGACCTGAAAGTCCGCTTTCTCGCGTAGCCGCTGCTGCTCGAAGAGGATCGTGTTTCGCTGGACGTCGCGGAACCGGAGGTTCAAGGTCACGACGAGCCGATAGACACGGGCGTTGGCATGCGCGTCGAACGCGATGGACTCGAGAGAGTAACCGATCACTTCGCCCTCGAGGATGGAGTCCGCGGCCTCGGGATCGACGACGCGAAGCCGCCCGTTGGTCGAGAAGGCCTCCACCACGGCGCTCGTCAGCATGTTCTCGACGGCGGGCTCCCCGGTCCGGTTCGCGAAGACCGGCACCGCGACCGTCCGGATGTGGTCAGGGAGGTTCCCACGCAGCGAGTAGCCGCAGCCGGCCGTCGCGAGCGCGAGCAGGGCGAGACCGACCGCCCGCGGGCGGGCGGGCCTCACGCGCGGGTCACGATGTTGACGAGCCGGTTCGGGACGACGACGACCTTCTCGACCCGGCGCTGGGCCACCCACGGCCGGACCTTGTCGTCGCCGAGGGCGAGCTGCTGCACGCGCTCGTCCGCCGCGTCAACGTCCACGAGCAAGCGTCCGCGCACTTTCCCGTCGACCTGCACGACGACGGTGACTTCGGTCTTCTGGAGCGCCGCCGCGTCGACCGCTGGCCAGCGCTGCCGGAAGAGGCTCTCGCGGTGACCGAGCCGCGACCAGAGCTCCTCGGTCACGTGCGGGCAGAACGGGCCGAGCAGCAGCAGCATGGCCTCGGTCGCCTCACGTAGAAGCGCGGCGCGGTCCGGCGCGGCCCCCTGGCCGTTCCCGGACGCCGACTCGAACGCCTGGAGCGCGTTGACGAGCTCCATGATCGCGGCGATGGCGGTGTTGAAGTGGAACTCGCGCTCGAGGTCGTCCGTCACGCGCCGGATGGTCTCGTGAATCACGCGCCGGAATGCGCGCGCGGCATCGGAGCTTGGCGTCGGGCACGTGCGCGGCGCCGCCGAGAGCTCCTCCAGGTGTGCGCTGACGAAGCGCCAGACCCGGTTGAGGAATCGCGAGGCACCCTCGATGCCCTGATCGTTCCACTCCAGATCCTTCTCCGGCGGCGCCGCGAAGAGCTCGAAGAGGCGACCGGTATCGGCGCCGTACTTCTCCCGCACGAAGTCGTCGGAGACCACGTTGCCCTTCGACTTCGACATCTTCGCGCCGTCCTTGATGACCATCCCCTGGCTCAGCAGGGCCATGAACGGCTCGTCGATCTTGGTGAGCCCGAGATCGCGCAGCACCTTCGTGTAGAAGCGCGCGTAGAGCAGGTGCAGCACGGCGTGCTCGATGCCGCCGATGTACTGGTCGACCGGCATCCAGTATTCGGCGGCGCTCCGCTCGAACATGCCACTGCCGTAGCTCGGCGAGCAGTAGCGAAGGAAGTACCACGACGACTCCACGAAGGTGTCCATCGTGTCGGTCTCGCGCTGCGCCGGCCCGCCACAGCGCGGGCACGTCCCGTTCACGAAGCTCGCGACGCTGGCGAGCGGCGAGCCGCCCTTGCCGGACAGCTGGACGTCCCGCGGCAACGCCACCGGGAGATTCTGCTCGGCTTCGGGCACCATCCCGTCCTTCTCGCAGTAGAGCACCGGGATCGGAGCGCCCCAGTAGCGCTGGCGGCTGATGCCCCAGTCGCGCAGGCGGTAGTTGACCTTCGCGGTCCCGAGTCCTCGCGTCACCAGCCACTCGGTCGCCTTGCGCTTGGCTTCGGCGACCGTCAAACCGTCGAGGAAGCCGGAGTTGATCTTGACGCCGTCACCGGTGTAGGCCTTGCCGGTCCAGCCGTCTGGGCGCCGGACGGTCTCGATGATCGGCAGCCCGTGCTGCTCGGCGAACTCCCAGTCGCGCTCGTCTTCGCCCGGGACCGCCATGATGGCGCCGGTGCCGTAGCCCATCAGGACGTAGTCGGCGAGGAACAGCGGAATCGCCACGGAGTTGAACGGGTTCACGACCCGCGCGGTGAGGCGGAGCCCGCGCTTGGGCCGATCCGCCGCGGTCCGCTCGATCTCCGACTGCCGGGCGACCTCGGCGCGGAACCGCGCGACGGCTTCGCGCTCGGCCGGCGTGGTGACGATGCGGTCGACGAGCGGGTGCTCGGGGGCCAGCACTGCGTAGGTCATGCCGAAGGCGGTATCCGGCCGCGTGGTGAACACGCGGATCGAGAGATCCCGGTGTCCATCTATCGTGAGATCGAACTCGGCGCCCTCGCTCTTGCCAATCCAGTTCCGCTGCATGGTGAGCACGCGCTCCGGCCAGCCGGGCAGCCGGTCGCACCACGCGAGCAGCTCCTCTGCGTACGCGGTGATCTTGAAGAACCACCCGTCGATCTCGCGAGGCGTCACCTCGGAGTCGCACCGCCAGCAGCGCCCGTCCTCCACCTGCTCGTTGGCGAGCACCGTCTGACAGGACGGGCACCAGTTCACCGTCGAGCGCTTCCGGTACGCGAGACCGCGCTCGAGCATCTTGATGAATATGAGCTGCTCCCACTTGTAGTAGGCCGGATCGCAGGTCGTGACCTCGCGCTCCCAGTCGTAGGAGATGCCCATCTTCTTGAGCTGCGCGCGCATGTAGTCGATGTTCTCGTAGGTCCAGATGACGGGATGGACCCCGTGCTCGATCGCGGCGTTTTCGGCGGGCAGGCCGAACGCGTCCCAGCCCATCGGGTGCAGCACGTTGAATCCGCGCATCCACTTGAAACGTGCCAGGAGGTCGCCGATCGCGTAGACGCGGACGTGGCCCATGTGGATCCGCCCCGAGGGGTACGGGAACATCTCCAGGCAGTAGAACTTGGGCCGGCCCGGGTCCTCACGAACGCGGAACTGCTTGGTCTCCTCCCAGACGGCCTGCCATTTGGCCTCGATCTCGCGGAAGGGGTAGCGATCGGCCGACATAATTAGCTAAATTTTTAACATACTTAGCTGACAGGGGCAAGAACTGCCGCGAAAGAGCGGCGGGCGGGGCCTGCGGCGACGACGGGTCGCGGCTACGACGGCGCGACGCGGTCGTCGAACGGCCGCGCCGCGCCCAAGTCGTTGTTGCTACTTCTTGAGGTCCGCCGCCGCCTCGTTCGCCAGCTTCAGCGAGTCCTCATGCTTGCCACCATCGTGGAGCTTCTGCGCCTCGTCGAGCTTGGCGACGACCGCCTTCACCTTGGGGTCGTCCGCCTTCATCTTCGCCGCGGATTCCCGCGTCTCCTTGATCACCTTCGGGCACGAGCTGGCGAAGGCGCTGCCAGCACCGAAGGCCACGACAACCGCTACCGCTGCGACGGTCAGGATCTTTCTCACGATCTGTCTTCCCCCCTAGGGCCAGGTTGGCCGATGCCATTGTAACCCCCGGTCGTCCCTTCTGGTTCCGTCGTTGTCCCCAGCGGCTCCGCCGGTGTCTCGGGATCTTCCGGCGCCGCCGGGTGGAAGTGATCGAAGATCCGCTGCGCGAGCTTCGGCGTCACCTTCGGAACCGACGCCAGCTCCGCGACCGATGCGTCGCGCACGCGGCGCGCGGAGCCGAGCGTCTTGAGGAGGCTCGTGCGGATCGTGGGCCCGATGCCGGGGATCGTGTCGAGCACCGACTGGATGGTGCGCTGCGTCCGCAGCTTCTTGTGATACGTGATCGCGAACCGGTGCGCCTCGTCGCGGATGCGCTGCAGCGTGTGCAGCGCGGGCGACGTCGGATCGAGCACGAGCGGATGCAGGCTGTCGGCCTGGTAGACCTCCTCGGCTTGCTTCGCGAGCCCGACCGCCGGAATGTAGTCGAGCCCGAGGTCCTCCAGCACCTTGAGCCCCGCGTTCAGCTGGCCGCGGCCGCCGTCGATCAAGACCAGATCGGGCAGCACGCTCCCCAGCTCGAGCGCCTTGGAAAAGCGCCGCGTCAGCACCTCGCTCAGCGAGGCGAAATCGTCGGCGCCGGCGACGCTGCGGATGCGGAAACGTTTATAGTCGTCCTTCTTCATACCGCCGTTTTCCCAGACGACCATCGAGCCGACCTGCTCCGTCCCCTGGATGTTCGAGATGTCGTAACCCTCGATGCGATTGGGCAGCCCTGGCAGCCCGAGCGCGCGCTGGAGCTCTTCGAGCACGAGCTGCTGGCGGTTGTCGCGGGACAGGAGCCGATTCTGGAGCGCGATCGCGGCGTTGGCCTCGGCCATCGCGACGAACTGTCGCTTGGGCCCCCGCTGCGGCGCCAGCATCTGCACGCGGCGGCCCGCGAGCTTCGAGAGCCACTCACCGGTGAGCTCCGCCTCCGGCACCTCCTCGGACAACAATATTTCCGCGGCCGGGGTGACCGCTTTGCCGTAGAACTGGCGGACGAACGCCGACAGGATCTCGCCATCGCTCCACCCGGCCACGCGGTCGAAGAAGAACGGCTCCTGCCCGACCAGCCGGCCCTTGCGCACGAAGAACAACTCCACGCACGCGTCGTCGCCCTGCCGCACGACCCCGACGACGTCCTGATCCACGTCCTCGATCGAGATGATCTTCTGGCGCTCGCGAACCTTGTTCAGGGACTGGATCTGGTCGCGGAGGACGGTGGCGCGCTCGAACTTGAGGTCGGCCGCCGCCTCTTCCATTTGCTTGGTGAGCCGCTGCGCTAGATCCTCGTCGCGGCCTTCCAAGAAGTGCACGACGTCCCGCACGGTCTTCGCGTAGCCCTCGCGGGTTTCCCAGCCCGTGCACGGCGCGTTGCAGCGGTGGATCGCGTACTGGATGCAGGGCCGTTCCAGCGACCCGTCGATGGTGATCGAGCAGGTGCGCAGCGGAAAGAGCTGGCGCGTGAGCCGCAGCGTCTCGCGCATCGCGGTGGCCGGGTAGAACGGTCCGTAGTACTGCGCGCCGTCCTTCTGCACGCGCCGCGCCACCACGAGACGCGGAAACTCCTCGTTGGTGGTCAGCTTGAGGAACGGATAGTGCTTGTCGTCCCTCAGGATGATGTTGTACCGGGGCCGGTGCTTCCGGACCAGGTTGGCCTCGAGCATGAGGGCCTCGAGCTCGTTATCGGTCACGATGTACTCGAGGTCGCGGATCTGGCGCACCAGCGTGTCGGTCTTGGGGTCGCGCGGCCGTGACTCCTGGAAGTAGGACCGCACGCGGCTTCGCAACGACGCCGCCTTGCCGACATACAGGACCTGCTGCTTGCCGTCCCGGTAGATGTAGACACCGGGGCGGTCGGGCACCCTAGCGAGCTTGTCTTCGAGGGTCACGGGGCTCGCATTACGAGCATCATAGGCTCGCCTCGCCTGCGGCTGCGGCTCGCACTACCCTAGCTGACGCTTGCGCAAGGCCTTGAGCCGGTCGCGGAGCTCGGCCGCCTGCTCGAAGTCGAGTCGCTTGGCCGCCTCCTTCATCCGCGCCTCGAGCTCGACGATGCGCGCCTGGAGCGCCGCCGGCGACTCGAACGTCTCCGCCGCCGGCTCCTCCACCGGCACCGTGTAGTAGTCGCGCTCGTAGATCGTCTGGAGGAGCTCGCGGATCGACGACTTGATCGACTCCGGCGTGATCCCGTGCTCGTCGTTGTAGGCGCCCTGCAGCTTGCGGCGCCGCTCGGTCTCCTGGAGCGTGATCGCCATCGACTCGGTGACGTGGTCGGCGTACATGATCACCTCGCCGTTGACGTGGCGCGCCGCGCGGCCCGCGGTCTGGATCAGCGAGGTCCCAGAGCGGAGATAGCCTTCCTTGTCGGCGTCGAGGATCGCCACCAGCGAGACCTCGGGGATGTCCAACCCCTCGCGCAGCAGGTTGATCCCGATGAGGCCGTCGAACTTTCCGAGCCGGAGGTCACGGATGATCGCGACCCGGTCGAGCGTGTCGATGTCGGAGTGCAGGTAGCGTACCCGCAGCCCGAGCTGCTGGTAGTACTCCGTCAGGTCCTCGGCCATGCGCTTGGTCAGCGTCGTCACCAGGACGCGCTCGTCACGCTCGGCGCGCCCCCGGAGCTCGCCGAGCAGGTCGTCGACCTGATCCTTGGCCGGCCGCACGGTGATGCGCGGGTCCATGAGCCCGGTCGGGCGGATCACCTGCTCGCCCAGCGCGTCGCCCGCGAGCTTGAGCTCGTAGGGGCCCGGCGTGGCCGAGACGTAGATGGTCTGGCTGGTCAGCCGCGTGAACTCGTCGAAGATGAGCGGACGGTTGTCGAACGCGGAGGGCATCCGGAAGCCGTACTCGACCAGCGCTTCCTTGCGCGACCGGTCGCCGTAGTACATGCCGCGGATCTGGGGCACCGCCACGTGGCTCTCGTCGATGATGATCAAGGCGTCCTTCGGCAGGTACTCGATCAGCGTCGGCGGCGCCTCGCCTGGCTTCCGGCCCGTCAGGTGGCGCGAGTAGTTCTCGATCCCGTGGCAGTAGCCGAGCTCGCGCAGCATCTCCATGTCGAAGAGCGTTCTCTGCTCGAGCCGCTGCGCCTCCAGCAGGCGGTTGCGCTGGCGCAGGAACGCCAGCCGCTCGCGCAGCTCCTCCTGGATGGTCTCGAACGCTCGCGCGAGCTGGGACGCCTCGGTGACGTAGTGGCTCGCCGGGTAGATGTGGACCCGATCGAGGCGCTCGAGCACCGCGCCGCGCAGCGGGTCGATCCGGGAGATCGCGTCGATCACGTCGCCGAAGAGCTCGATCCGGAGCGCGATCGACTCCTCGTTGGCCGGGAAGACCTCGACGACGTCACCCCGCACTCGGAAGGTCCCGCGGTGGAAGTCGTAGTCGTTCCGCTCGTACTGGACGGCGATCAGGCGCCGGATGATCTCGTCGCGATCGATCCGGTCGCCCTCGCCGAGCTCGAGGTGCAACCCCTGGTAGGTGTCGGGCTCACCGATGCCGTAGATGCACGAGACGGACGCGACCACCAGGACGTCGCGGCGCTCGAGGAGCGACTTGGTCGCCGAGTGGCGCATCCGGTCGATCTCGTCGTTGATCAGCGCGTCCTTCTCGATGTAGGTGTCCGACTGCGGGATGTACGCCTCGGGCTGGTAGTAGTCGTAGTACGAGACGAAGTACTCGACGGCATTCGTCGGGAAGAACGCCCGGAACTCGCTGAAGAGCTGCGCGGCCAGCGTCTTGTTGGGCGAGATCACGAGCGTCGGCCGGTCGACGTTCGCCACGACGTTGGCGATCGAGTACGTCTTGCCCGAGCCGGTCACGCCGCGCAGCACCATGTGGGGCCGGCCCGCCCGGACGAAGTCGGTCAGGGCGGCGATGGCCTGCGGCTGGTCGCCGCGCGGCACGTATTCGGATGACAGCCGGAACACGGCGTGGGGCGACGTCAGGACGGCGTCGGAACCGCCAGGAGATATTTTCGCCACGAGTCCAGGAGCGAGTGCGCGTGCGGGTGGCGGAGCATGTGCGTCGAGAACACGAACTTCGGATGCACCGGCTCCCGGATGAGCCGCATCCCGACCTCGTCGGCCAGCCGGTTGCCCTTTTTGAGATTGCAGCGCAGGCACGCCGCGACCACGTTCACCCACGTCGTCTCACCCCCGCGCGACCGCGGTACGACGTGGTCGACGGTGAGGCGCTCGCCCCGTCGGTTGCAGTACTGGCAGGTGTAGCCGTCGCGCCGCAGGATGTTCTTCTTGTTGAACGCCACCCGATCGAGGAACGGCTTGCGGATATAGATCGCGAGGCGGATCACCGCGGGCAGGGCGAAGGTCACCGAGGGCGACCGCACGACGCGCGGCGAGGCCTCCACGGCTTCAGCCTTCCCGGCCAGGAGGAGCGTGATCGCGCGGCGGGCATTGGTGAAATGCAGCGGCTCAAACGTGTAATTGAGCACCAGTACCGCAATTTCGTCCATCTTATCAACGTAGTCTAGTCATCGCCTCGCGGGGTGTCAAATCACGACGACCGATGGCGGCGCTCGATGGCGTCGACCAGGAGGCCTTCGCGCAGCCCGTATTCGCTCACCCGCAACGTCACGACCCCGAGCTCTTCGAACGTCGCCATCACGATCGCAATGCCCGGAATGATCAGGTCGGCGCGTCCCGGGTCGAGGCACGGGAGCGCTCCGCGTTCCGCGACCGGGAGCGCGCCCAGTCGCTCCAGGAGGCGACGAACGGTCTCACGGCTCAGCGTGTGTCCTTGCACGCGCGCGGGATCGTAGCGGGCGAGCCCAAGGTCGAGCGCCGCGAGCGTCGTCACCGTGCCGGCCGTACCCACGAGGTGGGCGAGGGTGGCGCCGCGGATCGCTGCGGGCAGCTCTCGGGCCAACCGAGCGCGCACTTCGCCCTGCATTGCGCAGTAGCGCTCCCACTCGATCCCCCTCGGGAACGGAAAGCGCTCGGCGAGCGGGATGGCGCCCAGGCGCAGGCTGACCATGCTCCTGATCGCGTCGTCCTCGGACAGCACGTACTCCGTGCTGCCTCCGCCGATGTCGAAGGTGAGCACCGGGCCCGGCAGCGGACCGAGGCCGTGGCGGACACCGCGGACCGTGAGTCGCGCCTCGTCCTCACCGCTGACCACGTCGACGGCCTGGCCGGCTGCGCGACCGACCGCCTCGGCGAACGAGCGACCGTTGGACGATTCGCGCACGGCGCTGGTCGCCACGATGCGAACGTCACCGGCGCCGCGGTCGCGCGCGCGCTCGACGTACGTCTTCACCACGGCGAGGGTGCGGGCCATCGGCGCCTCGCCGAGGGCCCCGGAGCGCGCGAGGCCCTCACCGAGCCGCGTGATCGTCTGATCCTCGTCGACGATCTGCCACGCCCCGGGGCCGGCGACGTCAGCCACGAGGAGTCGGACCGTGTTGCTGCCGACGTCGATCGCGGCGATGCGCGCCGGCGAAAGTGAAAACGCCCCGCCGGGACCCCGGCGGGGCGTCATGGGATCGGACGGCGTGGGCCTACTTCCCCTTGAGCGTCCGGATGTAGTTCACGATCTCCCATCGCTCGTTCTCCGGAAGGTGCTTCCACGGAGGCATCGCGCCCCGTCCGTTCGAGATCTTCCAGAAGATCTCGCCGTCACCCTGCTTCTGGACGGCATCGCTGGTCCAGTTCGCGGGCTTCGGCGGTGGCAACGCGGCCGCGGCCGGCCCATCGCCCTTTCCCGAGGCGCCGTGGCACGACACGCAGTTCGTCTCGACCGTCTTCTTCGCGTTACCGACGCCCTTCACCGGGTTCTTCGCCGCCTTCGCGTCGGCCGGCGCGACCCACGGACCCTGCGCGGAGACCACTGACACCGCGGTCCAGGCAACGAGTGTGGTCGCGACGATGACGGTGCTCAGCGACTTCCCGAACGCGCTCATGGCGCCTCCTCTCCTGACATTCCTGCCGAAATGTTCACAAGCAGCGGCCATTTAACACTCCTGAGACGAACGAGGTCAAGTTGATATTCGAGCGGCGCGCCTCGCCGCGCGCCAGCAGACAACGCCTAGCGCGCCGTAGGCGAGCGCCACGTGAGCCGGCAAGGCCGATGGCATGGCCCACGGCCAGAAGAGACCACCGGTCGCAAGGGGCGAGTGGATCATTCCGACGAGCGTGGCCGCGCTGGCCACGGCGAAGAGGCCCCCGGCCAGCGCCAGGCGAAGGTCGATGATCGCGGCCAGCGCCCAGCCCCAGAGCACCGCGGTCAGGATGAAGCCGTTGCCGAGCATCAGGAGCGCCTGATAGCCGAGCGCCACGTCACCCTTGAGGGCGGCGGGCGACGTGCCGAGCGCCGAGAAGAGACCGCCGGACTCGATCAGCACGACCGCCGCCACCACCGGCACGAACGTCAGCGCCACCGCGGCGCCGTGACGCGGAGGTGTTGCCAGGAATCCCTGGGCCGTGATTTCGAGGCCGATGAAGACGAGGATCGGCGCGATCGCCGCTTCCGGAAGCACCGCGATCAGGAGCGAGAGCGCGCCCGTCGCCGCGCCGACTCCGATCACGAGGCCGGTCGCCAGTGTGTAGCCCGCGCGCGCCCCCATCGCCTTGTAGGCCGGGTGGCCGATGTAGGGAGTGTTCTGGATGACTCCACCGCAGCATCCGGCGAGGACGGTGGTCGCCGCTTCGGTCAGGAGAATGTCGCGAGCGCGGTACTCGTCCCCGGCTGCCGCGGCGCTTTCCGTGTTGTCGATCCCGCCGATGGTCGTCACGAGCGCGAACGGAAGCGCGATCGAGAGATACGGCAGCGTTTCCGGCAGCGCATCGAGCCACCCCAGGGTCGGCCACGGCAGGGCCAGCCGTAGCGGACCGGGCGCGATTACACCCGCCGGACCGAAGCCGAGCCACGACCGCCCCCAGAAGATCAGCGTGCCCGCCAGCACCGAGGCGAACGCGGCCGGAAGACCGAACGGCATCCGCATCCCGCTGAAGAGGGCCAGCAGCAGGAGGATCAGCGCCACGAGCCCGACCATGGGGTCGCGCATGATCTTGAGCATCGGGAGGAAGGCGATCAGCAGAATCGATACGCCCGCGATCGACCCGAGGAGGGCGGCGCGCGGCACGACCCGCCGCGCCCAGTCGCCTCCGAACGCAAGGGCCAGCTTGACGAGGCCGATGGCGACCGTGGTGGCCATCCCGACCTTCCACGCGAGCACCGGATCGCCGGTCGCAAGCATGACCGGCCCGAGGACACCGAAGACCATCGCGAACAGCGTGGGCGTGTCGATGCCGAAGGGCATCGCGGTGACGTCCGACCGTCCCGTGCGGCGCATCAGTCTCACTGCGAGCCACGTATAGACGAGATCGCCGGCGAGCACCCCGAGCGCCGTCCCGGGCACCATCCGGAGCAGCACGAGGTCGGCCGGGAACTTGAAGACGCCGATCAGAAGCGAGGAGAGGATGACCAGCTGAGTGACGTTGTCGAGCGCCAGGCCGAGGAAGCCGTTGAGATCCCCGGCCCGGATCCAGCGCGGCCGCCGGCTAGCGGGGACTGGCGTCGGCGACCGCCCCGTCAGCGATGAACTCGCGGGCCAGGCGCTTGACGTGCTCCGCGAGCGTGGCGCACCAGGCGAGGGTCCCGCGGTTGTCGGCCACCTCGCGGAAACCTAGCTCGAGGGTCGGCGCAAGACGGTGCCCCAATCTCAGCCGCACGCCGTAGGAAGTTCCTTCACGCCCGTCGTCGTGATCGAAGACGACCTCGAGGCGCGGATCAACCCGCTTGGCGTGGGCCGTGATGAAGTTACGGAGCCAGCGCTCGACCTCGTGGTAGGTCCCGCCCGAAAACACGTCGGCATTCTAGCATCGGAAAGACACCGCGACGGAGGAGCGGAAGGAAACGGGGAGACCAGTTCGCTGGTCCCCCCGTCCTCACGACCCACTCAGCATTCGTTGAAGCCGCACGACAGGCACTTCTTACAGCCTTCCTCGTAGATGAAGGTTGCCTGGCCGCATTCCTTGCACAGGTCGCCGATCTGCTTCTTCGCCTCGCTGGACGCGAGCGCGGCGGCCGCGGGCTTGATCTCGCCGGTGTGCTCGGCAAGCGTTCTGGCCAATGCGTCCGGAAGCGAGAGGATCTTGGCGGGGCCGATCCCAGTCGGCTGACCGCCACCGATCCGGGAGAGCTGGCTGATGACCTCCTCGAGTCGCCGCTGAGCCGACAACGGGGAAGGCAGCCTCAACGTGAGCGAAATGAGGCGTCCCAGCGCTTCGGCGACCGCCATGGTGTCGGAGCCGCCCTTGCCGACCTGGACGAAGACCTCGAAGGGGTCGCCGTCCGGAGTCTCGTTGACCGTGATGAACGCGGTGCCGATGGGCGTCTCGCTACGGTACGTGGAGCCTTTCAGGCTGCGAGGCCGCGGCCTGATGACGGCCTGTCCTCCAGGCAACGCGGCCGCTGCGCCTTTGTCCTTCTTCTTCGACACGCCGACATTGAGCACCTGCTCGCCCTTGCAGCCGTCGCGGAACACCGTGATGCCGAGGCAGCCGAGCTCCCACGCCAGCCGATAGGCACGCGCGACGTCGTCTTCCGGCGCGTTGTTCGGCAGGTTGATCGTCTTCGACACGCCGTTGTCGGTGTGGCGCTGGAACGCCGCCTGATGGCGCACGTGCCATTCGAAGCCGATCTCGTGCGATGTCTTGAACAGCTGGGCCGCGTGCTCGGGCAGACCACGGATGCCGTGGAGCGAGCCCCGCTTGACGATCTCCTGCATGAGCGCGTCCGAGTAGAACCCCTGCTCCTTCGCGATGCGCTCGAAGGTCTCGTTCACGAACGTCAGCACGCGTTCGCCGTCCGGCTGCTTCACCCGGTGCTCGAACGCGAGCGCGAAGATCGGCTCGACACCGGACGAGCACCCGGCGATCATCGAGATCGTGCCGGTGGGCGCGATCGTCGTGACGGTCGAGTTGCGCATCGGCCGGCCGCTCTGATAGATCGAGTGGTCCCAGTTGGGGAAAGGCCCGCGCTCCTCGGCGAGCTTCGCCGACTGGTCGTGCGACTTCTCCTTCACGAACGCCATCAGCCGGTCGGCGAGCTCGATCGCCTCCTTGCTGTCGTACGGGATGCCCATCGTGAAGAGCAGGTCCGCCCACCCCATGATGCCCAGGCCGATGCGCCGGTTGGCCTTCACGGTCGCGTCGATTTCCGGCAGCGGGTACGGGTTCATCTCGATGACGTCGTCGAGGAAGCGCACCGCGAGCCGCACCACCCGCTCCATCTCGTCCCAGTCGATCGTCCACTGGCCCTCGTCGCTGCGCTTGGCGAACTTCGAGACGTTGAGCGAGCCGAGGTTGCACGCCTCGTTCGGGAGCAGGGGCTGCTCGCCGCACGGGTTGGTCGCCTCGACCACGCCGAGCTCCGGCGTCGGATTGGCCGGGCTCGCGTTGATTCGGTCGATAAAGACCATGCCAGGGTCGCCGGTCCGCCACGCGGCACGAACCATCCGGTCGAAGACCTCTTTGGCCGAGAGCCGCCCGGTCGCCACGCCGGTGTGGGGATTGATCAGGTCGTACTCGCCGCCCGCAGCCAGCGCGTCCATGAACCGGTCGGTGGCGGCGACGGAGATGTTGAAGTTGGTGATGCCGCCGTCCAGCTTGCAGTCGATGAACTCGAGGACGTCCGGGTGGTCGACCTTCAGGATCCCCATGTTGGCGCCCCGCCGAGTCCCACCCTGCTTGACGGCCTCGGTCGCGCTGTTGAAGACCTTGAGGAACGAGACCGGCCCGGACGCGCGCCCACCGGTCGAGGCGACGAGGTCGTCCTTGGGACGCAGTCGCGAGAACGCGAAGCCGGTCCCGCCGCCCGACTTGTGGATGATGGCGGCCGCCTTGACGGAGTCGAAGATCTCCTCCATCGAGTCGCCCACCGGAAGCACGTAGCACGCCGAGTACTGGAGGCCATTGCCCTTGCCCGCGTTCATGAGCGTCGGCGAGTTCGGGAGGTAGTACCCGTCGATCATGATGTCGTAGAACGCGGCCGCGACCTCTCTGACGGCGGCGTCGCTCCGCCCGTACCGGGCTTCGCCCGCCGCGATCGACAGCGCGACCCGCCAGCACATCTCCTCCGGGGTCTCGACGACCTCGCCTCCCTCCCGCATGAGGTAGCGCTCCCGGAGCACCCTCAGGGCTGGCTCAGTCCACTTGCCGACTTTCGCTGGGCGGGTCTCAGACAGCATTCCCTGACCTCCTCGCCGTCATTGCCTTCGGCAATGACGCCCCCACATAGAATCACAATATCTTGTGGTGCGAGCGAATCTTGCACGCTGAATCTAGCGGCCGTCAAGAAAAAAGGTGTCCACAACGCGTCCACCATCTATCCACAGCGCCCCGGAGAAGCTCTGAGAGAGCGTCACGCAACGCGTGGTATTCTCTGGGCGCCATGGCGAACTTCCGTATAATCCTTGCCGTCGCGGCCATCATTGGGTTTGGTTTTACGGGCGCCGCCTGGGCTCAGCAGACTCCCTCGCCGCTGCAGCCGGCCCCCGGGCGGGTGCTCACCCTCGACGAGTGCATCGCGATCGCGCTCGAGGCACAGCCGAGAATCCAGGCGACGCTCGCCGACTATGCGGCCGCCCGCTACCGCGTGAACCAGGCGCTGGCGCCCCTGCTTCCCCAGCTCAGCGGGCTGGTCAGCGCGACCGCTGGCGAGACCTGGAGCGCGGGGACCTCAGCGAGCGGCAGGACCATCAGCGCAGTCAACCAGCAGACGGCGAGACACAGCTTCTCCGTCAGCAACAAGCAGTTCAGCGACACCTTTCTCGCCCAAGTCCAGCTCTCGCAGCTCCTCTTCGACTTCGGCAAGACGCTCGCGGCCACCGACGCCTCGCGGAAGCTCGCCGAAGTGGCGGTCGAGGACGTCGAGCTGCAGCGTCAGCTGATCGCGCTGGCGGTGAAGGAGGCCTACACCAACACGCTCTTCAGCCAGCGTCTGATCCGCGTCCAGGAGCAGGCGGTCGAGCGCGCGGAGCTGAACCTGAGATCGGCCAAAGGGTTCTTCGACGTCGGCACGCGGCCGAAGTCCGACGTCGCCCGCGCCGAGGTCGACGTGGCCAACGCCAGGGTCGACCTCATCCGCGCTCGGAACGCGTCCCGCAGCGCGATCGTCGCGCTCAACATCGCGATGGCGATCGGCGTGGACAGCCCCACCAAGATCGTGGACAACCTCATCTACGAAGCCTTCACGATGGACCGCCTCCAGCTCCGGGGCGAAGCGCTCCGCCAGCGGCCCGAGTACCGCCAGGCGAGGCTCCGCGCCGCCGCGGCCGAGGCGACCGAGCGGCAGACCTTCCGGAACTTCTTCCCGGATATCTCGGGCAGCGGGACGTACGGCGGCACGCAGTCCCAGCTCAACGAGGAGTGGACGCTCGGGCTGACGCTGTCCTGGTCGATCTTCGACGGCGGCAGCCGGATCGCGCGATATCAAGAAGCCAAGGCCAACGTCGAGGGGGCCCGCGCTCGCGTGAAGTCGACCGAGCTGGACATCCTCCAGAACGTGGAGCAGGCGGAGATCGCGGTCGAGGAAGCGCAGGAGCGGATCCAGGCCGCGCAGGCCCTGGTGGCCTCCGCTCAGGAGAACTTCCGGCTCGCGCAGGGTCGGTTCGACGCGGGCGTCGGGACGATCCTGGAGCTGACGGATGCTCAGCTGGCGTTCACCCAGGCCCAGAACACCGAGAGCCAGGCGCTGGCGGATTATCGGATCGCGCTGGCCCGGCTCGATCGCTCGGTCGGTCGTCGCTAGAACGAAACACGCGACGGGCCGCTCCCGTCTAAGAAATTGATGAGACGAATCGCTTCGGTCGTGATCGTCGCGGCTCTGGTGGGAGCGGGAGTGTGGGCGTATCTCTACACCCAGAGCGGCGGCAGCGCCCCGAAGTACCGCCTGGCCCGCGTCGAGCGTGGCCCCCTCACCGCCGCCGTCTCGGCCACCGGCACCCTGAACGCGGTCGTCATCGTCCAGGTCGGCAGTCAGGTTTCCGGACAGATCAAGGCGCTCAACGTCGACTTCAACTCGATTGTGAAGAAGAACCAGGTCATCGCCCGGATCGACCCCGACATCTTCGAGGCCAAGGTTCAGCAGGCGCAGGCCGACCTCGACTCGTCTCGAGCGGCGGTGATGAACCAGCTGGCGCAGGTCGAGCGCGCTCGAGCCGACGTCGAGAACGCCCGGGCTGCCCTGGTGGAGGCCAAGGCGTTCACCGCCAAGGCGCGCGTGCAGTCCCTGGACGCCAAGCGCGACTTCGACCGAAAGACCGAGCTCTTCGACCGTCAGCTGATCGCCAAGAGCGACCTGGACACGGCGCAGGCGACCTACGACGCGGCGGTGGCCCAGCTCGACTCCACCCGCGCGCGCGAGCAGGCGCTCTCGTCGGCCATCCAGTCGTCGATCGCCCAGCTCCGCGTCGTCGACGCGTCCCTGGAATCGGCGCGCGCCCAGGTCAAGCAGAAGGACGCGGCGCTCAGGCAGGCGCAGGTCGACCTCGACCACACGACGATCCGGGCCCCCGTCGACGGCGTCGTCGTCTCCCGCCAGGTCGACGTCGGCCAGACGGTTGCCGCGAGCCTGCAGGCGCCGGTGCTCTTCACGATCGCCCAGGACCTCACGCAGATGCAGGTCGAGACGAGCGTGGACGAGGCGGACATCGGCCGCATCAAGCTCGACGATCGCGCCACGTTCACGGTCGACGCGTTTCCCGGCGAGACGTTCACCGGCACCGTCAACCAGATCCGCAAGGCGGCGCAGGTGGTCCAGAACGTCGTCACCTACACCGTCGTGGTCGCGGTGATGAATCCGGCCGGGAAGCTCGTGCCGGGCATGACCGCGAACGTGAAGCTCGTGACCGCCGAGAAGCCGAGCGTCCTGAAGATCCCGAACTCCGCGCTCCGGTTCCGGCCGGCCGGCGCGGAGGCGCCCACCCCCGGCGCGCCCTCCGGCGGCGGACAGTCGAGCGGCGGGCCGCCCACGATGGAGCAGATCAGGGACCGGCTCGTGAAGGAGCTCAAGCTCAACGAGGACCAGCAACGGAAGCTCGAGCCGATCCTGCAGGACGGTCGCGAGCAGATGCGGGCGCTCCAGGGCCTCCCCGAGGCCGAGCGGCGCGCCAGGGCGCAGAAGATCCGCGAGGCGTCACGGGTCAGGATCCGCGAGATCCTCACCGACGAGCAGAAGGCGCGCTATGACGAGATGGCCGGCGCCCAGGCCGAGGGCCGCAGCGGCATCCAGGGCCGCGTCTGGGTGCTCGGCCCCGACGGTAAGCCCACGGCGATCGCCCTGACGCTCGGGCTCAGCGACGGCAACGCGACGGAGGTGCTGCGCGGCGAGGTCAAGGAGAGTCAGGAAGTGATCGTCGGGCTCGTCGGCGGCGCCGGCCGCGGGGCTCAGCCGTCGCAGCAGCCCGGCGCCCCGCGCCTCAGGCTCTGATCGTGGCCCCGCCGATCATCGTCACCGAAGGCCTGACGAAGGACTATCACCTCGGCCCCCACACGGTCCACGCCCTCCGCGGCGTCTCGGTCACGATCGAGCGCGGCGAGTTCGTGGCGGTCATGGGGCCCTCCGGCTCCGGCAAGTCCACGTTCATGAACCTGCTCGGGTGCCTCGACACCCCGAGCGGCGGCAGCTACCTGCTCGACGGCGAGCGCGTCGCGGGTCTCTCGCCGGACGAGCTCGCGCGGATCCGGAACCTCAAGATAGGCTTCGTATTCCAGCAGTTCAACTTGCTGCCGCGCACGACCGCGCTCGAGAACGTCGAGCTCCCCCTGCTCTACGCGGGGCTCACCGCCCGCGAGCGTCGCGGCCGCGCCCGCGCGCGGCTGGAGTCGGTCGGACTCGCCGACCGCGAGTTGCACCACCCGAGTCAGCTCTCGGGCGGCCAGCAGCAGCGCGTGGCCATCGCGCGGGCGCTCGTCAACGATCCGGCCGTCATCCTGGCTGACGAGCCCACCGGCAATCTGGACACGCGGACGAGCGTGGAGCTGCTGGCGCTCCTGCAGCGTCTGAACCGCGAGGGGCTCACCATCGTGCTCGTCACCCACGAGCCCGATATCGCCGCCTACGCGAGCCGGAGCCTCACCTTCCGCGACGGACGCCTCAAGGACGACGACCGCGCTGCGGAGCCTCGTGACGCCGCCGCCACGCTCGCCGAGCTGCCGACCGAAGAGGACGAGGCCGCGTGAGCCTCTGGCAGAGCGTCCGCATCGCGGGCCGCGCGCTCCGGGTGAACAAGCTCCGGAGCGTGCTGACGATGCTCGGGATCATCATCGGCGTCGCGGCGGTCATCGCGATGGTCGGCGTCGGCTCCGGTGCCAAGGCCCGCGTCGCGGAGCAGATCCAGAGCCTGGGGTCGAACCTGATCATCGTCCTCTCGGGCAGCGTCACCTCCAGCGGGATCCGTCTCGGCACCGGGAGCCAGCTCACGATCAGCGAGGACGACGCGGCCGCCATCGCGCGTGAGGTCCCGCTGGTCCAGGTGGCCGCGCCGGCCGTCCGGGGCACCGCGCAGGTCGTCTACGGCAACCTCAACTGGGCCACCGTCATCCAGGGCGTGACGCCGGACTACTTCGAAGCGCGTGACTGGCCCCTGACGGACGGACGCGGGATCAATCCCGAGGACGTCGAGGGGGCCACCAAGATCGCGCTCGTCGGCCAGACCACGGCCCTCAACCTGTTCGGCGAAGCCGAGCCGCTCGGCCAGATCATCCGGATCAAGAAGGTACCGTTCACCGTCGTCGGCACGCTGTCGCGCAAGGGCCAGAACTCATGGGGCCAGGATCAGGACGACGTGATCATGATCCCGATCTCGACGGCGAAGAAGAAGGTCCTGGGCGTGAGCCAGGCGAACCCCCGGTCGGTCGGCTCCATCTCGGTCAAGGTCCGCCCCGACGAGGACATGGTCGAGGCCGAGAGTCAGATCCGCGCGCTGCTGCGCCAGCGTCATCGGCTGCAGCCGTTCCAGGACGACGATTTCTGGCTCCGCAATCTCTCCGAGGTTCTCCAGGCCCAGGAAGAGCAGCAGCAAGTGATGAGCTATCTCCTGGCCGCGATCGCGTCGGTCTCCCTCCTGATCGGCGGCATCGGGATCATGAACATCATGCTCGTCTCGGTCACGGAGAGGACGCGCGAGATCGGCCTCCGGATGGCGGTCGGCGCCCGCCGTCGTCACATCCTCCTCCAGTTCCTGATCGAGGCGGTGACGCTCTCGCTCATCGGCGGGATCATCGGCATCGCGCTGGGGTTGAGTGGGTCGCGCGCGATCAGCTACTTCGCCGAGTGGCGCACGCTGGTCGCGCCGGAGTCGATCGTGATCGCCTTCGGCTTCGCTGCGGGCATCGGCATCTTTTTCGGGTTCTATCCTGCGCGCAAGGCGTCTCGGCTGGATCCGATCGAGGCCCTCCGGTACGAGTAAGGCGGGGGCAGGCGGGCCGGGCGGCGGGGGCCGTCCCGCGACCACGCTAGCCACCGGTCGTCGGCGCCCTTAGCACACGCGCGAACGTCGGATCAGAACTGCCTACACGGGTCGCGGGACGGCCCCCGCCGCCCGGCCCGCTTGCCCCCGGTTACGCGTAACGACGAGCTCAGTGGATCGAGCGATCAGCATGGGCTCGAGCTCCTGAGGAAGTTCAGACGTAGCGGGGAGGTTTGTTATGGTTTAGGCGCGATGGGGCTCGGCAAGGCGCGAGGGCGGCGAGCTAGGGCTGCCCGCGCGTCTCGACGGACTCGCTCGGGTCGTCCCGCGCCGAAGGCTCGTCGGTCGCAAAAGGCTCGTCCTTCCTCGAAGGCTCGTCGCTCGCAGAAGGCCGGTGGCTCGCGGAAGGCTGGACGCTCCAAGAAGATCGAGCGGTCGCAGAGGGCTGGTAGGTCGAAGACGAGCGCCGGTTCCAGGACGGTAGTTGCCGCGACGGTTCGGTTGCCGCGGCCAACGGGGGCGGAGCTGAGGCTGCTCAAGCTCGCCCAGGAAGTCGCCGGGCTCGCGCGGAATGCCGGCGGGACCCACGCGCTCGCTGCGGCCGTGCAGAGGCTCGCCGCCGCGTTCGGGCCCCCGGCATCCTTGCCCGGCGAGGTCTTCCAGGCGTGGGTTCGGAGCCGGAGCGACAAGAACGCCACGCTCGCGCTCGCCTGGGCGCGGGAGCAGGTGCGTCTGGGGCTCCAGGACGTCGTCGAACGGACGCCCAAGCCCACGCGGCCCCGGATCGATACCGACGCGGCGACGCTCGCCTGGCTCCTGCTCGCCGCGTGCGAGGCGATCGCTCAGGAGCCGCCGTCGGCCGTGGCCGATCGCGTGCGCGCGATTCTCGACCTCATTGGCCACGTCCCCGCCACCGGCTGACGCCGTCGACCGCGACGAACGCGACGGCGGCGACCAGCGTCACGACGTTGAGCCGGACCGACGCGCGGTGCGCCTCGGCGAAGGCGGTGTCGTCACGCGCGCGGCGCGCGTCCTCGGCGCGCGGCACCAACACCACCGACGCCCACAAGAGCGTTGCCAGCATGGCGCCGCCGAGCGCGGCGCCGATCAACGGACGCAGGCGCCCCTCGGTGCCGGCGATCAGCTGGATCAGCGAGGCGACAAAGGCGATGGCCGTGAGGACCAGCCCCCACACGAAGTACCGCGGGAGTACGGCCGCGACGGCCTGGCCGGCGACCGCGCGGTCGATCGCTCGGAAGACCACGGGCGCCACCGCGAACGAGAAGAACGCCATGATCCCGAGCCACCCGGCGACGCAGACGACGGCGAGCGTCCTGAGGAGATTCATCGCTCGCCGACAGCATCGGGGATGGTCCGGAGGGAGTCAAGATGACTCCGCAGGGAGTCACGATTGACGGCCGCGGGCGGCGGGCGCTAGAGTGCGCGAGGATGCGTGCCCGCCCGCTGCTCGCCGCCGCGCTCGTCCTGATCGCCGCGCCGTCGCTCCGAGCCGAGACGCCTGCCGAGGCGGCGCGCGCGCTCATCGTCCGCTACCACCAGGACGCCACCACGATCGACCGCGCGCGCACCCTGCTCGAAGGGGCGCTCGAGAAAGAGCGTCAGGTCGACACGATGATCGCGCTGTCGTACGTGAATTTCCTGGTGGGCGACGTTCGCGCGACCACGTCCGACGAGAAGCTGGCGGCCTACGATCGCGGGCGTGAGATCGGCAAGCGCGCGGTCGAGCTGGCCCCGAAGAGTCACGACGCCCATCTCTGGTTCGCGATCAACACGGCCCGGTGGGGCCAGACGAAGGGCATTCTCCGATCGCTCTTCCTGGTGCCGACGGTGAAAGAGGAGATCGCGACCCTGCTCGACCTGAATCCACAATCGCTGCGGGCCCACATCCTCGCCGGCAACGTCTTCCTGGAACTGCCGGGCTTCGTGGGCGGCGACCGCGCCAAGGCCGAGGAGCACTTCAAGAAGGCGCTCGAGGTCGACCCACACTTCACCGCGGCCCGCGTGGATCTCGCCCGTCTTTACATCGCGAGCGGCCGGCACGCCGACGCGCGGCGGGAGCTCCAGCGAGTGATCAACGAGACCGCCCCGACGTTCGTGGCCGACTGCACCGTGAAGGACATCCCACGCGCCAAAGAGCTGCTCGCGTCCATCAAAGACAAGAGCTAGCGATCGGCGCCGTGATCCGCCGCCTCCGGCGGAGCGCGCCGCGCTGGAACCCGACGGCGCTCGCGATCGTCGCCGACCGCGCTCGCGATCCGTTTCGCGTCCTGATCGCCTGCATCCTCTCGCTCCGCACCCAGGACACGACGACCGGTCCGGCGTCCGACCGGCTGTTCGCGGTGGCGGCCACGCCCGAGACCATGCTGAAGTTGCCGGCTCCGCGCATCGCGCGCCTCATCTACCCCGTCGGCTTCTATCGCACGAAGGCGACCGTCATCCTCGGGATCTGCCGCGACCTGCTGGAGCGCTTCGGCGGGCGGGTGCCCGACACGATCGACGAGCTGCTCACGCTGAACGGCGTCGGCCGCAAGACCGCCAACCTGGTCGTGACCATGGGCTACAACAAGCCCGGCATCTGCGTGGACACGCATGTGCATCGCATCTCGAACCGGCTGGGCTACGTGAAGACGCGGAACCCCGAGGAGACCGAGATGGCGTTGCGGGCGAAGCTACCGCGCCGCTACTGGATCGGCTACAACGACCTGCTCGTCTCCTTCGGCCAGAACATCTGCGCGCCGATCTCGCCTCGCTGCTCGGTCTGCCCGGTGACCACGCTCTGCCGGAAGGTGGGGGTGACGACGAGGCGTTAGCGCCGGCGCGCTATCGGGCCGCTCGCAGCGCCGCCAGCGGCGCGGTCCAGCCGACGATCCCGCCCTGGGCGCGGATCATCTCGAGCGTGGCCCGCTTGAACTCGGGGAAGTAGCTCTCGGTCGCGTCCTCGATCAGGAGGCACTCGTAGCCGCGGTCGTTCGCCTCGCGCATCGTCGTCTGCACGCACACCTCGGTGGTCACCCCGGCCAGCACTAGGTGCGTGACGCCGGCGTCGCGGAGCATCCCTTCGAGCGGCGTGGCCCAGAAGGCTCCCTTGCCCGGCTTCACGATGACCGGCTCCTCTGGCTCGGGCCGGAGCTCCGGCACGATGTCGTTACCCGGCTCGCCATCGACCAGGATCCGGCCCATCGGGCCCGCGTCCCCGATTCGGGCCTTCGGCGCGCCCCGTCGCCGCTTCGCCGGCGGGCAGTCGGTCAGGTCCGGCCGATGCCCCTCGCGCGTGTGGAGGACGCGGATCCCGCGGCTCCGGCACCAGGCGATCAGCTCGCGCACGGTGGGCACGATCGCGGCGAGGCGGCTCACGTCGTTGCCGAGCGCCTCGCCGAAGCCGCCGGGCTCGATGAAGTCGCGCTGCATATCGATCACGACGAGCGCCGTGGTGGCCGGATCGAACGAGTATGCGGACGGCGCGGCGGCGACTACCAGCATGCCCGGCCGTTCAGGCCGCCGAGGCGGCGCCGTGGTGACCCGCCATGCACGGGCCGATGACCGCGATGTCCGCCCTGGCGGCGAGGGTCTCGTGCACGAGGCGGCCTTCGAAGATGACCGCGAGCCGGTCGGAGAGCTCGAGGAGCTCGTCGAGGTCTTCACTCACGAGCAGCACCGCGGCGCCGGCGTTGCGGACCGCCAGGATCCGGTCGTGGATCTCGGCCACCGCGGCGAAGTCGAGCCCGAACACGGGATTGGCCGCGACGAGTATCGACACCTCCTCCGATAGCTCCCGGGCCAGGACCGCTCGCTGCACGTTGCCCCCGGACAGCGTCGAGATCGGCGCCTCCCCTCCCTGGCTCTGCACCTTGAAGTCGGCGATCCAGCGCCGGGCTTGCTCCCGCATCGCGCCGCGCCGTAGCCAGGGGCCGGAGGCGAGCGGCGCCCGGTCGAAGTTACGGAGCGCCATGTTCTCGGCCACGCTCAGCGCGGGAACGCAGGCGTTGCGCAGCGGCTCCTCCGGCAGGCTGCGCGCGCGATGGTCCCGGATCTCGCCGCGCGTCGCCCGATACGGCTGGCCGCCGACGCGGATCTCACCGCGCCGAGGCCGGCGCTGGCCGATGAGCGCTTCGACGAGCTCCCGCTGGCCGTTGCCGGAGACGCCCGCGATGCCGAGGATCTCGCCCGGCCTCACCGCGAGCGTCAGCCCGCGGACCGCCCGCCGTCCGGCGTCGTCTTCGACGACCAGGTCGCGGACGACGAGCCGCGGCTCGGTCGCCCCGCCCGCGTGAGACGCCCGTCCCATGCGCGCCTGGGGGATCTGACGGGTGCCGACCATCATCTCCGCGAGCGTCGCGGACGTGAGGTCCTCCGCGCGCCCCTCGCCCGCCAGCTTCCCTCGCCGCAGCACCGACACCGTGTCCGCAAACGCCATCACTTCGCGGAACTTGTGCGTGATCATCAGCACCGTGAGCTCGCGCTGTCGCGTCATCGACCTCAGGGTCTCCAGCACCTCGTCGGCCTCGGCCGGCGTGAGCACGGACGTCGGCTCGTCGAGGATCATGAAGCGGCGCCTGAGATAGAGCTGCTTGAGGATCTCGACCTTCTGTTTCTCGCCGGCGGCCAGCCGCGACACGAGACGGTCGAGATCGAGCTTGAAGGGCATCGTCGCCATGAAGGCGGCCAGCCGCTCGCGCTCGCTCCGCCAGCGGACCACCGCCGGCACGTCGTCGCGCGCCATCACGAGGTTCTCGGCCACCGTCATGCTCGGCACCAGCGCGAAGTGCTGGTAGACCATCCCGATCCCCAGCGCGTGCGCGTCGTGCGGCGAGCGGATCTCGCGCTCCCGGCGGCCCACCACGATCTGTCCGGCGTCGGGTGGGGAGTAACCGATGAGGCACTTCACGAGCGTGCTCTTGCCGGCGCCGTTCTCGCCCAGCAGCGCGTGGAACGAGCCCGCCGCCACGCGCAGGGAGACGTCGTCGAGGGCGATCAACGCGCCGAACCGCTTGGTCATGCCGACCACCTCGACGTCGAGCGCCGGCCCGGTGACGACGCCGGGCTCGCGGCCCGCGCTCGTCACGCGCGGCCCGCGAGCGCGTCGACGACGGCCGTGGACCGCGCGACCGCGCCGAACACGCCGCCCTGCATCGTGACCATCTTGATCGCCGCCAGGTGGTTGCCGTGGTCGGTGGCGCCGGCGCAGTCCTCGAGCAGCAGACACTCGAAGCCGCGATCGTTGGCCTCCCGCATCGTCGTGTGCACGCACACGTCGGTCGTGATGCCCGTGAGCACGAGGTTGCGGATGCCGCGGGTCCGCAAGATCAGCTCGAGATCGGTGGCGCAGAACGAGCCTTTTCCAGGCTTGTCGATCACTGTCTCACCCGGCCCCGGGGCGAGGTCCGGAATGATCTCCCAGCCCGGCTCGCCGCGGACGAGGATGCGCCCGCGAGGCCCGGGGTCGCCGATACCGGCTCCGATACGGCGCGAGCGCCAGCGCTTGTTCGCCGGCAGGTCGGAGAGATCGGGCCGGTGCCCCTCGCGCGTGTGGATCACGTGGAAGCCTCCGGCCCGCATGACCCGCAGCACGGCCTGGATCGGCGCGATCGGCGCGCGGGTGAGCGACAGATCGTAGCCCATCGTGTCGACGTACCCGCCGACGCCGCAGAAATCGGTCTGCATATCGATGACCATCAGCGCCGTGTTCTCCGGCCGGAGGTCGCCGTCATAAGGCCAGGGGTACGGATCGGCCTTCACGAAGCGCGTCGCCGTCGTCGCCGGTGCCATGCGTTCCACTCCTCTATTCGTCGCCGCGCCTCGGTCCCGCGGAGCCCCAGCCCCGCGACGGCCTGCGGCGCGCACGTCTCGTCGCCGCGCACGTCAGCGATTGATGCTCAGCTCGCCCGGCGCCCCGGCGAGCGTGCGCCGGGGGGAGCACGTGGCGATCATGATCCCCAGCGTCACCACGTAAGGCGCGGCGTTGAACAGATAGTACCCGGAGGTGATCCCGACCGACTGCAGCGCCGGCCCGACCGCGCCCGCTCCGCCGAACAGGAGCGCCGCGTAGAAGCAACGCATCGGCTTCCAGCGCGCGAAGATCACCAGCGCCACCGCCATCAACCCCTGCCCGCTCGAGAGCCCCTCGCTCCAGCTCCCTGGATAGTAGAGCGACAGGAACGATCCGCCGATCCCGGCCAGGAAGCCGCCGACGCCGGTGCAGAGCGTCCGCACGCGCGGCACCGCGTAGCCCATCGCACGCGCGGCGTCCGAGCTGTCGCCCACCGTCCGCACGATCAGCCCCCAGCGAGTGTTTCGGAACGCCCAGCCGAGTGAGACCGCGAGCCCGATCCCGATGAGAAAGAGCGGGTTCACCTCGAGCGCGGCCTGAACCTGGGGCGATCCGCTCCAGCCGCCGAGCGACATCGCGGGCAACGTCGGCGCCTTGGGTTGCACGTAGGGCTTGCCCAGGAAGAACGCGAGGCCGGTGCCGAAGAGCATCAGCCCGATGCCGACGGCGATGTCGTTCACGCGCGGCAGGTTACAGACCAGCCCGTGGAGCAGACCGAGCACGAGCCCGGCGACACCGGCGCCGAGCACGCCGAGCCAGGGGCTGCCGGTGATGTAGGACAACGCATAGCCGCTCATGGCGCCCATCACGAGGATGCCTTCGAGGCCGAGGTTGATCCGCCCGCTCTTCTCGGTGATGCACTCGCCCAGGCTCACGAACAGAAACGGCGTGCTCACGCGGACGGCGCCGCCCAGCACGGCGATCGGCACACCCCACCAGCCGAGCTCGGTCACGTTCAAGCCCTCTCGGGCCGAAAGATCTTCAGCCGGCCGTACACGGTCTCGCTGGCCAGGATCAGCATGAAGGCGATGCCCTGCAGGACCAGCACGGTCGCGTCGGGCAGATCGAGCCGCCGCTGCAGCATGCCGCCGCTCGCCGAGATCCCGCCGACCAGCACGGCGACCGGCACGATCGCCAGCGGGTTCTGGCGGGCGATGAACGCCACGAGGATCCCGGCGTATCCGTAACCGGCGATCAGCGAGGCGTTGGCGCTGCCGTGGACGGCCGCTACCTCGACCATACCGGCCAGACCCGCCGCCGCGCCGCCGAGGGCGCACGCGGCGAGCGCAATGGCGCCGACCGGGAGGCCGGCCAGCCGCGCCGCCCGGGCATTGCCGCCCACGATGCGCAGAGCGAACCCGTACGTCGTGTGCTTGACCAGCACGTACGTCACGAGACAGAAGACCAGGCCGAACCCGAGGCCCCAGTGCACGTCGAGCCCGGGGAGCGATCCCACCATGTTCGCGTCGCCGATGGGCGTGGTCGACGGCTTGTTGAGGCTCGCCGGATCCCGCAGCGGCCCCTCGACGAAGTGATTGAACACGGCGATCGCGATATACCCCAAGAGAAGGCTCGAGATCGTCTCGTTCACGCCGCGGTACTGGCGCAACGCTCCGGCCAGCGCGATCCACGCGGCGCCAGCCAGCATGCCGGCGAGCGCCATCGCGAGCTTGACGCCGAGCGGTGGCACTCCGACCAGGAGATGTCCGACCACGGCGGCCGCCAGGCCCCCGAGCACGAGGGCCCCTTCCCCGCCGATCACCATCAGCCCGGCCTGGGCTGGCAACGCCACACAGAGCGCCGTGAGGATCAGCGGTGCGGCGCGCGCCAGCGTGTTCTGCCACGAGAACGCGCTGGCGAACGCCCCGCGATAGATGAGCTCGTAGACTTCGAGCGGATTCCGGCCGAGCCCGGCCATGGCGATCCCGAAGACGACCATCGCGGCAGCCAGCGCGCCGACCGGAATCGCGAGCGCTTCGGCGGATTGGCGGAGGCGACCGGACGGTCCAGACGCCATGACGTCGCGTCAGACCTTGCCGATCACGCCCTCGGTGAGATAGTTCATCTGCTCTAGCACTGGCTCGGTCTGCTTCAACGCGGTCCCGCCGGCGATGACCGTCTTTCCGGTGTTGTCCTTCAGCGGGCCCTTGAAGATGACGTAGTCGCCCTTCAGCATCTGCGCCTTGACGGTGTCGGCGTTCTTGCGTCCGCCCTCGGCCACCGCCTTGCCGTAGGCGGACGTCCGCACGAACCCTTCCTTCAAGCCGCCGCGCATGAAGTTGACCATCGGCTTGCCGGCCATGGCGTCCTGGATGTGGGTCGTGTACGGCGTGACCCAGTTCCACTCGGCGCCGGTCAGGTACCCCTTCGGGGCCAGCGCGCTCTGGTTGGCGTGATAGCCGCACACGCGGATGCCGCGACGCTCCGCGGTCTCGACGACGACCTTCGGGCTGTCGACGTGACACGTGAGGACGTCGACGCCCTGGTCGACGAGGCTGTTGGCCGCCTCGGCCTCCTTCACCGGCAGGGCCCAGTCGCCCGTGATGACGAGCAGCGTCGTGATCTTCGGATCGACGCTGCGCGCGCCGAGTGTGAACGCGTTGATGTTGCGCAGCACCTGGGGGATCGGCTTGGCGGCGATGAAGCCGAGCTTCTTGCTCTTGCTGGCGTGCCCGGCCACGATGCCGCTGAGGTACAGGCACTCGTCGATGTAGCCGAAGTAGCTGCCGGTGTTCTTCGGGTGCTTGCCGTCGGTCCAGAGCCCGCCGCAGTGGGCGAACCTCACCCTCGGATACTTCTCCGCCATCTTCAGCATGTGCGGATCGAAGTAGCCGAACGACGTCGGAAAGAGGAGCGTCGCGCCGTCCTGCTCGATCATCGAGCCCATGGTCTTCTGGACGTCCGTGGTCTCGGGCACCTTCTCCTGCTCGACGACGGACACCCCCGGCATCTTCTTCATGGCCGCCGCCGCCTGAGCCTGCGCCTGGTTGTAGCCGTAGTCGTCGCGCGGGCCGACGTAGATCACGCCCACGACGAGCTTGTCCGCCGCGTGGGCCGAGCGCGCGCCGTATGGCGCCAGCGCGCCGAGGGCGCCGGCCACGCCGAGTCGCTTCAGCACTTCACGACGGCCGATGAGGTCGATCATGATCCGCTCCTTTCGACGGTTGCCGGGCGCACGCCCAGCGTCCCAATGGCCCCTAAGCCTCGATTTCTACGAGACGACGCGCGGCGAGCGTACGGCCGCCGGGCTCGGAGTGCCTCGGGCGCGTGCACGACTGCTCATTCAGCGAGCAGCTCTCGCCGGCCGCCGCAGCTTCCGGAGCGTCGCGAGGTTCCGGAGATCCGCGGTGGGCTCGGGCTCCTTCGGCGTCTCCAGCACCTTCGGCACGCGCGTGAAGCGACGGTCGTTCATCAGGCTCCGGAACGCACGAAGCCCGAGGAAGCCACGGCCGATGTGCTCGTGGCGGTCGAGTCCCGAGCCGAGCCGCGCGCGCGCGTCGTTCAGGTGGAAGGCCAGGACCCGCCTCCGCCCCACCGTCGTCTCGCATTCGGTCATCGCCCGGCGGTATCCGGTCTCGGTGCGCAGATCGTAGCCGGCGGCGAAGAGATGACACGTGTCCACGCACACGCCGAGACGCTCGGGCCGGGCCGCGCGATCAATGAGGGTCGCCAGCTCGCCGAACGTCCGGCCGAGACTGTTGCCGCCGCCCGCGGTGTTCTCGAGCGCGACCTTCACCCGATAGCCGGCCGTGCGACCCAGCGTCTCGTCGAGCGCGGCGGTCACCCGGCGCAGCCCGACCTCGAGCCCGGCGCCCATGTGCGAGCCGGGATGGATGACCACGCACGAGAGCTCCAGGGCCTCGGCGCGCTCCAGCTCATCGGTGAACGCCGAGACCGACTGAGCCCACGCGGCCGGGTCGGGGCTCGCGAGGTTGAGCAGATAGCTCGAGTGGGCGAAGCAGTGGCGGATGCCGGTGCGGCGCCGGGTCGCGCGGAACATTTGGACGTCCTCGGCGCCGAGTGCGTTCGCCGCCCACTGGCGCTGGTTCTTCAAGAAGATCTGCACGGCGCCGCAGCCGACCGCGCGGCCCCGCTCGAGGGCCAGATGCAGGCCGCCCGCGATGGACATGTGGGCGCCGATCTCGTCCCTCCGCGTCAACATAGCGGCCACCATACCACTTTGCTATTGTGTCGTTATGGACCCATTCGCGATCCCCTCGACGTTCACGACGACGTTCGCGCTCGAGTACGGCGTCTCCGAGGTCGACATGCGGCGCCTCTACGAGAACGCCAAGCGCGACCAGTGGAACGCGACCCGGGACATCCCGTGGGCGGACGCACCTTCCCCCGATGGCCGTGTGATCGCCGACGAGCTCGTCGATATCTACGGCAGCCCGCTCTGGGATCGGCTGCCCGAGGCCGATCGCGTGGCGTTGAACCGCCACGTCGCCGCGTGGCGCCTCTCGGTGCTCATGCATGGCGAGCAGGGCGCGATGCTCGCCTGCAGCCAGATGGTGGATATCGTGCAGGGCGCCGACGCGAAGTTCTTCCAGGCGACGCAGGTGATGGACGAAGCCCGGCACAACGAGGTTCTCAGCCGCTACATCACCGATCGCCTCGACGGCCTCAAGTACCCGATGCCGGCCAACGAGCGCGACATCTTCGACTCGATCCTGTCGGAGAGCCGCTGGTACCTCAAGACGATCGCCCTGCAGCTGGTGGCCGAGACCTTCGCGGTGTCGCTGTTCAAGATGATGAGCGAGAGTGCGCGCGACCCGGTCCTCGGCACGGTCTGCAAGCGCATCCTGCAGGACGAGTCGCGCCACATGGGGTTCGGCATGCTGTCGCTGCCGAAGGTCGTGAGCGAGGCGTCCGAGGCGGAGCGCCGCGAGCTCGAGGATTACACGTGCTTCGCCCTGGAGAAGACGCTGCTGGGGTTCTTCCCGCTGGAGGCGTACCAGGACGCGGGGTTCAGCCCGGCCCAGATCGACGAGGCCAAGCGCTACCGGCGCGAGACAGCGGCTTCCAACGACTACGCGCCCTTCCGCAAGTACTTCAAGCGCGACCTGCACGGGTCGATGGTCGCCAACCTGGCACGCCTCGGCCTCCTCACCGACCGCGTGCGGCCACGCCTCCAAAAGCTCGGCGTCACGCTGCCGGCGAGCTGACCGACCCGATCAGCGCCTCGAGTCGTCGCGTCCGATAGCGCCACATCGCCGCCAGCTGGCGGCCGACCAGCAACGCGTGCGCCACACGGCCGATCGGCCCGAGCGGGAGCCGGTAGGTCACCCGGTCCTCCATCCACGTCCCACCGTCGCCTTCCAGGAACCGATGCCGATGCTCCCACCGCGCGTAGGGCCCTCGCACCTGGACGTCGACGAAACGGTAGGGCGGATCCCATTCGCGAATGAAGACGCGCCAGCCCACCGGGATGCCGAGCCACGACATCCGCAGATCGAGCACGTCCCCGGCCGAGAGCACGTCGGGCGCGGTGAGCACCCGCAGATGGAACGAGGGCGGCGTGATCCGCACGAGGTTCGCGGGATCGGCGAAGAACTCGAAGACTTCGGGACGCGCCCCGGCGAGCCACACGCGCGACTCGAAGACGTAGTCGGCCATGACGCGCCGGCTATCATAGGCAGGTGCCCGGAACGAGTCAAACGCGTGCCTACGTCGCGCTCCTCCTGAGCGTGGCGCTCTGGGGCAGCTATCCGGCCACCGCGAAGCTCGCGCTCGTCGACTTCCCGCCCTTCTTCCTGGCCGCCGTCCGCTGCACGCTCGCGTCCTGTTTCCTGCTGATGCTCCTGGCTCGCTCGTCGAGCGACACCATCCGTGGACTCGGGCCAGGTGCCGCGGGAGTCTTCCTCGTTCTCGGCGCCGCCGGCATCTGGGGGTCGATGCAGTTCACGTACCTGGCGATCTACTACACGACCGCCGGCAACGCGGTCATCCTCCAGGCGGTGACGCCCGTGGTGGTGGCGCTCTTCGCGCGCGTCTACCTCGGCGAGCGGCTGCGCCGGGTCCAGTGGCTCGGCGTCAGTGCGTCGGTCTTCGGTGTGCTGCTGGTCATCACCCGTGGCCGCCTGGCGTTGCTCGAGCCCGCGGACCTGCACGTCGGGGACTTCATCACGCTGGCGTCACTGTGCAGCTGGGCCGTCTACACCGTCTACGGCAAGCGCGTCCTCGCGTCGTACTCTCCGCTGCTCGCGACGACCGCCGCGTACGTCATGGGCACGTTGCTGATCCTGCCGACCGCCATGGTGGTGGCGCCGCTGTTTCCTACGCCGCGGCTCGGATCGCTCACCGCATGGGCGGTCGTCGTCTATCAGGGAGTTCTGGGCGCGGTCGCGCACATCTGGTGGTACCGGGCGGTCCAGATCGTGGGACCGAGTCAGGCCGCGATCTTCACCAACCTCCAGCCGATCGTCGGCATCGTCCTCGCGCCGCTCCTGGTGGGCGAGCGCATCGGCCTCTGGCAAATCCTCGGCACCGCCTGCGTCTTGGTGGGCGTCGGCCTCACCACCCGCGCCCACCTCCGACCCGCCTCCCCAGAAAACAAAGACCCTCACTGAGCAGGCGCGGCGGGAACAGAGCGCCAGAGACGGAGCCGGCTGCGAAATCGAGAAGGCGCACTGGGTATTGGCCGCCTGAAAGTCGCTGACGCGCTTGTCGAAGGCAGGCATGCACTTGCTTCAGCCGGATGTCCAGTCCAGCGGATAGAAGAGAATGACCACGTTCTTTCCGCGGAAGTCGCTCAGGCTGACGTCCTTCAGTCCGATGGTCTTAAGCCTAAAGCCCGGCGCGGAATCGCCGACGTTGAGTGTGTGGCTGTCGGTCACTCCCTGGAGCCTCCCTTCGCGAATGTTCGCGGTGCGGGAGAGGTCATCTTCGCACGCGGGGCCGCGGCCGACGCCGGCGGCTTGCGCGCCGCGGCCCACGCGAGGTTGCGCCGGCTCTCCAGCGGCGTCTCCGGCAGCCCCAGATGTGCGGCGGCGGTGACGACGCGCTTGGTTTCCCAGAGTCGCGCGAACCGGTCGGCGGCTCGCGCGTCGCGAAGCGCGTGATGGTCCATGATGACGCGGCAGCCCGTCGTCTCGACCACGCGCAGCAGGTGGTCGATGGAGCGCTCGATCGGGTCGCGCCCGAGCTCGCGCTCGAGATATGACGGCGCGCCCGACAGATACAGGAGCGTCGGCCGCTGGTGGATGACGTACGCGGCGGACACCGCCGACGCGGGTCCCTGGAGGTCCGAGGCGAAGACGAAGCGCTCACGCTCCGCCGGGTCGACGATCGTCAGCGCGACGACCGACCCGAAGGGCGTGCCGTCGACGCCGTGCGGAAGCGGCGGCGACACGTAGAGCTCGAGCCCCATCTCACGATGCTGGGTGGAGTCCGCGCTCTCGACGCGCGCCTGGCCGTCCAGCGCTTTCCACAGCGCCTCGGCGCGCCGGGCCTGCTGCCCCCCGATCATGCGGCGCGGGTCCTTCGCGAGCACGAGCCGACCCGCGTAGGACGTGGGATCGGAGCGGAAGTGGTCCTCGTGGTAGTGGCTGACGAACACGACGCTAGCGCGCGCCGCGTACGCGGAAATCCGGTCGTTCGCGCGGCGCAACGCCTCCCACTCGGCCTCGGCCGGCGGCAGACCGAACCGCGCGGGCGCAAGGGTGGCGCCGGGATCGATGAGGATGCCGGTGCGTCCGACCTCGACGTAGGTCGCCATCGAGCGCACACCGAGCGACTCGGCGGCCAGCGGAATGACTTTCATATACAGCGGCCGCCGTCCACCTCGATGCACGTGCCGGTGATCATGGCGGCCTCGTCGGACGCGAGGAAGACCGCGGTACGCGCAAGGTCCTCGGGCTGGTTCAGCCGCCCCAGCGGCACCGTGGCGACGTAGCGGGCGCGGCCCTCGTCGTCGACCACGCGCTTGCCCATGAACGCCGGGAGCATCGGCGTCTCGGTCGCCACCGGCGCGATGGACACGACGCGCACGCCGTGGCTCGCGGCTTCGAGGGCCAGGCTCTTCGTCAGCGTCACCACCGCCCCCTTCGACGCCGCGTACGCCTGCACGCCGGGCCGCGGGCGGATCGCCGCGGTAGACGCGGTGATGAGGAACACGCCGCGGCGCTGCCGCTTCATGACCGGCAGCGCGTACTTGGCGCCGAGCCATACCCCTTTCACGTTCACCGCCATGATCCGATCGAAGAGGGCCTCGTCCACGTCCTCGACGTCCTGCGGTGACTGCGGCACGCCGGCGTTGGCGAAGAAGATGTCGAGCTGCCCCCACAGCGCCTGGGCCTTCTCGACGACCATCCGGTTGTCCGCCGCCCGCGTGACGTCGGCGCGGAGCGCGAGCGCCTGTCCGCCGGACTTCTCGATCCGCTCGACGGTCGCCTTCGCGCTGGCCTCGTTCACGTCGACCACGACCACGCGCGCGCCTTCCGTCGCCATCGCGAGCGCCGAGGCGGCGCCGATGCCCGAGCCCGCGCCGGTGACCACGGCGACCCTGCTCTGAAGTCTCATCGACGGTCTCCTAAGTCCTGTTGCGACACGACAAGCTGGGCTCGTCGAACGTGAAGCCCCCGAGTCGACGCGGTTCGCCCCCGCGCCAGCGGAACCGAGGCAGGACGACGCGCCCGCGTCGAAACTGCACCCCCTCCTGCTCGAGCCTGATCCGCTGCGTCACCATCCCGCTCACGCGCGGCCGGCGGCTGATGCCGCCCAGCGAGTTGACCACGCGATGCCACGGCACGCCGTCGGCGTCACGCATCACCTGCCCGACCGCGCGCGCCGAGCGCGGCCGGCCCACGAGCGCGGCGACCTGGCCGTACGTCGCGACGCGCCCGCGCGGGATCCGCGCGACCAGCCTGAGCACCGAGGTCTTGAACATCACGCCGGCGCCCCGCCCCTCTGTAGCTCGTAGAGCCGCGCGTAGAGATCGGCGTGGCGCAGGAGCTCCGCGTGGGTGCCCTCCTCGTGGACGCGGCCTCGATGCAGCACGAGGATCCGATCGGCCGTGTGCACCGTTGAGAGGCGGTGCGCGATCGTGATGCTGGTCCGTCCCGCGAGGAGTCCGCTCATCGCCTGCCTGATGAGCGCTTCGGATTCGGGGTCGACACTCGACATCGCTTCGTCCAGGACGAGAACGGCCGGATTGTACACGAGAGCCCGCGCGATGGCCAGCAGCTGGCGTTGTCCGTAGGAGACGTTGGCGCCGCGCTCGCCCAGCGGCTCGCCGAGGCCCTTCGGGAGCTGGGTCACGAAGCCGGCGCGCGCGGTTTCGATCGCGCGCGCCAGCTCGACGGGCGACACCGTGCCGTCGGCGCCGAGGCGGAGGTTGTCCTCCACGGTGCCCGCGAACAGCACGCTGTCCTGGAAGATGATGCCGACGTGGCGCCGCAGGCTCGCCAGCTCCCACTCGCGCACGTCGACGCCGTCCACGAGGACGCGCCCTTGCCGCACGTCGTAGGAGCGGTTCAACAGCCGCGCGCAGGTCGTCTTGCCTTCGCCCGTCGCGCCCACGATCGCCACGCGCTCGCCCGGCGCCACGCTGAAGGAACAGTCGCGCAGAACCCACGCGTCGGCCTCGTACGCGAACGACACCCCGACGAACTCGAGCGCGGGCGCGCTCGAACGAGCCGGCCGCGGGGCGGCGGCCGCCGGCGCCACGATCTCCGGCTGTCGGTCGAGCAGGCCGAAGATCCGCTCGGAGGACGCCATCGCCCACTGCATCACCGTGTACTTGGCGCCGAGGTCGCGGATCGGCAGGAAGAAGCGATTCGTGTACTGGATGAACGCGACGAGGGCGCCGAAGGTGAGCGACTCGGCCACGATCCGCCGGCCTCCGTACCAGATCAAGAGCGCCAGCGCGATCGAGCCCAGCGCTTCCACCGAGGCGTAGAGCGAGGACTCCCAACGCGTCGAGCGGAAGAGCGATCGCCGATAATCGCTGTTGAGGCGTCCGAACCGCTCGCGCTCGTGGCGCTCCCGCACGAAGAGCTGGATCACCGCCATGCCCTGGAGCGATTCCTGGAGAAACCCGTTCAGACGCGCCAGCCGCCGGCGCACCTCGCGATAGGCGTCGCGCGCGTTGAGCCGGAAGTACACGGCGATCAGCGCCAGCGGCGGCACGATCGCGAAGGTCACGAGGGTCAGGCGCCAGTCGATCCAGAGCATCACCGCGATCACCCCGACCAGCGTGATCACGTCGGCCACGACCGCGAAGAGGCCCGAGGTGAACGCCTCGCTCACCGCCTCGACGTCGCTGAGCACGCGCGTCATGAGACGCCCGACCGGGTTGCGGTCGAAGAACCGCGCCTCCAGGGACACGAGGTGGCCGAAGATCGCTTCACGCAGATCATGGATGACCCGTTGTCCGGTGAGCTCCATCAGGTAGCTTTCGAGCGTCCGCAGGCCATAGAGAATCAGGAGCACGACGATGTACAGGCCGGCGACCCGCGTCAGACCGAGCCAATCCGACTGCAAGATGTGATCGTCGATCGCGATCTTCAGGAGCCACGGCTGCGCGAGCTCGGCCAGGGCGAGCATCGGGAAGAGCAGCATTGATCCGCCGATCAGGCCGCGGTGGGGGTGCGCCGCCTGCACGAGCCGCTGGATCAGACGCCGGTCGAACGCACGACCCAGCCGTTCCTCCGATTCGGGATCGTAGAACGGGTCAGGCACGGGCGATCTCTTCCTCGAGCTGCTGGATGCGCCACAGGCGGGCGTAGAGACCTCCGGCGCGCACGAGATCGTCGTGGGCGCCGGTCTCGACGACCCGCCCGGCATCCAGCACGACGATGCGATGGGCCGCGCGCGCGGCGCGCAGCCGATGGGTCATGAGGAGCACCGTGCGCCCGGCCAGGGCCGTACGCAGGTTCGTGAGGATCTCCTCCTCCTTCGCCGCGTCGACGGATGCGAACGCGTCGTCGAGCACGAGGACTGGCGGGTCGCCGGTGAGCGCGCGGGCGAGCGTCACCCGCTGACGCTGCCCGCCCGAGAGCGTGAGGCCGCGCTCACCGACGACAGCCCCGAAGCCGTCCGGTAGCCGCTCCACCTCGTCGGCGACGCCGGCCACCTCGGCGGCCCCGCGAAGCGTCCCCGGGCCCATGCCGTCGCGCCCGAGCGAGATGTTCTCCTCGATCGACCGCGAGAAGAGAAACCCTTCTTGCGGCACGTAGCCGAGCGCCGCGCGGAGCGACGGGAGCGGGAGCTTCGTCACGTCGTGCCCGCCGAGGAAGACGGTGTCCGGCGGCGGCTCCCAGAGCCGCGCCAGCAAGAGCCCCACCGTCGACTTGCCGCTCCCGGTTGGCCCGACTAGCGCCACCGTCTCTCCGGGCGCGACCTCGAAGCTCACATCGCGCAACACCGCCGGCCGCCCCGCGTACGCGAACGTGAGATGCGAAACCCGAAGCCCAGGCGCCGCGGCCAGCATGTCGGAGCCGGGTCGCACCTCGATGAGGCCACCCTCGGTGCAATCCGCCCTCACGGCACCCGCTCCAATAGCCATGCCGGAGACGGGTCGCACCTGTATCAGGCCACCCTCGGTCCAAGCCGGTCTCAGGGCCCCCGCTACAACAGTCCCGGGTAGATCGCGCGCCACGGCTTCAATCACTTCCTGCAACCGTTGCATCGACGTCAGGCCGCGGCGAACGATCGAGAGCGTCCAGCCCAGTCCGACAGTCGGCCCGGCGAGGTACGCGAGATAGCCGTTGAAGGCGACGAGCGCGCCGAGGCTCAGCCGGCCATCCACCACCGCTCGCCCTCCCGCCCAGAGGACAACGAGCGTCCCCACACCCGCGATCAGCCCCATCGCCGGGGCAAACCCCGCCTGTGTGCGCGCCAGGGCGAGGCTCAGGCGCAGGTACTCACGGTTGGCCTGGCCGAAGTCCGCGCGCGCGCGAGGCTCGAGCGTGTACGCGCGGACCACTGACATGCCGCTCAGGTACTCCTGGACTCGCGCAGACAGCACGCTGAGCTGATCCTGGGCGGCCTCCGTTCGCTCGTTGACTCTGAGGTTGAATCGCCGCGCCAGTATCAACAAGACCGGATACGGCGCCAGCGCCCACAGGGTCAGCCACCGGTCGACCGCCAGCATCGCGACGAGCACCCCGACGACGGCGAAGGTCGTGGAGACCAGGCTGATCGCGCCGAAGCCCAGCAGCGAGCGCACCGCGCTGAGGTCGCTCGTCGCGCGCGTCATCAGATCGCCGGTGGAATGCTCCGCGTAGAACTTCGGCGGGAACGTCTGAAGGGCCGCGTAGAGGTCGTTGCGGAGATCCGCCTCGATGCGCTGGCAGCCCCCGGTGATCGCGAAGCGCGAGCCGAGGCGCGCGACGCCGTTGCCGACCGCGAACAGCACGATCAGCGCGACGTCGTAGCCGACCGGGGCAGTCGCCGGATGCGTCTGGAGCGCGTCGATCGCTCGCTTCACCGTCCAGGGGATTGCCAGCGACGCGAGCGTCGCGGCGGCGAGACAGACGACGCCGAAGGCGTAGCGGGCCCGGTAGTGCCAGACGTAACGCCACGCCGCCCGCGCGGGCGAGGTCAGCCGCGCCTCCCCGCCGCGTGCGGCTGGAGCGCCGCATAGATGGCGAAGGCGGCGGGGGTCGGCACGCCCAGGCGCTCGCCGAGCCGCGAGGCGTGCCCGTGCAGGGCGTCGAGCTCGAGCCGGCGGCCCTGGAGGAGATCCTGGGCGAGCGAGGCTCGATTGCCGGGCGCGATGGTCTGCGCGAATTTCAGAATCTGATCGACCGTGTCGGCCGGGAGATCGACGCCGGACGCGCCGGCGAGGGCCGTCACTTCCTCGACGAGCGCGCGGAACAGACGCCAGGTCGCCGGCGTCTCGCGGACGACACCGATCGTCTCGCGCGTGACCGCGGTCGTGCCGGCCACGGCGCAGATCAGGATGTACTTCTCCCACAGCGCCCGGCGGACGTCCTTCGACACCTCGGCCGGCACCTCGGCGCGCGCGAAGGCGTCGCGCAGCCGCTCGGCGCGCTCGCTCACTCGGCCGTCGAGCTCACCGAAGATGATGCGCCCGGCGGCGTGGTGCCGGATCACGCCGGGCGCCTCGATGGTCGCGAAGACCTGGGCGACGCCGCCCATCGCGCGCCCGGCGCCGAGCTGGGCGTCGATCCGCTCCTCGTTGTCGACGCCGTTCTGGAGCGAGAGCACCGGCGTGTCGGAGCCGAGGATCGACCAGAGCCGCGCCGCGGCGTCGTCGGTGTCGAACGACTTGACGCAGAAGAGCACCGCGTCCGCGCGCTCGACCCCCTCGAGGCGCTCGACGGCCGCCGGGCGCACGACCGACTCGCCGTCGACCGTCGAGCGGATCGTGAGGCCCCCGCGGCGGATCGCCTGGAGATGCGGCCCGCGCGCGACCATCGTGACCTTCTCGCCGGCGCGCAAGAGCTTTGCACCGAAGTATCCGCCGACACTGCCCGCCCCCATCACGACGATGTGCATGGACCGTATGATACATTGCCGGCGCATGGCATCGCTGGAACGACGCGTGGCCGTCGATGCCGCGCGGGCCGCCGGTCATCTCCTCAAGCGCGAGCTCCTCGGACCGCGTCGCATCGCCTACAAGGACAGCCCCACGAACCTCGTCACCGAGATGGACGCCCGCGCCGAGGAGCTGATCGTTGGGCGCCTGACCGCGGCGTTCCCCCACGACGCGGTGCTGGGCGAGGAGCGCGGCGCGACGGCGGGGCGCTCGGGGCGGCGCTGGATCATCGACCCGCTCGACGGCACGACCAACTATGCCCACGGCCTTCGCACGTTCGGTGTGTCGATCGCGCTCGAGACGGACAAACGCGTCGAGCTCGGCGTCGTCTTCGACCCGAACCTCGACGAGCTGTTCGTGGCCGAGCGCGGCCGCGGCGCGACGGTCAACGACCAGCCGCTGGCGGTGTCGACGACGGGAACGCTCGACGAGAGCCTGCTGGCGACCGGCTTCCCCTACAACATCCGCCAGACCACGGACAATAACCTCACCGAGTACGCGGCATTCAGCGTGCGCGCCCGCGCAGTGCGGCGGATGGGCTCGGCGGTGCTCTACCTCTCGTGGCTCGCCTGCGGGCGGCTCGACGGCTACTGGGAGCTACGCCTCGGGCCGTGGGACGTCGCGGCCGGCAGCCTGCTCGTCGAGGAGGCCGGCGGGCGCATCACGAATCTCCACGGCGGCCCCCTCGATCTCGACGCACCATCGCTGGTGGCGAGCAACGGCCGCATCCACGACGCGGTGCTCGCGGTGCTCGCGGAGCTGCGCGGGAACGGGGCGCGTTGACGGTGTCGGCCGCGCGACGTCTCGCTCGCTTCGTGGTGGTCCTGGCCCGACGATCGACTACCCGCAACAAGTTCGTCGGCCACGTCCGCGTGCGCCTGCGTGACGGCCGGATCGTCGAGGAGAGCCAAGACCACCCGTGTGCCGCACCGGACTCGCCGATGGGACGGGACGAGATCGCGTCGAAGTTCCGCGGCAACGCGAGCCTGGTCATGCCGGCCGACCGGGCCTCGCGTGTGAGCGCGAGCATCGCCGCGCTCGACACCGAACCGAATCTCCGGGGCCTTGTCGAGGCCCTCGCGCTCTACGGAGACCCTCATCACCCTGCGTCGTGCCCTCGTGGGCGTGCTGGCGTCGCTGTGGCTCCCTCCGCCCTCCCCGCCGCCGCGCAGGACGCGCGTACAGACGCCGCGAAGAAGGAGGGCAAGGTCGTCTGGTACACCTCGCTGGCGCTGCCGACGGCGGAGACGAAGGCGATGTCGGTCGTGATCGTGATCTTCAATCTCAAGGAAGAAGGGCAGTTCGGCGCCATCGCCGTGCTCGGCCTGGTCATGCTGGCACTCACCTTGGCGACGGTCGCCCTCGTCCAGGCCGTGTTGGGCCGGGATGTGCTGGGCGCCCGGGATTGACGTATCCCCTTGACTCGTGGACCCCTAAGGCCTCAATGCTGTGATATGGAAGAGCAGGAGCCTTCCCGGAGCCGTGGCTAGAGAGACCGAGGCGATCGCCGGCGGCTCGCTGATCGGGCTGCGCCTCAAGGGACGCTACCGGATCGTCGGCGAGATCGGCGCTGGCGTGGGAAGGGTGTGCCAGGCCGAGGACGATGCGACCGGTCACAGGATCGCCGTGCGCGTCCTGCCGAAGGCGCTCATCGGCACGTCCAATGGAACCCCGACGCTCCAGCGGATGAGCCGGTCGGTCATCGCGGTATCGGCGGCCCACTCGGGCCTGGCCAGCGTGCTGGCGTTCGGCGAGAGCGAGCAGGGCTGGCCCTTCGCGGTGATGGAGCTGGTCGAGGGACGGCGGCTGAGCGACGTGCTCGCCGAGGGTGGCCAGCTCGACGCCGCCGTCGCCATGCGGTGGGCGCTCGATCTGGGCGGCGCCGTGGAGACGCTACACAACATGGGGCTCGTCCACGGCGCGGTCCGGCCACGAAACGTGGCGGTGCTCGCTGACGGCAGTGCCAAGCTCCTCGACGTGGAGCTGGCCGGACTGCGCGACCTGCCGGGGCTAGCTAGCGCCTCCGGGCGCGAAACCCCTCCCGAGTACCTGGCGCCCGAGCACGCGCGCGGAGCTTCCCTGACCGAGAAGGCCGATATCTACGCGTTCGCGGTGGTCCTCTACGAGATGCTGACCGGAGCACGGCCCTTCCGGGCGGCGTCGCGCGAGGCGGTTCGCGACCCGCAAGCGACTCAGACGCCGACGCCGATGCGCTCGCGGCGCCGAACCGTCCCAGCCTCCGTGGACGCCGTCGTCGCCATGGCCCTCGCCACGGAGCCCGACGAGCGGCCACACATGCAGGAGCTCCTCAACCGTCTCTGGTCGGAAGCCAACGGGCCGGCAAGGTCCCGGCGTCGCCGGGTGGCGATCATCGCTAGCGCGTCACTGGCGGCTTCGGTAGTGGGCCTGGGTACATGGGCCTTCGTCGCATGGCGCGCTTCGACGCTGGCCCCGACGCATCAGGTGGCACGGCCAAAGCTCGTGATTCCAGCCGCGCCGCCGGTCCAGGTCGTCCCGGCCCCCGTGCGTCCTACTGAGTTCCCCCGCCCGGCCCCGGTCGCGGCGCCCCCGGCGCCCGCGCCGGCTGCGGAGTCCCCCCGCCCGGCCCCGGTCGCGGCGCCCCCGGAGCCAGCTCGTCCCGCGGAGTCCCCCCGTCCGACTCCAGTCGGGCCGGCGCCAGCGCGGCCTGTGGAGTCCCCCCGTCCGGCTCCAGTCGCGGCGCCCCCGGCGCCGGCGCGGCCTGTGGAGGCGCTCCGTCCGGCTCCAGTCGCGGCGCCCCCGGCGTCCGCGCGGCCTGTGGAGTCCCCCCGTCCGGCTCCAGTCGCGGCGCCCCCGGCGCCGGCGCGGCCTGTGGAGTCCCCCCGCCCGGCCGCGGTCGTGACGCCCTCGGCGCCGGCGCGGCCTGTGGAGTCGCCCCGTCCGGCTCCAGTCGCGGCGCCCCCGGCGTCCGCGCGGCCCGCGCCAGTTGTGGCGGCGCCGCCGGAAACGCCTGCCGCGGCGACTCCGGCGCCTGCGCGAACCCCAGCGGTCGTTCCCGAGCGACCCGCGCCGTCTCGGCAATCCGGTCCAGACGATCCCGGCGCCGTCATCGATTGGCTTCTGAATCCGTCCCGCCGCGAATAGACGGGGCGGCGAGTCGAGGCTAGACGGCGAGTCTGTCGTGCGCGACTTGTTGCTGACGCGGAGCGACTGCGCGGAAGCATCTGGCTTAGGAGGTCGGTGTAAGAGACCTTGCGATCGACCCCTACGATTCGTCCGAGGTCATCGACTGGTTGCTGAACCCGTCGTCGAGAGTCCGCGAATAAAGTATTCCGCCAGGGAGGCGCGGCTTCCCGCACACGGTCGCCAGCCGAGCTCCTCGCGCGCCTTGCGACAGTCGAAGACGAGCGGCGCGTACGCCGAACGCAACCGGTAAGCGGAGATTGGGGCCGAGCGCCCCAAACGATCGAAGAGCCACTCGATCGCCGTCGCCAGGACGCACGCGGGGGCCATCGGCAGGTGGATGGTGGCGCACGAGGAAGCCAGTTCCTCACGCGTGAGGAGTTCGTCGCCGACCACCTGGTACACGCGACCATCCGCGAAGGGGCTCTGCGCGGCCCTGATCATCGCCTCCACCGCGTCGTCCACGTGGACGTACGGCACCCGGATCGTCCGGTCGCCCACGAGAGCGAGCCGCTTGCCGATCCGAATTCCGACCGGCGAGACGATCGGCTCGCCGCCTGCGCTCCAGATGACCCCGAGACGCAGAATCACCGAGGGGAGCCCGCGCTCGAGCGCCGCGGCTCGCACGAGGCCCTCCGCCTCGAGTTTCGCCCGGGCGTAGTGCCCGCGCTGCTTCGGCAAGGGCTCGAGGGGGGAAGTCTCGGTGACGGGCCGGTCGGCCGGATGTCCTGCCCAATCGATGACCGAGAGGGAGCTGATGTGGACCAGCTTCGGGACGTGATGCGCGAGGCACGCCTCGACAACGTTGCGGGTGCCGGCGACGGTGGCGGCTTCGTGAGGCTCCCAGCCGCCGCTCATCGCCGCGCCGACATGGAACACCGCCGTCGCGCCAACGAGCGCGCGATCCACGGCGTGCGGATCGCCCAACTCGCCGAGCGCGACCTCGACCCTCGGGTGCCGGAGGATCTCGGGCGGCGGTAGCCGCCGGACGAAGAGCCGCACACACGCCTCTTCTCCGACGAGCCGCCTCACGAGCGCGCGACCAAGCTGGCCATTCGCGCCGGTGACCACGACGGCGGGGCGGCCACTCGACTGGTATCGGTTGACGAATGCCGTTTTCGCGCGATCGGCCTGCCGTGCCACCTGCTCCGTCCAGCGCACGACGGTGCGCGCCTCGTCGACGCCCGCCGGCACCGGCGCGCCGGCGGCGAGCGCGTCGTAGAAAGCGCGGACGAAGTTGTGGAGACTCTGGTACGGCCGGATCGCGCCCGCCACGAACCGCGCGGAATTCGAGGTGACCTGCGCCGCGGCGGAGACGGACTCGCCGATGGCGTTCACCACCCGCTCGACCGCCTTCGGCAGCAGCGGCACGTGACGGCGGCGCGTGAGGAACATCGAGAAGAAATCGGCGCGCAGGATGCCGCGGGCTCCCTGGACGATGAGCTGATGCTGTAGCGGCCGGACGTTCCACGACAGCTGGATGTTGCCGGTGCCCTTCGCGCATCGGACCAGCACCCGCCACTCGTCGAAATGGATGTTGGGGTCTCTGCCCTTCGCCTCGGACGTTCTGAAATCGGCGTGCACGTCCTCGATGTCGCCCAGGAGCTCGCGGAGCAGGTACAGCGCGTGCACGCCGAGATCACGAAACGGGTAGCCGCCATCGCGGCACTGCGGTGGCAGCGGGCCACCGCGATACGCCGGGTAGTTCGAGCTGCGGAGATAGTCGACGGCGACGATCTCGCCGATCGCGCCGCGCCGGACGAGAGCGACCGCCCTGGCGGCGAACGAGTCGCCGAGCAGCGTGTGGTTCACGCCGAGCCGCAAGCCGGTGGCCGCCGCCTGCTCCGCCAGGCGGTCGCAATCCTCGACGCTCGTCGCTAGCGGCTTCTCGACGAGCACATGGCAGCCCAGACGAAGCGCCTCCAGCGCCACCGCCGTGTGGCTGTCCGGTGGGGTCAGCACATGGACGACGTCCAGGCCCGCAGTGGCCATCGCCTGGAGCGACTCGAAGGTCGGCAGGCCCGTGGCACGCGCCCGGGCGAGGTCGAGGTCGGTCACCCCGACGATGCGAACGTTGGACAACCGTCTCAGCGCTTTGACGTGAAACTCGCTGACGTAGCCCGCGCCCACCAATCCGACGCGGTACGGCGTCATGTCGGTCGCGCGGTCTTGTAGCTGACCCGATAGATCGCGCCCGCGTAGTCGTCCGAGATCAGCAGCGCGCCGTCGGCCGCGACGAGCACGTCCACCGGTCGACCCCATGTGAGCAGCCCCAAGCGCCAGCCGTCGGCGAAGGGCTCGTACGTCACCGGGCGATCGTCCTTGAGTCGGATGAGCGTGACGCGATAGCCGGCCGGCGACGACCGATTCCACGACCCGTGCTCGGCGATGAAGATCTGGTTCCGGTAGTACGCCGGAAACGAGCTGCCGGTGTAGAAGCACATGCCCAGGGCCGCCACATGCGCGCCGAGCTCTAGGGCCGGCGGCTCGAACTCGGTGCACGAACGTTTCTGCGCGAGCTCGGGATCCGAGACGTCGATCCCGTGGCAGTACGGAAATCCGAAGTGCATTCCCTTGTGCGGCGCGCGGTTCAGCTCGTCGGGAGGCAAGTCGTCTCCCATCCAATCGCGGCCGTTATCCGTGAACCAGAGCTGCCCGGTCAGCGGGTGCCAGGCGAACCCGACCGAGTTTCGGACACCTCGAGCAAACACTTCGAGGCCCGTTCCGTCCGGCCGCATGCGCATGATCGTCCCGTACCGCTCGTCGGTGGACTCGCAGACGTTACACGGAGCCCCGACCGACACGTAGAGGCCGCCGTCCGGGCCGAAGCGGATGAACCGCCAGCCGTGGTTCGGATCGCTCGGGAGACTCTCGCTGACCACGACCGGCGCGGGGGGGTCGTTCACGCGTGCCTCGATGTCGTCGTATCGGAGCACGCGGTTCACTTCGGCGACGTAGAGGGAGCCGTCACGAAAGGCGACGCCGTTCGGCGCGTTCAGACCGCTCGCGATCGTGCGGACCTCGCCGGCCCGATCGTCGCGGTCGCGGGGCGCCAGGGCGTAGACTCTCCCGGCTCTGCGCGATCCCACGAAGAGCGTTCCGCGAGCGCCGAGCGCCATCGAGCGCGCGTTCGGCACGTATGAGGAATAAAGTTGGATCGTGAAGCCGGGAGGTAACCGCACCCGTCCGAGCAGCACCTCGAGCAAGAGCCCTGGCAACTGCCCGGTCCACCGCCAGTAGCCCACCGCGGCACCGAGGCCAAGGACCACCCCCAGCCCGACAAGCGCGAGGCGCTTCATTTTCGCCGCAGCCAGATCTCCCGCCAGTAGACGAACTCGTCTCGCGAGCACCCGCCGAGGGCGATTGATTCGCACCGGCACAGCGAGCCTTCCAGGAACACGGTGTTGCGGAGCTGGCGCATCTGTCCCGAGCCGTCGACGATGAGCTTGTCGATCCGCTCCTTGACCCGGCGCTGGCTGTTGCACAGCCGGCGCATGTCGGGCGAAAAGTAGAGTCCGCGATTGCGGGCGGTCTCGTTCAGCGTCTGGATGATGCTCTCCATTGGCTTCACTTCGACCAGCTCGCCCGGTCGCAGATCGAGGCTCTCTACCGGCGTCACCTGGTGAGGTCCCCGCGCGTACTCACCGACAAGCGTCCGACGAACTCTCCAGAAGAACCAGATCGCGATGCGCCGGACCATGTGAAGCGCGCTGCAATTGCCGGCACGGACTTCGGCGACGCATTTTCCGATTCGCGCCCAGCGCGACAGGCCCTTGGTGGCGTTCCACAACTCGCTGGCCTGACAATAGTAAGTCGTCGGGCCGGCCGAGATCTTGAGTCGAGAGCGCAGCGACGCTCCATCCGATCTCGGTGTGGAGCTCCCGCCGGCGTCGTCGACCTTGCTCAGCCACTCTTCGCGCCAGAAGATCGTGCACGCCTTCTGGCAGCCATCGTGCGCGGCGCCGGAGCAGCGCAGCCCCTCGAGCGTCACGACGTCGTCGGACTCGAAGACGCGCATCGTCGAGACCGTTCCCGTGAAACACGTCTTCACGACTCGCCGGGCAACGCGAAACCGCCGCCCGCAAAACTCGACCATCTCCGGCATGAACGGCAGACGATCCAGCGCCCCCTGGGCGTCCAGGGTCCGGAGGATCTCGTCGGGGGCTTTAACTTCGACCAGGTCGCCGGGCCGAAGCCTGGCCTGCGATCGGTTCATGAAGCCGACGGCCTGGCGAGTGCCCTACAACCCGATCGGATCGAGCATGAGGACCATCATCAACGGCGAGGCGACCCGCAGCCCCACGATCCGCAGAAACAGGTTCCACGCGAGGACGGCTAACCCGAACGGGCGCGGCATGGTGTGCCTCAGGAACGCGACCTTCCTGATGTACTTCGGGACGTGCCACTTGGAAGAGGTCCCGGCCGGGAAGAAGACCACGTCGCCCGGGCCGATCCGGCGCTCTTCTCCCGTCTCGTTGGTGATGAAAGCCTCACCCTCGAGGACGACGAGGACTTCGTCCTTGCTGTAGTGCCAGGTGAAGCTCCCAGCGGTGCAATCCCAGGCCATCACGTTCGAGGTGCGGTCGTGGCTCCTCGCCAGCTCCTTGCTTCGGGTTTCAGGCTTGCCGCTGAGGACCCAACTGGGTGTGACCGGGCCGGCCGTGCGATCGGCGGTCGTTGCAGGGGCGACCACAATCGATTTGGACATGATGTTCTCCAGATGTCGTTCGTGGATGTTCAATCGAGAACAACTTCAATACGCTAGTTTATTACGAAGACCGGCGTGACGCTGAGGAAGTTTGGCGACTTCAGCCGGCGTGAGGAAGCGGCTTCCCGCGCTTGGCGGTGCGCAGGCGCGGGTCGGTTCGGTTCAGTCGAAGTTGATGGGATAGCCGAACTGCAGGCCGAATCTGACCCGGTTCTGGTCGACGTCGAGCTGCGTCGCCGACGACCCGCTGGTCCTTTGCTCGAAGAACGTGTACCCCCCGAATACGGTCGCGTACCGAGCGATCTGATAGCTCGCCGAGAGGGTCAACGTGAACGACCGAGCGTCGACCTGTCGCGCTTGCCGTGAGCTTATCGATTCCGCGACGCTGTAGACGGGGTTGAGCGCGACGATCAGACCGCGCTGCCATCCGGAGATGGTGAGCGTGCCCGAGGCGGTCTGCGTATCGGTTGCTCCACCGAATCCGCCTGCTGCGCTCACGCCTCGCACGTACTGCAGGCCGGCCGACCCGAATGGCAACGTTTGCACGAGAGTCGCCGTTCCTGCGGGGGATAGGATCGTTTCGCCGGCTAACTCGGTTATCGCCGGGCCCCCGCTCACTGTGCCCAGCAGCGTTTGCGTCAGCCGGTAGCTCAATCCGAGCGCAGGAGTGTGAGTCGTCGAGGTTCCCTGTTCTCGAACATCCACATAGGTGAAGCCGTAGCCGAGTAAGCCCGTGAGGCGGGGCGTGAAGGCGTGGCTGAGGCTGCTCAGGAGCCCGTACGTGTCGGAGTTGATGCCCGCTCCTTGACCCTCGAAGCGCAACGCAGTGTAAGTCGCGCTGACGCTCAGGGCGTTCCGAGACGTCATCTGCCACGCGACACCCGGAGTGAACGTGTTGATCCACGACTCTTGCCGGCCTGTTGAAAAGGTGTTCGGGGCAAGGAGATTCGTACTGCGATTGAACGCGAACGACTCGATGGCCGTCAGCGTGAGCTCGGGGGTGAGCCTGTACATGCCGTCGGCAAGGAAATTTTGACGGGCGAGCGGGTTGCTGAGGCCGTTCTGCCGGGCGTACAGGTCGGCGCCGAAGGAATAGCCGGCGCTCAGTGTGTACGACGGGCTGTTCACGAACAGCGTCACGGCCGGCGCGAAGCTCGTGATGAAGTCCGATTCACGGCGCCGGTTGTCCAGGAAGACGTTGTCGTTGTACTCCTCCGACACGGAGATCGAGGGCGTTACCGTCAGGGGTCCGCGCGCCTCGGGAGGCGCCAGGAGCCCGAGCAGCTCGAGCGGATACGCCGCGACCGGTGGTTGAGCCTTCGCGGCGCTCGACGGAGCTTCCTCGCCCCACCCCTGAGACGCCAGCAACAGGAACACCGCTCCCAGGATCCAAGAAGCGTTCTTCCGGCCGCTCCACCTGTACACGGGTCGCATTATATGGTCGACGAGCCGCCGAGAAGAGCAACATGTGATTGTCCACATTTCCACCGTCATCCACCGCCGAGGAATTGTTCGATTCAGTCGGTACTTAGAGCCCACGACCAGACGAGATCTGTTCGTTCGCGGCCTTCTTTGTGGAGCAATTCAATCACCAGTACCGGCGCCGGGCCGACCTGTGCCCCCACACGGTCGCAAAGCTCAGAGACCATTCCTGGCCCCAGAACCTACGCGAGCTCAGGGAAACGGTGCGTCGTCTCCCGGCTAGGCAACATCCTGCACACGTTTGACACTCTTTCCTGGAAAATTGCCTATCTCGATGGAGGTTTCCGGAAGTGTGAGAGATTTCACAGTAGATCCCGAACTACCCACCCAGGCCGTCTTCTGTGCAGTTGGTTGCACCCAGCACCGACAAAAATTTTCTGTGCAAGATTCGTTACATCAAGCGCCTTTTCTCTGCGAGAGGGCCCTGGTACGGCGTTTGCCTTCCTAGATCAGCGCCCGCAATGAGTGAGATGAGAGCCCTCGTGGTCGAAGTCGACGCTCCAACCCGGACTGGACTGTTCGGGTTTCTCCGGCGCCGTGGGTACCAGTGCGTCGCCGCGTCGTCCGCGACCGAGGCGCTCGACGCGCTCGCGGACGGCAGCTTCAGCTTCACGCTGGTCGACCTCGACGGCAACGGCACCGACCCCGCGGAGCAGATTCGGAACCTGAAAGTCCGCGGGCGGAACTCGGGGCCCATCATCGCGGTCGCCGATCGCGTCCACAATCTCGACGCCGCAGAGCTTGCGGTCGAGGTGGTGCTGCCGAAGCCTCTGAATCTGGACGAACTCCAGCAGGTGTTGGACACCGTCATACACCCGGTCGCTAGCGATCTCAGTTCAGGACCGGAGCAAACGGCCGGAAGGCTCACCCGTGAGATGGATCTTTGGCGTAGCCCCAAGATGCTCGATGCACGCCAGATCCTCCACGAGGCCGCCCGAGTCGACGTCACGGTGCTCATCACCGGCGAGACCGGCACCGGGAAGGACCTCATCGCCCGGGCGATCCACTATTTCTCCTCCCGGCGCGCGGGGCCCTTCATCAAGGTGAACTGCGCGGCCATGCCGCGCGAGCTTCTCGAGAGCGAATTGTTCGGGTACGAGCGGGGCGCCTTCACGGGCGCCCACAAAGACGGCGAGTTTTCACGCATCGGTGCCAAGACCACCTTGAGCGTCGACGTACGCGTGCTCGCGGCCACGAACCAGGACCTGGAGCGGGCCGTAGAGGAAGGGCGGTTCCGCGAGGATCTCTACTACCGCCTCAACGTGATCAACATGTGCGCCCCGCCTCTTCGCGAGCGGGCGGCCGAAATCCCGCTACTGGCCAACTACTTCGTCGAGCGGTACGCGAAGCTCTACCGGCGCGACGGGTTCGCCATCGCTCCGGCGGTGATGGAACGACTCACGCGCCACCCGTTCCCCGGAAACGTCCGAGAGCTGGAGAATCTGGTCAAGCGGATGATCGTCCTCGACGACCCGTTTCTGGTACGGGTCCCCCTGCCCGACCCAGTTGCGGGCGCCGAGCGGCTGTCTGCGTCCTCCCCGCCCCCGCCGGAGCCGTCGCTGAAGGAGATCGCGCGGCGGGCCTCGCGGGCGGCCGAGCGTGAGGCGATCACCAAGATGCTCGAGCGCACCAGCTGGAATCGTGTGCGGGCCGCGCGGGCGTTGCGGATCAGCTATCGGGCGCTGCTCTACAAGATCAAAGAGGCCGGACTCGACGCCGCGCGGTCGTCGGCTCGCCGAAGCCTATGAGACACGTACTTCTCTTTGGGGCGCTCGTCGCCACGGTTTTGACAGCTGCCGACCGATCGGGCGCTCAGGCGCCGGCCGTCGCGGGGGCCGAAGGCGGCCGCGGCACTTCGCCGACCGAGTACCGCATCGGTCCGGAAGACGTCCTCCAGATCTCGGTGTGGAAGAACGAGGCGATGAGCCGGATGGTGACGGTGAGACCTGACGGCAAGATCTCGATGGCTCTTCTGAACGACATCCAGGCCGCTGGCCTCACCGCGCTCCAGCTCCGCGAGGTCGTGGCGAAGAAGCTGGCCGAGTACATTCCGACCCCGGAAATCTCGGTGATCGTCGCGGAAGTCAGGAGCTTCAAGGTTTCGGTCATCGGAGAGGTCACGCGTCCCGGGCGGTTCGAGCTCAAGAGCTGGACCACCGCGCTGGACGCGCTGGCTCTGGCCGGTGGGTTCACGCAGTTCGCCGCGCGCTCGAAGATCGTGATCCTTCATCCCGAGGGAACCACGATGAAGCGAATTCCATTCAACTACAACAAGGTCGCCGCCGGGGAGCAAGAGAACTTCTACCTTCAAAACGGCGACATCGTGCTGGTGCCCTGACGTGGCCGAAGAGACAGCGCCGCGAGGATCCGGTCTGCAGGGGCTGCTGACTATCTGGCGCCGGCGCCAGTGGCTCGCGATCCTCGTGTTCGCCGTGCCCATGTCGGCCGGCGCGAGCCTCATCGCCTCTCTGCCGAACATCTACCGGTCGACTGCCACCGTGCTCGTGGACCGCCAGCAGGTGCCGGAGAGCTTCGTGCAGTCGACCGTCACGAGCACGCTGGAGACGCGCCTTCAGACGATCTCGCAGGAAATCCTGAGTCGCGGGCGACTGGAGGGGCTGATCAACCGCTTTGCCCTCTACGCCGATTTCCGAAGACGGGCTCCGCTCGAAGACGTCATCGGGCGGATGCGCGGCGACATCAAGCTGGAGTTGAAGAGCGTTGAGGTCAAAGGCCAGAGTCAGGCCACCGTGGCGTTCGCGATCAGCTATCAAGGGGGCGATGCCAACACGGTGTCGCTCGTCACGAACACCCTGGCGTCTTTTTACATCGAAGAGAACCTGAAGGTCCGCGAGCGTCTGGCGTCGGGCACAGCCGATTTTCTCAAAGTGCAGCTCGCCGAGACGAAGAAGCGACTCGACGACCTGGAGCATCGGGTCGGCGACTTCAAGCGGCGCCACCTGGGCGAGCTGCCGCAGCAGATGGAGACCAATCTCGCGAGCCTCGAGCGGCTGCACACCCAGCTGCGGACGAACGCCGACAACCAGACGCGGGCCGCGGAGCGGCGGCAGGCGCTGTCGAGTCAGCTCGCCGAGGCGGAAACCCTCCTCTCGGCCACGCCCCTCGCCTCGAGCCCGCTGGCGGGACCGGCGATCGCCTTGACGGACACCCCCGAGCTGCGCCTGATGCGCTTGAAGCAAGAGCTGACGACGCTCCGCACCCAGTACAACGACCGGTATCCCGACGTCGTCTCGAAGAAGGCGGACATCGCCGCCCTCGAGCGCGACATTGCCGAGGCCAGGGCGCAGGCACCAAAGGATGCGACGGCCAAAGACGAAAAGCCCGTGATCGTGCAGCCGCCGACTCCGCTCACCCCCTACGTGCTCCGCCTCAAAGAGTCACTCAGTGAAGCGGAGGCGGACATCAAGGTCTTCAAGAGCGAAGAGCGGCGCCTGCGCGAAAGCATCGCGAGTTATCAAACGAGGGTCGAGAACGTGCCCCGGCGGGAGCAGGAGCTACGGGAGCTGTCCCGCGATTACGACAGCACGGGCGCGCTGTATCAGTCGCTACTGAAGCGCCACGAGGAGGCTCAGCTGGCCGAGAGCCTCGAGCAGCGGCAAAAGGGCGAGCAATTCAGGGTGCTCGACCCGGCGATCCCGGACCCGGCACCGGATGCCCCCAAGCGCGCCAAATTGCTCCTCTTCGCTCTCGTCGGCTCGATCGGTCTGGCGGTTGGCGCTGCGATGCTGGCCGAGAACATCGACACGTCCTTCCACTCCGTCGACGAGCTCCGCGCGTTCAGCGGCGTGCCGGTCCTGGTCAGCATTCCGCGCATCGTGACCGAAGCCGATCGCCGCCGCCGACGTCATCGTATGCGGCTGGCCGGCAGCGCGGCCTTCGTCGGTCTGGTCCTGATCGCCGGCAGCGCCTACCTGATCGCACGCGGGAACGAGCATCTGGTCTCGGTCCTGGGGCGCGCCGGTTCCTAAGGAGGGCGGAGTGTACCTCAACTTCTACGGTCTCACGGAGAAGCCCTTCAACCCGACGCCCGATCCCAGGTTCCTGTACATGAGCCCGGGCCACCGGGAGGCGCTCGCCCAGCTCCAGTACGGCGTCCAGGAGCGGAAGGGCTTCATCGTCCTGACCGGCCAGGTGGGGACGGGGAAGACCACGCTCGTGCACGCGCTCCGGCAGCGACTCAACGGGCAAACAGCCGTCGCCTTCGTGTTCAACTCCACCCTCCCGTTCGACGGCATTCTCGAATACGCACTGCAAGACCTGGGGGTCCCCAAGGCGGGAGAGTCCCAGGCCCAGCGACTCATCGCGCTGAACAATTTCCTGGTCGAGCGCGAACGCGCGGGCCAAAACACCGTGCTGATCCTCGACGAGGCCCAGAACCTGGACGCCTCGACGCTGGAACAGGTGCGGTTGCTCTCGAACTTCGAGACTCCGACGAGCAAGCTGCTACAGATCGTGCTGGTGGGCCAGCCGGAGCTCAAAGCCAGGCTCCGGATCCCCGAGCTGCAGCAGCTCAGGCAGCGGGTCGGGCTGCGCTCCCAGATCGCGCCGCTGACCGCGGCGGAGGCCCGCACGTACATCCGGACCCGGCTCCGCATCGCAGGCTCGCGAGACCTGGGGTTGTTTTCTGACCCGGCGGTGGATCGAATTGTGGAGTATTCCGGGGGGATTCCGCGGCTCATCAACGTCGTCTGCGATCACTGCTTGCTTTTCGGCTATGCCGACCAGAAACGCCGGATCGACCGGCAAATCGTCGGCCAGGCGGTCGAGTATCTGGAAGAGGGCACGCAGCCGCGGCGCAGGGCCAGAAGGTCTCGGGCTGCGAGTGGACCGGCTCGTGTGCGGTGGATCGTCGGCACGCTCGCGGTCGCCACCGCTACGGCCGCCGTCGCTCTAGCCCTGCGATTCGACACGACGGTTCTCGGTCTCCTGCAATCGGTCCGAGGCCTCCTGAGCCCATGAGCAGATTTTTCAAGGCGCTCGAGCAGGCAGAACACGAACAGGCCCTCCGCCGCCAGACGGCACCGGTTGAACCGGCGCTCGCGGCACCGGTTTTACCAGCGCGCACGCCGTTTCCCGCCGGCACCTGGCCCGCGCCCCGAGGCCCGGTGTCGGCGGCCCGCAAGTCAGCGCCGGCGTTCTCGAGCGATCTCGACGAGCATCTCGTGAGCATGCTCGCGCCGAACTCGTTCGAGGCCGAGCAATACCGGGCGCTCCGCCACCAGATCGAGCAGCTCCACAAGACGACCAATCTCGCGATCGTGGCGGTCTCGAGCCCGAGCGTGGCCGACGGCAAGACCACGACCGCGATCAATCTCGCTGGCGCCTTGGCCCAGGCCCCCGATGCCCGTGTGCTGCTGATCGATGCCGATCTCCGAGAGGGCTCCCTGGCCCGGCGGCTTGGGTTCGACGTCGACAGGGGGCCCGGCCTCGTCGAGGCGATCCTGGACGCGCACCTGACGCTCGACGCCGTGGCGCACGCGGACCGCAGCCTCAACCTGTCGGTCCTGACGGGAGGTCGGCTGCCGTCCACGCCGTACGAGGTGTTGAAGTCGCCCAGGGTCGGAGAGCTCCTGGCGGAGGCGCGCAGGCGATATGACTACATCGTTCTGGACACGCCCCCCCTCGTGTTAGTTCCCGATTGTCGAGTGATCGGTAGATGGGTGGACGGGTTCCTGATCGTGGTGACGGCGCACCAGACACCACGAAAGCTTCTCGAAGAAGCGCTGAACGTCACGGAGCCGGCCAAAATTCTGGGCCTGGTCTTCAATGGCGACGACCGCCACGTCTCCAGGGGTTACTCGTATGGGGGCGGCCGGGGGTCGCACACGTATGGTAGAGCGCGCAGGAGACAGACCGCCCCGGACGATTAGTGCCCGGTCACGCGAGCGGTGTGTGACCGGAGGGCGGCGGCGCGGCCGGCTTCAACGTCCGCGCGACGGAGATAACAGTCAACGATTGGTCTCACCCTCGAGAGGGTGAGGAGACCGAAGGGGGCGAAGCCTTGCTGGAACCTGTCACGGATTCGGGACACCGCTGGCACGTGCTGTGGACGCACAGCAACTGCGAGCAGCTCGTCCACGACCAGCTCGCTGCGAAGGGCTTCGACATGCTGCTGCCCACGCTCGAAAGCTGGGGGAGGCGCGGCGGAGTTCGCCGACTCTGGCGCGTGCCGATGTTCCGGAGCTACCTCTTTCTGCGCCACGTGATGGACAAGGTGAGCTATCTCGAGATCTGCAAGGCGCGCGGCCTGGTGCGTCTGCTCGGGGAGCGCTGGGACCAGCTCGACGTCGTGCCGAATTCGGAAATTGACGCGATTCAAAAGCTGCTCCACTCGGGCCTCCCGATTCTCCCCCACCCGTACCTGCAGACAGGGCGACGCGTCCGGATCACCGCCGGACCGTTGGCCGACACCGAAGGGATCGTCGTTCGGGTGAACCCGAAGAAGGGCGTCCTGGTGGTATCAGTCAACCTCCTTCAACGGAGCGTCGCGGTCCAGCTGGACTGCACCCTCCTGGAAGCCGCGTAAGGGAAGCGTATGGACCACGCAACGACACTGAGCCATCGCATCGAGACTCACACCGCGCGGGTGGCCGTCATCGGTCAGGGCTACGTCGGTCTGCCGCTCGCCATTGAGTTCGCGAGAGCCGGCTTCGCTGTGACCGGACTCGATACCGATTCCGACCGGGTCGCAGCGCTGGCCAGCGGCCGCTCCCACATTCCAGACGTGCCGAGCGCCGACCTGCAAGCCCTTCTGCGCAGCGGTCGCTACCGGGCGGCCACCGAGCCGGCGATTCTGTCGGAAAGTGACGCCGTCATCATCTGTGTCCCTACGCCGCTGGGGAAGTCCAAGGACCCGGACATTTCTTACGTGGTCGGCGCCTCCAAAGAAGTGGCCGCCC
>QHSI01000127.1:86509-92224 GCA_003221515.1 Candidatus Rokuibacteriota bacterium
AGTCGTCGGCGGTACCACGCCCGCCTGCGGCCGTCTCGCCTCGGCTCTCTATCGAGAGATCGTGCCCCGGGTGCACGTTGTGTCCACTCCGAAGGTGGCCGAGCTGGCGAAGCTCTACGAGAATGTCTTCCGTAATGTGAACATCGCCCTCGCCAACGAGTTCGCCGTCATGTGCCGGTACCTGGGGGTCGACAGCCGGGAAGTCATCGACGCCGCGGCGACGAAACCCTTCGGCTTCATGCCCTTCTACCCCGGTCCGGGCATCGGAGGCCACTGTATACCGGTAGACCCGCTCTATCTCTCCTGGAAGATGCGCCTCAACGGCTACGAAGCACGATTCATCTCCCTGGCGGACGACATCAACCGGGCGATGCCCGGACACGTGCTGCGCCTCGTCGGCGAAGCGCTCAACGAGCGTGGGCGTGCGGTCAAGGGCAGCCGGGTACTCGTGCTTGGTGTCGCGTACAAACGCGGGATCGGCGACACCCGGGAATCTCCGGCCTACGAGATCATCTCCTCCCTCCGAGACAAGGGGGCTCACGTTTCCTACGCAGATCCTTACGTGCCGACATTCAGGGTGAATGGAACGGAGCTCAAGGCCGTGGAGGCGACCGCGAGGGAGCTACGCACGGCTCACTGTGTGCTGATCCTCGCCGACCACCCCGAGTTCGACTACCGAGCGATCGCTCACCATGGGCGGCTGATCGTGGACACCCGGCACAGCGTCCCGGGAGGCGGCACCGTCGCAGAGCGTCTGGTACGGCTCTAGTGTGTGCAAAGTATTTAACAAGTCCATCAGTCGGCTTCAACATCTGGGGCGTTTTCTTCCGTCCGCGGTAGCTGCCGCATTGCCCCCGCAATCGCCAACTGCCCTGGTCAATGGCGCTTCCAAAAAAAGGCAGGTAATTCACTAGGATGGCATCCGATTTGCTGACCAAAATCTGTTGGATAGCTATGGGATCTCTGCGTTGAAGCGCTCCCTCTTGTCCGAGACAACGTTCCTCGGTGCGCTCTGTCTGGAGCGGAAGCGAGCGGAACGCTCGCGCAGACTCTTCGTTCTGATGCTGGTCGACCTGCATCAGCTCACCGACAAGGCTCAGGACATTCTCGATCGCACCGTCTCCGCCCTGTGCACCGTGATCCGTGAAACGGATGTTGCCGGCTGGTACAAAGATGGCTCGGTTCTCGGCGTGATCTTTTCCGAGCTCGGGCCGACGGACAGGCAGTCCGCGTTGTCTGCGCTGCGGGCAAAGGTGACTGGCGCCTTGAAGTCGAATTTGAAGGCTCACGAGCTGGGTCGCGTGCACATCTCGTTTCACTGTTTCCCGGAAGACAGGGATGAGCACAACGGTACGGGATTCGTCGCGAATGCGAAGCTCTATCCGGATCTCGCGCAGCGCGACGAGGCCACGCGAGTGGAACGAGTGGTCAAGCGCGGTATCGACGTGCTCGGCAGCGCGATTGGGTTGATCGTTCTCTCGCCGATCTTTCTGATGATTGCAGCGGCCATCAAGCTCACCTCGTCCGGACCGGTTCTCTTCCGCCAGGAGCGCATAGGCCAGTACGGCGCTCCCTTCACGTTCCTGAAGTTTCGGTCGATGTATCGCGCGAACGACTCCCAGATCCACATGGACTACATCAAGCGGTTCATCAGCGGTGAAGTGGAATCCGGGAAGGCGGAAACCAACGGGCGAGTCGTCTACAAGATCACCAGTGATCCACGCGTCACCCGCGTCGGGCGGTTCCTTCGCAAGACCAGCCTGGACGAGTTTCCGCAGCTTCTCAACGTCCTGAAGGGGGATATGTCGCTGGTCGGGCCGCGGCCCCCGATCCCCTACGAGCTCGAGTCCTACGACATTTGGCATCGCCGGCGGCTGCTGGAAGTGAAGCCCGGGCTCACCGGTCTCTGGCAGGTCAAGGGACGCAGCCGGCTTCGGTTCGACGACATGGTGCGGCTCGACCTCCAGTACGCCAGGTCGTGGTCGCTCTGGCTCGATCTCAAGATCCTCTTGAAAACCCCGCGCGCAGTACTCCTGGGCGACGGCGCGTTCTGACACGGATGACATCCATGATCCGCATCGGCGTACTCGGATACGGCTACTGGGGACCGAACATCGTTCGGAACTTTCGCAGCCTTGGCGGCTGCGAGGTGGCAATGGTCTGCGATCGGAGCCCCGCCGCGCTCAAGCGGCTGAAGCAGGCTCATCCCGACCAGGCTGTAACGACGGACCCATCCGAGCTGCTGACATCTGCCACGGTCGACGCGGTCGCCGTGGTGACGCCTGTCTGCACGCATTTCGAGCTGGCCAAAGCTGCCCTCGAGAACGGGAAGCACGTGTTCATCGAGAAGCCGTTCACCTCCACCACCCGACAGGCGGAAGAGCTGGTCGAGCTGGCCGCGCGCAAGAATCTCAGGATCATGGTCGACCATACCTTCCTCTTTACCGGCGCGGTGAGGAAGATGCGCCAGCTGATCGACGAGGGCGTCCTCGGCGACCTCTACTACTACGACTCGACGCGGGTGAACCTGGGCCTATTCCAGCACGACGTCAGCGTCATCTGGGACCTGGCGCCCCACGATCTGTCGATCATGGACTTCCTCATCCAGGACAAGCCGGACGCGGTGGTGGCCACCGGCGAGGCCCACTTGAACGGCCACGTGGACGTCGCGTACATCACCGTCTACTTCCCGCGTAACACGATTGCGCACGTCAACGTGAACTGGCTGTCGCCGGTCAAGATTCGGACCACGTTGATCGGCGGCGAGAAGAAGATGCTGGTGTGGAATGACCTCGAGGCGGACGAGAAGATCAAGGTGTACGACAAGGGCGCCCAGATGAACAACGGGCAGGGCCTGTACGAATTGCTGGTCAGCTACCGCGCCGGGGACATGTGGGCCCCGCGGGTCGAGCAGACCGAAGCGCTCAAGGTCGAGCTCGGCTATTTCCTCGATTGTGTCGCGAGGAGCGAGCCGCCTCTGAACGATGGCGTGGCCGGCACGCGGGTCGTGAGAATGCTGGAAGCCGCCGATCAATCCCTCAAAGAGAGGGGAAGGGCAGTCACGCTATGAGCGAGTACGTCTGTATCGCCCCCGACGTGAAGCTTGGCGAAGGCGTCAAGCTGTCGAGGTTCATCAACCTCTATGGTTGTGAGATAGGCGACCACACCAAGATCGGCGCCTTCGTCGAGATCCAGAAGAACGCCAAGATCGGCAAGAATTGTAAGATTTCGAGCCACACGTTCATCTGCGAAGGCGTCACGATCGAGGACAACGTGTTCGTCGGCCACGGGGTCACCTTCATCAACGATTCCTACCCGCGTGCCACGAACCCGGACGGCGCGTTGCAGACCGAGGAGGACTGGCGAGTGGAGCCGACAACTGTGAAGAAGGGCGCCTCGATCGGCTCGGGCGCCACCATTCTGGCCAACGTTACAATTGGCGAGCGTGCACTGGTCGGCGCCGGGAGCGTCGTGACCCGTGACGTGCCGGCGAACGCGATCGTTGCGGGGACTGCTGCGCGCCTGTTGCGCTTGGTCGCCGAAGACGCAGAGGTGACCCAGTGAATGCGAACGGGAAGATCCCCTTCTTGGACCTTGTGACTCCGCATCGGGAGCTCGAGGGTGAGTTGCTATCCGTCTTCAAGTCAGCCTTGCACTCAGCAGGCTTCATCGGCGGCCGGATGGTCGACGAATTTGAGCAAGCCTTTGCCAAGGCCACCGAGGTCGAGCATTGCGTAGGAGTTGGAAGCGGAACGGATGCCCTTCGCTTCGCGCTTCTGGCTGCCGGCGTCGGTCCTGGCGATACCGTTGTTACGGTACCGAACACGTTCATCGCAACCGCGGAGGCCATCTCCCAGGCCGGGGCGCTCTTCGATTTTGTCGATAGCGACGAGAAGACTCACACGATGGACGTCGAGAAGCTGCGCGCCTATCTGGAAACTGACTGCCTCCCTGAGCTAGGCACGGGCCGAGTTGTAAGCCGACGTACTGGCAGCCCTGTGACGGCGGTGATCCCTGTGCACCTGTACGGCCAGATGGCCGACATGGACCCAATCCTGGCTTTGGCGGAACGGTACCAACTCGTCGTCATCGAGGACGCCTGCCAAGCGCATGGTGCAGAGTACTTTTCGAAGAAGCAAAACCGCTGGCGGAAGGCCGGCTCGATGGGGCGGGCAGCCACCTTCAGCTTTTATCCAGGGAAGAACCTAGGCGCCTGTGGCGAAGCCGGCGCAGTGACAACGGACGATGAGAAGCTCGCCGGCAGAATCCGGATGCTACGAGACCATGGCCAGTCGCGGAAATACCATCACGATCTCGAGGGTTACAACGGTCGGCTCCACGCCATCCAGGCAGGCATTTTGAGCGCCAAACTCGAGCACCTGACTCGTTGGAACAGCCAGCGTTGCCAGAGCGCCGAGCTCTACAACAGCTTATTCGCACCGATGGCCGGAAGTGTCGGGACCCCTCATCAACCGTCGTGGTCAAGGCCCGTATATCATCTCTACGTCATCCGGACTCCTGAACGGGACGGGCTGCAGAGGTACTTGACCGAAGCCGGAATTGGAACGGGCATTCACTATCCCATTCCGATTCATCTGCAGGTCGTCTATGCTTCACTGGGTTGGAAACGAGGAGATTTCCCGGTGGCCGAGACAGCGGCGGACGAAGTCCTCTCGCTGCCGATGTTTCCGGGCCTACGTTCTCAGGCACAGCAGCGCGTTGTAGACACCATCTGCGAGTTCGCGTCCACTCGTTCGGTTCGTTAGCTCCCAATCTCTTCTCGATCCTCTCCCCTAGCGTCGACGTCGGGCGTGTGGCAACCTAACTGAAATTCCCGTGGCGCATTGCGCTGGAAATCCCGTGAGCCTGCGACGCCCTCTGAAGATCTGGATCGACCTCGACAATTCTCCTCACGTCCCCTTTTTCCTTCCGATCATCGAGGAGCTCCGGAAGAGGGGGTACCGCGTCCTGTTGACGGCGCGGGACTCGTATCAGGTGTGTGAGCTTCTCCGGTTTCACCAGCTGTCCTGCAATGTGGTGGGGCGGCACTGGGGCAAGCACCGCCTGCTCAAAGTACTGGGGACCTGCGTGCGGGCTGCCCAACTGCTCGTTTCTATCATCAAAGAAGGGCCCGATCTGGCGATTTCGCACGGCTCACGAGCCCAGATCTTGAGCGCGTTGGTGAGCCGAGTTCCGGTGATCGTGATCTTCGACTATGAATTCACTTCGACGCTTCCCCTCTATCCGGATTGGGTCCTTGTCCCGAATCTCATCCCCGAGACGACCAAGATCGTTGCCCGGAGGCAAGTCATACGGTATCCGGGCATCAAAGAGGATGTCTATATTCCGCAGTTCCGCCCCGATCCCTCGGTCAGAGCCCGGCTGGACCTCAGCGACGAGGATCTCGTCGTGACGGTGCGCCCACCGGCGACAGAGGCTCACTATCACAACCCAGAGGCTGACGTGCTGCTGGATGCGGCGTTGGATCTGCTCACCCATCGGCCTCACGTGCGCGTCGTTCTGCTTCCGAGGAACGAGGGCCAAGCTCAGACGTTGCGGAAGCAGTGGGGCCAATGGATCACGAGCGGCAGGATCGTGATTCCCGAGCACGTTGTCGACGGCCTGAACCTGATCTGGTTCTCGGACCTCGTCATCAGCGGCGGTGGGACCATGAACCGCGAAGCGGCGGCGCTCGGGGTGCCCGTGTACAGCATT
>QHSI01000168.1 GCA_003221515.1 Candidatus Rokuibacteriota bacterium
TACGCGCTGGCTCTCGCGTTCGACCTCGTGCCGGAAGAATCGCGTCCTGTGGCGGTCCGGCGGCTGGTGGAGGACGTGCGTCGTTTCAAGCATCTGACCACGGGCTTCCTGGGAACGCCCTACTTGAATCCCGTCCTGAGCGCGAGCGGGCATCTCGCCGACGCCTACGCGCTGCTGCTGCGCGATCAGTACCCGTCCTGGCTCTACCCGATCAAGCAGGGCGCGACGACGATCTGGGAGCGGTGGGACGGCGAGAAGCCGGACTCGAGCTTTCAGGATCCGGAGATGAATTCGTTCAACCACTACGCGTACGGCGCCGTGGGCGCGTGGCTGTACAACACGGTCGCGGGAATCGAGATCGATCCAGAGCGACCTGGTTATAAGCACGTCCTGATCCAGCCGCAGCCGGGCGGCGGTCTCACACATGTTCGCGCCAGCCTGAACACGCTGTACGGGACGGTCGCCTCCGCGTGGCAGCTCGGGGATAGGCAGTTCACTCTCGACGTGACCATCCCGCCGAACGCCTCCGCCACGGCGAGCTTGCCCGGCGCTATACTGGAACGCGTGACGGAGAGTGGTACACCACTCGGCAAGGCCGCGGGGATCAGCAGCATTCGGCAAGGGGGGGACACGGTCATTGTCGAAATCGGGTCGGGACACTACCGGTTTGTCTACGGTCGGCGATGAAGCGCGGCCCGTGCTGTCTCCGGGCGCCGACGCACTCCGCAACCACGAGCGCGACTACGACGCGCTCGCCGAGCGGCTCGCCCGCCGCGGGCGGCGCGCCGAGACGGTGGTAGAGGCCGTCGGTCGCTTCGCAGTCGCCGTGCCGTCCTGGGCGCTCGGCACCGGCGGGACCCGGTTCGGCCGCTTCCCGGGCCCCGGCGAGCCGCGCACGCTCGCCGAAAAGCTGGCGGACGCCGCGGTCGTCCACCGCCTCACCGGGGCCGCGCCGCGCGTCTCGCTCCACATCCCCTGGGACGAGCCCGATGACGTCCCTGCGCTGCGCGCCCTCGCCGCCGAGCTCGGCCTCGGCTTCGACGCGGTCAACTCGAACACGTTCCAGGACCAGCCGGGCCAGCGGCTGAGCTACAAGCTCGGCTCGTTCAGCCACCTCGATGCCAGTGTGAGGCGTCAGGCGGTGGAGCACCACCGGCACGTAATCGAAGTGGGCCAGGCGCTCGGCGCCGACGCGATCACCGTGTGGCTCGCAGACGGCTCGAATTACCCGGGGCAAATGTCGCTGCGCAAAAGCTTCGAGCGCGTGCTGGACTGCCTGCGAGACGTCTACGCCGCGCTGCCCGCCGGGTGGCGCCTGTTCACGGAGCACAAGCCCTACGAGCCGGCGTTCTACGCCACGGTGGTGCAGGACTGGGGCAGCTCGCTGCTGCTCGCGCAGGCCTTGGGCGAGCGGGCGCAGTGCCTCGTCGACCTCGGGCACCATCTGCCCAACACCAACATCGAGCTGGTGGTGGCGCGGCTGCTGGGCGCGGGAAAGCTCGGCGGCTTCCACTTCAACGACTCGAAGTACGGTGACGACGACCTCACGGCCGGCTCGATCAAACCGTACGGGCTCTTCCTCATCTTTCACGAGCTGGTGCTCGCCGAGCGCGAGCGGTTAGCGGGGTTTCGGCCGGCCTACATGATCGACCAGAGCCACAACATCAAAGACCCCATCGAGGACCTGCTCCAGACGGTCGACCAGCTCCAGCTCGCGTACGCGAAGGCGCAGCTGGTTGATCACGAGGCGCTCGCCGCGTACCAGGAGTCCGGCGATGTGCTGCTGGCGGAGCGCGTCCTCAAGGACGCGTTCGAGACGGACGCGCGCCCGCTGGTGGCGGAAGCGCGTCGGCGCGCTGGCGCGGCGCTCGACCCCGTGCTCGCGTTCCGCGCGTCGGGCTATCGGGCGCGCGTGACGGCAGAGCGGATCGGCAGCGGCTACGTCCCGCCCCGGAGCCTGTAGGCCGTGGCGCCGCCGCTCCCCAGCTATCTGGCGATCGACCTCGGCGCGTCGACCGGCCGCGCGCTGCTCGGGACGCTCGAGCGATTGCCGGAGGGATGCCGGGTCGCGACCCGTGAAGTGCACCGCTTCCGCGTCCCGATGATCGAGCAGGCAGGGCACCTCTACTGGCAGGTGGACGCGGTGTGGGACGAACTGCGCACCGCGCTCGCCGCGGCGCTCGAAATTGCGCCGACGCTCCAGTCGGTGTCCGTCGACAGTTGGGCGGTCGACTACGTGCCCCTCGGCGCGGACGGCGCGCCACTCCGGCTCCCCTACTCCTACCGCGACCCGCGCACCCGGGGGCGGTTGGCCGAGGTGCTGCGTCGTCTCGACGCCGATCGGCTATATGCGGTGACCGGGATCCAATTCCTGGACTTCAATACGCTTCCCCAGATCGTGTCCGACCTGATCGACGAGCCTGACGTCGTGGCGCGGACCGAGACGCGACTGCTGATCGCCGACTACTTCCTCTACCGCCTGAGCGGCCGCCCCGTCGCCGAACGGACGATGGCGAGCACGACGCAGCTCTTCGACGTGCGTGCCGGCTTGTGGTCGCGGGAAGTGATCCGGGCGGCCGGGGACGATCCCGCGCGTTGGCCGACGATCGTGAACTCGGGTACCGTCCTCGGTCCGGTGCTGCCGGATGTGCTGCCTGCCGCGCTCCGCGGTACGGGGCGCCGCCCCCTCGTGGTCGCATCGTGTTCGCACGATACCGCGG
>QHSI01000128.1 GCA_003221515.1 Candidatus Rokuibacteriota bacterium
ACGCCCGGATCTGGTCGAGACGGCGCTCTCGGCGCCTCCAGCCACGATCGCACGTGGGGCGAGCTTCTCGGTGACGGACACCGTGCTCAATCAGGGAGCCGTCGCCGCCGGCGCGTCGACGACACGGTACTATCTCTCGGCGGATCAGCTCAAGGACGGGAGCGACCGCTTGCTCACCGGCGCCCGGGCGGTGCCTGCACTCGGCCCGTCGGCAACATCCACCGGCACCGTCAGCGTGACGGTGGCGACGAACATGGCGCTCGGTACGTACTACCTGATCGCCTGCGCCGACAACACGACGACCGTCACCGAGAGCAACGAGACCAACAACTGTCGGGCCTCGGTGACGACCATTCAGGTCACCGTCCCGTAGACGCTGACGGGGTCTCAGGAGATCGACGCCGACGTCGGCCGGCGTCGCCGCCGGGATGATCTTCACCGGCGTCAGGTCAGGTAGAAGGGCCGGGCCGCTTCGCGCCGATACGGATACCGCGCGAGAACGTCGGGATCGGGGTCGGCGCCCAGACCCGGGCCCTCGGGCACGCTGATCGCGCCTCCGCTCCGGCGGATCGGCTCGCCCAGGAGCGGCGCCGCCAGATCCATCGACGGGAATTCGACGTAGGGCACGCCGGGGGTCGAGGCGACCACATGGACCGTCGCGGCCAGCCCGGGGCCGTAGTAGAACGAGTGCGGGACGAAGGTCACGTTGGCCGCGGCCGCGAGCGCGGCGATCTTCTTGGTCTCGAGGATGCCTCCTACCTTCGTGACGCTCGGCTGGACGATGTCGGCCGCGCCGTGGGCGATCAGGTCGCGAAACCCGAACACGGTCGCGTCGTTCTCGCCGGCGGCGATCGGAATCGTGAGGGCCGCGCGAACGCGGGCGAGCCCGGCGTAGTCCTCGGGCGGCCACACGGGCTCCTCGAGCCACCGCAGCTCGAATCGCTCGAGCTGGCGGCCCATGCGGATCGCGTCTTCCACGGACCACGGGCAGTTGGTGTCGAGCATCAGCTCCACACCCCCGCCGGCGACTTCCCGAGCGCCCGCCACCGACTCGACGTCGATCTGATGAAGCTTGATCGCCGTGTGGCCGAGCACGAGCGCGGCCGACACGGCCTGGCGGACCTGGGTCGGTGTCTCGTAGCGCAGCAGGCTCGAGTACACGCGGGCCCGCGACTGGCAGAGCCCTCCGAGCAGCTGGTAGACCGGCACGCCCCGCGCCTTGCCGGCCAGGTCCCAGAGCGCCAGCTCGACGCCGCTCAGGGCCATCATCGCGAGGCCGCGACGCCCCCAGATCATCAGCGCGCGATGCATGCGATCGACTAGGCTCTCGATCTGCGAGGGGTCCTGACCGACCACGATCGGCGCGAGCGCGTCGTCGATCACGTCGCACACGGCGAGCGTAGCGCCGTACGCAAAGCTCTCGCCCCATCCGATGAGCCCGTCGTCGGTGGTCACGCGCACGAGGATCTGTTTGCCGGCGCCGGCCGCCCACGTCGAGGGCGGCGTGGTCGGGCGCAGCGGAATCGCGAGCGGGATCGCGCGGACCTCGGTGACCTTCACCTCAGAGGTCTCCGAGCCCCAGCTCCTCCCAGCGCTCGCGCACCCGCGCCTCGTCCTCGGGCGCCGGGCGCACGGTCGGCGGGAACCGCTCGCCGCCCCACGCCTCGCGGCGCTCGAACTTCCACGAGCGCGTGGCGTCGATCAGCACCCGGTTCCAGAGGCCCGTGCCGAGCTGTGCCACGTCCCGCTCCTCGAGCGGCGTGCTCGGATCGATCGGCGAGCCGAAGATCCCGGGAAAGACCACGATGCCCTCGTGGCCCGCGTTCACCCGGTGGGCGAACGCCCAGTCGACCTGCTCGTAGGAGGACGGATCGATATCCTCCTCGACCACGATGACGTTCTTGTAGCGGAACTGGGCGGCGCTGGCGCCCCACAGCGCCGCCGCGATCTGCTTGGGCTGGCCCTGGTAGGCCTTCTTGATCTGCACGACGATGTTGACGCCGTTGGTGATGGGCGGCACGAAGACGTCGCGCACACCCGGAATTCCCGCCGCCGTCAGGATGTTCCAGGCGATCGCGGCGCGCTGCACCGAGGACATCACGCTGTTCTCGCTGTAGGAGCCGGGCAGCGTGCCCTCGAGGCAGCCGCGGAAGATCGGCTCGCGCCGGTGCGTGATGCAGGTGATCCGCATCGACGGGCGCGGCGTCGGGATGTCGGAGACGTAGCCCGTGAACTCGCCGAACGGTCCCTCGGTCTCGTACGTCGCCGGGTCGTCGCTGATGAACCCCTCGATCACGATCTCGGCGCTGGCCGGGACCTCGAGGTCGACGGTCTCGCAGCGGATCAGCTCGGCGGGCTCGCCGCGATAGGCTCCCATCACGTCCCACTCGCAGACGCCCGGCGGGATCGGCGAGCCGGCCAGGAACGGCATGATCGGGTCCCAGCCGATCACGCAGGCCACCGGCATCGGCTCCTTGCGCGCCGAATATTTCAGGAAGTGCTGGCCCCAGTGCTGGCCGCCCTTGATCAGGAGGAAGGGCGTCGTGTTCTTCTGGCCGATCATCCCGCGGTAGATCCCGACGTTCATCACGCGCGTCTCCGGGTCGCGGGTGACGACCCCGGAGAACGTGTGGATGTACCGCCCGCCCTCGAGGTAGTGCCACCGCGGGACCGGGAACTCCGTCTGGTCGATATCGCGGCCGCTGATGATCACGTCCTTCACCGATCCCTCGGTGACGAGCCGCGGAGGAATCGTCTCGCGGTTCTTCTTCATGACGTGCTGGACCAGGTCGCCGTTGGAGACGTCGCGCGGGAACCCGAGCGCCAGGGCGAGACGATCGCGGTTGCCGAGCCCGCTGGCCAGGAGCTTCGTACAGCGCCCGGTCTTGTATCCCGTGATGTTCTCGAACAGCAAGGCCGGGCCCTTCTTCTCGAGCACGCGGCGCGTGATGGCGCCGAGCTCGCGGTCCCAGTGGACCTCGGCCGTGATCCGCCGGAGCTCGCCTTCCTTCTCGAGCCGGCCGATCCACTGCCGCATGTCCGTGAAGCTCATCGCCGCGTGACCGCCGGCGCCACCTCGGTCAGGAAGCGCTTGAACTGCCCCCGCTGGTCCCACGAGCCCAGGCGGAGCGCCATGTGCCCGACCCCGGCCTCGAAGTACGCGCGCAGCTCCTCCGCGCACCGCTTCGGATCGCCGGCCACGGTCCACTGCTCGACGAAGCTCGGGCTGAACTTGGCGGTGTAGTAGGTGTCGAGGAACGCCTTCGTCTCCTCGAGCGCCTTCTGGCGGTCCTCGTTGATGTTGATGTTGTGGTAGAGCGCGCTTCCGAGCTTCGCCGGGTCGCGGCCCTCCTCGCGCGCCATCGTCGCGATGCGCCCCCACTGCTGGCGGAACTCGCCCGGCGAGAGCTTGTTGGTCATCCAGCCGTCGGCGTAGCGCGCGATCCGCCGGAACGAGCGCTCGATCACCGCCTCCGAGGCGGACGCGCCGCCCTTCCACGTGAGGCCGGTCGGGTTGGACGCGATCCACACCGGACACGGTTGCTGCACCGGCGGCGGTTCGAGCGTGACGCGATCGAACGAGTAGAACCGGCCGTGGTGCGAGACGTTCTTCTCCGCGAAGAGCTTTCGCAAGATCACGATCCCTTCCTCGAGGCGGCCGACACGCTCGGCGGACGGGATGCTCATGACCTGGTGCTCCGCGGCCTGCGCCGCGTTCGCCTCGCTGGGCCCACCGAGGCACACCGCGAGCCACGTGCGGCCGCCCGAGAGGACGTCGAGGCTCGCCCACTGATGCGCGAGCATGACCGGGTGGCGATGGACGAAGGTCGCCATGCACCCGACGGCCAGACGCAGCCGCGACGTGACCCCGGCCAGCGCGGACAGCAGCGTCACCGACTCCAGGCGCGGCTTCGCCAGCAGGCTGTCGCCCGCCCAGGCGGCGTCGAAGATCCCGGAGCGCTCGGCCTCCACGGCGAGCTCCACGAGGTCACTCGCCTTGACGGCGCCGAGAACCACGGCGCGATTGGCGAGGATGAGTCCGAACGAGGGCTTGGTCACGGAGGCTACCTCCCGGTGTAGTTCGGCGGCCGCTTCTCGAGGAACGACGTCACGCCCTCGGCGTAGTCGTGCGTCGAACGCAGCCACGCATACGCCTTGCGCTCCAGCTCGAGGGCGGTCTCGAGCGGCGCCTCCGCCCCCCGATTGAGCACCATCTTGAGCGTGCGGAGCGCCAGCGGCGCGCGCGCCGCCAGCTCGCCGGTGAGCGCCGCCACCGCCTCGTCGAGCTTGTCGTTGGGGACCGCCAGCGTGACGAGCCCCCACGCTTCGGCGCGCTCGGCGCCGATGCGCTGGCCCGTCATCATGAAGAGCTTGCCGCGCGTCATGCCCATGAGCCGCAAGGCGCGCTGGGTTCCGCCGCTGCCGGGAATCATGCCCAACCTCACCTCGGGGAAGGCGAACTCGGACCGGAGCGTAGCGATCCGGAAGTCGCACGCGACCGCCAGCTCGAGACCGGCCCCCATCGTATACCCGTCGATCGCCGCGACGACGGGCTTCCGGCAGCGCTCGGCGGCGGTGAGCGTGTCGCCCCAGAGCTCGAGATCGGCCGGCGCCAGCGTCAGGAACTCGGCGACGTCTCCGCCCGCGCTGAACGCCTTGCCGCCGGCGCCGCGCACCACGACGACCCGCACCGACTCGTCGGCCTCGAGCCCCGCGAAGATCCCGGGGAACTCGTTGCGCATCGCGACGGTCATCGTGTTCATCTTGGGCTGGCGGTCGATCCAGATCGTCGCCACCGCCCCGGCCCGCTCGACCCTGAGGAACTCGCTCATGAGGGATTCACCAGGAGGACCTTTCCCTTGTTCTTCCGGTCGAGCACGTGCTGCACCGCCGCGCGCGCGTCCTTCAACGGAAACGCGCGGTCGACGACCGGCGTGAGCCGTCCCTGCACGACGTGGTCGAGCACCGTTTGCAGCTCGAGAATCGATCCGAGGTTGGTGCCGAGGATCCGGAGGTTCTTCGAGTACACGTGCCGGAGATCGAGGCGGCCCCAGTGGGTGTCGTGTGAGCCGATGGTGACGAGCTTGCCGAGCCGCGTGAGGGCGTAGGCCGAGCGCTCGAAGGTGTCGCCGCCGATGTGCTCGACGACGACATCCACACCGCGCTTGCCCGACCACTTCTTCGTCTCCTCGACGAAATCCTGCGTCCGGTAGTTCACGACGTGCTCGGCGCCGAGCGAACGGGCGAACTCGATCTTGTCGTCGGCGCCGACCGTGGTGATGACCCGGGCGCCGCAGAGCCGCGCGATCTGGATCGCCGCGCTTCCGACGCCGCTGCCCGCGGCCTGAACGAGGACGGTCTGGCCCGGCCTCACCTCGGCCTGGGCCACCAGCGCGTGCCACGAGGTGAGCATGGCCAGCGGCACCGCGGCGCCCGCCTCGAAGGCGATCGCCGCGGGGAGCGGCAGGAGGTTCGCCGCCGGCGCCCGCACGAGCTCGGCGTAGCCGCCGTCCTTGTGGGCGCCGAGATAGCCGTAACGGACGCACACGGTCCGCTCGCCGCGCAGGCAGTACTCGCAGCTGCCGCACGCGAAGCCGGGAAAGATGATCACGCGCTGGCCGCGCTCCCAGCCCTTCACGCCGGCGCCGAGGGCCTCGATCGTGCCGGTCACCTCGCACCCGTTGACGTGGGGCAGCCCCTCCGGCGGCGGAAAGCGCCCGTCGAGCAGCAGCATGTCCACGTGGTTGAGCGCGCACGCCTTCACGCGCACCAGCACGTCGGCGGGCCCGAGCGTCGGGTCGCGGTACTCGTCGTAGAGGATCTTCTCGCTGCCGCCGTGCTCCTTGAAAAACGCGGCCTTCAAAACGGCACCTCCGTCCGCTCGTCCCGGACGCGCCGGGCCTTGTGGTCCCACCGCGGGAGCGATCCGGGCTCGCCGATCTCGACGGTGGCCCGGATGCCGAGCCCGGTGCGGAGGTCGGCGGCGAGCCGGGTGCGCAGGCCGTCGCGCTCGATGAGCGAGAGCGAGGGCGACGGATCGATGCGGATCAGGATGTCGTCGAGACCATCGTGACGGCGGAAGACGATCTGGAACTCGTCGACGTCGGCGTGGGGACGCACCAGCTCTTCCACGCGACGCGGGTAGACGATCACGCCACGGATCTTCTTCATGTCGTCGAGCCGCGCGAGCACGCCGCCCTCGAACGCCACGAGCGTGCGGCCGCACGGGCAGGGGCGATCGGCCCGCTGGACGACGTCGCGGGTGCGGTACCGGATGAGCGGCATCGCCTTCCGGTACAGACTCGTGAAGACCAGCTCGCCGCGCTCGCCGGGCCGCACTGGCTGGTCTCGCTCGTCGAGCACCTCGGGGTAGCAGTAGTCCTCGTTGACGTGGGTCAGTCCGGCCCGCGCGCCGCACTCGAATCCCCAGGCGGCGATCTCGGTGAGCCCCGGCAGGTCGTACGCCTGGGCGCCGAACGCCGCCTCGATCTTCGCCCGGGTCGCCGGGATCGACGCGCCGGGCTCTCCGGTGTGCCAGGTGATCCGGACCTTCGTGTCCTTCGCGAGGTCGATCCCCTTGCGGGCCGCCGCCTCGGCGAGGAAGAGCGCGTACGACGGCGTGCAGCCGAGCACCGTGATCGGGTAGGTCAGCAGCGCGTCGATCCGCTGGTCGGTGGAGAGGCCGCCGACCGGGAACACCAGACACCCGAGGTCCTGCGCCGCGTAAAAGCCGGACCAGTAGCCGATCCACGGGCCGTACGAGAAGGCGGCCATGACCATGTCGGGCCGGCGAACACCGAACGCGTGCAGCGCGCGGGCGTAGGAATGATAGAAGCCGTACCAGTCGTCCTTCGTGTCGAGGAACGCGAGCGGACGACCCGTCGTGGCCGAGGTCATGTGGATGCGGAGCACGTCGTCCATCGGGACGGCCAGCAGGTCGCCCCACGGCGGCGCCGCCGCCTGGTTTTCCTTCAGCTCGTCCTTGGTCGTGAACGGAAGCTTGTCGAGATCGGCGAGTGTCCGGATCGCCCCCGGCTTGACGCCCGCTGCTTTGAGCTTGCGCCGGTAGAAGGGGCTGTGCGCCGCCGCGTGACTCACCTGCTCGCGCAGGCGCCGGGCCTGCAGCCGCGTCAACTCGGCGCGGGACGCGCGCTCCAGCCGCGGCTCGAGCGCGGTGCGTGCGGCAGGCCGTCGCGGGGCTGGGGCGCCGCCGGCCGAGGCGCGCCTACGAAAAGACGCAGCGCGCGCAGTCATTCGTTCAGGACGTGAGCAGCTCGGTCATCCGGTTGAAGAACTGGTCGGCCATCATCTTCGACACGCCGCCCAGCATCCGCTGGCCCACACCGGCGATGAGCCCGCCGATCTGCACGTCGGCGCTGTACGAGACACGCGTGCCGCCCTCGGCGTCGCTCAGCGTGATCAGCGTGTCCGCGCGTACGAATCCCGGGCCGCCGCTGCCCTCGGCGGCGAGGCGGTAGGAGTCGGGCGCCTTCTTGTCCAACAGCCGCACCTTGCCCTCGAAGGTCCCCTTCACCGCCGCGACGCCGATCTTGAGCGTGGCCTTGTACTCGTCGCCGCCGACCAGCTCGAGCTTCTCGCAGCCGGGAATCGCCTGGCGGAGTATCTCGGGATCGAGGAAGGCGGCCCACACCTTGGACCGCGGCGCCCGCACGTCGTAGGAGCCTTCGAGCTTCATCCGTGAGTCTCCTTGGTAGAGAGCCCTCGCAGCGCCGCCGCCATGCGCGCCAGTCCCTCGACGATCAGCGGCTCGCTGGTGGCGTACGACAGGCGCACGTGATCGTCGGAGCCGAAATCGACGCCCGGCACTACCGCCACCTTGGCCTGCTCGAGCAAGAAGGCGGCGACGCCGACCGATCCCTTGATGGTCGCCGGTCCGTCGGCGGACCTCCACGTGCGCCCGAACAGGCGCGACACGTTGGGAAACACGTAGAACGCGCCCTTCGGCATGATGCACGACACCCCGGGCAGCTCGTTGAGCCCCCGCACGATCAGGCGCCGGCGCCGGTCGAACTCGCCCGCCATCTTCGCGACCTCATCTTGGGGACCGACGAGCGCCTCGATCGCGGCCCACTGGGCGATCGACGAGGGGTTCGACGTCACCTGGCTCTGGATGTCGGTCATCGCGCGGATGAGCTCGCGCGGCCCGGCCGCGAAGCCGATCCGCCAGCCGGTCATCGCGTAGGCCTTCGAGCACGTGTTGATCGTGAGGGTCCGCGCCTTGATCTCCGGGCCGAGGCCGGCGATCGACACGTGACGCCCCTCGAAGGTCAGCGCCTCGTAGCACTCGTCGGAGACGACGAACAGGTTCGCCTCGACCGCGAGCTTCGCCACCGCCGCGATCGCCGCCGGCGAGAACACGGCGCCGGTGGGATTGTTCGGGCTGTTGAGGACGATCACCTTCGTGCGCGGCGTGACCGCGGCGCGAAGCGTCTCGGGGTCGAGGTCGAACCCGGTCGCCTCTCGCGTCGGCACCGCCACCGGCACGGCGCCGATGAGCCGCGCCTGCTCCGGGTACGAGACCCAGAACGGGCTCGGCACCAGCACCTCGTCGCCGGGGTTGAGCATCGCGACGGCCAGGTTGAAGAGCGTGTGCTTGGCGCCGCACGAGACCAGCACGTCGGCCGGCTCGTAGGTCAGGCCGTTGTCGCGCTTGAACTTGGCGCACACCGCCGCCCGCAGCTCGGGCACGCCGCCGACCTCGGTGTATTTCGTGTGGCCGCGCCGCATCGCCTGGATCGCGGCCTCTTTGATCCGCTCGGGCGTGTCGAAGTCGGGCTCGCCGGCGCCGAACGAGATCACGTCGACGCCCTGTCGCTTGAGCTCCTTCGCCTTCGCCTGCACGGCGAGCGTCGACGATGGGGCAAGCGTCTTCAGGCGATCGGCCAGCACGGCGTGGCTCCTTCGGCGGTGGCCCGCCGGGTTACTTGGGGGGGTACTTCTCGGCCAGTCGCTTCTCGACGATCGGCGGCACCATGCCGGCCACCGACGTTCCGAAGCTGGCGACTTCCTTGATCAGGCGCGACGCGATGTACGTGTACTTCTCGTGCGGCATCAGGAACACCGTCTCGACGGTGGACCGGAGCTTGCGGTTCATGAGCGCCATCTGGAATTCGTACTCGAAATCCGACACGGCGCGGATGCCACGCACGATGCAGGTGGCGCGCTCGCGGGCCACCAGGTCGATCAGGAGGCCGTCGAACGCGACAATCCGGAAATTGCTCAGATCCGACGTCGCTTCGTCGATCATCTCCAGCCGCTCCTTCACCGTGAAGAGCGGCTCCTTGGACGGGTTGGCGACGACCGCCACGATCAGCTCGTCGAAGATCTGGAGACTACGCTGGATCACGTCCACGTGCCCGTTGTGGATCGGATCGAACATGCCGGGATAGACGGCGCGCTTTGCCACGACCCGTAAGCTACCCTCCGGCTTGAAAGAAAGTCAAGGTCGTCTCCCCGAAACGCCGCTCCCGAAAGGCTCGCAGGGCGCCGTATTCTTCGCCCGGCTTTCGTTTGGTGAAGTGCTGGGCGACGACGAGCCCGCCGGGCACCAGGAGGTCACCGGCGCCCAGCGCCGCCAGCGTCTGCTCGACGCCGTCCTCGGCGTACGGCGGATCGAGGAACACGATCTCGAAGCGCTCGCCCAGACCGGCGAGGCGCGTGAGCTCGCGTCCGACGTCGCCGCGCAGGACGCGCGCGCGGCCGGCCACGCCGAGCTCCCGGACGTTCTGGACCAGGGCGGCCGCGGCGCGGCCGTCGCGCTCCACGAACGTCGTGTGCGCGGCGCCGCGCGAGAGGGCCTCGAGCCCGACGGCGCCCGCGCCTGCGAAGAGGTCGAGCATGCGGGCGCCGGGCAGCCGGGGCGCCAACGTGTCCATCAGCGCGGTCCGCACCTGGTCGGCCGTCGGCCTGGTGGTGGCGCCGCGCGGCGTCACCAGCCGCCGGCCCTTCAGTGCTCCGGCGATCACGCGCATGCGCCGCCCTACCCGGCCGTCGCCAGCGCGAGCTTGCCGCGCCACCGGGTCAGCAGCGCCTGGCGCAACGGCCGGTGGGCGGGGTCGCTCAGCTCGGGATCGCGGGCGACGATGGCGCTGGCGTCCCGCCGCGCGTCTTCCAGGAGGCTCGCGTGACGCAGCAGATCGACCACGCGGAACTCGGGCAGCCCCGACTGGCGCGTGCCGAAGAACTCGCCCGGACCGCGCAGCTCCAGGTCGGCCTCGGCGATCTTGAAGCCGTCGTTCGTGGCGGTCATCGCGTCGATCCGCCCCTGGGCCTCCTCGCCGAGGCGGCCGGCCGTGAGCAGGATGCAGTACGACTTCCACTCGCCGCGGCCGACGCGCCCGCGCAGCTGGTGCAGCTGCGAGAGGCCGAAACGCTCGGCGTGCTCGATCAGCATCACCGACGCGTTCGGCACGTCGATGCCGACCTCGATCACCGTCGTCGAGACCAGGACGTGAACCTCGCCGGCCTTGAACCGGCGCATGATCGCGTCCTTGTCCTCGAAGCCGAGCCGCCCGTGCAGCAGCCCGACCGTCAAATCGGGAAAGACCTCGTCGGCCAGATGGCGCGCCATGTCGGTCGCCGCCTTGAGGTCGAGCGCCTCGGACTCCTCGACCAGCGGGTACACGACGTAGATCTGGCGGCCGCCCGCCACCTGCTCGCGCAGGAACTTGTAGATCGCCCGCCGCTTCGACTCCAAACGCGCCACCGTGACCACCGGACGGCGCCCCGGCGGGAGCTCGTCGAGGACGGAAACGTCCAGGTCTCCGTAGATGGTGAGGGCGAGCGTGCGCGGGATCGGCGTCGCCGTCATCACCAGGAGATCGGGATGCTCGCCCTTGCCGCGGAGGCGTGCCCGCTGCTCGACACCGAACCGGTGCTGCTCGTCGACGACCACGAGCCCGAGACGACGGAACTCGACCGCCTCCTGGACGAGGGCGTGGGTGCCGACCGCGCAGCCGATCTCGCCCCCGGCCAGCGCGGCGCGCCGGACCGCCCGCTCGCGCGGCTTCAGGGAGGAGGTCAGCAGCGTGACGGGCACGCCGAGCGGCTCGAGGAGCTGGCGGAACGTCATGAAGTGCTGTTCGGCCAGGATCTCGGTGGGGGCCATGACCGCCGCCTGGTGGCCAGACTCGACCGCGGTCAGGACGGCGAGCGCGGCCACGATCGTCTTGCCCGATCCGACGTCCCCCTGAAGGAGCCGATGCATCGGGTACGGCGCCGCCATGTCGCGTCGGATCTCGTCCCAGACCCGCTCCTGGGCGCCCGTGAGCTTCCACGGCAACGCCGCGCGCAGCCGCGCGACCAGGTCGCCGCGCGGATTCATCGCGACGCCGCGGGCGCGAGCGACGCGCGACCGCAAGATCGCGAGCCCGAGCTGGAGCAACAGCCCCTCGTCGAACGCGATGCGGTGGCGTGCGGCGGCTAGCGCGTCGTCAGTCTCGGGGAAGTGCGCCTCGCGAATCGCCTGCGCCAGGCCGACGAGCCCGCGCCGCTGGCGCACGCCGTCGGGCAGCACCTCGGGTAAGGTGGACGCGAACGTGTCGACCAGCCGCCACATGAGCGAGCGAAGCGCGCGTTGCGGGAGTCCCTCGGTGAGCGAGTACACCGGCACCAGCCGGCCGGTGTGGAGCCGCTCGTCCTCGTCGTTCTCGACGATCTCGTAGTCGGGCTGCTGGAGCACTGTCACGCCCTTGTACCGCGCGACACGCCCGTGCAGCACGAGCCGCTGGCCGCGCTTGAGGACGCGAGCCAGGTAACGCCAGCCGAACCAGCTCGCGGTGGCGTACCCGCTCGGATCCCGCAGCATCACGGTGAACGGCAGCCGTGAGCGGCCGGGCGGCGGCGGGCTCACGCCGACGACGACCCCCGAGCACGTCGCGGCCACTCCGGGTACGAGCGAGCGGAACGGGGTCAGCCGCGTCCGATCCTCGTGGCGGAGGGGCACGAAGTGGAGGGCGTCCTCGACGGTGCGGAGCCCCTTGCGCTCGAGCTGGCCCGCACGATGGGGCCCCACGCCCTTGATGAACTGCAGCGGCGTGTGCAGGTCGGGCGCGGAGGTTTGCGTCACCTGGAGCCCTGTGCTATAGCTTCCGATTGGTTCGATCGCCGGGAAACCTGGCTCAGGGAGCACTCATGGCTCAGCGATGCGATATCTGCAGCAAGGGTCCTTCGGTCGGTCACAAGATCAGCCACGCGCACAAGCTCACCAAGCGGCGCTGGCTGCCGAATCTCGTGTCGATGCGCGCGCTGGTCGACGGCCGGGCTCGACGCCTCCGCGTCTGCACGCGCTGCCTCAAAGCGGGCAAGGTCACGAAGGTCATTTAAGCACAGCCGGGAGGGGGCAGCGCGCCCCCTCCCGAGCAGTACCTGGTGGGAGGCCGCCACCCCCCACCCAGAAACCAGCGTTGCTACTTCTTCTTCTTCTTGGCCTTCTTCTTCATCGAGCGTCTCACCTCCTCTCGTAGCTAGATTCACCGCGTCGTCGATCCGCCCTACTTCTTCTTCTTCTTCGTGGCCTTCTTCTTCGCCAATTGCGTCACCTCCTTCCGTCGATCGCTCAGTAGCCCATGGCTTCGCGGCGTAGATGCTCGGCCTGCTCGGGCCCGCGCCGCTCGTAATGCACGAGGTCGGCGTAGAGCTGCGGCAGGGACACGACTTTGAGTCCGCCCTTCTCGAGCGCGCCGTGGAAGACCCCGAGGTCGTACGGCGCCAGGAAGTGGAGCGCGCCATCGGCCTCGGCGGCCGCGCGCAGCCCGAGCGCCTGGGCGAGCGGCGCCGGATCACCCTCGAGGTAGCAGTGCACCGCGGGCAGCCGGAGGTTCGCCGCCAGGAGCGCGGCGCCCGCGTTCAGCGTGAAGGCGTAGCGGCGGCCCGCGCCAGCGGCGACGCGGGCGACTTCCCCCATGAGCTTGCGTGTCCCGCGCTCGGGGGCGAAGTACGAGGTGACCTCGTTCACGCGATAGGTGTAGGACTCGCACCACGCTTCGAGCAGGTCCGACGGCTTCGAGAGCCGGATGCGCTGGCTGTCGTCCCGCTCGACCCACGCGAGCGCCTCGAGCCGCTTCACGACGTTGTGGGAGTGCCCGAGACTGACTTCCCCGGCCTTCGCCAGCTCCTCGAGCCGCCAGGCTCGGCCCGGCTCGACCAGCAGCGCCCGGACGACGCGGGTCGCGCGCGGCGCGAAGAGCGAGCGGAGCGGGCGCGTCGAAGGTCGGACGTTCCGCTTCCCCTCCTTCTCGATCAGCACGTTCTCGAAGGCGAGATAGCAGTTGCCCGACAGATCGACGAACCCGAGGTTGTTGTTCTTGAGGATCCGGGCGCTCTGGGGCCCGATGTAGACCGCCGCCGCGACGGGATACGCGCCGGGAAGCTCGCGCCGAATCTCTTCGAGGCGCGTCACGGACGCCCGGATCTGGCGGGGCTGGCCGAGCGAGCTCACCTCAACGACCAGGGTGTGCTCCTGGCCGGCGAGCTGGAACTTCGCCAGTAAATCCGCGGTCTGATGGCCTATCTTGGTGTCGGCGCTCTCCTGCCAGTTGCTGGCTCGCGGGAGGAGCTCCCGCAGCCGTTGCACCACCTGGCGCCGAACCTCCACGGATTTCAGCATGTTTCTCTGGGTCCACCTCTTTCAGCATCTGCTGAAACAATATGGACCATTGAAACTCCGTGTCAAGTCAAAACTTATGGACTACGACTAGAAGACTCTACCCGGTGATCGAGAAGCCCCCGGCATCAGGCGCTCGTGAGGGCTTCGAGGCTCCGACGCAGGCGCCGGTGCCCGTCCAGCTGGTGCGCGTATCGCATCTCGCTGCTCGCCCCCTTCGCGCGCATCACCGCGACGAGCGCCCGCCGCGCGGCAACGGGCCACCTCGCGAGATCCTCGATGAGCGCGGCGACGAGCGACATCCCCTCGAAGGCGCGCCGCTCGCTCAGAGGCCACGACGCGCGACGGGGTACACCGAGGACGAGCCCTACCCGCGCGGCCGTTTCCCTGACCGCTGCCACGCGGTCGCCGCCGTACTCGCGCGCCACGAAGCGCGCGACCAGCGCCGCGACGTCCGTCGCGCGGAGACGCTTCTCGGGCGCGGGGAGTCCTCCGGGGAGCGACAGGAAAACCTCGTCGCCGGCCAGCTGCTCGAGAACACGAACCGGCGAGCGGTACGACGCGTCGGCGGCGATCTTCGTCCGCTCGGTCTCCAGGACGCGCAGGACGTCGGGATTGCGCGGCCGAAACCCGAGGCGGTGATAGAAGTAAAAGGATCCGGAGCGGAGCGCCTCGGTGCTCTCGTGGCCCAGCTGGTAGCGATCGACGACGACGGTCCGCATGCCGAAGATCCGACGGTACGCGCGCAGCAGCTGAGTCGCGAGATACGCCGACTCGCCCTGGCGGAACGACGCGAAGATGTTGACCGCGAAGTCCAGGGTGCCGAACAGCTCCCAGCCGCCGCCGTAGCTCACCGGCACGCCGTTCTTCAGCGCCAGGAATCCATAGTAGGCCTCCAGTGGCAGGCGGAAGTCCGGCGCGATCCCGATGAAGGCCAGCACGAGCCCGCGGCCGCCCCGGACGACGAGAACGTCATCCGGGTTGGGATACGAGAAGGCGTGGAGCTCCCGCTGACGCGTCGCCATCGCGACGCGCGCCGAGTCGATCAGCGACTCGGCCAGCTCACGGGGCGCGCGCGCGAGCGCCGGCAGAGGCCGGCTGAGCGCGTCGACGAGGTCTCCCGCGCTCCGGTCCAGTCCGGCCTCGTGAAAGAAGACGCGCGGCGGCGCGCCCCGCGCGAGCGTGCGTGACGCGCCGGGGCCGCGTGGCCGCCACTGGATCGGGAGCCCCAGGCTCTCGAAAAGCCAGTCGCGCGCCTCCGTCGGCAACCCGGTCCGCCCGAACACCTCGAGCAGCAGCTGTAGATCGGTGAGCCGGCGTCCGCCTTTCGCCACGCGCAGCCACTCGCGCCATCCCATGCCGCCCTCGCTGAAGGCGTCGCCTTCGGCGGTCGTGGCCAGGAGCGAGAGGGTCTCGTCGAGCCGGTCCTCGTCGTGGAACCGCCGCCAGGCAACGTCGGCGTCGGCGGGAAAGCGCGAGGCGAGCCAGCGCGCCATCGGCAGGCCGAAGGGATAGTCGAGCGTGGTGCTCGCGATGCCCGAATCGTGGAGGCGGCGGCGCGCGCCGGGGCCGAGACGCGTCACCCGCGCGGGTATCGCCTCCAGGGCGCGGTCGACGAGGGCCAGGACCTCCGCGTCGTCCGGATGCGCCTGCAGGAAGCAGAGCGTCTCGTGCAGGCGCCGGAGCGTCGCCGCGTGGCCTACGGAGGTCCGCTCGAGGGCTTCGAGGAGCGCGCGCTTCTCTTTCCGACTTTCGGGCGAGTAGCGGGGGGCCACCGCAGCCAAGGCCTCGACCAGGCGGCCGCCGCGGGTCAGGGTTCGGAGTCCTCGATGCGCTCCATCGTGTCGTCGTCGAGGCCGAAGTAGTGGCCGAGCTCGTGGACGACCGTGTCGCGCACGAGCTCGGCCATCTCGGCCTCGTCAACGCAGTCCTCCTCGATCGGCCCCTGGTAGATCGTGATCGTGTCGGGCAGGACGTTGCCGTAGCTCGAGTCGCGCCGCGTGAGGTCGACGCCGCGATAGAGCCCGTACAGCGTGTCGGGCGGCTCGATGCCGAGATCCGTCAGCGTCTCGTCGTCGGCCCAATCCTCCACGACGACGGCGATGTTGGCGATCTTGGCCTTGAACGTCTTCGGCAGGCGGCGCAGCGCCTTCTCGACCAGCCCCTCGAACTGTCGCCGCGTCATGAGCGGCGCGCCCCCCTAGAGTCCTCGCACGCGCTCGACGTTGATGACGTCTTTGACTTCGCGGATCTTGGCGATGATGTCCTGGAGCTGGCGGAGATCGGCGACCTCGATGACGAAGTGGTTGATGCCGCGCCGGTCGTCGGTCACGGTGACCTCGGCCTTCGTGATGTTGCCGTTGCGGGCCGAGATGGCGCCCGTGATCTCCGACAGGAGCCCCGGTCGGTCCTTGCCGATGTAGACGGCGATGCGGACCGGCCGCTTGCCGGGCTCCTCCACGTCCCACTCGACGTCGATCAACCGCTCGCGGTCCAGGACGCTCTTGGCGACGGTCAGGCAATCGCGCGCGTGCACCGTGAGCCCGCGGCCGCGCGTGATGAAGCCGACGATCGGATCACCGGGCAGCGGATTGCAGCACCGCGCGAACCGCACCAGCAGGTCGTCGACACCGCGGATCCGGACACCGTCGGCGGTCTTGGGACGCGTCGCGGTCGAGCGCGGCTTCTCCGGCGTCTCCAGCAGCGCGTTCGGGGCGAGCTTGTTCAGCACCTGGTGGGCCGAGCTCTTGCCGTAGCCGATCGCCGCCAGCAGGTCGTCGGCGCCGCCCGAGAACCCGGAGTCGGCGGCGATCTTCTTGAGCTCGTCGCCGCCGAGCAGGGGCGTCGGATTCAGGTGGTACTTCCTCGCCTCGCGCTCGAACATCTCGCGGCCCAGCTCGATCGAGCGGGCGCGCTCCTCGACCTTGAGCCACTGGTTGATCTTCGCCCGGGCGCGCGTGGACTTGACGATCTTCAGCCAGTCGCGGCTCGGGTGCTGGTTCGGGGAGGTGACGATCTCGACGATGTCGCCCTGCCGCAAGGTGTAGCGGAGCGGGACGAGCTTGCCGTTCACCTTCGAGCCCACGCAGTGCTCACCGACCTTCGTGTGCACCGCGTACGCGAAGTCGAGCGGCGTCGCCCCCTCGGGGAGCGCCTTCACGTCGCCCTTGGGCGTGAAGACGTAGACCTCGTCCGGGAACAGGTCGACCCGCACCGTGTCCATGAACTCGCGCGGGTCCTTCGTATCCTGCTGCGTCTCGATGAGCTGGCGGAGCCACACCAGCGACTCGTCGAGCTTGTCCTTCCCGGCTTTCTTCTCCTTGTAGAGCCAGTGCGCGGCGATGCCCTCCTCGGCGATCCGGTGCATCTCGCGGGTCCGGATCTGGATCTCCGACGGGTCGCCCTTGGGGCCGATCACCGTCGTGTGGAGCGACTGGTACATGTTGACCTTGGGCATCGCGATGAAGTCTTTGAAGCGGCCGGGGACGGGCTTCCACAGCGAGTGGATCACGCCGAGGGCGCCGTAGCAGTCGCGCACCGAGGCGGTGACCACCCGGACCGCCGTGAGGTCGTAGATCTCGTCGAACTCGCGGCCCTGGTCGTGCATCTTCTTCCAGATCGAGTAGAAGTGCTTGGGCCGGCCCCGGATCTGCGAGTCGATGCCGACCTCGGAGAGCTTGCGCTGGAGGATCGCGATCACCTGGTTGATGTCCGCCTCGCGCTCGAGGCGGCGCTTGGCGACGCGCTTCTGGAGGTCGACGTAGTCGCCCGGGTTGAGCGAGCGGAGCGCCAGGTCCTCCAGCTCGGCCTTCACCTTGGCCATGCCGAGCCGGTGCGCCAGCGGCGCGTAGATGTCGAGCGTCTCCTGCGCGATCTTCTTGGCCCGGTCCGACGGCAGGTAGTCGAGCGTGCGCATGTTGTGGAGCCGGTCGGCGAGCTTGATCATGAGCACGCGCAGATCGCGCGCCATCGCCACCAGCATCTTCCGGAAATTCTCGGCCTGCCGCTCCTCCCGGGACGAGAACGCCAGCTTGCCGATCTTGGTGACCCCGTCGACCAGCTCGGCGATCTCGCCGCCGAACTCGCGCTCGAGGTCGGCCTTGGTGGCCGCGGTGTCCTCCAGGACGTCGTGGAGGAGCCCGGCCGTCACCGTGGTGACGTCCATCTTGAAGTCGACGAGGAGGTTGGCGACCTCCAGCGGGTGGCTCAGGTACGGCTCGCCCGAGGCGCGTTGCTGACCCTGGTGCGAGGCGGCCGAGAACTTGTAGGCGCGCGCCAGGACGCCGAGGTCAGCCCCCGGCTGGTACTTCGGAATCGCCTCGATCAGCGTTTCTAGTTGGGTCATGGCGTCAAAACATCCGATTAACCTAGTAGTTTTGCACGCTCATTGGGCTTTCGCCACCGCTTTCTTCCCGCGCCGGAGCCGCCCTTCGACGTAGCTCGTCCAATCGACGACCAGCGCCGCCGCCACGTACGTGGTGGAGTAGGTGCCGGTGATCACCCCCACCAGGAGGACGAAGGCGAAGTCCTCCAGCACGCGGCCCGCGAAGAAGAACAGGATCACCGTGGAGAAGAACACGGTCAGCGAAGTGAGGACCGTCCGCGACAGGGTCTGGTTGACGGCGTCGTTCATCTGATCCGCGAAGGTCTTGCCCTTGGGGGCGAACTTGCCGCGGTTCTCCCGCAGCCGGTCGTAGGCCACGATCGTGTCGTTCACGGAGAAGCCGATGATCGTGAGCAGCGCGGCCAGAACCGGGAGCGAGAACTCGCGGTGGCTGAGCGAGATCGCTCCCATGCACACCAGCACGTCGTGAAAGACCGCGACGACCGCGGCCACGCCCCCCTTGAGATCGAAGCGGAAGGCGATGTAGACGAGGATGCCGATGAGGCTCCACAGGACCGCCTTCATGGCCTCCCACTGGAGCTCCTTGCCGACCTGGGGCCCCACGAACTCGACCCGGCGGATCTCGAACGGGCCCAGCCCCGACTCCCCCGACAGCGCCCCCTGCACCTTCTTGGCGATCTCCTCCGACTTCGCCGCCGTCAGCGGCAGCCGGAGGATGAATTCCTCCGAGGCGCCGAACTCCTGGATGACGCTCTCGCCGAGGCCGATCTTCGACAGGCCGGCGCGGATGGCCGCCACCGAGGGCGGCTTCTCGAAGCGCACCTGGATGAGCGTCCCGCCGGTGAAGTCGATGTCGTAGTGGAGCCCCTGCGTGAGCAGGGTCACCAGACCGATCAGCGTCGCCAGCCCCGAGACCAGGTAGGCCCAGCGCCGCTTGCCGATGAAGTCGTATTTCGGATTCCGGAAGAGCTCGATCATCGCGCTAGATCGAGATCGTCTGGACCTTGGTGCGGCCCTGGTAGACGACGTCGAAGAGTAGGCGCGTGAAGAAGTACGCCGTGAAGAGGCTGGCGGCGAGGCCGACGAACAGCGAGACCGCGAAACCTTTCACGGGGCCGGTGCCGAAGTTGTACAGGATCGCCGCCGTGACCATGACGGTCAGGTGGGTGTCGATGATCGTGCGGAACGCGCGGGTGAAGCCCGCGTCGATGGCGGAGCGCGGCGTCTTGCCGACGCGCAGCTCCTCGCGGATCCGCTCGAAGATCAGGATGTTCGTGTCGACCGCCATCCCGATGGTCAGCGCGATCCCGGCGATGCCCGGCAGGGTCAGCGTGGCCCCGAACGCCGCCATACAGGCGAGCAGGATCAGGAGGTTCAGGGTGAGCGCCACGTCGGCGATCAAGCCGGCAAGGCGGTAGTAGACCATCATGAAGAGCACGACGACCACGGCCGAGGCGACGATCGCGGTGATTCCGCGGCGGACGGAGTCGGCGCCCAGCGACGGGCCCACCGTGCGTTCTTCGAGGATGACGACCGGCGCCGGCAGGGCGCCGGCGCGCAGGACGATCGCGAGGTCGCGCGCGTCGTCCACCGTGAACTGCCCGGTGATCACCGCGCGCCCGCCCGGAATGCGCTCGTTCATGCGCGGCGCCGAGTACACGTTGCCGTCGAGGATGATGGCCAGGTGCTTGCCGACGTTCTGCTCGGTCACCTCGCCGAAGATCCGCGTGCCGGTCGGCGTGAACTCGATCGCCACCTGCCAGTTGCCGGGCGAGTTCGGGTCGGCCTGCACCTCGGCGCGCGTGAGCTCGGCGCCGCTCAATAGACTACGCTTCTGGACGACGTAGGGCGTCTTGCGCTCGACCTTGGTCTGCTTGTCGACGTCGCGGCGATACAGGATCTCGGACGTCTCCGGCCGCTGCCCGGCCAGCGCCTGCTCCACCGAGGTCCGCTCGTCGAGCAGCTTGAACTCGAGCAGCGCGGTCTTGCCGATCAGCGCCTTGGCCCGCGCCGGATCCTGCACGCCCGGCAGCTGGATGAGGATCCGGTCGTTGCCCTGGCGCGTGATCGTCGGCTCGGCCACGCCGAACTGGTCGACGCGGTTGCGAATCGTCTCGAGCCCCTGGCGGACCGCGTCGTCGCGCAGCTGGTTGATGCGACGCTGGGTCGCCACGAGCTTGAAGCGGCCGGCCGCCTGGTCTTCCTCGCGGCGCTCGAAGGCGCTGAATTCCGACACGACCGTGAGCACGTCGTTCCACGATTGTGGGTTGGCCAGCTCCACCTGGATCGTGGTGTCGCCCTCGCGGGCGATCCGCCGGACGCCGATGCCCTTGCGCTCGAGCGCGGATTTCAGATCTTCGGCCGCGCGGTCGGTCTGGCTGGCGACGTGCTTGTCGGCTTCCACGCCGAGCATCAGGTGGATGCCGCCCTGCAGGTCGAGCCCGAGGTTGATGGTCTTCTTCGGCGGGTAGAGGTACCAGATGGAGACGGCCACGACGACGGCGACGAGGGCCACGCGCACCCGAAGGTGCTTAGGCATCCTTCTCGCCCTGCCCCGCGACGACGCGCCCGATGGCGCCGCGGTCGAATTCGAGCTTCACCTGATTGTCGACGCGGAGGGTGACGGTATGCTCGTTGAGGCCGGTGACGGTCCCGTGAAGCCCGCCCGACGTCACGACGCGGTCGCCCTTCTTGATCGACGACAGCATCCGCTCCCGCTCCTGCTTCTGCTTCTGCTGCGGGCGGAGCAGGAGGAAATAGAAGATGGCGAGCATCGCCGCCACCATGACGATCGTGGGCAGCATGCTCTGGGCGCCGCCGCCCGGCGGCGACGCTGCGGCGTACGCGAGATCGGGAAAGAGCATGAAGCGTCGGGCCTCCGCCGGCGTTAGTCGCGCGAAACTTCTGGGGATGATACTGCATATCGAGACAAAAACCGAGCCTGGAATGGGCCGAAGGCGCCCTCGACGATCGCCGCGCGCATCTCGCGCATGAGCCGGAGGAAGAACGTGACGTTGTGGAGCGACAGGAGCCGGTACGCGAGCAGCTCACCCGCCATGAACAAGTGGCGCAGGTACGCGCGCGAGAAGCCGCGGCACGCGTAGCAGCGGCACTCGGCGTCGAGCGGCGCGCCGTCGGTCGCGTACCGTGCCTGCTTGAGCGTGAGCGGCCCGTCCGGGGTGAAGCACTGGCCGTTGCGCGCGTTGCGCGTCGGCAGCACGCAGTCGAACATGTCGACGCCGCGCGCGACCGACTGCACGAGGTCGTCGGGCTTGCCGACGCCCATGAGATAGTGCGGCCGGTCGGCGGGCAACGCGCGCGCCACCAGCTCGGTGAGGTCGTACATCATCTCCTTCGGCTCGCCCACCGCCATGCCGCCGATCGCGTAGCCGTCGAAGCCGAGCTCGACGGTGGCGGCGGCGGCGCGGCCCCGCAGCCCCTCGTCGGTCCCGCCCTGGACGATCCCGAAGAGCGTCTGGTCGCCGGGACCCGCGGCGTGCGCGGCCTTCGACCGCGCCGCCCACTGGAGCGTGAGCGCGAGCGAGCGCTCGGTGGCTTCGCGCGTGGCCGGGTACGCGAGACACTCGTCGAGCGGATGGATGATGTCGCTGCCGAGCGCCCGCTGGACCGCGACGGCGGTCTCGGGCGACAGGAAATGTACGGATCCGTCGACGGGAGAGCGAAACTCGACGCCGGCGTCCGTGATCTTTCTGAGCTTCGCGAGGCTCCAGACCTGGAAGCCGCCCGAGTCAGTGAGGATCGCACGGTCCCAGCCCATGAAGCGATGCAGCCCACCCAGCGCGCCGATGACGTCGGGTCCCGGCCGGAGGAACAGATGATAGGTGTTCGCGAGCACGATGGGCGCGCCCGCCGCGACGAGGTCGTCCGGCGCCAGCGCCTTCACCGTCCCGTGCGTTCCAACGGGCATGAAGATCGGCGTCTCCACGACGCCGTGGGCCGTCGTGAGACGACCGGCCCGCGCGGCGCCGTCCCTGGCGACGATCGTGAAGTTCACAGGATCAGCGTCGCGTCGCCGTACGAGTAGAAGCGGTAGCCCGCGTGGACCGCGTGCGCATACGCCTTGAGGATCAGCTCCTTCCCCGCGAGAGCCGCGACGAGCACGAGCAGCGACGAGCGCGGCAGGTGGAAGTTTGTCAGGAGCGCGTCCACCACCTGGAACGTGTAGCCGGGCGTGATGTAGATCCGGGCGGTGCTGTCGAGCGGCTGCACGCGGCCGCGCTCGGCCGCGCTCTCTAGCGCCCGCGCCGTCGTGGTGCCGACGGCGACGACCCGGCGGCCCTCGGCCCGCGCCCGGCTCACGCCGTCGGCCACGCTCGACGGCACGACGACGCGTTCCGGCGGCAGGACATGCTCCTCGACCGTCGCGGTCTTGATCGGGCGAAACGTGCCGGGGCCGACGTGAAGCGTGAGCTCGTGCACCTCGACGCCGCGCCGCCGGAGCGTGTCGAGGAGTGCCGGCGTGAAATGCAGGCCGGCGGTCGGCGCCGCGATCGAGCCCGGTGGCCGCGCGTAGACGGTCTGGTAGCGATCGTGATCCTCCGCGGTCGGCGCCGCGAACCGGCCGATGTACGGCGGCAGCGGTGGCCGACCGTGCGTCGCCATCAAGCTCTCGAGCGTGCCGTCCAATCGTTCGACGACACGCGAGCCGTCGGCCTCGACGCCGACGATGCGCAGTCTCGCCGCCGGCGCGTCGCCTACCACGAGCTCCACGCCCGCGCGGCCGCGACGCCCCGGCCGCAACAGCGCCCGCCACCGACTGCGGCCGACCGACTCGATGAACAGCAGCTCGACCGAGCGTCCGCCGGCGTCGTGCGTCATCACGCGCGCCGGGATCACGCGCGAGTTGTTCACGACGAGACAGTCTCCGGCCCGCAGCAGATCCGGGAGCTCGGCGAACCGGCGATCCTCGAACACCCCGCGCTCGCGGTCGATCACGAGCAGCCGGGAGGCGTCGCGTGACGGGGTGGGCGTCTGCGCGATCAGCTCGGGCGGCAGGACGTAGTCGAGCTCGGCCAGCTCCACGACGCCGCTAGTGTACTCCGCGCCGTCGCGCCCGGGCCGCTCTCGGCGTCGTGCCCGCTGACTCGTGGAGCGCGGTCCGCCGTCGGGCAGCAGATGCTCCGCCGGCGCCAACCCTGACCGCGCCGCGAGCCTACACGCCCTTGAGCGCCTCCCTCACCTCGCGCAGGCGGGCGAGCGAGCCGAGGACTCTCGCGTGGTCGGTCGTGAGGTGGCGGACGATGACGTCGGTGTAACCGAGGGCCGCGAGCGCGCGAAAGCGCTCGACGACTTCGGCGACCGAGCCGGAAACCAGCGCCGGCGGCGCGATGCCCCGGTAGCCGGCGGCGAGGACGCCCTTCAAGACCTGCTCGGCCTCGGCGGCCGACTCCCCGACGTAGATGTCGCGACGGATCGCGACGGCGGTCGGCTTGCGTCCGTGGGCCTTGCAGCGCTCGAGATAGTAGGCCGCCTGGTCTCGCGCCTCGTCCACGGTGAGGCCGGGCGCGGCGAGCCAGCCGTCGCCCAGGCGCGCGGTGCGGTCGATCGCCGGACGCGCGCTAGCGCCGATCCAGTACTCGACGCTCTCGGCCGGGCGCGGCGCGACGCGAGCCTCGCGAAACACGAAGCGACCCGACGAGCTGACGGTCTCGCCACGCAGCAGCCGCTGCACGATCGAGAGCGACTCCTCGAAGGCCGACGGGCGATACTTCGTGCTCGTCCCCATCGCCGCGAACTGCGGCTCGTCGTAGCCGAGGCCGCACTGGACGATGAAGCGGCCGCGCGCGATCGCCGCGAGCGTGCCGACCTGCTCGGCCACCAGGACCGGGTTCCAGAGCGGCAGCAGGAACAGGCACCCGGCCGGCGCCCCGCCCCACTCGGCCAGCAGGCGGCCGAGGATGGGGACGTTCTGATAGTAGGGCGCCGGCGTCGAGTGGTGGTCGCCGACGAAGAGCGAGTCGAGGCCCGAGCGATGCGCGGCGGCGGCGCGCTCGATCATGAAGCGCGCGCCCTCGCGGGGATCCTTCACGGCGTGACTGCTGGTCAGCGAGATGCCCACTCTCATGGTCGGGACTCCTTCGGCGCGATTGACGCCCGTGCCCAGGGACGCGGCGAGAGCTTAGCCGATCTTCGAGCCGGGCGCGACGGGCTTGTCCGGATGGAGCAGGATCACCTCGCCCGCCTCGTCGTAGGCGCCGAGAACGAGGACCTCCGACCGAAACGGCCCGATCTGCTTGGGCGGAAAATTGACGACCGCGATCACTCGCCGGCCGATCAACTCAGCGGGCTGGTAGTGCCGGGTGATCTGGGCGCTCGCGCGCTTGACGCCGAGGGAGCCGAAGTCGATCCACAGTTGGTAGGCGGGGCGGCGCGCCTCGGGAAACTCGCGCGCGTCGGTGACGACGCCGACGCGCATGTCGACTTTTTCAAAGTCTGGATATTGGAGCGGGTGACTCGAGGTCGGCTCGGACCGAGGGTGGCCTGATGTAGGCGCGGAGTGGCTCCGCTCGCCCGGTCCACCCTTCCGAGCGGCGTCGTCGCCCGGGTCATCCTTTCCGGCGGCGTGGCTCTGCTCGGCCGGTCCATCCATCACCGCGAGCCGAGGGAGCCGAGCGTCGTCCCCGGGTAGTAGTACTCGAGGATCTGCTCGGCCTTGTATCCTTGCTCCCCCATCCCCTTGGCGCCCCACTGCGACATACCCACGCCGTGGCCGTAGCCACGCCCCGAGAAGTGCGCGACGGCGCCATCCACGGCGACGGCGAAGAGCGTGGACTTGATGGTCTCGTAGCCGATCATCCGCCGGAAGTCGTTGCCGCGGAGCCGGGCCGAGCCGCGCGCCCCGTGCACCATGAGCATCGCGACGCGAAGCGACGGCGTGCGCTCGACGACTTCGATCGCCGTCACCGCCCCCACGTCGTAGCCGTTGCGCCGAAGGACCTCGGTCAGGTCGGCGAGCCGGAGATCGAGGCTCCAGTAGAAGTGGGGTGACGCCGTGGAGAAATCGTCGCGAATCGCCTTGAGGGCGGGCATGTTCCGGGCCGCGAACACCGTGCGCGGATCCTCCGTGTAGCCGCCGCTCGCCGAGTGGTAGAACGCCGGGAACAGCTCGCCCTCCCAGAAGAGCACGCGCCCGGTGGTGTCGCGGACCGCGTTCCAGACGGGCGACGACGCGGCCACGCGCCCCGTGTACATCTGATGGGTGGTCGAGGCGATGATGTGGTACGGCTTGGCCACGTTCAGGGACCGGTGGTATGCGGCATAGGTCCGGGCCACGATCGCCTGAGCGCGCAGCGCTTCGCTCGGCCATCGGTCACCGGTTTCGGCCTGGAGCACCCCGGTCAGATACTCGTCCAGACGCAGCTCGTTGACGATCGTGAGGGCGTCGCCGGTCCTGACGACCTCCAGCGCGGCGGGGTACTCGCGTCCGTTCAGCCGGATCGGAGAATCGCTCGTGAGGCGGAAGCCTGTCGCCGACCGTCCATCGATCTCGACGCCCTGCCCGGTCGCGACCGCCTTCACGCTGTCCGCGCGCCAGGCACGCCGCGGGCACGTGGGACAGCCGCCGAGCTCCCGCACTTCAATGTCGACGCCTCGAAACTCTGCGACCCGCGCGTTCTCTACCAGCGCCACGCGGATCGTGTCGGACGCGACCGCCGCGGTCTCGAGGAGCGCCAGCATGGCGGTCGCCGCGAGCAGGCGCGTCACCGGCGGCCTATCAGGTAGAAGATCAGCGTGAGCGCGACGCTCAGCAGCAGCGACGTCGCGAGCGGGAAGTAGAAGGTCCAGCTGCCGCGCTGGATGTGGATGTCGCCGGGCAGCCGCCCGAGCCACGGCACCCGTCCGGCCAGCACGAGCACGACGCCGACGAGGGCCAGCAGCGCCCCCAGCGCGATGAGCGCCTTGCCGACGTCGTTCAGGAGATCACTCGAAGAGGCCGGCCTGGCCCGTGGCCGCCGCCGGCGGCCGCTTGCCCAGGTGCAGATACGCCTCGCGGGTCACGCGCCGACCGTTCGGCGTCCGCACGACGAAGCCGATCTTGAGGAGATACGGCTCGACCATCTCGGACAGCGTCTCCGCCTCGTCGTTGATGGTGGCGGCGATCGCTTCGAGGCCGACCGGCCCGCCGCCGTAATGGTCGATGATCGCGGTGAGGAAGCGCCGGTCGAGCCGGTCGAGACCCCGCACGTCCACGCCCTCGCTGTCGAGGGCCCCCCGCGCGATCGCTTCGGTGACGACGCCGTCGCCCTTCACCTGCGCGTAGTCGCGCACGCGCCGGAGGAGACGGTTGGCGATGCGCGGCGTGCCGCGCGCGCGGTGCGCGATCTCCCCGGCGCCGTCTGGCGCGATCTTCGCTTCCAGGATCACCGCCGAGCGCATCACGATCCGGGCAAGCTCGCTCTCCGAGTAGAAGTCCAGGTGATGGAAGATCCCGAAGCGCTCCCGCAGCGGCGCCGACAGCATGCCCGGGCGCGTGGTGGCCGCCACCAGCGTGAACGGCCGCAGCGCGTACTTGAGGGCGCGCGCATGCATGCCCTTGTCGATGACGAAGTTGACGGCGAAGTCTTCCATCGCCGGGTACAGGAGCTCTTCCACCGGCCGTGGGAGCCGGTGGACCTCGTCGATGAAGAGCACGTCGTGCTCGCCGAGGTTGGTCAGGATGCCCATCAGGTCGCCGCCGCGCTCGATCGCCGGCCCGGAGGTGGTCACGAGCGTCGTGCCCATCTCGTTGGCGATGATCCCGGCGAGCGTGGTCTTGCCGAGCCCGGGCGGACCGTACAGGAGCACGTGGTCCACGCACTCGCGGCGGAGCTTGGCCGCCTCGACCGAGACCCGGAGGCTCGCGACCGCCTGCTCCTGGCCGACGTACTCCTCGAACGTGCGGGGCCGCAGCTGGCGCTCGAACTGCGCCTCTTCCGGCGCCGCCACCCGGCTCATGATCTTGCCCTCGTCGGCCGGCGCCGCGCTCACCGCTTCTCCCCGCGGTAGATCTCGTCGAAGAGCTCCTCCGGCGTCATCACCGACGGGCAGCGGCGGAGCGCGTCGGCGATCAGCTGCGACGCCTCCGACGGCCGGTGGCCCAGCTGCTTGACCATGATCTCCCACACGAGCTCGCGCAGCCCCTCGACGCCAATGGGCGCCGGGGCGGCGGTGATCGGCTCCGCTACGGCGTCGGGACGCGCCAGGGCGAACTTGGCGACCTTGCCCTGGAGCTGCGCCACGATGTTCTTGGCTTTCTGCGGGCCGATCCCGGGCAGGCCACGCAGGAACTTCTCGTCCTGTCGCGCGATCGCGCCGGCCAGCTCGGCCACCGGCAGCGCGAGCGCGCGCGCCGCGACCATCGGCCCGATGTCCTTCACGGTGATCAGCTTCTCGAAGAACTCCTTGTCGAGATCCGACGTGAAGCCGATCAGCACCGGCCGCGGCTGGTCGCGCGTCGCGTGGTAGTAGATGACGAGCTCAAGCTCGCTCCCCTTGTCGCCGGGCCCGGCGGTGACGTGCTCGATCTGCCGGTAGGTGATCGGCGACAAGAAGACCTCGTAGCCGATGCCTCCGCACTCGAGGATCACGCGGTCCTCGACCTTGCGCCGCAACCGGCCGGTGAGCGTCGCGATCACGTCAGCCGGCCGCCCAGGCGCGAGAATCCGGTGAGGGCCAGGGCGAGCGCGTCCGCGACGTGGGACGGCCTGGGCAGTTCGCCGAGCTTGAGGAGCCGCTGGACCGAGTGCTGGATCTGGTGCTTCGAGGCGGCGCCGTGGGCGGTGACCGCGCGCTTGACCTCCGCCGGCGCCAGCGCGAGCACCTTCACGTCGCACTGGCTCGCGGCCAGACAGATCACCCCGCGGGCGTGGGCCATGAGCAGCGCCGTCCGCGGGAACCGATATTCGGTGTAGAGATCCTCGAGGACAAGGAGCGCCGGGGCGGACGCCTCGATCAGGCGCCGGATCTCGTCGTGGATGAGGCGCACGCGCGCTTCGAGCGGCAGGGCGGCCCCCGTTGCAATGACGCCGCGGTCGAGCACGACGACCCCGCCGGGGCCGGGCTCGATCAGTCCATAGCCGGTCCCGACCAGACCGGGATCGACGCCGAGGACCCGGAGGCTAGGCAGCCGAGATTGCCTCGAGGACCTCGTCAGGAATGTCGTAGTTAGCGTAGACGGACTGGACGTCGTCCAACTCCTCAAGCGCCTCGACCAGGCGCACCACGGCGGTCGCGTCCTTGCCCTCGACCCGCACCGTCGACTGCGGCACGAAGCTGACTTGCCCCTCGAGCACCGGCACGCCCGCGCGCTGGAGCGCCTCGCGGACGGTGTCCATTTCAGCAGGTGCGGTCGTGATCTCGAAAGCTTTTTCGACCTGGCGCATATCGGTGGCGCCCGCGTCGAGCGCCTTGCCGAGCAGATCGTCTTCTCCGATCTTGGCCGCGTCCACCTGGATGATCCCCTTGCGCTCGAACATCCAGGCGACGGCGCCCGAGGATCCCATGTTGCCGCCGAACTTCTCGAAGGCGTGCCGGAGCTCCGGGCCGGTGCGATTCCGGTTGTCGGTCAGGACCTGGACGAGGATGGCGACACCGCCGGGCGCGTAGCCCTCGTACGTCACCTCTTCGTATGACTCACCCGGGAGCTCACCGGTGCCCTTCTGGATCGCCCGCTTCATGTTGTCCTGCGGCATGTTCGCTTCCTTGGCAGATTCCATCGCGGCCTTGAGACGCATGTTGGCCTTGGGATCGCCGCCGCCGTTGCGCGCCGCCACCGTGATCTCGCGGAGGATCTTCGAGAAGAGCTTGCCGCGCTGGACGTCCGTCTTGCCCTTCTTGCGCTTGATCTGGGACCATCGAGAGTGCCCTGACATCGTCCTACCCTCTTTCGTTGTGCAGCATCGCCTTGAGTCCCTTCACCCGCTCGAGCCTCCGCTCCCGCCGCGCCAGCGCGGCCTCCCATCGGCGCCGCGCGCCCGCGGTGGCCGGAGTGTACGGCGGACACGGCCGCGGTTTCAGATCCGGCCCCAGGTGCACGTACGTCAGGAACGCCGTGCACGCGTGGCGGGTCTCGCCCGACCACGGCACCTCCGCCAGCACCTTCACGCCGACCTCGAGGGACGACGTGCCCACGTGGTTGAGCCCAGCCTTGAACGTGACGACCTCGTGCGTGAAGATCGGCGAGTAGAAGTCCATCGCGTCCAGGCACGCCGTCATCACGAGCCCCCGGCAGTATCGCATCGAGAGGATCCCACCCGCCTCGTCGACCGCCATCAGCATCTTACCCACGAACATGGTGTTGCCGAACAGGGCGTCCTCGGGCAGCACGCTGCGCGCGGACTCGAAGCGCCAGCCGACGTCGACGTCGCTCGCGTCCTGGTCGACCTCGGCGCTCTCGGCGAGGCGCGCCGCGCGCTCCGCGAAGCGGGCCAGTCGCTGCTCGCGGCGCGCCCGCGCGGCCTCGACCAGCGCGGCCTCGGCCGCGCCCTGCGGCTCGATCTTGGCCCCGACGGGCCGCGGGCGGACGTCGTCACCGACCTTGACGAACACGAGGTGCGAGTTCAAGGTGACCTGACGCTCTCCGGTCAGGACGTCCTCGGCGAAGACCCGCACACCCACTTCCAGCGAGCTCGTCCCCACGTACTCGACCTGCGCCCGGAGGATCGCGATCCGTCCGACCTTGACCGGGTGGAGAAAGTCGATGTCGTCCATGGCGCCGAGGACGACGGTGCCGTGCGCGACGCGCGAGGCGGCCAGCGTGCCGGCCTTGGTGATCCACTCCATCATCCGTCCGCCGTGGATCTGCCCCGGCCCCCCCGCGTGTTCCGGGAAGACCCATTCGATCATCTCGACGGCCGTCTCGGCGATGGAGGGCATGTGTCAGAACAATAGCACTGCGGCGTGGCGCTATCGCGCCGGGTCGAGGCTGACGGTGTCGAGGCGGTGGAATCCGGTCGGATGAAGGCGCAGGCCTCTGACCTCCGCGCGCGCCACGGCCCAATGGAGGCGCACGTAGATCGGGATCCACGGCAGATCGTCGGCCAGCAGCGCCTGGGCGCGCTGGTAGAGCCGCTGGCGTTCGGAGCGGAGCGACAGCTGACTGGCCCGGATCAGGATGTCGTCGAGCCGCGGGTTTCTATAAAAGGAGAAGTTCAGCGCGCGTGGACCCTTCGTCGCGCCCTCGCTGGTCGAGAGCGGGAACAAGAGCAGATGCGGGTCGCCGCCGACCACCGTGGCCTCGGCGAGTGCCATGTCGTAGGCACCGGCTTGGAGAAGCGTACGCACCGCGGGCTCGGGCTCCGGCTGGACGCTCAACGGCATCGAGTCCGAACCGAGGAGCAGCTGAATCGCTTCGGCCAGCTTGGGCAGATCGAGCGGGACGGTCTGGGTCGGGACCAGCAGCGTGATCTTCGATTCCTTCGGCCAACCGCCCTCGCGGGCCAGCGCGCGTGCCGTCGCGCGGCTTCCGCCGAGGATCGGCGAGCCTTCGCGGCGTGCCCAGATGCCCGGTGGTAGGAACGACTGGAGGGGCACCGCCGCCCGATCGAGCGTCACGCCGAGAACGGCGGGATCCAGCGCGGCGGCGACCGCGTGACGGAGCGGCTTGCGAGAGAAAGGCTCCTTCTCGGTCTGGAACGCGAGATATCCGATGCGGAGCCCCGGTGTCGAGAGCGCGCCATCTGAGCGCCGGGGCGGGCCCGCCGGAAACCAGATGTCGAGCGATCGGGAGTCGATCTCGGCCTCGGCCTGGTCGTCGGTGCTCACCTCGAGAAAGACCAGCCGATCCGACCGCGGCTGCCCTGCCCAGTGACCGGAAATCGCCTCGAGGGCCAGTCGGCCACCGGAGGCGTCGACGATGCGATAGGGACCGGTGCCCACGAGGCGTCCGGTGCCGTCGGCCGCCGTCGAGAGCTTGGCGACGCCCAGACCTGGATGGGCGAGCACGGTGAGCAACGGCGAGTAAGGCTGCGACAGGACGATCTGAACGGTCCGTGGGCTCGGCGTCCGGAACTCCTTCACGACGCCGGGAGCCCCTCGGAGCAGCGCCGGCCAGGCCCGGCCCGCGCTCTGGGTCTCGGGCTGCAGCTGGCGCTCGAAGCTTGCGGCGACCTCTGTCGAGGTGAGCGGCGTCCCGTCGTGGAATTTGACACCTTCGCGCAGGGTGAACGACCACACGAGTCCATCCCGGGACGCGGTCCAGCGGGTGGCCAGCGCCGGATCGATCTCGGTGCTCCCCTCGCGCCAGACCACCAGCGTGTCGAAGACCTGGCGGGCGATGAGCGGGACGGTTCCCTCGAGCGCGGTGCCGGGATCGAGGACGGACGGAACGCCCGGCGCGCCGATGCGCACTTCACGGCGGACTCCGGCGTCCGGCGGGACGCCCTGCGCCGACGAGGGCACGGGCGGGCGTACGACCAGGAGCGTCACCACGATGACCAGGAACGTCACAATGACCGTCACGAGTGGAGCCAGAACGGCAGTGACGCGATCCAGCGAAGGCACTCGCATCGAAGTCTTTATACGTGGAACCCCCCTATTCATGCCACTCGTTTCGAGAGGAGAGCAGAACATCGAGCGGGTACGAAAATTGCTGACGATATGAGCAGAGTGAGTCGTTCGCAGGGGGCCGGGGTGGCAATGGAGCTGACGGGTGTCGAAAAACGCAGCAAATTCAGCGCGTCAACTGGCGGTAAGTTACCGACCAACCTTGACTTTCTTTTTCAGTGCCGCCTATACTTTGAGCACGGCGAATGCGTGTGCTTGAGCGGCGCACAGGGGGTCAAGTGAGAAGGGATGGGCTATGAAGGAGTTCGACAAGAAGAGTAGCCCGAGTCGCGAGGGCTTCTCAAAGTTCCTCCCCGCTTCTATGTCAGATTCCAGTTCGCGCCGTCGTCTCACGGAGTACGAGATCCAAGTCCAGGACCTCCAAGCGTACATCCGGTCGCTCGAGGCCGAGACCGTTCACCTGCGCAAGAAGCTCGAGGACACGCCCAAAGATTTCATGGTCCTCGAGAACAAATTACGCGAGGCGAATCGGCAGCTCGTGCAGGCCTTCAACCAGAACGAGAAGCTCGTCAACGCGCTCTACGAGGCGCGCGAGCAGATCACCGCGTTGAAGGAAGAAGTCGACAAGCTCTGCGCGCCGCCGTCGACGTACGGCGTGTACCTGGCCGTCAACGAGGACAACACCGTCACCATTCTCTCGCAGGGCCGCAAGGTGAAGGTGAACCTCCATCCCTCGATCAAGGCGGAGACGCTGAAGCCCGGACAAGAGCTCATCCTCAACGAGGGGCTCAACGTCATCGAGGCGGCCAGCTACGAGATCCAGGGCGAGGTCGTCATCCTCAAGGAGCAGCTCGACACCGAGCGCGCGCTCGTCACGCTCCGCGCCGACGAGGAGAAAGTCGCCATCATCGCCGAGCCGCTGCGCACGCTGCGCCTGAAGACCGGCGATCACCTGCTCCTCGACGCGAAGAGCGGATACCTCCTCGAGAAGCTGCCGAAGAGCGAGGTCGAAGACCTCACGCTCGAAGAGGTGCCCGACATCGGCTACGACGATATCGGTGGCCTCGGCGACCAGATCGAGGCAATCAAGGACGCGGTGGAGCTCCCGTACCTCTACGCGGACTACTACAAGGAGCACAAGCTCACGCCGCCCAAGGGCGTGCTGCTCTACGGGCCTCCCGGCTGCGGCAAGACCATGATCGCCAAGGCGGTGGCCAACAACCTCGCCGAGAAGATCTCCGAGAAGCGGGGCGAGAAGATCAAGGGCTTCTTCCTCAACATCAAGGGTCCGGAGCTCCTCAACAAGTACGTCGGCGAGACCGAGCGCAAGATCCGCGAGATCTTTCTCAAGGCCAAGGAGAAGGCGGCCGAGGACGTGCCGGTCATCGTCTTCTTCGACGAGATGGACGCGCTGTTCCGCACCCGCGGTACCGGCATCTCCTCCGACGTCGAGACCACGATCGTGCCGCAGCTGCTGGCCGAGATCGACGGCGTCGAGGGGCTGAAGAACGTCATCGTCGTTGGCGCCTCCAACCGGCAGGACCTCATCGATCCGGCCATCCTGCGGCCGGGCCGTCTCGACGTGAAGATCAAGATCGAGCGTCCGGACCGCCCCGCGGCGGCCGACATCTTCGCCAAGTACCTGACCGCGGACATCCCGTTCGCCAAGTCGGAGACCCAGGGCGCCGAGATCGCGACCGTGATCCCGTCGATGATCAGCACGACGGTGGAAGCCATGTACAGCCTCAGCGAGGAGAACCGCTTCCTGGAAGTCACCTACGCGAACGGTGACAAGGAGGTCCTGTACTTCAAGGACTTCTCCTCGGGCGCCATGATCGAGTCGGTCGTTCGCCGAGCCAAGAAGCTCGCGCTGAAGCGCTACATCGCGGGCGGCGAGAAGGGCATCATGGTCGACGACCTGCTCACCGCCGTTCGCGAGGAGTTCAAGGAGAACGAAGACCTGCCCAACACCACCAACCCCGACGACTGGGCGAAGATCGCCGGCAAGAAGGGCGAGCGCATCGTGTACGTCAAGCCGCTCATGGGCGAGACGAAAGAGAAGCAGCGGAGCGTGGAGAAAGTCGTCAACACGGGTCAGTACCTGTAACGACGAGGGGGCGTCGCGCCCCCCAGCCAATGGGGGGTGCGCGGTGCCCCCAATTTTCGCCCCCGGGGCCCGTCGACCGGGGGCGTTCTTTCTAGCCTTCAGAGAGGACAGCAATGGCGATCCCGAAAGTCATGGGTATCGAGACCGAGTACGGGATCACGGTCAAGAATCAGCCGGACTTCAATCCGATCCTGTCCTCCCTGTTGCTGATCAACTCCTACGAGACGTTCCGCTCGTCGCGCGTCCGATGGGATTACGAGGCGGAGAGCCCGCTGCGCGACGCTCGGGGGTTCGAGTACATGGAGGAGAAGGAGGGCACCTCGAAAGAGGAATCGCGCCTCATCAACCTCATCCTGTCGAATGGCGCGCGCTTCTACGTCGACCACGCGCACCCGGAGTACTCGAGCCCGGAGACGACGAACCCCCGGGATCTGGTCATCTGGGACCGCGCCGGCGAGCGGATCCTGAACCTGTCGCGGCAGCGCGCCGAGGCCGTCTCGCCCCCCGAGCAACGGATCCTGATCTACAAGAACAACACGGACAGCAAGGGCAACTCGTACGGCACCCACGAGAACTACCTGATGGATCGGAAGGTGCCGTTCGCCCGCATCGTCCAGCACATGATGCCGTTCTTCGTGAGCCGCCAGATCTTCACCGGGGCCGGCAAGGTGGGCGCCGAGAACAACGCCGATCCCTGCGACTACCAGATCTCGCAGCGGGCCGACTTCCTGGAGACCGAAGTCGGCCTCGAGACGATGCACTCGCGCCCGATCATCAACACACGCGACGAGCCGCACGCCGACCCCGAGAAGTATCGGCGGCTCCACGTCATCGTCGGTGACGCCAACATGAGCGAGGTCTCGAACTACCTCAAGGTCGGCACGATGGCGATCGTGCTCAGCATGGTGGAGGACGATTTCATCGAGCGCGACCTCTCGGTGGATGGGCCGGTGGGCGCCTTCCGCGTGGCATCGCGCGACCTCACCTGCCGCGAGACGATCCGGCTCAAGGACGGCCGCTCCATCACCGCGGTGGACCTGCAGCGGGAGTTCCTGGCGATGGCGCATCGCTACTACCGCGACCGGGAGGCCGAGCCGTGGGTGCGCGAGGTGATGGCGCGGTGGGAGTCGACCCTCGACCGCCTGGCCGACGACCCGATGCAGCTCGGGCGCGAGCTCGACTGGGTCATCAAGCGCCAGCTGATCGAGAACTACATGGCGAAGCACGACCTCGAGTGGAACGACTCGCGCGTGCAGATGATCGATCTGCAATTCCACGACATCCGCCCCGGCAAGGGCCTCTTCTACAAGCTCGAGGAGTCCGACGCGGTGGACCGGATCGCGACCGACGACGAGATCGCCAAGGCCATGTACGATCCGCCCAAGGACACCCGCGCGTACTTCCGGGGCATGTGCCTGCAGCGCTACGCGGACGAGATCGTCTCGGCGAGCTGGGACTCCGTGATCTTCGATCTGAAGGAGGGCCCGCTCAAGAAGATCTTCATGCTGGAGCCGCTGCGTGGCACCGAGGCGCACGTCCGCCAGCTGCTGACCGAGTCGCCGACCGCCGCCGACCTGCTGCGCAACATCTCGCGCGCCTCCGGGATGTGACCGTGAACGACGAGCGCTGGCGTTCGCTGTTCAGCGACTACTCGAACTCGAGCTTCGTCGACCTGCTGCGCCGGGAGTCGCCGCACCTGGTCCCGGGCGTGACGCCAGCGCCGACGCCCAACGTGGTCGAGCCCGTCCACGGCACCACCGTCCTCTCCGTGCGCTATCGTGACGGCGTGATCATGGCCGGCGACCGCCAGGCGACCGCCGGCTATCAGGTGGCCAGCCGCCGCATCGAGAAGATCTTCAAGTCGGACGAGCTCTCCGGCGTCGGCATCGCCGGCGCCGCCGGCCCGGCCATGGAAATGGCCAAGCTGTTCCAGACCGAGCTCGAGCACTACGAGAAGGTCGAGGGCGAGAACCTCTCGCTCGACGGCAAGGCGAACCGCCTGAGCCAGATGATCCGGATGAACCTGCCGGCCGCGATGCAGGGGCTGGTGGTGGTCCCGATCTTCGCCGGATTCGACGAGAAGGCCGGCGCGGGGCGGCTGTTCAAGTACGACATCACCGGCGGCCGCTACGAGGAGACCAACTTCGACGCGCAGGGCTCGGGCTCGAAGGACGCGCGGGACTCGCTGAAGAAGCTCTGGAAGCGCGACATGGGACGCGACGAAGCGCTGCGCGTCGCCCTCGAGGCGCTCATCGACGCCGCCGACGAGGACGTCGGCACCGGCGGTCCCGACCTGGTGCGCGGAATCTTCCCGTCGGTGAAGACCATCACCCGCTCCGGCTTCGGCGACGTGCCCGAGGAGGAAGTGCGACGCGTCTGCGAGGAGATCCTGAGCGAGCGAACCCGCACCGGAAACGGGGCCTAGATCATGCCGCTGCCCTACTACGTGAGCCCCGAGCAGATGATGAAGGACAAGGCCGAGTATGCCCGCAAGGGCATTGCGCGCGGCCGGTCCATCGTCACCCTCGAGTACGGCGAAGGCATTCTCCTGGTGGCCGAGAACCCGTCCACGCTCCTGCACAAGATCTCGGAGATCTACGATCGGATCGCGTTCGCCGGCGTCGGCAAGTACAACGAGTTCGAAAACCTCCGGATCGCCGGCATCCGCCACGCCGACGTGAAGGGCTACTCGTACAGCCGCGGCGACGTGACGGCCAAGGCGCTGGCCAACGCGTATTCCCAGGCGCTCGGCAACATCTTCACGCAGGACATCAAGCCGTTCGAGGTCGAGGTGCTGGTGGCCGAGGTCGGCGACGCCAACGGCCTGAAGAGCGAGATCTATCACATCCTCTACGACGGCACGATCGAGGACGAGCGGAACTACGCGGCGATGGGTGGCCAGGCCGACGAGATTCGCCGCTTTCTCAAGGATCACTACCGCGAGAACATGACGCTCAACGACGCGGTGCAGCTCGGCGTGCGCGCGTTGACCGTGACGCAGAACAAGACGCTGACGGAGCGCGACCTCGAGGTCGCGGTCCTGGACCGCACCAAGGCTCGGCGCAAGTTCCGGCGGATCCCGCTGGAGGCGCTCAGCCAACTCTTGGGCACGGCGAGGTAAGCCGTGCTAGTCTGAAGCAGGCTCATGAAGCGGCGGATCTTCGGCCTCGAGAACGAGTACGGTCTCACCTGCACCCTGAACGGCCAGCGCCGCTTGTCCCCGGACAACGTCGCTCGCTACCTGTTCGAGAAGGTCATTCCCGGCGCCCGCAACGCCAACGTGTTCCTGGAAAACGGCGCCCGGCTGTATCTGGACACCGGATTCCACCCGGAATACGCGACGCCCGAGTGCGACGACGTCGCCGAGCTGGTCATCCACGACAAGGCCGGCGAGCGAATCGTCGAGGATCTGCTGCACCAGGCCGAGAAGCGTCTGCGCGAGGACGGGATCTCCGGCAACATCCTGCTCTTCAAGAACAACACCGATTCGGCCGGGAATTCCTACGGCTGCCACGAGAACTACCTGGTGAGCCGCGACGTGTCGTTCCAGCGGCTCGCCGAGGCCCTGATCCCCTTCTTCGTCACCCGGCAGATCTTCGCGGGCGCCGGCAAGGTGCTCCAGACGCCGCGGGGCTTCCACTATTGCCTCTCGCAGCGCGCGCAGCACATCTGCCAGGAGATCTCGGGCGCCACGACGTCATCGCGCTCGATCATCAACACGCGCGACGAGCCGCACGCCGATGCCGAGCGATATCGCCGCCTTCACGTCATCGTCGGCGATTCGAACATGTCCGAGGTCGCCACCTATCTCAAGATCGGTACGACCGCGCTCGTGCTCGACATGATCGAGGACGGCTTCTTCGACCGTGATTACTCACTGCAGTCGCCGGTCCAGGCGATTCGCGATATCTCGCACGATCCGACGCTGCGGGAGGCGATCAAGCTGAAGGACGGGCGCTCGATCACGGCGCTCCAGCTGCAGCTCGAGTACCTCGAGTACGCCACGCGCTACGTCAACTCGATCAGCGCCGATCCCACGACCAAAGACGTGCTGGTGCGCTGGACGGACACCCTCACCAAGCTCGAGAGCGACCCGATGCAGCTCGGGCGCGAGCTCGACTGGGTCATCAAGCGGCAGCTCATCGACAACTTCATGAACCGGCACCGCCTCTCCTGGCGTGACCCGAAGGTGTCGCTGCTGGACCTGCAGTACCACGACATCCGGCCCGACAAGGGCGTCTACTACCGCCTGGTCAGCAACGACCACGTGGACCGGATCACCGACGACGAGACGATCGAGCAGGCCAAACACGTGCCGCCTCAGACCACCCGAGCCCGGCTGCGCGGCGAGTTCATCCGGCAGGCGAACTTGAAGGGCAAGGACTATCGCGTCGACTGGGTCTACCTGAAGCTCAACGACCCGGAGCGCGAGACGATCCTCTGCAAGGATCCGTTCCAGTCCCACGACGAGCGGGTCGAGCGCCTGATCCGTTCCTTTTAGTTCGCTGGCGGGCCTCGGCGGGCCCCCCCAACCCCCCGCGCTCGGAAGCGCCCCGGCGGAGCCGGCGCTCTGTGAGCGATTTCATTGGAGCGAGAGGCTAGCCGATGCAGAAACAGGACGCCATTGTCGTGGGCGCGGGCCCCTATGGGCTGAGCATCGCCGCATATCTACAGGAGGCGGATGTCGAGCCGTACGTCATCGGCCGACCGATGGCGTTTTGGAAGGAGCACATGCCGAGACGGATGCTCCTCCGCTCGCACATCGAGGCATCCAGTATCGCCGCGCCGCACGAGCAGCTATCGCTCGCCGCCTACCAGCGAATGACGGGAAGCCCAGTGACGGAACCGATCCCCGTAGAGGACTTCATAGCCTATGGGCAGTGGTTCCAGCGGCAGGTCGTTCGGAATCTCGATACCCGCCAGGTGCGAAGCATCGCCTACGACGGCGATGTCTTCGCTCTCTCCCTGGAGGACGGCGAGCGACTTCTGGCGCGCTCTGTCGTCCTGGCGCTCGGTATCGGACTATTCACGCACCGACCGCCGCAATTCGCGCATGTGCCTCGAGAGCTCGCGCCTCACTCCTCGGATCTCGCTGATCCTGCGCAATTCAGGGGCAAGCGCGTCGCGGTCCTGGGGAGAGGGCAGAGCGCACTCGAGGGTGCGGCGCTCCTCCATGAAAGCGGCGCGGACGTTGAGATCCTCACGCGCTCGGCGGGCATCGAGTATCTCGCCTATCCGTGGCGGACGAAGCTCTTCAGGAAACTCACCCCGGGACCGCTGACGCGATTCTCCCACATGGTGATACCGCCGACCGACCTGGGCCGATTCAGGACGGTCAGAATAATTGCGGATCCTGACAAGTTCCGGCGGCGATCCCCCGAAGCCCAGGCGGCTCTGGCGAAGGTGGCCACGAAGCCGATCGGCGCGTACTGGCTACCGACCAGGCTCAAGGGCGTGCCGGTGAGAGCGGGGGTCCGTGTGGAACGTGTGGACGTGGTCGCGGATGGCCTGAAGCTCGCGCTGAGCGACGGTGGCACGACGTGCGTGGACCGAGTCGTGCTGGGGACCGGCTACACCGTCGATGTCTCGAAGTACGACATTCTCGACGGGTCGCTGCGGCGGGCAATCCGAACGTGCGACGACGGATATCCAGTGCTCACCACGGGCCTTCAGACCTCGGTCAACGGGCTCTACATGGCGGGAGTGATCGGGGAGAAGGCGCTGGGGCCGACGTTGAGATTCGTCACGGGAACCAGCAATGCCGGGCCGCGGGTCGCCGCGGCGATCGCCGGCAAACCGGTCCGTCGGTAGCTCCGAGGGGCCCCGACCGGCCCCCCGCAGCCCCGTCGCTCGGAAGCGCCCGGCGGAGCCGTGACGCTCCTCGACTTCGCTTCGCGTCCGCGGGGTCCTCGACGGGCCGACGGCGGTCGGTGCGGTCGTTCGCACGCGATTTTCGTAACGTCCACGGGCCTTTTGCGATTTCGCCGGAGACGCGCGCGATACAACGGGAGGCGTGAATCGCGCGCGAATACACGACCCGCGGTGTGGCCCTTCGAAGTTGACACCCCGCGCGCGGGGGTGCAATTCTGATCTCCCGCGCTCATTCGAGCGGACTCACAGTATAAGGAGCTCTCGATGTTCACGACTCAGAAAGGCGCCCAGAAGCAGGGGCCGCTGCCAGCCTCGGAAAACGGCAAGCCCACCGCTTCGGTCCCGCTGCTGACGATCATCGGCGAGCGCGCCCGCATTGATGGCAAGTTCGACATCGCGGACTCGATCCAAGTCGAGTGCGAGGTCGGCGGCGAGCTGAACGTCGGCGGCAAGCTGGTCATCGGCGAGAAAGGAATCGTGCACGCCAACGTCCAGACCGTCGACGCGATCATCATGGGGCACTACGAGGGCACCATGGTCGCGACCGGCAACGTCGAGATCACCGAGACCGGCCACGTCAGCGGCAGCATCACGACCGATTCGCTGGTGATCTCCAAGGGTGGCTTCTTCAACGGCAACGTCACGAAGATGAACGAGCTGACACACGACTCGCGGCCCGTCTACATGGCCGACGACAAGCAACCGGTGCATTTCGGCGCGCCGCGATAGCCAGGCCCGCGGGAGACGACGCCCATGATGTGGAAGAAGCGTAAGCACGCGGCCACGCCCAAAGGCAGCGACCTCACCGCCTTCATCGACGAAGGATCCGAGATCGAGGGGAAGTTCACCTTCCACGGGACGGTCATGATGAACGGCAAGTTCAGCGGCGAGATCGTCTCCAGTGACACCCTGATCATCGGCGAGAAGGGCGCCGTCCACGCCAACGTCCGCGCCGGCATCGTCTTCATCAATGGCGAGGTGGTCGGCAACGTCGTGGCCAGCGAGCGCGTCGAGCTACGCGGCTCGGCGCGGGTCTTCGGCGACGTGGAGGCGCCGGTGGTGGTCGTCGAGGAAGGCGTCTTCTTCGAGGGCAACTGCAAGATGACCAAGATGCAGGGAGCCGACGGGCCCCCGGCCGCCCGGCCCGAGCCGCTAGATCGACCAGCCTCTCGTCACCTCACGAACGCTCGCCAGTAGCGCGCCCGCGTCGACCGTCACGAGCCGCCCGCGCGCGACGACTCGGCGCCCGTGGACCCACACGTCCGTCACCGCGCGCGGCGACATCGCGTAGACGATCGATTTCAACACGTCCGTCCTCGGGTGGAGCGACGCGTCGTCGAGGTCCACCGCGACGAGGTCGGCGAGCGCGCCCGGCGCCAGCACACCGGCCTCGAGGCCGAGCACCTCGGCGCCCGACCGGGTGCCGAGCCCGAACACCGTGGCGGCGTCGATCGCCCCGCCGTCGAGGAGGCGCACGCGCTGCAGCAGCGACGTCATCCGCATCTCCTCGAAGACCGAGAGGCGGTTGTTGGTGCAGCCGCCGTCGGTGCCGAGCGCGACCCGAACTCCCGCGGCCAGGAGCTCCGGCACCCGCGTGATCCCGTCACCCAGGAACATGTTGGAGCTGGGGCAGTAGGCGAGCGCGGCGCGCCGGGCGCCCATCAGCCTGACTTCCTCGTCGTCCAGCCAAACGCAGTGGACACCGATCATCCGCGGGCCGAGCACGCCGAGGCCGTCGAGATAGCGGATGGGGGTGGCGCCGTGCTCGCGTCGCGTCCGCTCGCCCTCGTACTGTCCCTCGGCCACGTGGATGTGGAAGCGCGTGTCCTCATCCTCCGCGAGCTCCCACCCCGCCCTGATCATCGCCGGCGACGCGCCGTGCGGGCTGTGCGGCGCGGGCTGGATCAGCGTGGTCTCGGCGCGCCGATGTGCGGTCATCAGCTCGCGCGTCCGGCGGGTCGCATCGGCCACCGTCTCCCGGTAGCGCGCGGGCGCGCCCTCCCAATCGTACATGGCGCGTGCGAGGACGAGACGGATCCCGACGGCGCGCGCCGCCTCGATCACCGCCTCGGCGTTCTCGTTGCCGTCGTCCTGGAGGTAGAAGAAATCCACACAGGTCGTGGCCCCGTGCAGGAGCATCTCGGCGAACGCGAAGGAGGCGCCGAGCGCGATCGCGCGGCGGCTCAGCCGCTGCGAGAACGGGTACAGCACGCGATCGCGCCAGCCCATGAAGTCGAGGTCGTCGCCCAGGCCCCGCAGGAGCGACTGGAAGGTGTGGCAGTGCGCGTTGACCGTGCCGGGCAGCAGCGCCTTGCCGGCCAGCGCGACGTCGCCGGGTCGGAGGCGCTCGAGGGGCTCGATCGATGCGATGCGTCCGCCGTCGATGGTCACCACTCGGCCCGAGGCCAGGCCCGTCTCGGTCAGGACGAGCTCGGGAGCGAGCCGCGAGATCACTCCGTCGCCGGCCAGGACGCTCAGACCGCCATGATGCGGTAACCGCAGTCGACGTAGATCACCTCGCCAGTGATCCCCGAGGCCATGCGGGACGCGAGGAACAGCGCCGTGTCCCCGATCTCGCGCAGCTCGACGTTGCGGCGCAGCGGCGCCCTGTCCGCGTGGTGCTTGAGCATGTCGGTGAAGCCGCGGATGCCGCGGGCGGCGAGCGTGTTGACCGGGCCGGCCGAGATCGCGTTCACGCGAATCCCGCGCGGGCCGAGATCGGCCGCGAGGTAGCGCACCGCGGCCTCGAGCGAGGCCTTGGCGACGCCCATGACGTTGTAGCCGGCAGCGACGCGCTCGGAGCCCAGGTACGTCATCGCGAGCACCGACGGCCCGTCGGACCGCTCGAGCAGGGGCAGCGCGGCGCGCGTCAGCCCGACCAGCGAGTAGGCCGACACGTCGTGCGCGACTCGAAACCCCTCACGCTCGGTCGTGACGAAGGTGCCCTCGAGGTCCTCGCGCCGGGCGAAGCCGACGGAGTGGACGAGCGTGTCGAGCCGCTCGAGGTCGCGCCCGACGCTCGCGAAGACGGCCGCGACCTCGCCGTCGGAGCTGACGTCACACGGATAGACCAGCGAGCCGGGCAGCGTGGCCGCGAGCTCCTCCACGTTCTCCTTCAGCCGCTCCCCTTGATAGGTGAACGCGAGCCGCATGCCGGCGCCGGAGAGCGCCTGAGCGATCGCCCACGCGATCGACCGCTTGTTGGCGACGCCGAACACGATCCCTCGCTTGCCGTCGAGCAGACCCATGCGTGGAGCCTCCGGTGGCCATGATACGGCGAGCCGCGCGCCTCACGCGTCACTCTCTCGAGGGGTGACGTTGAGTACAATGGCGGCGCAACGTCATGGCGATCCTCTATGCGCTGATCGCGGCGCTCGGGTTCGGGCTGAGCGCTCCGCTCGCGAAGTTATTGCTCGCCTCGGCGTCCCCCCTGCTGCTCGCCGGGTTGCTCTATCTGGGCGCCGGCGCGTTCCTCGGGCTCGCCCGCGTGGGGTGGCGTCGCCGGCCCGCGGTCGGCCGGCGGTTGACGGCGCGCGACCGATGGATTCTCGCCGGCGTCGTGCTGGCCGGCGGCGTGCTGGCGCCGCCGCTGCTCCTCTGGGGTCTCTCGCGAAGCCCGGCGGCGTCCACGGCGCTGCTGCTCAACCTCGAGGTCGTCTTCACAGCCCTGTTGGCCGGCGCCGTCTTCGGCGAGCACCTGGGCGCGCGCGTCGGCGGCGCCGCCGTCGTCATGGCGCTCGGTGGGGTCGCGCTCGGCTGGGCGCCCGGCAGCCTGACGAGCGTCGCCGGGTTCGTCGCGGTCGCCCTCGCGTGCGTGCTGTGGGCGCTCGACAACAACCTGACGAGCCTCATCGCCGAGGGTGACCCGCTGCTCATCGTGATGGTCAAGGGGCTCGGCGCCGGGACCGTCAACACCGTCCTGGCGCTCGCCGCGGGCGAGTCGCTGCCGGGGCCGCGGACGATCGGCCTCGGGATGGCCCTCGGCGCGGTGAGCTATGGCACGAGCCTCGCCCTGTTCATCCTCGCGATGCGCGATCTGGGCGCCGCGCGGACCGGCGCCTACTTCGCCACCGCGCCGTTCTTCGGCGCGGCCGGTGGCATTCTGCTGCTCGACGAGCCGCCCACGCCGGGCCTCCTCGTGGCCGCGGGGCTGATGGCGCTCGCGACCTGGCTGCTGGTCGGCGAGCGCCACGCGCACACGCACCGACACGCGGCGGCCAGCCATGCGCACGTGCACGTCACCGACGCGCATCACCGGCACGCGCACTCGGGTCGGGAGGGGGCGGAGCCCCACGGCCATACGCATTCGACGGGCGCGCTGGAGCACGAGCACCCGCACACTCCGGACATCCACCACGATCACGGTCACCCCTGACGCGCTATACTCGCGGCGCGCCACCGACACATCCACGAAGGGAAATCCACGTGAACGATCAGAAGGCGCGGCTGGGTATCGTCCTGGCGCCGTTCGCCGCACTCCCCGCGGCCGAGTTCGTGGCCGTCGCGCGCGAGACGGAGGCGCGTGGCTACCACATGGCGTGGACCGGCGAGGCCTCGGGCTACGACGCGATCAGCCTCATGACCACGATCGCCGGCCACACCGAGCGGCTCCACGTGGGCTCGGCGGTCCTGCCGGTCCAGACGCGCACGCCGGTCGTCTTGGGCCAGACCGCGGCGACCCTCAACCATCTGGCACCGGGCCGCGTCGTACTCGGCATCGGACTCTCGAGCCGCGTGATCGTCGGCGACTGGCACGGGCTCACGTTCGCGCCGGCCATCCAGCAGATCCGCGAAGCGGTGCAGGTGATCCGCATGGTCGCCTCCGGAGAGCGCGTCACCTTCGAGGGCAAGTTCTACCGGGTGAAGAACTTCCGGCTGACGGCGCCGCCACCGGCCCGGCCGGTGCGCGTCGTGCTGGCGGCGCTCGGCCCCGAGATGCTGGAGCTGGCGGGAGAGATCGCCGACGGCGTCGTGCTGAACTGGATCCCGCCCGAGACCGTTCCCGTCTCGATCCAGCATCTGGAAGGCGGCGCGCGCAAGGCGGGCCGGACGCTCGCCGACTTCGAGATCGCGTCGTTCATCCGCACGTGCGTCACCGACGACGCGGCCGGAGCGCGCGAGGCGCTGGCGCGCGACATCACGGGCTACGCGACCGTGGACGTCTACGCGAGCTTCTTCCGGGGCGCCGGCTTCGCCGACGAGGTCGACGCGGTCAACGCCGCGTGGCGCGCCGGCGACCGTGCCGGCGCGGTCAAGCAGGTGTCGCGACGGTTCCTCGACGGCCTCGGTGTCGTGGGGCCAGGGGCGTTCTGCCGCGAGCGCATCGCCGAGTTCGCGCGCGCCGGGCTCACGCAGCCGGTGATTGTGCCGTTCGCGCCCGGCGCCGGCGCCGACGCGCGCGCGTCGCAGCTCCGCACCCTGCGCACCTTCCCGTGAGCGAGAGATCCCCGCTTCGCGTCTTGGGAGTCATTCCCGCGCGGCTCCAATCCACGCGGCTGCCGCGCAAGGTCCTGCGCGAGATCGTCGGGAAGCCCCTGCTCGTCCACGTGTGGGAGGCGGCGCGCCGGGCACCGGACCTGGACGACCTGCTGGTGGCCACGGATTCCCCGGAGGTCGTGAGCGCCTGCACCCGCTTCGGCATCCCCGCGGTCATGACCTCGTCCGACCATCCGTCGGGAACGGACCGGATCTGGGAGGTCGCCCAGACGCACGCCGCCGACGTCTACGTGAACATCCAGGGCGACGAGCCGCTGACGACGCCCTCCCACATCCGCTTGCTGGTCGCGCCGTTCCGCGAGCGCCCGGACACCCAGGTGTCGACACTCCGGATCCGCCTCTTGCCCGACGAGGCGGACAACCCGAACGTGAACAAGGTCGTCTGCGGCGTGGACGGCCGCGCGCTGTACTTCTCCAAGTATCCGGTCCCGTACGACCGGGACGGGATCGGCGTCGTCCGCTGGAAGCATCCGGGCTTCTACGCGTATCGGAAGGCGGCGCTCGACGCCTTCCATCGCCTGGCTCCCTCGCCGCTCGAGCTCACCGAGAAGCTCGAGCAGCTCAGGTTCCTCGAGAACGGCATCGCGATCGTCGCGACGGAGACGACCGAGCCGACGATCGGCGTGGACACGGAAGCCGACCTGCGAGCCGTCGAGAGCCTCCTGAGCGCGCGCGAGGCCGCGAAGGGTGGCCGCGCTACACTGCGATGAGGATGAGATTCGCGGTGGCGGTCGCGCTGACGGTCGCGATGCTGACGCCCGCCGTGTGCCTGGCCGAGCCCAGCTCGCCCGCTGCGGATCCAGTCCGGCAGCCGCCGGCCGAAGGCAGTGCGGAGAGCGAGTTCAATCGAGGCGTCCGCGCCCGCGTCGCGAAGGACTGGTCCACGGCCGTCGCCGCGTTCCGCGACGCGATCACCGCGCGCGCCGCGTTCCCGGAGGCGTGGAACGAGCTCGGCTACGCGCTGCGCAACCAGGGGCGGTACGTGGAATCCCTCCAGGCCTACGACGAGGCGTTGCGGCTGCGGCCGAACTTCCCCGAGGCGCTCGAGTATCTAGGCGAGGCGTACGTCCTGATGGGCCGACTGGACGACGCCCGGCGAGTCCTCGAGCGCCTCGGCGCGCTCGACGCCGAGCGGGCGCGCGAGCTCGCCGAGGTCATCCAGAAGAGAAAGTAACGCCTAGAACCTCGACGCCGTGAGCGTCACGTCGGCCTGCGCCCACGCCTGCCGAAAGCGCTCGGCGGCCCTCGCGGCATCGGCGGTCTTGCCCTGCGCTCTCAGGGCCTGCGCGAGACCGAAGAGCGACCAGCCGTTGCCGGGATTACGCTCGAGGTCCTCCCGATAGACCCGCTCGGCGTCGGCGGCGCGGCCGGCCTGGAGCAGCACGGCCCCGAGGGCCTGGCGCACGGGGAAATACCAGGGCGGCGGCTCGGTGAACCAGTGGCCGTCCTGCTCGGCCACCGCGGCTCGCAGGAGGCGCTCGGCGGTGACGCCGTCGCCGGCCTTCGCCGCGATCTCTCCCGCCAGCACGTTCGCCGCCAGCTGCAGGACGTTCTTCGCGCGGAAGAAGAAGGCGAGGCTGCGCGCGGGCGACACCGAGCGCAGCAAGGTCTCGAGCTCCGCCAGCTCGCGGCGGGCGCCGGCCGCATCGCCCTTCGCGTTGAAGGCCAGGCCGCGCGCGTACCGCCAGACGCCGGTCGTGTAGATCCACTCGGCGGGCGGCGCCGCGAGCCCGAGCACGTCGTCCCAGCGGCCGAATCGGGCGAGGACGACGATGGGGGCCACCGGCGCCGTCTCCATGTCCGGCATCTGCTTGATCATCTCGGGCGGCGCCGAGGCCGCGAACTCACGAGCGGCGCGAATGGTCAGAGCGCTCCGCCCCTGCATGCTCGCCGACTGCCAGATGAAGTCGATGTTGTGGGGATGGTAGAGCCCCCGGTAGATCGGGCTCGGCGTGGACGTCTTGAAGTACGCGCGATCCGCCTCGACCGCCGCCGTGTTGGCGGCCACCGCGTCCGCGTAGCGCCCCACACGCCAGTAGATGTGGGACGGCATGTGGACGACGTGCCCGGCGCCGGGCATGAGCTTGAGCAAGCGGTCGGCGGCCGCTTCGGCGCGGCCCGGCTTGGCGCTCGCCTCGACAGCGTGGATGTAAAGATGGATGGCGCCGGGGTGATTCGGCGCTCGAGCGAGCACGCCCTCGAGGGTCTGGACGATTTCCTCCGTGCCCGGATTGGGCGTCCCATCGGGCGCCCACAGATTCCAGGGACGCAGGTTCATCGCGGCGTCGGCGAAAAACGTCGCCGCTTCGAGATCGTCCGGAAACTGCCGCGAGACCTCGCGCATCGCGTCGGCGTACGCGCGATCGAGATCGGCCCGCGTCGCGCCTGACTCCCCCGAGTGGCGCTTCGCGAGTGCCAGGATCAGCGCGCGCTCGCCCGGGCCAACGCCGGCCGCGAGCGCCCGCGCCGCCTGCACCGCGGACAGCGCCTTCTTCTCACGGTCGGCGTCGGTCGGGTCGTTGTAGTTGCCGCCCTCGGTCAGCGCGACGCCCCAGAAGCACATGGCGCAGCTCGGATCGAGCCGCACCGCCTCGCGGAACGCGCGCTGCGCCTCGGCGTGATTGAAGGCATAGACCAGGCGGAGGCCCTGATCGAACCAGCGCTGGGCGGTCGGCGTCGTCGTCGTGATCCGATACGAGTAGCTGCCGAGCGAGTCGTAGAGAGGCGGCGGCCCATCGGGGCCCTGGTGTCCGTGAACGGCTTCGCGTTGCTGAGTCGAGCAGCCGGCCAGCACGACGACGAGCGCAGCGATGGCCATGCGCGCTGCCGGCCGTCGCGGGGCTGCGGCCCCGCCGGCCGAGGCGCGGTTATTACAAGATGTCCCGCGGCCATATTCCACGTGCGCACCTCCCCTGCGCCTGCAGCATAGCCGATCATCGCCGCGGCGGTCATCGGTAGGCGCACGGCGGCACCGGCGTCCGGAAGGGCGCCTGAGTCAGGTGCTGACCGTGCGGGAAGAGCCGGAGCTGGCGCGGCGCCGGCGCGCTCGCAAGCCGCCGGCCGCGAAGCGTGAGGAACCAGCCCGCCCGCGCGACGTCCACGCCCGCTGCTCGCAGATCGCCCGATCCACGGATCACGGTTCGACCGCGCTCGGCGACGAGCGTTCGGGCGGCCGTCGGGCCGATACCCGGGACGCGCACCAGGCCCTCATACGGCGCCCGATAGATCTCGATCGGGAAGCGCTCCGGGTGCGCGAACGCCCATGCCGTCTTGGGATCGTCGTCCAGCGGCAGGTTGCCGTCGGCGGTGAAGACGATTTCGTCGTAGGAGAACCCGTACTGTCGAAGCAGATGCTCGGCCTGGTAGAGACGGAACTCGCGCACCGCGGGCGTGGATCGCCGCTCCGCGAATGGCGTTCCCGCCACCGGCTGGAACGCGCTGAAGTGCGCGTGATGGAGGAGGCGCTCACCCTCGAGGCGGGCCACCAGCCCGAGGATCTCGCGGTCTCGCTCTCCCGCGGCGCCGACCACGAACTGCGTGGTCGTGCCCACTGAGCCGATGTCGGCGGGGTCACCGCGCAGCCGCCGCTCTCGCATGAGGCGGCCGGCGCGCTCGAGGTTCGGCAGCAGGTCACCGGAGAGATCCTTCTCGCGCGCGAGCGCCCTCACGTAGGTGTCGGCGGGCGCCTCGAGGTTCACCGACACGCGATTGGCCAGGCGAACCGCCGCATCCACCTGGTCGGGCTCGGTGCCCGGCAGGAGCTTCAGGTGTATGTAGCCGTCGAATTTTTCCCGCCGGCGCAGCAAGTCGACCGCCGCGAGCATCCGGTCGGTCATCTTTGCGGCGCGACCGGGAACGCCCGACGTCAGGAATAGCCCGTCGGCGAGACCGCCGCGCCTGGCGTCCATGAACACGCGCGCGACCTCTTCGGGCGCGAGGAAGGTGCGGCGCACCTTCCCGCCGCAGAACGTCGGGCAATAGCCGCAGGAGAGCGAGCAGGCGTTGGTCTGCATGATCCGCATGAGGCGCGTGGCACCGTGGCCGGGATGACGCACCCGGGTGATGCCGACCGGGTCTCCGGGGCGCGTCACGGCGCCAGCCGGCCCGTCGCGATCGGCCGACTCCGAGAGAATCGTCACTCGCGTCCTGAGGTCCATCGGAGCCATATACTATACACAAGACGAGTAGTAGTCCAGAACGTCTCACCGAGGAGCGCGGGGTCGAACGCAGCGTTCGGGATTGTCTCGATTGCCGACGCTGACGGCGCGAGACCGGGACCAGCTCGTCACGAGCCAGCTCCCGTCTCGCGCGCCACGGTTCTAGCCTGACCGATCGGCGCCCGCGCTTCGCAACTCCGCAGCTCTCACCTGCACCGGGATCCGGATCCCCTCGACACCCAGCCGACGCAGGATGCGCTTGCGCAGCTCGTGCTGGACGGCGAACTGCTCGGTGAAGGACGCCACCTGGCACGACAGCGTGAAATCGAGCGAGAAGTCGCCGAAGCCGGGGATCAGCCGCGCCGAGGGCGAGGGGGTTGCCATCAGCCCGGCCACCTCTCCGACCGCGCCCGTCGCTTCCTCGATCAGGAGGCGCTCGACCAGTTCGACGTCCGAGCCGTAGTCCACGCTGACGCGGATCAGCAGCGTCAGCCTCGGGTCGGGCAGGTCGTAGTTGGTGATGATCGACTCCGCCACGCGCTTGTTCGGAATCGTCACCACCATGTTCTGGAGCATGCGCACCCGCGTCGAGCGCCACCCGATGTCGACCACGTAGCCCTCGACGGTGTCCGCGACCTTCACGTAGTCCCCCACGCGGATCGGCTTGTCGGCGAGCAAATGGGCGCCCGCGAACAAGTTCGACAGCGTGTCCTGCAGCGCGAGCGCCACGGCCAGACCGCCCACGCCCAGCGCCGTGAGGATCGGCGTGATTTGGATCCCGAGCGCGGCGAGCAGTACCAGAAACCCCACGATGAGCACGACGCCGCGGACCACGGCCTGGCCGAGCCCGGTGATCGGGCCGCCGAGCGCCTGGCGCTCGCTCGCGCGCTGAATGAGCGTGCTCAGGATGCCGGCGACCGTCAGGGTGACCGACAGGATGATCGCGACCTCGAGGATGAGGCCGAACTGCTGCGAGAGCCGCCGCGGCAGCTGCTCGGTCTCGCCGGCGACGTCGATCGCGATCCACAACCCGAGCACGATCGACCAGAGGACCGAGGGTACCCGCACCGCCTGGGCCAGCGAGGACCAGCCGTTCGGCGCGCGGGCCCATCGACGGATGCCCGACAGCAGCAGGGCGCGAACGAGGAGCGCGATAGCGGTGGCGGCGACGAACAGGAGGGCCGGCCACACGAGATACCGCATCGCGCTCCATGCTATCGTAGTTCGCCCATGAGTCAGCGCGGACTCTTCTACGGCTGGGTGATCCTGGCCGCCGCCGCCACCGTCGTCGCCATCGGACAGGGCGCCCTGTTCTCCCTCGGCGTCTTCCTCAAGCCGCTCGAGGACTCGATGCACTGGAGCCGGAGCGCGATCTCGGTGATCGCCCTCATCAACTGGATGGCGATGGGCGCGGGCTCGTTCTTCTGGGGCGCGGTGTCCGACCGGCTCGGGAGCCGCGCCGTGACGATCGCGGGTGGCGCGCTGCTGGGTCTGGGCCTCGTGATGTCCAGCCAGGCGACCGCGCTCTGGCAGCTCCACGTGTCGTTCGGCCTGGCGGTCGGGTTCGCGGCGGGCGCGTTTCTCACCCCGCTCTCGGCGACGGCGACGAAGTGGTTCACCACCAACCGGGGGCTCGCCGTGGGCATCGTGTCCGCCGGCGGCGGCGCCGGCATACTCCTGATCTCGCCCCTCGTCCGCTGGCTCACGTCGGCGTTCGACTGGCGGGTTGCGATGCTCGTGTTGGGCGACCTGGCCTGGCTGGTGACGATCCCGGTCGCGTTGCTGATCCGGAACGCGCCGGGCGAGATGGGCGCGGTCGCCCTCGGTGGCAGCGCGGCGGCTCATCGCGACTACTCCACCGGCCAGGTGCTGCGCGCGCCGCAGTTCTGGGCGATCGCCCTCACCCACTTCGCGTGCTGCGCCGCGCACGCCGGGCCGATTTTCCACATGGTGACTCACGCGATCGACCAGGGCGTGCCGGCGATGCTCGCCGCAACGGTCCTCGGAGTCTCCGGGCTCTCGTCGATCGCCGGACGGATCGGCTGCGGGCTGATCGCCGACCGCTACGGCGCCAAGCTCACGTTGATCGTCGGGCTCGCGCTGCAGGCCATCATGGTCTTCTCTTACCTCTTCACGCACGACACGTGGAGCTTCTACGCCGCCGCCGTCGTGTTCGGCATCTCGTACGGCGGCGTCATGCCTCTCTACGCGCTCGTGACGCGCGAGTACTTCGGCGAACGGGTGATGGGCTCGGCCTATGGCGCGGTGTTCCTCGTCTCGACGGTCGGGATGGGGATCGGGTCGTGGGCCGGGGGCTGGATACACGACGCCCTGGGGACATACGTGTGGCTCTTCATCAGCTCCGCCGCGATCGGGGTGATGGCGATGATCCTGGCGCTGACGTTCCGGTCGCCCCGCCGGGCGGCGGCGCCGGCGCCCGTCCCCGCCGCGGCGCACTAGTCATCTTTGCCGCAGCCGCGCCCTTGTCGGTTGACACCTTCGAGCCGAGGATGGTACTAATTCGTCGCCTTTCCCAAAGGTTAGAGCGCGCCCGTTTCGGCAATCCTGATCAAGGAGGATCACGCATGGATGCTCAGGACCAGAACCGCCGTCACTTCATCAAGGTCTCCGGGACCGCGGCCGTTGTCCTGACCACCGGGATCGAGGGTATCGTGGCGGCGCGCCGGGCTCCCGCCTGGGCGCAGGGCACCAAGCTCCACATCGTTCGCTGGGTCGACTTCATCCCCGAGGCCGACGTCGAGCTCAAGCGCCAGGCGCCGGAGGCCTCGAAAGCCCTCGGAGCCGAGGTCACCTTCGAGTTCATCAACGCCAACGACCTGCAGCCGCGCATCACGGCCGCCATCCAGTCGGGCTCCGGCGCCGACATCATCCAGATGCTGTGGAACTGGGCGCAGCTCTACGCCAATGGCCTCGTCGACGTCTCCGACGTGGCCGACCCGATCGGCAAGGCGCAAGGCGGCTTCTACGAGGTGTTCGAAGCCAGCGCCAGGGTCGGCAGCCGCTGGCTCGCGGTACCCCACGCCGTCATCGGCAACGCCGTCGCGTATCGGCGCTCGTGGTTCAACGAGATCGGCTCCAAGGAGTTCCCGAAGACCTGGGACGAATACCGCGAGGTCGGCAAGAAGCTCAAGGCCAAGGGCAAGCCGGTCGGCCAGGCGCTCGGTCACAGCTTCGGGGATCCGCCGACCTTCGCCTACCCGTTCCTGTGGGATTTCGGCGGTGCCGAGGTCGACAAGAGCGGCAAGAAGGTCGCGATCAACTCGAAGGGCACGCTCGACTCCGTGAAATTCTTACAATCCTTCTGGAAGGACGCCTGCGACGAGGGCGGGCTGGCCTGGGACGACACCAACAACAACCGCGCCTTCCACGCCGGCGAGATCAGCGCGACGCTCAACGGCGCCTCGATCTACATCGTCGCCAAGCGCCAGAAGGACAAGATCAAGGACGACAAGGGCGAGCCGCTCTTCCAGGACATCGAGCACGCCGCGCTGATGCCCAAGGGGCCGGCCGGCCAGTTCGCCCTCTATGGCGGTCAGCAGCACTCGATCATGAAGTATTCGAAGAACCAGAAGCTCGCGAAGGACTTCTTGAGGTGGCTGCATCAGGACACCAACTACAGCAAGTGGTTCGAGGTCAACGAGGGCTATAGCGTCGGCGCCACCAAGAAGTGGGAAGAGCATCCGATGTGGGCCAAGGTCGACAAGCCCCTTCAAGTATTCCGCCAGGCCGCGCGCCTCACCCGCGCCTTCGGGCACCCGGGCCCGGCGTCGGCCAAGGCCACCGAGGCCTACACGAAATACATCATCGTCGACATGTACGCCAAAGCCGTCCAGGGCATGAAGGCCGAGGACGCCGTGAAGTGGGCCGAAGGCGAGCTGAAGAAGATCTACGAGGGCTGATGGCTAACCAGGGGGACAGAATGCAGCGACGCACGTTTCTAAAAGCGGCCGGCGTAGCCGGCATCGTGGCGGCGGGCCGGGCTCCCGCGTTCGCGCAAGGGACCAAGCTTCACATCGTCCGGTGGGTCGACTTCATTCCCGAGGCCGACGTCGAGCTCAAGCGCCAGGCCCCGGAAGCCTCGAAGGCGCTCGGCGCCGAAGTCACCTTCGAGTTCATCAACGCCAACGACCTGCAGCCCCGGATCACCGCGGCGATTCAGTCGGGTTCCGGCGCCGACATCATCCAGATGCCCTGGAACTGGCCGCAGCTCTACGCGAACGCCCTCGTGGACGTCTCGGACGTGGCGGAGCCGATCGGGAAGGCCCAGGGCGGCTACTACGACGTCTTCAACGCGAGCGCCAAGGTCGGGGGAAGGTGGCTGGCCGTGCCCCACGGTTGCGGCGGAAACGCCGTCGCGTATCGGCGGTCGTGGTTCAACGAGATCGGCGTCAAGGAATTCCCAAAGACCTGGGACGAGTATCGCGAGGTCGGCAAGAAGCTCAAGGCCAAGGGCAAGCCGATCGGCCAGGCGCTCGGCCACAGCTTCGGTGATCCGCCCGTCTTCTCGTATGCGTTCCTCTGGGACTTCGGGGGCGCCGAGGTCGACGCGAGCGGGAAGAAGGTCGCGATCAACTCCAAGGGCACGCTGGAGTCCGTGAAGTTCTTGCAGGCGTTCTGGAAGGACGCGTGCGACGAGGGCGGGCTCGCGTGGGACGACACCAACAACAACCGCGCGTTCCACGCGGGCGAGCTCAGCGCGACGCTCAACGGCGCCTCGATCTACATCGTGGCCAAGCGCCAGAAGGACAAGATCAAGGACGAGAAGGGCGAGCCGCTCTTCCAGGACATCGAGCACGCCGCGCTGATGCCGAAGGGCCCGGCGGGTCAGTTCGCCCTGTACTTGCCCTTCCAGCACTCCGTGATGAAGTACTCGAAGAACCAGAAGCTCGCCAAGGACTTCTTGAAGTGGCTGCACCAGGACGCCAACTACGGAAAGTGGTTCGAGGTCAACGAGGGCTACAGCGTCGGCGCAGCCAAGAAGTGGGAAGACCACCCGATGTGGGCCAGGGTCGACAAGCCCCTTCAAGTATTCCGGCAGGCGGCCCGCCTGACTCGCGCCTTCGGGCATCCGGGCCCGGCGTCGGCCAAGGCCACCGAGTCCTACACGAAGTACGTCATCGTCGATATGTACGCCAAGGCCGTCCAGGGCATGAAGGCCGAGGACGCGGTGAAGTGGGCCGAAGGCGAGCTGAAGAAGATCTACGAAGGCTGATCGACAGGTAGATCGCTTGAAGAATCCGATCGCCGGAGGTGCCGGGAGCGCCGCCCGAGTCGAGGTGGCGCTCCCGCACTCCGGCGCCGTGCGCCGCCGACGTGCGTTGGAGCGCCTCCTCGAAAACGAGAGGCTCCTCGCCTTCGCCCTCCTGACCCCGACCGTCGTTCTTCTCGGCGCGTTCATCGCGTATCCGTTCGTGATGGGGGTGTGGTTTTCGCTCTCGAGCATCAGCGTCGGCAATCCCGCCGAGTTCGTCGGCCTCAAGAACTTCGTCAAGGCGTGGAACGACTCGATCTTTCGGACGGCGTTCTGGAACACGACCTTCTACACGTTCTGGGCGACGATCTTCAAGTTGGCGCTCGGGATGTGGCTCGCGATCATCCTCAACCGGCACTTCCGCGGCAAGCGTCTCGTCCGGGCTTCCATGCTGCTCCCGTTCATCATCCCCACCGTGCTCTCGACCTTCGCGTGGCGCTGGATGTTCGATCCGACCTTCAGCGTCCTCAACTGGACTCTGTACACAGCGGGGATGATCGTGACCAAGCTCCCGTTCCTGTCCAACGGCGACTGGGCGCTCTGGTGCGCGATCGTGGTCAACACCTGGCGCGGCATGCCGTTCTTCGCGATCACGCTGCTGGCGGGGCTACAGACGATCAACACCGACCTGCACGAGGCGGCGTCGCTGGACGGCGCCAACGGCTGGAAGCGGTTCTGGCACGTGACGTGGCCGCTCCTGAAGCCGGTCACCGTCGTCGTGGTGGTGTTCTCGATCATCCAGACGTTCTCCGATTTCCAGCTGATCTACGTCCTGACCGGCGGCGGCCCCGCGAACTCCACGCATCTGCTGGCGACCTACGCCTATCAGATCGGTGTGGCCACGGGCCTCCTCGGCGAGGGCGCCGCGATCTCGCTCTTCATGCTGCCGGTTCTCTTTCTCGTCGTGTGGGTCCAGCTCCGCTACCTGCGTCGCCTGGAGGGCGCGTGATATCCACGGCCGAACGGAGAGAGGAAGGGGCTCTCGACGCGGCCGAACGGGTTGAATGGGCTGTCCGCGGAGCGGAGCCCCGAGCATCTAAAGCAGGCCACCCGCGGTTGGAACCGGCCTCGAGCCCTCGATAAATGGTCATCGAGCGGCGCTGGAAGAAGTGGGTGTTCTTCTACATCCCGCTGACCGTCTTCGTCATCGGCACCTTGTTCCCGTTCTACTGGATGCTCGTCACGGCGATCCGACCGGACGCCGAGCTCTATCGTTCCTGGCGGGCGGTGAACAATGCGCCCTTCTGGACGCTCCAGCCGACGCTCGAACACTTCCGTGACCTGATGGCCAAGACCATGTTCCCCCGGTGGCTGTGGAACACGTTCTACATCGCGGTGGCCTCGACG
>QHSI01000151.1 GCA_003221515.1 Candidatus Rokuibacteriota bacterium
GAGCGCGGCCCGCAGCCCGTCGGTCAGCGTCTCCGTCAGTCGCATCGCGTATCAGGGTACTCGTCGGCGCCGCGACGCGGCGAAGAAAAAGCTGGCAGATTGCAGCGCCGCGCGCTCGTCGCGCGATGCGAGCGTCGCGCTCGACGATCGCGCCCCCGCGCGTCGGCCGCGCGCACGCCGTACGCGAGCGGCGCGACGTCGCTCGGAGCCGCGCGGCTCGCGACCACGGCCATTGACGTCGGCCAATCGATCGCACGCGGTTGTCGACGAGCACCCCGGCAACCGGCGGACCCCGCCGCGCAGCCGCGGGCCCCTTTTGAAATTCATCGGCGAGTCGGCGCGCGGCTCCCTTCGCAGAGGGCCCTCGTCGGCACTGATATGTCGATGCGCCGCCTCCGTTCCAGCGCGACCCGGCGGGTCCAGCTCACCCGCCCCAACTTCGGCGCGCGCCGTGATCGGGCACGGATCGCCGCTGAGGCCGAGCCTGAGCCTGTGGCCGGTAAGTCGCTGTCTCAGCGTTACAAATTACATCGGCCGCCCTCGGAGATCGGCGCACGCCTTCGAACCGCGCCACGGGGCCCGTGGCGACGTGGGGATTCTCCTTCCGGGCTCCGTCCTGTATGGATGTGATGGAAGACCCATGCGCCCGCTCGATGCTCTCGTGTGTGCCGTCGCGGCGATCGCCCTCGTGTCCTCGACGGCGCGGGCGCAGCAAACGCCGACGCCGTTACCTCAGGGATCGCAAGACGACCCGACGCGCCTGCCGGAGTTGAGCGTCACTGCGCCCGCGCGCCTGCCGGGCGCGCGGTTGCCACTCTCGAGCGTTCCGGCCACCGTCGACATCGTCCCGGCCGATCGGCTCCGCGGCAGCGGGGCCGTGACGCTCCAGGAAGCGCTCTCGCGCCTGCCGGGCGTGACCCTGAGCGACCAGCAGGGGAACTCGTGGCAGATGGATCTGTCGCTCCGCGGCTTCCGATCCACCTCCGTCAGCGGTGAGTCTCAGGGCCTGAGCGTCTTCGTCGACGGCGTGCGCGTGAACGAGCCGGGAGTCGAAGAGGTCCACTACGACCTGTTGCCGCTCGACGACATCGAGCGGATCGAGGTGATCCGCGGTCCGGCAGCGGTGTTCGGCCGCAACACCCTCGGCGGCGCCATCAACATCATCACGCGCCGTGGGGCTCCGCCGGCGTACGAGATCGTGCCCGAGGTGGAGGGCGGCAGCTTCGGGCGCCAGAAGTACCGCCTCCGAGTGGGCGGCGCGTCGGCGCCCCTCGACTACTACGTCGGCGGCACCTTCTTCCGGGAGGACGGCTGGCGAGACGTCGCGGCGTCGCGGATCGAAAAGCTCTTCGCGAAGCTCGGCCTCAAGTCCGGCGGCACGGACGCCAGCCTGTCGTTCCAGCGCGCGGAGAACCGGATCGAGCAGCCGGGCTCGCTGCCGTTCTCGGATCTCCGGCGCGACCGCACGCTGAATTACACGGGCGGCGACTTCTTCAAGCCGCACGTGAACGTCGCGACCGCGAGCCTCCGCCAGGAGCTCGGCGCCAGCTTCGCGCTCTCGCTGATGGGGTTCGGACGGTGGCTCGACACCGAGCAGTTCAACGTCAACCAGGCCGGCCCCAACACGCGCTCGTTCACCACGACCACGTCGGCGGGCGGCACGGCCCAGCTGAGCCACGAGGGCACGGTGTTCGAGCGCACGAATCGCCTGGTGTTCGGCGTGGACTACGCGCATCACGACGTCCGGGTGCGGGTGTTCGAGGAGGTGGACGGGGCGCGGGGGCCGGAGTCGGACGCCCGCGACAACCAGCCCGCGGTGGCCGTGTTTCTTCAAGACACGCTCGACATCGCCCGCAACATGCTGCGCGACGGCGATCGCCTGATCGTCACCGCCGCGGTCCGATGGGACTGGCTCCGCCACGACATCGAGGACCGCGACCCGGTGGATCGGCCGAGCTCCAGCGGCGTGCACGAGTTCAACCGCGCCAACCCGGCGATCGGGTTCAACTACAACCTGTCCCGCGCGCTGGGGTTCTACTTCGGTTACTCGGAGGGCTTCCGCGCGCCCGGGTTCCTCGAGCTGACCTGCGCGGGACCCGGTGCCGTCTGCCCGGGGCTGCAGGCGGGCGTGGCGCCGGACCCGCCCCTGAAGGCCGTGAAGGCTCGCAACTACGAGCTCGGGGTTCGCGCCCATCCGGCGCCTTGGCTCGAGGGCGAGCTGGCCCTCTTTCGAACCGACGTCATCGACGACATCTTCTCGGTCTCACCGACCGGCACGACCGGCCTCTTCTTCCAGAACGTCGGCAACACCCGTCGCCAGGGCGTCGAGCTCTCACTCGGGCTCAAGCCCTGGAAGGTTCTCGAGGCCCGGCTGAGCTACACGTACACCGAGGCCACGTTCCGGAACGACCTCGTCCTGGCCACGCCGCGCTTGACTGCGGGCTGCGCCGTGCCGCCGTGCACCCAGAACGTGCGGGCGGGCGACGATCTGCCCCTGGTGCCGCGTCACCGGCTCAACGCGAGCGTCGACTACCACCCGACCTCGTGGCTCACGCTCTGGATCGGGGGTTCGTACGTGGGCGCCCAGCGGCTTCGCGGAGACGAGGCAAACGAGGAGCACACGCTCGGAGACTACGTGGTCGTCAACGGCGGTGGCCGCGCGCAGTGGAAGACGCTCGAGGCCTTCGTGACGGTCAACAATCTTCTGAACAACGCCTACGAAACCTTCGGAACCTTTGCGCCGAACGGCAAGGTCGCCGGAGCGCCGGTCGAGCGTTTCCTGACGCCGGCCGCGCCGATCAACGTGCTGGCGGGTATGAGCTACCGGTTCTAGGCCCGGAGCCCGAGGAGCCGCTCGCCGAGCAGGACGGCGGTAGCCGTCAGCACCAGGCTCACTCCCGCTGCCGCCCTCAGCACCCGCACCGCGCGCTCGATGTCGGCGGCGACCGGGAGCGCACCATCGCCCAGACGATAGGCACCGGGCTTCTCGAGAACGACGCCGAGCGCACCGGCCATTGCGGCCATCGTCCACCCGGCGTTGGGGCTCTCGGTGCGGCCGCGGTCGCGCCTCAGGATCACCATGGCGCCCCGCGCGCTTTCTCCAACGAGCGCGGCGCCGGCCACCAGGCTCAGCGCCGCCATCCGCGCCGGGATGAGATTCAGCACATCGTCGAGTCGCGCCGCGGTCTTGCCGAAATACTCGAGCGCGCCCTCGCGGTACCCGAACATCGAGTCGGCGGTGTTGACCACGCGGTACGCGGCGGCCCCCGCGAGCCCTCCGACGAGAAAGAAGCACGCCGGTGCCAGAAGTCCGTCGGTGAGATTCTCGGCGACCGACTCGACGGCGGCCGAAGCGACGTGCCCTTCGTCGAGCTCGGCGGTCGGCCGGCTGACCAGGTGATAGGCGACGGTGCGTCGAGCCGCGCCCATATCTCCGCGGGCGAGGTCCGTGGCGACCGCGCGCGCGGCCGCCACGAGCCCGCGGAGCGAGAGCAGGCCGCTCAGCGCGAGAGCCTCCACGAAGACGCCCGCCGGTCCCAGCCGCACGGCCAGCGCTGACACGAGCGCGCCGGCGATGCCGGCGACGATGGCCGCGCCGATCGTCAGCGCGGCGCCGCCCGCGAAGAGCCCCGCCGGCGAGCCGCGGCAGAGCAAGCCCCGGCCCGCGGCAAGCAACCGGCCCACCCAGGCGACGGGGTGGTAGCGGTTCGGCGGATCGCCGAGCGCCACGTCGAGGGCGAGCGCGAGCGGCAGCGCGATCGCCGTCGCGACCGCGGGCGTCAGGACTTCGGGAATGACAGCCCCACGAGCTTCGCGATCGCCGCCAGGTCGACGGCCCGCGCCACGGCATTGGCGAGGCGCTCGTACGAATCGCCTCGGCGCCCACCCCAGCGCGGATCGGCGGCGATCCCCTTGCGCGCCGCCAGGGCGGAGAGCAGCGCCGCGCGAAGCCCATCGTTCGCGAAGAGCCCGTGCAGGTACGTGCCGACGACGTTTCCGGCCGCGTTCACGGCGCCGTCGGGCGCAGTGACGGGGCCGCCGCCGCGCTCGACGATCGTGAACGGCGACGGAGATTCCGCGCTCGTTCGACCGGCGTGGATCTCGTAGGCGGCGAGCTCGGTGCCGACGGCGGCCGCGAAGAGCCGCGACGCCGTGGTCGCGCGGGCCCGTACGCGCACGGTCGTCTTGGCCGGCACGAACGTCGTGACCACCGGGAGCAGCCCGAGCGCGGGCGTCGACGACGCCGTCGACTCCACACGGTCGGGATCGTTCACGGTGCGGCCGAGCATCTGGTAGCCGCCGCAGATCCCGAGGACCGGTCGCCCCGCCGCCGCGGCGCCGCGGATCCCCTCGCCGAAACCCGACGCGACGAGCCACTGCAGGTCGGCGACGGTGCTCTTGGTCCCGGGCAGCACGATCAGATCGGCGCCGTCGAGCCCGTCGGCGCTCCGCGCGAACCGGACACGCACCCCCGGTTCCGCTGCCAGCGGCTCGAAGTCGTCGAAGTTCGAGATGCGCGGCAGCCGCACGACGGCGATCTCGAGCGAGCCCGGCATACCCCAGCGCGTGGCGTCGTCGAGATCGAGCGAGTCCTCGGCGGGCACGAGCCCGGGTTCGAGGTGCGGAACGACCCCGAGCACCGGCACGCCGGAGCGCGCCGTCAGCTCGGCGAGCCCGGACGCCAGGATCGCCGCGTCGCCGCGGAAGCGGTTGACGATGAGCCCCGCGACCCGCGCGCGATCGTGGGGCTCCAACAGATCGAGGGTGCCGAGCAGCGCCGCGAACACGCCGCCGCGGTCGATGTCGCCGACCAGCAGCACGGGCGCGCCGGCCAGGCGGGCCACCGGCATGTTCACGATGTCGCAGTCGCGAAGGTTGATCTCGGCGGGACTTCCGGCCCCCTCGATGATCACCAGGTCGAAGGCACCGCGCAGGCGCGCCAGGCTCTCGGCGACGAGGGGAAGGAGCTCCGGCTGCCTGCGCGCGTACTCGCTCCAGCTGACGCTGGCGACCGCGCGTCCCAGCACCACGAGCTGCGATCGATCCCCGGGCTCGGGCTTGAGGAGAATCGGATTCATGCCGACGGTGGGTTCGACGCCCGCAGCCGCCGCCTGGGCGGCCTGGGCCCGCCCGATCTCGCCGCCGTCCGCCGTGACTGCGGCGTTCAGCGCCATGTTCTGAGCCTTGAACGGCGCGACACGATAGCCGGCGCGCGCGAAGAGCCGGCAGAGCGCGGCGGCGAGCAGGCTCTTGCCGACGCCCGAGGCGGTGCCCTGAATCATGAGGCAGGGAGCGGCGCCGCTCACTTCCCGAATCGGACACTCAACCCGGCGCGGACCGCGTAGTCGGGCCCGGGGCCGGCGAGCGCGGTCTCGACCGCGGCGTCGAGGGCGACGCGCCGGGTGAGGAAGAACTGGACGCCCGCGTCCACGCCGACGACATCGCGGCTATCGCGCTCGGCCGCCGAGGCGTAGAACACCTCGACGTACGTCGACCAGCGCTCGCCGAGCTCTCGCGCGAGTGCCGCCGAGGCGAGCCCCTGGACCAGATAACCGCTCGGCCGTGTCTGGCCGCGCGCGGCGAGCCCGGCGTTCACGTCGAGGCCGAGCTGCCACGGCAGCGCGAAGCTGGCGAGGCCCAGCAACCCGAAGTCGGGACGATCGGGACCGTGGGGCGCGTGGGCCACGGGCAGCGTGACGAACGGCTGAATGGCCAGCGCGGGCCAGGCGCGTCCGTCGCGGCTGTCGAGGAACCGGTATTTCCCCTTGAGCGAGACGTCGCCGTTGCCGGTGTCGTCTTCCGCGCCGCGCAGGCGGACGAGCGGCTCACCGGCGATCGCGACTTCCGCCTGCTCGGTGATTCCCACGCGCACGTCGACGTCGAGGGCGAAGCGGCGCTCGTCGGGCCCGCCGCCCACCCGCGCGCGCGAGTACTCCAGGCCGCTCTCGATCTGGAAGGCGCCTGGGGGAACCGTGCTCGCGCTCGTCGAGACGCTGGGGCGGTCGGTCACGATCCGGTCGGCCTCACCGGCCAGTGCGACAGGGACGGCGAGGAGGATCGCGGCGCACACGGGGACGGCGCCGCGTGCCCGTGACCACACGATCAACCGCCGGCGTACCGCCGCCGAAAGTCCTGCCAGAGCTCCGTCTGCGGGCTCGGGAACAGCACGGTGATCATCTGCTCCGCGCGCCCGTTCCAGAGCCTGAGCCCCCAGACCGTTGGCGCGCAGGAGCCTCCCTCGGTTCGGAAGAACGCGGCCCGCGCCACGCGGCGGATGCGGGCCAGCTCGTCGCTCGCGGGCCCGCGGTGATCGTTGACGCAGAGATGGAAGTGCCAGAGACCGGTGTCGATCGTCAGGTAGCCGTCGAGCATCGTCACCTTCGGGGGCGACGCGAACTGGATCTCGTACGCGGCGCCCTCGATCAGCGGGCCCGCGGTGATCCGTGGCCAGTGCTCCGTGAAGAGCTCGGTGAGCAGACGCTCGATCCGGTCTCCTCGCACGTCGACGTCGTAGTACTCGGTCGTGGTGCCGCCGGGCTCGCGCTCGATCGAGCCCACCTTGTCCTCGCCCATGCCCACCTCGTCCTGGCCGCGCCCTCGCGCACGCCGATGGGTGAACATACTACTGCAGGTCGAAGACCACCGGCAGCTGTACGCTCAGGGGTCTCGGCAGCAGCCCGGCGGGGAACGGTTGCGGTGGCAGGCTCCGGACCGCCTCGAGCGCCGCGTCGTCGAGCAGCCGATGGGACGACGAGGAGGTGACGGAGACGCCGGTGATCGCGCCGTCCGGGCGAATGAGGATCTCCACCAGCACGGTCCCTTTGAGCCCGCGCCGCCGGGCCGCCGGCGGATACCGAAGCGCCTCCTGGATCCGTCCTCTCATGCGCGAGAGGTAGGCGCCATACTCCGCGCCTGCCTCACCGCCGCGGGTGCCGGACGGCGCGACCGCCACGTTCGTTCCCGCCCCGTCGCCCACCGGCGGCGTGCGCTGAGACGTTCCGCTCGGGGCGCCTCCGTCCGAGGCGGCGCCGCCTCGCGAGAGCTCTGCGCCGCGCGGGCTCGCCGGTCCGCTCGAGCCTGCCTCTACCATCGAAGCGCTCGGCGAGCTTGGCGCCGCGTCGACGGTCGATTCCTCGCGGATCGCCGACGCCGCCGCGACAGGCTCGGGATTCCGTGGCGGCGCGGGCGTCGGAGTCGCGTCCCGTTCGGGCGAAGGCGCGGGGGCCGGCGGCGGCAACGGCGCGGCCGTGGCGTCCGGAGCCGACCGGAGCGCCGGCCGCGGGCCGGGCGGGCTCGGACGCGATGGCGGCGGTTCGGCGTTGGCCCGCGCCTGCCGCGGACCCGTCACGATGGCGCCCGGCTCCAGCTCCGACAGAACGATGAAGAGCGCGGTGGGGAGCGACGCGCTCGAGGCAAACGCGAGGGCCGCGACGCCTCCCGCGTGCGCGACCAGCGAGGCCAGTATCAGCAGCAGGGGCCGGCGCGAGATCACGGGTGCTCTTCGATCCAGCGCTGGATGCCCGCGCCGAGCGCCGCGCGGGAGGCGCGCCCGACGACCCATCCGAGATCGCTGATGGGTCCGCCGAACCGTTGACGTGGACCGCGGCCGGTCGCGGCGACGACGATCGCGTCGGTCGAGGTGCCACTGGCCACATGACCGTCGGTGCACCGGAGGTCCGCGGCCGCCAGCAACGACGTCTTGACCTCGGTGACGGTCATGACAGTGTTGACGAGCGCGGCCGGATCCGGCGCGGCGTCCACCACGATGATCGCGTTGATCGTCGACGGCGTCCAGACGGCGATCGGCGTGGTACCGGCGGCCACGCGGTTCGAGAGCCCGACCGTGACGATCGCGAGCGCCGTCACGCCGTTCAGGCACTCCCCGGCTACCTGGGCCCGCTCCGTCCACGCCGCGGTCAGCAAGCCGACCCACGGGCCAGGAATCCGCCGGCGGTCGACGAAGGCGGGCAAGAGGGCATCCGAATCCTCCTGGCGGAGACTCTTCGGGACGTGGAGATTCACGATCGCGCGAGCCGAGGCGAATCCGCCCCTCACGACGGCCGAGGAGAGCACGGCCAGCGGCTCGCGCGCCGTGACGACCACGGCTTCACGATCCACCGTGGTCTCGATGCCGTCGATCACGCGTGACTCCGGGTCAAGCGGCCCTCATTGGAACGTGGCGCGGAGGCCGAGCAGGCCGTTGATCCCGAGCGCCGGGAACCCGCGCACCTCCGCGTAGCCCTCGTTCAGAAGGTTCTGGATCCGGGCGAACAGATCCACCGACTGGATGAACTCATATCGCTCGAAGATCCGCCAGGTGCCACCCACGTCGACCGGCGTGCGGCCGCTGTTGTAGACCCCGTTCGTCCCGCCGGTCGGCTCGAACTGCTCCGAGACCACGTGGACCTGCGTGAAGAGATCGAGCCGCGGATGCGGACGCCAGTTCAAGGCGATGTTCCACCGGTGGACGGGCTCGCGGGCCAGCGGCCGGTCGGTCTTGAAGTTCTTCGAGTCCGTGTACGTGTAGTTCACCGACGCGGTCAGCGTGTCGAGCAGATCCGCCTCCGAGACGAACTCGATGCCGGCCGATCGCGCGCGCCCGACGTTCACGCCCTTGACGAACGGCGCGACGTCGGTGAACTCGAAGGATATCAGGTTCGTGAACTCGTTCTGGAAGTAGGTCAGCCCCAGGCGGATCCGGTCCTTCCAGAGCTTCTGATCGACGCCGAAGTCGTAGCTGAAGCTCTCCTCGGGCTTCAGCGTGGGGTCCGAGAAGTTGGGGAAGAACAGGTCGTTGAAGGTGGGCGCGCGGAACCCGGAGCCGGCGCCGCCGTGCAGGCGAGTGCCCCACGCGCGGAT
>QHSI01000152.1 GCA_003221515.1 Candidatus Rokuibacteriota bacterium
CCTGCGCCACCCCCTTCTCGTCACGGTACTCGAGCCCGACCGAGCTCGTCGACCACTTGCCGATGTGGAAGTGGTTCAAGAGCTCGACCTCCCGCCGCTCGGCCGTGGTGCGCGCGGGGAACTCGCACTGCGGAAACGGGCACTGCTCGGCCGGGTCGGGGAGGTCGGTGAACCGCAGATAGTTCAGGTAGCGCCCGAGGCGCAGCTCGGGCTCCCACCAGCTGACGGGGTGGGTCCGCGCGGTGAGCGCCATCATCGACGTCTCGCTGTACTGCCGGTTGTTGACGTCGATGATCGGCACGATCGGCAGCGGAGGCGGGCTCGTCGAGATGAACTTGATCGGGAGCCCGATGTCGTTGCG
>QHSI01000172.1 GCA_003221515.1 Candidatus Rokuibacteriota bacterium
CTGCTCATCTGGCTCGGCCTGATCCTCGGCGGCTATCTGCCCGCTCCCGCATGGCTCGCGGCACAGCTGGGCTTCTAGCGCTGATGCTGTGCGCTGCCCCCGCCCCCACGGGTGCATTCGCACAGGCTGGTGCGGAGGTCTCGGAGAATCCTGTGCGTGGCGATCGCTCCCGGCGGCGTCTGTTCGTCGCCCGGCCAGCACCGTGAGCGCCATCGGTGTCGGCGTGGATCTGGTCGAAGTCTCGCGCGCGCGCGCGATGCTCGCCGACAAGGGTGCGCATGTGTTCGATCGACTGCTCACGCCCGCCGAGGCGGAGTACTGTCGCTCGCGCCCCGACCCCGCCGAGCACGTCGCCGTGCGGCTCGCGGCCAAGGAAGCGGTCTATAAAGCGCTCCAGGGCAGTGAGGCGGCGCGGGGCATTGGCTGGCGCGACATCGAGGTAAAGCGGGCCCCGGACGGCCGTCCGGACGTGGAGCTGACCGGACTTGCCGCCCGGCGGGCCCGGGAGCTGCGGGTCGACAGAGTGCTGCTGTCACTTTCCCATACACACGAGGCGGCGATCGCAATCGCAGTACTGTCAACAGATTGAATTCCCGACAAAATTACTCTACTTTCCTGTCCGTGCGGTTCGGCAGCATCTCCCTGATTCTCAGCGCCTGCCTTGCGCAGCCACTCGCGGGGCAGGCGACTGACTCTTTGGCCCTGGCGCGTCGGGTCGTGGCAGCGGCATCACTAGCCGCGAAGGAGTACGCCCTCGGTGTCGTCCCCGCAGGGGGGCAGATCACCCAGCCCGAAGAGGTCGACGAGGCGAAGCTCTTCATTCAGCAGGCGCAGTTCGATGTTCCGGGCCTCCCTGCCGCCGCGCGGGCCAGCACTGGCCGCACGCTCACCCGCATTTTGCGGCTTCTGGAGGCGCTCGCCCCGCCCGACACGATCAATCGTGTAACCGACAGCTTGGTCGCCAGCATCACGGCCGCGGCCGGTGGCCCGAGGGTCATCGAGCCGCTCCCTGCCAGGCCACCGTCACTCAAGCGGGGCGCGGTCGTCTTTCGCGAGCGCTGCGCCGCCTGTCACGGGGAGTCTGGGCGTGGCGACGGGCCCAAAGCCAAAACCCTGAAGGGACCACCTCCCGCGAATCTTACCGATCGCACGCTCATGGGCGACATGTCGTTGCTTGACATCTTCCGCCGGATTGCGATCGGCACCCCCGGCACGGCGATGCCGGAGTTCGCTGAGGACCTCACCGCCGAAGACCGCTGGGCGGTCGCGGCCTACGTCCAGGCGATGCAATACGGCGGATCGGCGACGGCGGCCGTCTTTGCAGCGGTCCGCCGGCAGATCGATTCCGCATTGTCCAAACGCTCGGATCAAATCGCCGTCGACGCGTACATGACGTTCGAGCAGGTCGAAACCTCGATTCGGGCCAAAAACGCCGGGCTCGCAAGCGAGCTCGAAGGCAACTTCGCCTGGCTGCGCACGCGCGCCGTGAAGGCGGATCAGGAGGAGCGCAATACGATCCGCGAGCGCCTGCTCGCGGGACTGGAGCGCGCGGAGCGGGTGGTCGCCGATCGCCCGTCGGCGGCGAGCCTGTTCGTCAATTCGTTCTTCCTGCTGATTCGTGAGGGGTTCGAGGCAATCCTCATCGTCGCCGCGCTCATGACCTTCCTCGCGAAAGCCGGCGCGCCGGAACGGCGCCGCGACGTCGCGCGCGGGGCGTGGCTCGCCGTTGCGGCGAGTCTGCTCACCTGGGTGCTCGTGGAGCTGTTGCTTCAAGTGACGCCGGGACAGCGCGAAACGATGGAGGGCGTCACGATGCTGCTGGCGGCTGCCGTGCTGTTCTATGTCAGCTACTGGCTGCTGTCCAAGATCGAAGCGGCGAAATGGACGGCGTTCGTGCACGGCAAGATGCGGAGCGCGCTGTCGTCCGGCTCCGGCGCCGCGCTGAGCGCCGTCGCGTTCCTGGCCGTCTATCGCGAAGGGTTCGAAACGATTCTGTTCTATAAAGCGCTGTTCACGTCGGCCGGGGCGAGCGGCGTGTCCGTGGTGGCCGGCATCGCCGCGGGCGTGGTGGGACTCGTCGCCATCTACTTCCTGATCAATCAG
>QHSI01000173.1 GCA_003221515.1 Candidatus Rokuibacteriota bacterium
CGGGCGGCTATGCGCGAGTGAGCGACTCGTGGATCTGGAAGGTCAGGGCGCCGAAGTCGCCGCTTGCGCGCGACGCGACGGTGCGCGGGCGCGGGAGGCTCACCGGCACGATGCTCGCCACCCGCCCCGGCCGCGGCGTAAGCACCACGACTCGATCCGCGAGGAAGACCGCTTCGGGGATCGAGTGGGTGACGAAGACGATCGTTTTGCGGCGTTGGTTTCCCTCGCCCCACACGCGCAGGAGCTCCAGGTTCAGCTCGTCGCGCGTCATCGCGTCGAGCGCGCCGAAGGGCTCGTCCATGAGCAGGATGGGTGGATCCAGCAGGAGCGCTCGGCAGAGCGCGGCGCGCTGCTGCATACCCCCCGACAGCTCGCGCGGATACTTGTCGGCAAACCCGTCGAGGCCGACGAGGCGCAGCAGCTCGCGCGCGCGGTCTTCGTGCCGACGGGAATCGAGACCGGCCAGCTCGGCCGGCAGGAGGACGTTGTCGAGCACGCGCCGCCACTTGAGGAGGATCGGCGCCTGGAAGACCATCCCGACGGCATGCAGAGGACCGTCGACGGGGCGGCCCGCCACCGCGACGGCGCCGCTGGTTGCCGGCCGCAGTCCGGCGATGATCCTGAGCAGAGTGGACTTGCCGCACCCCGAGGGCCCGACCAGCGCCGCGAACTCCCCGGCGCCGACGCCGAGGGAGATCTCCCGCAGCGCTTCCACCGCGCCGCTGGCGGTGGTGTAGACCATGCCCACGCGATCCAGCGCGATGAGGTCGCTCACGCGAGACTCGGTCGCCGGGAGGCGCTCAGCGCATCGACTTCGGGAGCTCGATCTTGGTCAGGAACTCGTTGGTGTAGACCTCCTTGCAGTCCACCGGCCTGGGCACGCCCATGTAGGTGTTCACGAGCTCGACCGACGCGCACATCTTCTTGGCGTCCATCCAACCGATGCCGTTCTTCGCGTAGCGCTCGGTCTTCATCAGCTCGAGTCCGATCATCATGTTCGGCTCGATGATGCTCAGGTCGATCTCGGGCACACGCTTCTTGAAGATCTCGAGCGCCGACTTCGGGTTTTCCATCACGTCGCGCCAGCCCATGTACGAGGCCTCCAGGAACGCGCGCAGCATCCCCGCCCGCTCCTTCATCGTCTTCTCGCTGGCGATGATCGACATCGAGTACATGTCGAACCCGTGGTCGCTCCACGGCATCATCACGGCATTGCCCTTGCCCATTGCCTTCTCGTAGAAGGGCATGCCCGTCGTGTAGTCGGCCACGGCGTTCACGCGCCGCTCGGCGAGCGCGGGGACCTTGGCGGCCGGCTCGATGTTGACCCACGTCACCCGGCTCTGGTCGATCCCGTGGAGCCGGGCGAAGGCCGGGAACACCTGCCGCTGGCCGTCGCCGGGCGGCGCCCCGACCGTCTTGCCCTCGAGGTCCTTGGGCCTGGTGATGGGCGCGTCTTTCCAACTCCACACGTTCAGCGGCGTCTTGTCGAACACCATGCCGACGACCTTGGTCTTCGCCCCGCGACCGACCGCGGCGATGACCACGGCGCTGTCGGCCAGCCCGATGTCGGCGCGGCCGGTGTCTACCTTGGCGATCGAGTCTCCCGAGCCCTTGGAGTTCTGCATCTCGACGTCGAGGCCCTTGGTCTTGTAGTAGCCGCGGTCGAGCGCGACCCAGTACGCGGCGTGGTCGCCCACCGCGAACCAGTTGAGCGCGAAGGTCACCTTCTGCGACGACTGCGCCTCGGGCGCGCGCGGCCCGGGAGCGATGAGCAGCGCGAGTGCGAGCGCGACGACCGGCAGTGCGCGTGTCATGAACGTCTCCTCTCAATCCGATGTTTCGGCCCAGGGCGCGATCCAGCGCGCCGCGAGGACGACGGCGCCGTACACGGCGAGCCCGATCACGGAGATCCACACCAGCGCGGCGAACGCGACCGGGGTGTTCATGCTGCCCTGCGTGGTGATGATGACGTAGCCCAGCCCCTTCTGGGAGGCGACGAACTCTCCGACGATGGCGCCGACCACCGCCGCGGTGGCGGTGACTTTGAGCGCGCTCAGAATGTACGGATAGGCGTTGGGGATGCGGATCTTGGCGAACACGCGCCATTTCGGCGCGTTGAAGACGCGTCCAAGGTCGAGCATCTCCTCGTCTACCTGGGTGAGACCGACGGCAGTGTTGATGACGACGGGGAAGAAGCCGATCAACGCACCGATCAGCATGTTGGGGACTACGCCATAGCCGAGCCACAGCAGGAAGAGCGGCGCCACCGCCACCTTCGGCAGCGTGTTGACGAACACCAGGAAGGGCACCAGCGCCTTGGCCAGCACCGGCGACCACGCGATGGCAATCCCGAGCGCCACCCCGACCACTCCCGCCAGGACGAACGCGCCGACGATTTCGAG
>QHSI01000153.1 GCA_003221515.1 Candidatus Rokuibacteriota bacterium
CGCGGCCATGACGCCGCTCATGGAGACGCGCACGCTGATCGAGTACGCCGGGCTTCCGGTCGAGATCGTCGCCGGCGGCTCGACCGGCACCTGGGACATCGACGTCGAGCTGCCCGGGCTCACCGAGCTGCAGGCGGGCTCCTACTGCGTGATGGACATCGACTACCGGCGGATCGGCGGCCGCGCCGGCGCGTCGCTCACCGAGTTCGAGATGGCCCTCACCGTGATCGCCACGGTGGTCAGCGTGCCGACGTCGGACCGGGCGATGGTCGACGGCGGGCTCAAGGCCTTCTCGACCGACAAGCCGTTCCCGCCCGAGTCGGTCGAGCGCCCGGGGATCGAGTACGCGTTCGCGGGCGACGAGCACGGCCGCCTCACCATCACCGATCGGTCGCGCGCGCCGAAGCTGGGCGAGCGCATCGAGTTCTTCCCCCCGCACTGTGACCCGACGATCAACCTCTACGATCGGATCTACGCGATGCGCGGCGACAAGGTCGAAGCGGTCTGGGAAATCGCGGCGCGCGGTAGATCCGACTGATTACATGGGGGGCCTCGAAGGGCCCCCCAAGCCCCCCGGCGCTCGCAAGCGACCCGGCGGAGCCGGGCCGCTGCTCGATCGCGCCTGAGTTTCGGGGCCTCGGAAGGGCTTCGCAAGCCGAATTCGCTTGTTTGGGGTCGGCGAGGATAAGCTCGTAACGATGTCCACCGCTCCGCTCGATATCTTTCTCCCGGCGGCCGGCCTGGGCGAGCGGCTGCGGCCGGTCACGAATCACCTGCCCAAGCCGCTCCTGCCGATCCTCGGCACGCCGATCATCGAGCGCATCCTGAACAGGCTCACCGCGGTTTGCGGCGGCAAGATCGGGATCAACCTGCACTGGAAGGCCCCCCTGCTGCGCGCCTGGGCCGCGGCGTCGCCCTGGCACGATCGCATCGTGTTCTTTCCCGAGGATCCGATTCTCGGCACCGGCGGCGCGCTCAAGAACGCGGAATCGTTTCTCGCTAGGCCCTTCATCGTCCACAACTCGGACATCCTTTTGGACATCGACTTCGCTCGCCTCGTCGAGGAGCACCGGGCCTCGGGCAACACGGCGACTCTCGTGTGTCACCGGTTGCCGCATCTGGCCAACGTCGTGATCGATGCACAGGGCCAGGTGCTCGACGTGGAGAACCCGGGAGCCTCGCGGCCGGACCCGTCACGCGTCGCCGACAAAGTTGCCTACACCGGCATCGCCGTCTATTCGCCCGAGATCCTCGGATTCCTTCCCGCGGGAGTCTCCCACGCCACCGTGGCCTGGGTCGCCGCGTCCAGGGCCGGCCGCAAGGTCCGGGCGATGGACTTCACGGGCAGCTACTGGAACGACGTCGGCGATCCCACGACCTATGCGCGGGGTGTCCTGGATGCCCTCCGCGAAGGGGGAGAGACGGTCTACCTTTCCCCGACGGCTCGCTGCGGACGCGTGGACATCGACGGCTACGTCGTCCTCGAATCCGGCAGCCAGGCCCGCGACGGATCGCGACTCCGGAACTGCATCCTGCTGCCGGGGGCGGACGCCTCGGGCCACCACGAGAACAGCATCATCGGTCCGGACTACGTGATCCCCCTGGCCGAATCCGACATGCAGCCGTCGGTCCACGCCGCCGAGAAGAAGCGTTTCCGGCTGAGCGATCCCCTCTTCGCGCGGCATTTCGAGATTCCGGCCGGGGATGACCGCGAATCGCCCGATACTCCGGCCTCGCCCCTCTGGTGCGATGCCATTCTCATCGGGCTCGGGGGGTCCGATCGCCGTTACTTCCGAGTGCGGCACGACGGCCGCACGGCGGTGGTGATGGAGTGTCCGCGGGAGGATCCGGACTTCGAGCGGCATCTCTCGTACACCGGCTTCTTCCGCCGCCACTCCGTCCCGGTCCCTGCGCTCCTGGCGGCCGACGACGCGAACAAACGGGCCCTGTTCGAGGACCTCGGCGACGCGTCGCTCTATGCGCATCTCCAGCTCGCGCACGACGATGCCAGCGTCGAGCGCATCTATCGGGACGTCCTGCGGAGCCTCGTGACCATCCACACGACGGCGACGCGGCACGTCCACGAGTGCCCGCTCCTGCAGGCTCGCATCTTCGACTACAACTATTTCCGCTGGGAGACGACGTATTTCCTCGACCGCTTCGTCGTCGGCGCGAGGAAGCTCGAGATCGCGAAGCGGGCCGCCGTCGACGAGGCGCTTCACCGCCTGGCGCAACAGGTCGACGCGTTCCCCAAGGGCGTGATCCATCGCGACTTCCAGTGCCAGAACATCATGATCCACGCTGGCGCGTCGCGAATCATCGACTATCAAGGCGCGCGCATGGCGCCCCCGGCCTACGACGTCGCCTCGCTTCTCTGGGATCCATACCATCGACTCGACGACGCGGTGCGCGAGCGGCTGGTCGACTATTACCTCGCCGAGATGAAGGCGCGCGAGCCGCACTCGTTGGACGAAAAGACGTTCTTGCAGAGTCTCGTCGCCTGCCGTCTCCAGCGGCACATGCAGGCGCTCGGCGCCTACGGCTTTCTCTCGGTGGTCAAGGGGAAGCGATACTTCCTCAAGCACGTGCCCGAGGCGCTCCGGCTGCTCAAGCTGGACGTCGCCGAGGCGCGGCTGGAGTATCCGGAGCTCGGCCGATTGACGGCGCTGCTGTGATCACATGGGGGGCCTCGACGGGCCCCCCCAACCCCCCAGCGCTCGCCGCGCCCCAGCGGAGCCGTGGCGCTCCTCGAATTCGGTTTGCGTATCCGGGGCCTGGACGGCCCCCCGCCTCAGACGGTCGGCCGATAGGCGATCAAGTAACGGTGCTCGCCGTCCAGCACGATCTCGCCCTGCTGGTTCCTGAGCGACACCCGTAGCGTCAGCAAACCCGCCGAACGCTTGCGCTCGAGCGCGATCACTTCGTGCTCGGGCTGGATCGTGTCGCCGATGAACACCGGCGCGCGGAAGCGCGTGCTCTGCTCGACGAACGCGACGATGGACTCCTCGATGACGGGCGCAAGGGTAGAAGCTCCCACCGCGGTCAGGGATGTCAGGAGCAGTCCGTGAGCGACACGGCGACCGTAGCGCGTCTTCTTCCCGTACTCATCATCGTAGTGGATCGGATGGTTGTCGCCGGTCATGCCCGCGAAGAACAGGAAGTGCGCGTCGGTGAGGGTCCGCGACGGGCTCTTGAAGCGATCGCCCACCGCGAAGTCCTCGAAGTAACGCTGGGTCACCAGGATTCCCAGAAGGTGTTCTGAACCGCGGCCGGCGTCGGCAGCGCGAAGAGCGACTCGCGCAGTGCCGCGGCGCCGGGGAACCCGCGCGCGTACCAGGCCAGGTGCCTCTTGAGCTGGATGAGCGCCGTCGCCGCCGGTAGATGCGCCTCGATCAGCTCGCAGTGGCGGCGGATGATCCGCGCGCGTTCGTCGCGCGACGTCTCGCCGGCGGCGAAGATCCACGGGGCGCCAAGCGCGCCGCGGCCGATCATGACCGCAGCGCAGCCCGTGGCCGCGACCATCGCCGCCGCGTCGGCGCGGCATCGGACGTCGCCGTTGCCGACGACCGGGATCGCAACCGCGTCGACGACCCGCGCGATGTTCTCCCACGGGGCGACCCCGGTGTACTGCTGCGACCGCGTCCGCGGGTGGACCGTGATCGCGTCGACGCCCTCGCCCTCCGCGATGCGGGCGATCTCGACGGCGTTCACGGTGCGTTCGTCCCAGCCTCCGCGGATCTTGATCGTGAAGCGCACCGCGATCGCCTTGCGCATCGTGCGGAAGACCACCACGGCGCCGAGCGGGTCGCGCATCAGTGCGGCGCCCTGGCCCTTGGACACGATCTTGGCCACCGGACAGCCCATGTTGAGGTCGATGGCGTCGGCGCCGGCCGCCTCGAGCCGGCGCGCTGCCTCGGCCAGCACGTCGGGATCCGCGCCCAGGAGCTGCATCGCGATCGGATGCTCCTCGGGCAGAAACCGCGTCAGCTCTTCGGTGCGCGCGCTGTTCTGGAGGAGCGCCCGGGCGTCGATCTCCTCGTTGGTGAGCGGGCCGGCGCCGCACTCGCGGCAGACGAGCCGGAACGGCGCGTTGGTGACGGCCGCCATCGGCGCCAGGCGCAGATCGATCATGGCCTCCAGCATCTCACGCCGGGAGCTACTCCACGATCGCGATCGCGCGAACCGGCGAGCCGTCCGAGCCCTCGAGCTTGAGCGGCAGCGCGACGAACCGGCAGCGCGGCGCGCCGATCTGGTCGAGGTTGGTCAGGTACTCGATCACCGTGATGCCGGCCGGGAAGAAGATCGCGTGCGTCGTGTACTCGTCGCGGGCCGGGCGCCGTCGCGGCTCGGCGACGGTGTCGCGGATGCAAAAATCAGGAGGATAGTCGTAGCCGACGGCTTTGACGTCCCGCGCGACCAGCCACTCGCAGGCGCTCGGCCCTGTCCACGGCCCCTGCGTCCAGAAGGCCTCGACCTCCACGCTCGTTCGCTTCGGCCAGTCGGTCCGCAGCAGCACGATGTCGCCAGCGCGCACGTGGTAGCGCTTGAGCTCCTCGGCGGTCACCTCGCCGTTGGCGCCGAGGTGGGTGAGATCGACCACGGCCGCGTCGCCCACCCACTGATCGACGGGCATCGCCGCGATGTCGCGGCCGTCGACCAGAAAGTGCAGCGGCGCGTCGACGTGGGTGTAGGCGTGGGCGCCGAGCGTGAGCAGCGTGCTCTGCAGGGGATGGCCCTGGGCCTGGGAGGCCACGAGCTGCGGCGCCACCTTCCAGCGGAAGTGCGGCCGGATCGGAAAGCTCAGATCGACGATCCGCATCTCAGAACATGGGGGGCCTCGACGGGCCCCCAAGCCCCCCGTTTGGTGGCTCGGAAGCGCCCCGGCGGAGCCGTGGCGCTCCTCGGTCACACGATTTTTTCACGAGCATCTCAGCGGTCGGCGACGAGAACGGCGACCGGGAAGCCGTAGTGAATCTTGCCGTCCTGGAGCCGGGTCTGGATGCCGAGTGCATCGTCGGCCAGCGAGGCCCGGAAGAGCGCGCGGATCTTGTCGTCGTCACCTGGGTTCGGGAACGAGCGCGCGATCAGCGCTTCCATCTCGCTCTCCAGGCGATACCACGTCAGCCGCGGCTCGGGAAGCCCGGCGCGGGCGTAGAGGCTCTTGTGCTCGTCGACCGGCATCGCCCGCGCGTGCGAGGGATCGCGCAGCTTCTCCATCCGGTTGAACGCGTCGGCGCGCTCCGGCGCCGGCGCGCTGTCCACGACCATCACCTTGCCGCCGGGCGCGGCCACGCGCTTCATCTCGCGCAGCACCGCCAGCGGGTCGAGGAAATGATGAAAGGCGAACCGCGATGTGACGATGGTGAACGACGCGTCGGGGAACGGCAGCGGCAGCACGTCGCCCTGCTTCCACGTGATGTTCGCGAGGCCCTGGGCGGCCTGGTTCTTCCGGGCCTGCTCGAGCATCGCCGGCGTCAGGTCGATGCCGGTGGCGTGGCGCACCGTCCTGGCGAAGGCGCAGACGACGAGACCGCCGCCGCAGGCGACGTCGAGCACGGTGTCGGTCGGGCCGGCCCCGCTGAACTCGACGATGAGCCGCAGCGCCGCTTCGTCCTTGATGGACGGCGCCGTGCTGAAGGGCACGGCCTGGCGGGTGAACTGATCGAGGATCGAATCCTTGTGCGTGCTCATACGATGGCCTCGTTCACAGGGTGCGCTTCACGAGCGCCCCGCCCTTCATGATGACCTTCAGATGGTCCTGGTTCTGGAACACGCGCATGTTCCGCAGCGGGTTGCCCTCGACGACGATCAGGTCGGCGTACTTGCCGGGCTCGATGGTCCCGATCTTGTCCGACATCCGGAACAGCGCGGCGTTGACCTTGGTGGCCGAGAGCAAGACCTCCATCGGCGTCATCACCTGCGCCTTCAGCTCGAACTCGACCGCGCGCTGGACCATCATGTCGCCGAGCAGGTCAGAGCCGGAGCCGATTTGACAGCCGGCCCGGTAGGCGTAGGTCAGCCCTTGCACGGACTGCTCGCGGGCCAGATTGATCTTCTGGATCTGGTGATCGCCGATCCCGTAGCGCTTGCCCTCGCGGTAGATCGTCTCGTAGGTGATCATCGTCGGCACCAGGAAGGCGCCGGCGTCCTTGATGGCCTTGGCGGCGGCCTCGCGGATGAGGTTGCCGTGCTCGATCGAGCGCACGCCCGCCTCGATGGCGTTCCGCACCGCCGTGTCCGAGTAGGCGTGGGACAAGACGTATTTGCCGACGGCGCGCGCCTCTTCGACCGCCGCCCGCATCTCGCCGATCGTGTACTGCGTGGTGTCGAGCTCGTCGCTCGGCGACATGGCGCCGCCCGAGGCCATGATCTTGATCTGATCCACGTCGCGGCGGAGCTGCTCGCGGACCGCCTTGCGCACCTCGACCTCGCCGTCGGCGATCGAGCCGACCATGCCGATGCAGCAATCGATCGGCGCGTTCCACTCGGCGCGTCGGCGCTTGTCGCCGTGGCCGCCGGTCTGCGAGATGTAGTTGCCGGAGACGAGCATCCGCGGACCGGGGTAGATCCCCTCGTTGATCGCCTCGCGGAAGCCGTAGTCGGCGCCGCCGGCGTCGCGCACGGTCGTGAAGCCCTGCCGCAAACACTCTTCGGCGCGCCGCAGCGCCTTGGCCGCCAGCAGGCTCGGCGGGAGGTAGCGGTGCTGGTCGGTGATGTTGCCCTCGACGGCGCAGATGTGGACATGGGCGTCGGTGAGTCCGGGCATCAGCGTCGCGCCCCGACAGTCGAGCGTCGTGACCGGCCCCGGCAGCGCGCCGACCTTCCCGCGCGGCTGAAGGTCCTTGATGCGGTCGTCCTCGACCACGACCGCGGCGCCCTCGAGGGGATCGGCCCCCGTGCAGTCGATCACGAACGCGTTGGTGAAGACCGTCAGGCTCATCGCGGCGTCACCCTGGCTTCGTACATCCACACCTTCTCGTCGGCCCGCGGCGTCCACTCGATGTGGCTGGCGACGCCGTAGAGGTCGTGCTGCTGCCACAGGAACACCCAGGGTGCCTCGTCGCGGACGAGTCGCTGCAGCTCGGCGTAGGCGTCGGCGCGGGCCTTGGGCTCCAGCAAGGTCTGGGCGCGCGCGATCTTCTCGTCGAGGATCTTGTTGTTGCCGTAGGACGAGTAGGTCTGATCACCCAGGAACAACGGCTGCATCGTGCCCTGGCCGTGTAGGGCCGGGCCCCACCCGAGGAAGAACATCTCGCCGGTGTTCCGGTTCTTGATCTTGTCGAGGTGCGTGCCCCACTCGTTGACGACGACGTTGACCTTGATCCCGAGCCGCTGGAGCTGGGCCGCGATCGCGAGCGACACGTCCTTGTCGAGCGGATAACGCCCGGAGGGCGTGTCGAGCGTCAGCTGGAGCTTCGTCGGATCGACTCCCGCGTCCTTGAAGAGCGCGTGGGCGCGCGCCACGTCGTGCTTGTAGCACTCGGCCGGCGCGTAGTCGACGTTCGCGGGCGAAAGCGGGCCGCACATCCGGCTGGCCCGGCCCTTGAGCACCTGCTTGATCAGCTCGTCCACGTCGACCGCGTGGTTCATCGCCCGCCGCACCCGCACGTCCTGCATCGGGCCCGGCTTGAGGTTCACCAGCGCCAGATAGTTGATGCGCGAGGATACCGTCGCCCGCAGCTTCGCGCGTCCGCTCCGCTCGACCGCGTCGACGACGTGCGGCGGCACGTCCTTCATGACGTCGATCTCGCCCGAGAGCAGCGCGGCCAGGCGGGCGCTGAACTCGGGGATGAAGCGGAACGTCACGCGGGTCGCGTCGGCCGGCCCCTGCCAGTAATCGGCGTTGCGCTCGAGGACCAGACGCTCGTCGCGTTTCCACTCGACGAACTTGAACGGCCCGGTGCCGATCGGATGCTGCGCGAGCTTCTCGGGCCCGAGATCCTTGAGGGCCTTGGCCGGCATGATCAGCGAGTTGGTGAGCGAGGCGCTGTCGACCATGTTCGGCCACGGCTGCTTCGTGACGAACCGCACCGTGAAGTCGTCGACGATCTGCACTTCCTTGACGAGTCCCCAGTAGGCGGCGCTGGCGAAATGGCTCTTGGTCGCCGGATCGAGCGCGTAGTCGATGGTGGCCTTGACCGAGGCCGCGGTGAACGGCTCGCCGTTGTGGAACTTCACGCCGCGGCGGAGCTTGAACTCCCACGTCGTGTCGTTGACGATCCGCCAGCTCTCGGCCAGCATCGGCTTGGGCTTGAAGGTCTTGGGGTCGCGGTCGAGCAGGCGATCGTAGATGTGCTCGAGCATGTTGTTGGTCGTCCAGTCCACGATCGTCGCCGCGAGCATCGTGCGCGGCTCGGCCCCGAGACCGACCACGATCTCCTTGCCGCGGCCCTGCGCCCCGGCGGCGGCCGCGCCGAGCAGGACCAGGCCGATCGAGAACACCAGCAACGCGTTCACGCGGCGCATACGATCTCCATGGGTCAGTTGAGCTCGTCGAGCGTCAGACGGAAGCTCGGGACGAACGTCTCGATGAAGTAGCGGACCTCCGGCAGGTCGAGACCCTCGACGCTCGCCCGCAGGGCCTTCTCGGCCTGCGCGAACTCGGGATTGCCGGCGCCGGTCTCCTCGAGGCACTTGAGATAGGCGCACAACTTGTCGGCCGCCTTCACCAGATCGCGATGCGCGCGGTCGCGCGGGTCGGGCCGGAAGAACGGCTCGTAGCCGGGCTTGAGCGGATCGGGGATCAGTGCGAAGAGCTTCTCCTTCGAGGCGGCCTCGATCGCGTGATAGGCCCGGTGGATCTCGGGATTGAACTCTTTCACCGGCGCCGGCAGGTCGCCGGTCAGCACTTCGCTGGTGTCGTGGTACAGCGCGAGCACCGCGGTGCGCTCCGGGCTCACCTCACCGCCGTAGAGCCGGTTGCGGATGATCGCCAGTGCGTGGGCGATCTGGGCCACCCGCAGGCTGTGCTCCTGGATGTTTTCCGGGTACGTGCTGTGCATGAGTCCCCAGCGGCGAATGAACTTCATGCGCGACAGGTACGCGAAGAAGTGGCTGGTGGCCATGGACCCCGCGGGCCGCCGCTCAGACCCGCAGCTTCGGGTCCAGGGTGTCGCGGAGCCAGTCGCCGAGCAGATTGACGCCGAGCGCGGTGAGCGCCAGCGCCGCGCCGGGGAACGCCGCGAGCCACCACGCGACGTACAGGAAGTCGCGGCTCTCCGACAGCATGCTGCCCCACGCCGGGGTGGGCGGCTGGATCCCGAACCCGAGAAAGCTGATCGCCGCCTCGGCGACGATGAACGACAGTCGCGCTGCTTGACCGAGAGAACTTCGCCGCGCACCACGCGAGCATACACGACCCACCCGGCCGCCGAAAGGCTCAGGATCGTGTTGCGCAGGCCCAGACCGACGATGGTGTTGATCGTCATCGCCAGCAGGATGAACGGAAACGAGAGCTGGACGTCCGCGATGCGCATGAGCACCGCCGACGGCCAGCGCTCGACGAATCCGGCGACGAGGCCGAGCAAGCCGCCGAAGATCGCGGTGAGGACCACCGTGCACACGCCGATGAAGAGCGCCAGCCGCGCGCCGTGCAAGACGCGCGCGAGGAGATCGCGGCCGAGCTGATCGGTGCCGAGGAGGTGGCCGGCGGTGCCGGGCGGGCGGAGGCTCTGCGGGAAATCGGTGCGGAGCGGATCGTGCGGCGCCAGCCACGGCGCCGCCAGCGCCGCGACGATCGCCGTCACCGTGAGCCCCACCCCGAGCCACTTTTTCATTGAACCGGGCATGGGCACCCGGGCTGCGCCCGCCCATGCCCCGCCGGAATCTCGCACGGCGTCTTGTTACGCGCACCGCGCGAGTCCCGGTCAACCCGACGCCCGTCTCGACCGTGTCGGAACCCACGACTGCGCCCAGGCATGCGCCTCATCTCAACCGCACTCGAGGGTCGAGCCAGCCGTAGAGGAGATCGACCGCGAGGTTGAGGAGCGTGTAGGTCACCGAGATGAAGAACACCGCGGCCAGCACGACGGGGAAGTCGCGGTTGAGGAGCGCCTGGACGGTGAGGCGGCCGAGGCCCGGCCACGCGAAGATCGTCTCGGTGATCACCGCGCCGCCCAGGATCTGCCCCAGCTCGAGACCGGCGAGCGTCACGATCGGGATCGCCGAATTGCGCAGCGTGTGCTTGCCGATCACGCGCCCCTCGCCGAGCCCCTTGGCGCGTGCGGTCAGGATGTATTCCTCGCCCAGGACCTCGAGCACCGCCGAGCGCGTGAGGCGCGTGATGCGCGCCGAGTAAAACGCCGCCAGCACGATCGACGGCATCACGAGGTGCGCGACGGAGCCGATCCCGCCCGTCGGCAGCCACCGGAGCTGGACCGAGAAGAGATAGATCAACATCAGGCCGAGCCAGAAGCCCGGCGTCGCCTGTCCCAGGACCGCCGAGATCGTTCCCACGTGGTCCAGGAAGCCGTCACGGCGCACCGCCGACAGCACGCCGAGCGGGACCGCGACGGCAAGCGTGAGCAGCAGCGACGCGCCGGCCAACAGCAGCGTGGCGGGGAGCCGTTCGAGCACGAGCCCCATCGCGTCGCGGCGGTACCGGAGCGATTCGCCGAAGTCGCCGCGGAGCGCGCCGCCGACGAAGCGCGCGTACTGTACGGGCAGTGGGTCGTTGAAGCCGAGCCGCTGACGAAACTCGTTCACGTCCTTCGCCTGGATGTCCATCGGCATGAACAGGAGCACCGGATCGCCCGACAGACGTACCATCGCGAACACCGCCGTGAGCGAGAGGAAGACGACGAGCGCGGTCTGCGCGAGGCGGGAGACGGCGTAGGCCCGCATGGGCCTACAGTTGTATCACGATGCTCCGAGCGCTCGCGGGGCCGGCGAGCGCGCGGCGCGCTTATTTACTTACTGACGTTGCGCGGCGATGCGCGACTGGATTCCGGACCACACCAGCTCCGCCCAGCGCGAATATCCGGCGTCGGACGGGTGATAGCCGTCCCTTCCGATGAGCTCCGGCCGGAGCGGCACCTCGTGTCGGCTGGTCGTGTAGAGGTCCACCAATTCCGCACCGTGCGCGCGGGCCTGACGCGCGACCGCCTCGTTGAACACGACGGTCAGCCGGCCGACGGTCTCGCGCGAGCGGCTCCGGCTGAACCGAGGCGTCACCGCCAGATCCGGAATCGAGTTCACGACCACGACGGCCGCGGTCTCGTGCCGCAGGCGGGAGAGAATCGTCGCCAGATTCCTTTCGTAGACCTCGACCGGCACCCGCGTCGTGATGTCGTTCGGCCCGATCGAGAGCGTGATCAGGTTGGGCCGCTGCTCGATTGCCCGGTCGAGCTGGCGCAGGAGCACGTCCGCGGACGTCGCCCCGCCGACGCCGAGATTGGCGACGCCCGCGCCCGGATAGACGGCGCGCAGACGTTCGTGGAGAAGACTCACGTAGTTGAGCGTGCGGCTCGAAGCGCCGACGCCCTCGACCGTGCTGTCGCCGAGCGCGACGTAGACCACCGCGGCGCCTCGGTCGGGCGGGAGCGTGCGTACGGTGTCCGGATGGGTGCTGCAGGCCACCAGCAGCAGCGCGAGCAGCGGCGCCGCGCGTCTCACCAGGCGGACGCCTCCTCCACGGTGCGGCGATACCACGGAGCGTCCGGGAACGTGATCGGGCGAATAGCCGGTAGCGTCGTACCCGCGTCGCGGTACGCCCGCACGTAAGCACGCGCCGTCTCGGCGCCGCCCACACCACCGAGGGTGCGCGTGAGCCGGTCCGACACCTCGCGGTTTCGGTCGAAGGCGGCGAGATCCTCCTTGAGGCCGCTCGCCTCGAGCATCGCGCGGTAGAACGGCAGCGTGAAGTAGCGGGCCAGCTCGGCCCGGAACGCGATGAGCGCGCCGGGCACGTCGTCGGTGACGGCCAGGGGGACCGACGCAACGATCTCGAAGCCGTCGAGCGTCTTGCCCGCGCGGGCGCGGCCGCGCGCGAGCGCCGGCACCGCGACGTTGTGCACGTACGCCGGCGGGCACAGCCAGAGGACGGCCCCGTCGGCGATCTCGCCGGCCAGCTCGAGCATCTTCGTCGACAGCGCCGCCAGATAGATCGGCGGCGCCGCCGGCCGCTCGGGCACGGCCATGCTCCAGGCGACCCGGTAGTGCTTGCCTTCGAATTTCGCGCCACTCCCGAGGGCGCCACGGAGCACCGCCACGTACTCGCGCATCACCGCGAGCGGCTCACGCAGCGGGACGCCGAGCGCGGTCTCCATGCTCGAGCGATGGCTCACGCCGAGGCCGAGCCGGAAGCGGCCGCTGGTCAGCTCGGAGAGCGTGAGCGCCGCCTGGGCCATCACGACCGGGTGGCGCGGATAGATCGGCACGACGCCGTTGCCGAGGCCGAGCCGCGTCGTGGCCGCCCCGTACGCGGCGAGCACGAGGAACGAATCACGCCCCGAGCCGTGCGTGACCCAGACGCTGTCGTAGCCCGCCGCTTCCGCGCGCCGCGCCAGGTCGACACCGGTCGCGAGATCGCGTCCCGGATTGAGGAAGGCCGCGCGACGCAGGGCCGCCACGTCAGTCGCGGATCCAGGATTCGGCGAGCGGGATGGCGCGGCGCGACGCGGCGCGAAGCGGGATCACGTTCGACCCGCGCGTTGCGCTGGGCGCCAGCCGGAGGAGACCCTCGACCTCGGCGCGACGATAGAGACGCTGGCGCTTGATCCCCTGACGGTAGCTGCGGAGCACGCCGCGGCTCACGTAGGCGTAGAGCGTCGCCGGCTTGACGCCGAGCACGCGCGCGGCCTCCTTGACCGTCAGATATTCCTCGCCGTTCACGCTGATCATGGACGCTCCCGCGCCTCCGGTCCGACGCTAGCAGGCCCGGCCGGTCCCGTCCACCTCGACCGTGGACCGGTCCAGACGAATCAAGTATAATCAATATTAATCAACAATCGCCAGGAGGTCGACATGGAGACGGCGTGGAAGGCGGGGCTCGAGGACGTGATCGCGGGGCGGTCGGCGATCTGTCGAGTGGACGGCGAGGCCGGCCGGCTCTACTACCGGGGCTACGAGGTCGGCGACCTCACCGCGCACGCCCCCTTCGAGGACGTCACGGCGCTGCTCTGGCTCGGTGAGCTGCCGGCGGCCCTTGAGTCCGAGCGCTTCAAGGCCCGCCTCGCGGCGGCGCGCGGTCTGCCGGCGCCCGTGCGGGACCTGCTCCAGAGCCTGCCCCGCGACACTCATCCCCTGGACGCTCTACGGACCGCGGTGTCCCTGGCCGCGACCTTCGATCCCGACACGCGCGCGAGCGATCCCGAGGCCAACTTCCGAAAGGCGGTCCGCCTCACCGCGCTGGTGCCGGAGACGGTCGCGGCCTGGCAGCGGATCCGCAACGGCCAGGCGCCGGTGAGCGCGCCCACGTCGCTCTCGCATGCCGCGTACTTCCTCAACCTCGTCGACGGGCGCGCGCCGTCGCCCGAGGTGGCGCGGGTCCTCGACGTGGTGCTCACCCTCCACGCCGACCACGAGCTCAACGCGTCGACGTTCGCGGCGCGGGTCGCGGTGGCGACGCTCGCCGACCTCCACGCCGCGATCGTGTCGGCGATCTCGACGCTGAAGGGGCCGCGTCACGGCGGCGCCAACGAGGACGTCCTGGCCATGCTGCTGGAGATCGGCCAGCCCTCGCGGGCCGAGCGCTTCGTCGAGTCGCGGCTCGGGGCGCGCGCCGGGCTCTCGAAGCACGAGCGCGGCAATCCCCAGATGCGCGTGCCCGGGTTCGGCCATCGCGTCTATCGCGTCGACGACGCGCGCGCGCGCGTGCTGCGGGGGATGGCGAAGTCGATGGCGGAAGCGACCGGCCGACAGAAGCTCTTCGAGGTCGCCGAGCGCGTCTACGACGCGATGCGGGCCCGGACCACGCTGCCGGTGAACGTGGACTTCTTCTCGGCGGTCGTCTACGACGCGCTGGGGATCCCGCCGGATTTCTGCACGTCGATCTTCGCGGTCGGGCGCGTGGCGGGCTGGTGCGCCCATGCGCTGGAGCAGTTCGCCGACAACCGGCTGATCAGGCCGCGCGCCGAGTACATCGGGCCGGCGCCGCGAGCGGTCGCGGCCCGCTGATCGTGACGCGATGCGGATTCACTTGCGCAGGACGGAGACTTCCATCGCGTCGTCGTCGACGTCGTAGCCGCGGCTGTCGTAACGGCCGCCGGCGGCGCGGACGTACTCGAGGTACGGCGCCACTTCGCGGCGGGCGATGCCCGTGTTGTCGGCGAC
>QHSI01000154.1 GCA_003221515.1 Candidatus Rokuibacteriota bacterium
CGAGGCGGACTGCTCGTTGCGCATCCCGACGTACGTGATCCCTTCCTTCTGCGCGGCCGCGGCGATCGGCTGCACCGGAAACCCGACGATCCCGAACATGAACCGGACGCCCTGCTTTTTGAGGTTCCTCGCGACTAGGGTTGCACCGTCGACTTCGGCCATGTGTTCCCCTCCTGTCAGAGTGGGGCCTAAGATCGCGCCCTCCGGAGCCAGAGTCAAGCCCCGAGGTAGGAGTGCCCGAGGTCGGAGGCGGCGCGCTCGTGGTTAATCCATTCCACCGCGACCGCCGGAACGCGGGTTGCCGCCCACACGCCGACTGACGAGGCGAGCGCGTGGTTGATCGTCGTCACGACCAGCCCTCACCGCGTCGCTTCGATGGACCCGTCCGCCGGCCTGGGAGGCGTGATCGGTTCGCCGCGCCTCCACCACGCCGCGAGCCGCTCCACCGCGACGTAGAACGCGGGCACGAGGAGCACGCCGAGCACGGTCACCGCGAGCATCCCGCCCACCACCGTGGTGCCCATCGAGTGCCGGCTGGCCGCGCCCGCGCCAGAGGCGAAGACCAGCGGGAGCGAGCCCAGGATGAAGGCGAAGGAGGTCATCAGGATGGGTCGGAAGCGCAGCCGCGCCGCTTCCCGCGCGGCCTCCCGGACCTCGATCCCGCGCTCGCGACGCTCCTTCGCGAACTCCACGATGAGGATGGCGTTCTTGCTCGCCAGCCCGATGAGGAGCGCGAGACCGATCTGCGCATACACGTCGTTCGCGAGCCCACTGAGCCAGAGCGCCCCCAGCGCCCCGAGGACACCCAGCGGCACCGCCAGGATCACCGCCAGCGGGACCAGCCAGCTCTCGTACTGGGCGGCCAGGACGAGAAACACGAACAGGGCGGACAGGGCGAAGACGAACCCCGCCCGGCTGCCCGCCTCGATCTCCTGGAAGGCGAGGCCCGACCATTCGTACGCCATGCCCGGTGGCAGGAGACGCCGTGCCACGTCCTGCATGGCCGCAATGGCCTGGCCTGAACTGGCCCCGGGCGCCGTATCCCCCGCGATCTCCGCCGACCGATAGAGGTTGTAGTGGGAGATGGTGTCGGGTCCGGTGATCGGCTTCACGGTGACGAGCGTGCTCAGCGGCACCATCTGGGCGGGTCCGTTCGGTCCGGGCTGACTCCGGACATAGAGCCGCGCGACGTCGCTCGGGGACGCGCGGAAGCTCGGCTCGGCCTGCAGCTGGACGCGATAGACCCGGCCGAACGCGTTGAAGTCGTTCACGTAGAGAGAGCCCAGGAAGATCTGGAGGCTCGAGAACACGTCGGAGAGGGGCACCGCGAGCGCCTTGGCCTTGGTCCGGTCGACCTGCGCGTCGAGCTGCGGCACGCCCGACCGGAACCCGGTGAAGGTCGCGGCAAGCTCCGGGCGCTGTCGGGCCGCGTCCATGATCTTCCGGGAGGTGGCGTCGATATCTTGAAGACTGCCTCCGGCCACGCTCTGAAGCTCGAACTGGAACCCACCGCCGGAGCTGATGCCCCGGATGGGCGGTGGGGGAAAGACCACGATGATGGCCTCCTGAATGCGGCTGAGGCGGGCGCGCAAGCGTGCCAGGATCGCTTCGGCCTGAAGCTCGGACGTCTTCCGCTTCGACCAGGGCGTGAGCCGGGGAAAGAGCGAGGCGACGTTCGGGCCATTGACGCCCGTGATGAAGCTGCGCCCGCCGATAGCCACCACGGTCTCGACGCCGGGAGTCTCCAGGAGGATCTTCTCGATCTGGCGAACGACGGCGTCGGTCCGCTCGAGGGAGGCGGCGTCGGGAAGCTGGACATTGACCAGCAGGTAGCCCTGGTCCTCGGTGGGCGCAAAGCCCGTGGGCACGGTGCGCAGCAAAAAGTAGCCGGCCCCGCTCAGGGCCAGCAACACGACCACCGCGAGGGCCGCCCGCCGGACGATGTGCCGGACGCTCCGATCGTAACCGTTGGTGAGCCTCAGAAACGCCGCGTTCCACACCCGCGCGAGCCAGCGTTTCCGAGCCGTCCCGGCGGGACGGAGGAGGAGCGCGCAGAGCGCCGGGGTCAGGGTGAGCGCGTTGAGGGCGGAGAGCGCCACCGACACCGCGATCGTCAGCGCGAACTGCCGGTAGAGCTGGCCGGTGATGCCGGGCAGGAACGCGATGGGAATGAACACCGCCATCAGGACGAGCGCGGTGGCGATCACCGGTCCCACCACCTCCGCCGTCGCGCGCCGGGTCGCCTCGCGGGGCGCGAGCCCTTCCTCGTCGAGGTGCCGCTGGGTGTTCTCGACCACGACGATCGCGTCGTCCACCACGATCCCGATGGCCAAGACGAGGCCGAAGAGCGTCAGCGTGTTGATCGAGAATCCGAACACACTGATGACGGCGAAGGTGCCGACCAGCGACACCGGGATGGTCAGCGTCGGGATGAGGGTGGCGCGCCAGTCCTGCAGGAAGACGTAGACGGTGAGGACGACGAGCGCAATGGCGATGAGGAGCGTCTGCACGACCTCCTCGATCGAGACGCGCACGAACTCGGTCGTGTTGTACGGGCGCGAATGGGTGACGCCGCTCGGGAAGCTTGGGGCGAGCCGCGCCACCGCCGCCTGGACCCCCTTCGACACGTCGAGGGCATTGGCGCCGGGAAGCTGGAAGATGCCGATGAGCGCCGCCGGCTTCCCGCCGACGCGGCCGAACGATCCGTAGCTCTGGGCGCCCAGCTCCACACGCGCGACGTCGCGGACACGGAGCAGCGAGCCGTCGGACCGAGTGCGGAGGATAATTTCCTCGAACTCGTCCGGCGTGGTGAGGCGGCCGCGCGTGGTGACGGTGTACTGGAACTGCTGCCCGGGGAGCGCCGGGGGCTGGCCGATCTGCCCGGCCGCGGCCTGGAGGTTCTGCTCCCGGACCGCATCGGCCACATCGCCCGCGGTGAGCCCGAGGCCCGCCAGCCGCTCCGGGTTCAGCCAGAGGCGCATGCCATAGTCCCGCCCGTTGAACACGGTCACCTGCCCCACGCCGGGCACACGCGCCAGCACGTCCACCACCTGGAGCGTGGCGAAGTTCGCCAGGTATAGCTCGTCCCGGCTCCCGTCGGGAGAAATCAAGGCGACGATCTCGACCAGATCCGGACTCTGCTTGGTGATGGTGAGGCCCTGGCGGGTCACGTCCGCAGGGAGCTTGGCCTGGGCAATGGAAACGCGGTTCTGCACGTTCACGGCGGCGATGTCGAGATCGGTCCCGACCTTGAAGGTCACGTTGAGCGTCATCGTCCCGTCGCTACCGCTCCGCGAGGACATGTAGATCATGTCCTCGACGCCGTTGACCTGCTGCTCGATGGGCGTGGTGACCGTCTGCTCCACGACCTCGGCGCTCGCCCCGGGGTAGGTGGCGGCCACCACCACCTGCGGCGGCGTGATCTCGGGGAACATCGCGATGGGCAGGAACGGGATCGCCACCGCGCCCGCCACCACGATGACGATGGCGAGCACGGAGGCGAAGATGGGACGGTCGATGAAAAAGTTGACGAACACCGGCAATCAGCTCCCGGGCGTCGGCGGGAGCATCTCGAGGATAGGCTCCACGCGCATCCCGGCCCGGATCTGCTGGAGGCCTTTGACGACGACGTGCTCGCCAGGCTTCACGCCGTCCTCGACGACCCACAGTGGCCCCACGCGCGTCCCCAACAGGACGGTGCGCACCTGCACCGTTTGGTCCGGCGCAATCACGAACAACGACGCGGAGCCCTGGCTCTCCTGGATCGCGGCCTGGGGCACGACGATCGCGTTGGGGCGTTCGGAGAGGAGGACCCGGAGCCGCACGTACTGGCCCGGCTGGAGCAGCCCCGCCGGATTCTGGAAGGCGGCACGCATGGCGAGCGTGCCCGTCCGCGGGTCCACCGCGCGGTCGACGAAGTCGAGCCGCCCGTCATGCGCGTAGGGGCTGTCGTCGGGCAGCGTGATGGTGATGCCCGAGGAGCCCGGCTTCGCCTGCATCTCCGCCCGACGACGGTTCCACACGGACAGGGCCTCGCGTTCGCTCACGCTGAAGCTGACGTACATCGGATCGAGCGTGGACACCGTGGCGAGAAGCGTGGCGTCGCCCTTTCCGACCAGGGCCCCCACCCGGACCTCGGCCCGGCCCATGCGTCCATCGAGCGGCGACTTGATGGACGTGTAGCCGAGCTGGAGCCGCGCGCTGTCGGCCGCAGCCTCGTCGGCGCGAACCGCGGCTCGCGCGTTGTCGATGGCCGCTCGCGAGGCCGCAAGCGCGGCCCCGGCGTTCTCGAGGGCGGCGCGGTCGGCCTGCACGGTGGCCTCCAGCGCGGTCATGTTGGTGCGGACCTGGTCGTACTGCTCCTTGGCGACCAGCTCTTGCTGGAAGAGCTTGCGATAGCGCCCCTCCTGAGTGCGGGCGTTGTCGACCTGGGCGAGGTCGCGATCGAGATTGGCTTGCGCCTGGCGCACATCGGCCTCTCGCTGGGTGACTGCGGCCTCCGCCTGGTGGAGCGCGGCGGTGTCGCGGGCGACACTGGCCTCGGCCTGGCGGAGGGCGGCCTCCAGCGGGCGCGGATCGATCGTGAAGAGAAGGTCGCCGGCCTTGACATTCGCGCCGTCGGGTGCCACCTGCCGCTCGATGAAGCCCTCGACCCGAGCGCGCACCTCGACCGTCCTCACCGCCTCCGTCTGACCCACGTACTGGCCGTACACCGGGACCGAGCGCTGAACGACGGCAACCACCGTGACGGAGGGCGGCTTCGGCGCGGCCCTCACCTCGGCCGACCGATTACACGCGGCCAGTCCCAAAAGAAGCACGATCAGCGCGGCGGAGGCCAAGCGACGTTTCATGATCTTCTTATGATGAGTCGGCCTCGGCCTCGGCTTCCGGGAGTTCGTCGTCACCTGTCCCTCATGTCGATCAAGAAACAGGCATTCTGCCCGATACCCGCGCATTTGAGCCAGCCTCTGGCGATTGCTGACCTGATCTTGAACGCGGCCGGCCGTAGCAGCTGAAGCGGTTCTAGGCCTGGTTGCGCAACTCGTCGATCAGGACCCGCATGTTCTCAGAGTAATCCACGGGCACGCAGACGAGATGAACGCCGCCTCCGGAAAATGCCGCCTCGAGCGTCGCCGCCAGGCCGTCGGCGCTCTCCACCCGACTGCCCTGCTTCCAGCGGATCATCCCGAAAGCGTTATCTTGCAACACAAGCACGACGAGATTGAGCCCGAGGCGCGCCGCTGGCTCGTTCTCCAGTGCGGCGACGAGCAGGTCGGCGCCCTTCATAGAACGGCGTGGGCGTCGGCCCCAGTCTCCGTCACCGTCGCGTCGAGGCGTTGCTGCTGCTCCATCAGTGGTCCGCGTGCGGATCGTCGGACGGTAGGCCGCGCGTCTGCCCCCAGGGGCTGGCACGCCAGTTCTCGCGTGCGGCGGCGCCGACGCGCCAGGCGGGCAGCGGCATCAGCAGGTATTCGGACAGCGCCGTCACGAAGGGCTCGTACATCCGGCGCATCTCGGCAAGCTTGTCGTCTACGCCGCCGCCAGCATCGACGACCACGCCCGCGGCCGCGAGCCCGTCGCGGAGCCGGGCGAGTTCGGACACCGGCAGCCGATCACTCGCCGAATCGATGGGCGGGCGGCCGAGGACCTGCGCCAGGTCCACGACGGCGTGCCGCGCCATCGCGAACGTCAGCTTCGCCTGACGCGCGCAGGTATCCTGGATGCCGACGATCACGAGCGCACTGGCGTCCAGGATCGTGGTGAGCGCGGTCAGCCACGACTGGTTGTCGTGCTGCGACCGGTAGTACGACAGCACCGGATAGGAAAGATGCGACTCCAGCACCTCCGCGCTCCAGCGCTCCCATTCGCGGAGCAGCGCGGTGAGCTCCTCGTGGTCGCTCCAGCTGCCGCGCAGCAGTTCCTCCGCGCTCGGCGGTGAACCAGCGCGCGCGTCGAGCAGCGTGATGCTCACCTCACGCCGCGAGAACGACTGGTACAGGATGGGCAGGTAGCCGATGACAAGCGCGAGGAACGCAAAGCCGATGCCGGCCTCGATCACCACCAGGACGCGCCCCACTCGCGAGACCGGGGCGATGTCGCCGAGGCCGAGCGTGAAGAACGTCTCGCCGCTCAGGTAGAGGTGGTCGGTGAACGAACCGCCGCCGGGGACGTTGAGGCTGGCGCCAAGGCCGGTCTGGAGCAGGGCGAACCCGGCAATGAGGCTCGCCGCCCACGCGGCCAGGAGCACGAGCAGCGATAGCGGCCCGAAGAAGCTCAGGTAGGTTTCGCGGCGGCCGCCCGGGCGCATACGGCGTGCGACCGCCGACCACACCTGCCACGTGACGCGATAGAACATCCGCGTCGGCCGTAGCCGCCGCGTCACTCGCCGGGGCAGCACGAGCGCCTCGAACGCGTCCCACATGATGACAACCACCCAGAGAGCGCCGACGGCCGCGATCAGCGAACCCATCATCGCGAGCCCATCATCTCATTTGGATGCGGCGGCGGGCGCCGGCGCTTCTCAATCAGCCTTCGGGGAGCAGGCAGACCAGAAACTGGTCCTGGACAGTCGGCATCGAACGAGGTGCTTGTCCCGTTCCGACGGCGTGGTCCGCGTCCACGGCGCAGGCGTGATAGCGCCTCTCTCGGGCGGGGTGTCGCTGGAACGTTGTGTTACTGACCGCCCGCCATTCTGGCCGCGAGCTGTCGCAGGTCGCGCGCATCCACGTCGGACACGAGCGCGTAGCCGAGCTCGCGTGTCCGCCACATGATCACGGTGAAGCCGCGCTCGGCCGTTGTATAAGCGTCCACGGAGTCGATCCGCGTCAGCTCCCGCGGTGGCCACGCTAGGCCCTCGGCGCGAAAGACGAGGAGCGAGATCGGGTGGAGCCGGCGCGCATAGACGAACACCGCCGCCTTGCGATCCCGGAAGTAGCCAACGGCGCCGCCCCTGAGCGGAAATTCGGCGTCGCCTTCGAACGCCACTACCGGGGCGAAATCCAGCCGTCCTTCGAACCACGGCTTCACCTGGTGAAAGCCACCGCTCTCGATGTCGAGGGGATGCTGGCTGCTGAGCACGCGCAGGTGATCGTTCACGGCTTCGGCCACCAGGCTGGCCCGCTCGCTCGCCGTCCGGGAAGTCGCGCGCTCGTAATAGAGGATGGGCATGACCACCAGCACGACCGACACCACGGCGACGGCCGGCACCAGCGTCGGTCGCCACCGGCTCCACCACGAGCGTTCGACGGCGCGCGCAGGCCATTCGGCAGCCAGGCGGCGCTTGAAGGCGAGCGACGCGGGATACTGGGGCAGGCGGTGCTCGAGTACGGACGTCAGCTCCTGCTCGACGGGCTCCGCGCGGCCGCAGTCGGCGCACGCGTCGAGGTGAGTTCGCATCTCGGCCTGAGCGGGCAACGGCAGGCGCCCGCGCTGATAGTCGAGCAACCGCGTCCGCACGTCGTCGCAGGTCATCGCGCGTAGTCCTTCAGCTTCTGCCGGAGCGCCGCCCGGGCGCGGGCCAGCCGTGATTTCACCGTGCCCACCGGACAGCCCACGACTTCAGCGACTTCGACTTCGGTCAGGCCCTCCAGGTCCAGCAGGATCACCGTGCGCGCATCCTCCGACAATGTCATCAGCGCCGCCTCGATCTCCTCCCCCACCACCTTGCGCAGCCGATCGAGCTCGATGTCACCGAGCAGCCACGACTCGGTCCCCGTGCCTTGCGCGTCGACATCGACGGTGTCGAGGCCGCCCACCGTCGGGTTGTGGCGCTGGCGCCGGTACAGGCTGAAGAACGTGTTCCTCAATATTCGAAACAGCCACGCCTTGAGATTGGTGCCCGGCGTGAACTGATGCTCGGCTCGGAGCGCCCGGGCATACGTCTCCTGCACGAGGTCCTCGGCGTCGGCCTCGTTGCCCGTGAGGTACCGCGCCAGGTTGTGGAGGGCGTCGACGTAGGCCAACGCCTCGTTCGTCACCGGACTCAACGCTGGTCGGCTCCCCTTCGCCACGCGCTCACCATAGCACTGCGCGCGGCGCCGTCTCTCACCTTGCGCAACGCTCGATTCACCGATTCGTTCCCATGGAACGAACCGCAGCGGCCGGCGTTGGCATGGGCGAAAGGAGCGTGCGATGAAGATCGTGGCAGGAGTGATCGTGGCCTTACTGACAGTCGCGCATGTCGGCGCGGCGAGCTCGGTCGCCGTCGGCATCGAGGAGTTCAAGTTCACGCCGCCGGTCCTGGCGGTGCCGGTGGGCACGACCGTCACGTGGATCAATCACGACGAGGAGCCTCACACCATCACATCGGCGAACGGCGCTTTCGGCTCGACCGGCCTCAGCCAGGAGGACACGTTCGCGCAGACGTTCATCCGCCCCGGACGTTACGAGTACTTTTGCGCGCTGCACCCTCACATGAAGGCCATCGTGATCGTGAAGTAGCTCACGACAAACAAGGAGGGAGACTGATGGACCGAATCGATCGTCGCGGATTCATGGAATGCATGGCCTGGGCGGGCACCGGGCTCGTCTGGGTCTCCACCGGCGGCGTGCTGTCGTCGCGCGTGATCGCGCCCGCGGCGGCAGCGGAAGCCACGCCCGGCAGCTTTAGCTTCGTGCAGATCAGCGACACGCACATCGGCTTCAAGGGCCAGGCGAACAGTGATCCAACGGCCACGCTCCAGCAGGTGGTGGACCACGTCAACGCGCTCCAGCCGGCGCCCGCGTTCGTGCTCCACACCGGCGATCAGACGCACGGCCAGAAGGCCGGCGCCTTCGACATCGTCGCCGAGATCCTCAAGGGGGTGAAGACGGAGCGCATCTTCTACGTGCCCGGC
>QHSI01000129.1 GCA_003221515.1 Candidatus Rokuibacteriota bacterium
GATCCCGCGCCATCTGGGCTTCGAGGTCGCGGCGAGCGTGGAGGAAGCGGTGGCCCTGGCCGAGTCGATCCACGGCCGCGACTGTGCGATCGCGCACGTGCGGCAGCCGGCCCCCGCGCGACCGTGAGCTCCACTAAACACTGGGCGCTGTCGGTGCCGCTCGACGGCTTCAGCCTGGCCGAGCACGGCGAGATCGCCCGCGAGGCCGAGCGGCTCGGCTACACCGACGCCTGGTCGTACGAGATCGACGGCGTCGACTGCTTCGCGCCGCTCGCCGTCGTCGGAGTGGCGACCTCCATGCGGCTCGGGACGGCGATCGCCAATGTCTACACCCGCGGCCCGGCCACCCTCGCGGTGAGCGCGGCCGGCCTGGCCGAGATCGCACCGGGCCGGTTCTGCCTCGGCATCGGCTCGGGCTCGCAGCCGATCGTCGAAGCGTGGAACGGTGGCGCGTTCACGCGGCCGGCCACGCGGGTGCGCGAGACGGTGCAGTTCCTCCGTCAGGCGCTCGCGGGCGAGCGCGTGGTCTTTCGCGGCGAGACCTTCTCGGTCGACGGGTTCCGGCTGAGCCGGCCGCCGTCGGCGCCGATCCCCATTCACGTCGCGGCGCTGCGACCGGGCATGCTGCGCGTGGCCGGCGAGGTGGCCGACGGCGCCGTGCTCAACTGGCTCTCGGCGGACGACGTGCCGAAGTCGGTGGCGGTCGTGCGCGAGGCCGCGGCGCGAGCCGGCCGTGACCCGGCGAGCGTCGAGATCACGGCGCGCCTCTTGATCAACGTCGATCCGCCGAGCCCCACCGCCGACCTCGCGGTGCGCCGCCACGTGACGGCGTACCTCAACGTGCCGGTGTATCGCGCCTTCCACGAGTGGCTCGGCCGCACGGCTTCGCTCGGGCCGATGTGGGAGGCGTGGGCGCGCGGCGATCGCAAGGCGGCGGTGGCCGCGGTGCCCGAGCGGGTCATGAACGACCTGATCCTGCGCGGCTCGATCGAGGAGATCCGCAAGGCCGTGATCCGCTATTTCGACGCCGGGATCGACACGGCGTTTCTCCAGCTGGCGACGACAGAGTCGGATCCCGCGCGACGGCGGCAGATGACGCTCGACACGCTCCGCGGGCTCGCGCCCGGGACCAGGAGGCCTGGATGAAGCTCGATGCGTTCGCGACCGCGACCGATCTGCTCCGCGCCCTCTCCCGCCGCCGCGTCTCGGCGGTCGAGCTCCTCGACTTCCACGTGGCGCGCACCGAGCGCCTCGACGGCAAGCTGAACGCGATCGTCACGCGCGACTTCGAGCGGGCGCGGCCGCAGGCGCGCGCGGCGGACGCGGCGCGGAAGCGGGGAAAGCGCGGCGCGCTCCTCGGGCTGCCGATGACGCTGAAGGAGTCGATCAACGTCACCGGGCTCAAGACGACGGTCGGCCTCACCGAGTTCGCGGGGTTCGTCTCCAAGCACGACGCGCCGGCGACCACGCGCGTTCGCGCGGCGGGCGCGATCGTCTTCGGCAAGACGAACGTGCCACCGGTGCTCGCCGACTGGCAGTCGGACAATCCGGTGTTCGGCCGCACCGTGAACCCGTGGGATCCGGCGCGGACGCCGGGTGGATCAACCGGCGGCGGCGCCGCCGCGCTCGCGGCCGGGCTCACGCCGCTCGAGGTCGGCAGCGACATCGGCGGCTCGATCCGCGTGCCGGCGGCGTTCTGCGGCGTCTACGGCCACAAGCCGAGCGAGACCGCGCTGCCGAAGAGCGGCCAGTTCCCGTACCCGCCGATGCCGAACGCGGGCGTCGTGATGGGCGTGCAAGGACCGCTGGCCCGGAGCGCCGAGGATCTCGAGCTGGCGCTCGACGTGCTCGCGGGGCCTGAGGTGGGCGAGGACGTCGCCTGGCGCCTGACGCTGCCGCCCGCCCGCGGGAAGCGGCTGAGCGACTTTCGCGTCGCCGTGCTGCCGCCGATCGCGTGGGCCCCGGTCGACCGCGAGATCGTGGCGGCGCTCGAGACGGTGGTGAAGCGGCTCGAGCGCGCTCGCGTCACGGTGAAGCGGATCCAGCCGGAGCTGTTCGGCGACCACCGGGCCTCGCACACGCTCTACCGGATGCTGCTCGCTGCGGTGACGTCGTCGCGACTCCCGGCGGACGAGCGGCACCGGCGCATCGAGATGTGGAAGACCCGCGAGGACGAGTTCGGGCAGGCCGCTCTGCGCGGCATGGAAGCCGGAGCGGCCGATTACATCGGATACTTCGCCCGGCGCGAGCAGTTCCGCGCGGCCTATCGCGACTTCTTCCGCGAGTGGGACGTGCTGCTGGCGCCCGCCATGATGGTCCCGGCTTTTCCCCACCTGCCCAAGCCGTATCCGCCCGACGTCAAGGAGCTGCACGACACGCTCGAGGTGAACGGCCAGCCGGTGCTCTACGATCTCGGCCTCGTCTATCCCGGTGTCGCGACGCTCGCCGGCCAGCCGGCCACCGCGTTCCCGGTGGGGCTCACGCGCGCGGGGCTCCCGATCGGCCTCCAGGCGATCGGTCCCTACCTCGAGGACCGCACACCCATCCGCTTCGCCGCGCTGCTCGCGCGCGAGATCGGCGGCTTCACGCCACCGCCCGCCTTCGCGTGAGGCTACGCGCCCCCATCGATGCTCTCGCCATCGTGGCCGCCGCGTGGCTCGGGGCGAGCGGGTGCGTGATCTCGCACCCGGACTATCCCGCGAGCTGGTCGCCGCTCGTCGGGGGCGCGGCGTGCTCCGTTCTCAGCGGCACGTACGAGGATCGGGGAGTCGAGGGTGAAACCGGCGCGGGAGTGTTTCGAGGCCATGCGGTCTCGCTGAGCCGGATCCTCTTTCCAGGAGAAACTGGTCGCGCGACGGTGGTCGTCGTCACCGCGCTCGCGACGGACACCCTCGAGATCGCGGCCTGGGACGGGACGCGGCTGCTCAAGAGTCTGCGCCTGTTGGCCGCCGGCGGCGACTACCGGTGCCGCGCCGGCGCCGCCGAGATTTCCGCGACCGCGCTCATCGGCGAGCAGGTGGCGGGCGTCCAGACCGACACCTTCAAGCTCTCGAAGGCCGGGGACGGCTCGCTGGTCCTGAAGCATTCGTCGTCGGGATTCGGGGTGATCGTGGTGATTCCAGTGGGAGGAAGCGAAGACCGCTGGTATAGATTCAAAGCGCGGGTTGATGATTGAGATGGGGGGCCTCGAAGGGCCCCCCATGCCCCCCAACAACTGGAGGCCCGTCGACGGAGCGTGTTGCCGCGTTCCTACCTGCTCGGTTCTGACCCCACCACGCTCACGAAGCTCACGCACTCGCCCGGCGCGCCGCCCAGGTTGTGCGTGAGGGCGAGCTTGCGCCCGCGCGCGATCGAGGCGACCTGGCGCTGACCGGCCTCGCCGCGGAGCTGCAGCCACGCTTCGAAGAGCATGCGCAGCCCCGAGGCGCCGATCGGGTGGCCGAACGACTTGAGTCCGCCGTCCGGGTTCACCGCCAGCTCACCGTCCAGGTCGAAGGTGCCGGCGAGCACTTCCTTCCACGCGGTCCCACGCGACGCGAAGCCGAGGTCTTCCATCAGCACGAGCTCGGTCGGCGTGAAGCAGTCGTGGACCTCGGCCATCGCCAGCTCCTGCCGCGGGTCCTTGATGCCGGCCTGCGCGTAGGCGTCGGTCGCCGAGGCGACGACCTCGGGGAAGGTCGTGTAGTCGTAGTCGGGATCCATCGGGCCCGCGGCGGGCCCGGCGACGAACGAGAGCGCCTTCACGTAGAGCGGCTTGTCGGTGTAGCGATGCGCGTCCTCAGCGCGGACGATGATCGCCGCGGCCGAGCCGTCGCTGACGCCCGAGCAGTCGAAGATCCCGAGCGGACCGGCCACCAGCGGCGAGCAGGCGATCGTGTCCTTCGGCACTTCCTTCCGGAACTGTGCGCGCGGGTTCAGGGCGCCGTTCTTGTGGTTCTTCCAGGCGATGCGGGTCATCACCTCTTTGAGCGTCGCGTCCTCGACGCCGTAGCGCTTCGCGTAGGCGGGCGCGAGCAGGCTGAAGGTCGCGGGCGCGGTGAGCCCGGCCCTGGTACCGTCGCCGGGCGCCGAGAAGCCCGGCAGGCCCGAGATCCCGGAGTCCTTCAGCTTCTCGACGCCGATCGCCATCGCGACGTCGTAGGCGCCGGACGCGACGGCGTAGCAGGCGTTGCGGAAGGCCTCGGAGCCGGTGGCGCAGTAGTTCTCGAGACGGCTGACCGGCTTGTACTCGATCTTGAGCGGGCGCGAGAGCGTGAGACCGGACTGGCCGGAATAGAGCGTGCCGAGCCAGAACGCGTCGACGTCGCGCAGCTCCACACCTGCCGACGCGAGCGCGTCCTTGGTGGCGTCCACCAGCAGGTCGTTGACGCCCTGGTCCCATCGCTCGCCGAACGAGGTGCAGCCCATGCCGACGATCGCCACCCGGTCGCGGATCCCGTTGCTCGCCATCGCTCGTTGCCTCCTCCGAGCGGCTCCGGCCGCCCGGATGTCATGGTGGCCTTCGATTCTAGCAGGGCGCGCGAGGGCCCCGCGGGTATGCTTTCGCCGTCTAGTCGGCCCGGGCGAGCGTCGTCAACGAGATCGGAGTGGGCGGGCCTTCCAGAAGTAGTTGTGGACGCCGCCGGCGGTGAAGAGCCGGCGGAACGTCATCTCGACGCGGTCGCCGATCTTGACGGCCGCCGGGTCCACGTCGGTCAGCTCGCACTGGAACCGCCCGCCGCCCTCGAAGTCGATGACCGCGGCGACGACCGGGGGCGAGAGCGAGTACGCGAGCCGGTCCACCGTGAACGTGGCAATGGTGGCGGGCACGTCGGCGAGCCGCTCGGGCGCCATTCGATCCATGGCGTGGCACTTCACGCACACGCGCTGCGGCGGCACGTGGCGCGCGCCGCACGCCTGGCAGCGGCTGCCCGTGAACGCGAACTTCCATGATTCGCCGCGGAACGACGGCGGCGCCGCCGGGCGCTCCGGATCGGGGCGGCGCGGCGGCTCGCGCTGGAGGAAGCCGCGCCAGGTCAACGCGGTCGCGTACGAGACCGGCATGCCGGCGGCGACCTGAGCCGCCACCGTCGCGGCGCGGCTGCGCGCGGCGAGCGCCGCGGTCGTGCGCCAGATCGTGACGTCGCAGCCGTCGGCGAGCGACACGACGGCGATCGTCTCGTCGGGCTTGGCGCGGTCGAGCGCGTCGGCCAGCAGGAGCCCCGCGTGCGCGGCGCCGGTGTTGCCGATGCTCGACGCGAGGTCGTCGGCGACCGCTCCCTTGGCGGCGCCGATCGATGCGGCGACCCGCCGGCTCGCCCGACCGTGGGGGCCGGTGACGACCCAGCGCGTGACGGCCGCCGCGGTGAGCCCCGCCTGCTTGAGACCGTCGGCTACCGCGGCGGCGCCGAGCGGCACGTAGGCGTGCTCGCCGAAGCGCTCTTCCCACTGACGCGAGGCCGGCTCGCCGGGCAGGCGCCAGCGGTCGAGGAACTCCGCGGTCACCGATGCCGACGCGATTGGCGCGGCCAGGAGCGGCGCCGCCGGCGAATCAGGGGCCAGCAGAAACGCGACGGCGCCGTCGCCGCCCTCGCGCTCGTCGGCGCCGCCGGGCAAGCCGGTGCGGATGTCCGAGAGCGCCACGAGCGCCGGCCGAGCGGCGTCGGTCGCGGCGCGCAGCGCGCCGGCACCCGAGCGGACCGACCCGAGCATGTCGAACGCGGCGGCGCTCGCGTCGAGATCGAGCGCCGCATGAATGGCCGTCGCATTCGTCTTGTCGAGATAGGCCGGCGCCGCGGTGGCGAAATAGAGGGTAGCCGGTCGCGCCGCCGGCGCGGACCGCAGCGCCGCGCGGGCGGCCTCGACGGCCATCGACGTGGTGTCCTCGTCGTACGAGGCCACCGACCGGGTGCCCTTGTCGGCCGGCGCGCCGAGCGAGTCCCCGATCGCTTTGCGGTCCAGGCGGAAGTAGGGCAGGTACGCGCCGTACGCGACGATCCCGTTCACAGGGGAACGATACTCCTAGCGGGAGGGTCGCGAGGCGAGTCTCGGAGTTGGCTCCAACGGCTCGAGGGCGGCGAGGCGATCGTCGAGATCGGGCTCGGGCGCCAGGAGGCCGCGCTCCCACAGCGGGCCAGCGCTCACCGGCTTCGTCGTCGCGACGGTGCGCAACGCCGCGGCCAGACTGCGCCGCGGGGCCACGTGGCCCATGTCGCGCAGGATCTCGACGGCGCGCTGATCGGCTTCCATCTCCTGCTCGCGCGAGAAGGCGCGGACGATCAGCGGGTTCACGATCAGGTCGGCGAGGCCGAGCCCCGGCGCGATCAGGCCGAGCACCGCGAAGCCAGCCGTCAGCGAGAGCGTCAGGGTCCGGCGCTGCCCGGCGTGCCCCAGGATCTCGTGCGCCACCTTCTGCGCCACGATCGCGTCGATGCAGCGCTGAGACTGTCGCGCCAGCCCGTCGGAAAAGTAGAAGGTCGCGTCGTCGGCGGCGAACGCCGTGACGGCCGCGGTCTGGATGAACGCGAACGAGTAGCGGGTGGGATCGTCGCCGCTCGCCTGGGCCGCGCGGTAGAGCGTGTAGGAGATCGTGAGGCTCCGCGAATCGCTCGGCGAGGGATAGTACGCGTTCTCGGGATGCATCGGTGGGATGAGCGCGCAGCCGCTGGCGCACATGAGGAACAAAAGGAGTGCGAGGGAGCGGCGCATGCGCGTCAATGGTATGGAGAGACCGAGGCAGAACCGGCGAAAATAACGACACGAGCGGGAGGTCTACATCTGGGGGCGCGCCCCGCGCGCGACTACCAATGCGAGGGCGCGCCTCGGTCTGCCAGGTGCCTTGGGGCGCCGGTGCCGGAGGCGGCGGCGGCCCCGCCGGGACCGCCGGGATCCAGACCCACACGTATCTACCGCCGGAGCAGGGGGCGCAAGTAGGGCCAGAGCCGGTCGGCGACCGTCTGATAGCCCGCGGCGGTCGGATGGATGCCGTCGGCCTGGTTCAGGCGCTGATCGGCGGCCACGCCGTCGAGCAGGAACGGCATGAACGCCACCTGGGCGTGCCGGGCGACAGCCGGGAACACGTCCGCGAATTCGCGGGTGAACTCCACGCCGTAGTTCGGCGGCAGGCGCATGCCCGCCAGCAGAACGCGGGCGCCCGCGGCGCGCAGCCGCGCGACGATCTCGTCGAGATTGGCGCGCATCGCCTGCGGGCTCTGACCGCGCAGACCGTCGTTGGCGCCAAGCGCCACGATGACGATCTCGGGCCCCGCGCGCAGCACCCAGTCGACGCGCCGCCGGCCGCCGGCGGTCGTGTCGCCGCTCACCCCCGCGTTGACCACGCGATAGGCGTAGCCTTCGCGCGTGAGGCGCGCCTGGAGACGCGCCGGATAGGTCTCGTCGGGGGCGACGCCGAGGCCGGCAGTGAGGCTGTCCCCGAGGGCGACGATGACCGCATCGGCGCGCGCGGGCGCGGGCCACGCGACGAGCCACGCGACCAGCACGCCGAGCGAGACGCGCGCGACGAAGCCGCTCACTTCGCCAGTGTAGTATGAGTTTCGTGATGATCCGGATCCGCGACCTCGTGATGCGTCTGCCGAGCGGCGGCCGCTCGCTCACGATCCTGGACGGCATCACGCTCGACGTCAGCGCCGGCGAGGTGTGCGCGATCACCGGCCCGTCGGGCAGCGGCAAGTCGACGCTGCTCGGGCTCATCGCGGGTCTCGATCGTCCGAGCGCGGGCTCGATCGCGGTCGCCGGCGTCGAGATCACCGGCCTCGACGAGGACGCGCTGGCGAAGTTTCGCCGCGCGACGGTGGGCTACGTCTTCCAGTCCTATCACCTGATCCCGACGATGACCGCCGTGGAGAACGCCGCCGTTCCGCTCGAGATCGCCGGTGAACCCGACGCGCTCGAACGGGCGCGCGCGCTGCTCGGCGACGTCGGGCTGGCCGACCGCGCCCACCACTATCCGGTGCAGCTCTCGGGTGGTGAGCAGCAGCGCGTGGCGTTGGCCCGCGCCGTCGCGCTCGGTCCCGGGCTACTGCTGGCCGACGAGCCCACCGGCAACCTGGACTCGGCCACCGGCGCGCAGATCATCGAGCTGCTGTTGGCGCTCAATCGTCGCCACGGGTCCACGCTGGTGCTGGTGACCCACGACGAGGCGCTGGCCGGCCGCGCCGATCGCGTGGTGAAGCTGCACGACGGCCGCATCGCGAACGGCGCGGCGTGAGCGTCGGGTTCCCCCTGCGCATGGCGTGGCGTGAGACGCGCGGCGCCTGGCGCCACTTCGTCGTGTTCCTCGGCTGCGTCGCGCTCGGCGTCGCCGCGCTGGTCTCGGTCGGCACGTTCGCCGCGAACCTCGACCGCACGCTGGCGCGCGAGGCGCGGGCGCTCACCGGCGGCGACCTCGAGCTGCGCTCGACCTACCCCCTCGCGGCCGACGCGCTGGCGGCGCTCGAGCGGTTGCGGGGCGCGGGCGCCGTCACCACGACCGTCCGCGAGCTGGTCGGGATGGCGCGCGATCCCGTCCGCGGCGGCACGCTGCTGGTCGAGTTGAAGGCGGTCGAGCCGGCCTATCCACTCTACGGGCGGCTTCAGACAACGCCGGCCGTGCCGTTGGGGGGACTGCTCGCGGCGCGCGGCGGCGCCGACGGCGCCGTCGTCGAGTCCCAGCTGCTCGAGCGACTGGGTCTCGCGGTGGGCGACGCCTTCGTCGTGGGCAACGCGCGCTATACGGTCAGGGGCGTGCTGGTGCGAGAGCCCGACCGCTCGGTGGGGCTGGTGACGCTGGGGCCGCGGGTCCTCGTCGCCGACGAGTCCCTCGGGCGGACCGGCCTGCTGCAGGTCGGCAGCCGCGTCCGCACCCGCACGCTCGTGCGCCTCGCCGCCGGCGCGCCGGTGCGTCCCGTCGTCGCCGAGCTCGCGCGCGCGGTCGGCGATCCCTCGGTGCGCATCGCCGCGTTCGACGACACGCAGCCCGGGCTGCGTCGCTTCTTCTCCCAGCTCGCGACGTATCTGGGCCTGGTCGGGCTCGCGAGCCTGCTGGTGGGCGGCGTCGGCATCGCGTCGTCGGTGACGACGTTCCTGCGGCGCCAGCTCGCGACGATCGCGATCCTCAAGTGTCTGGGCGCCGGCTCGCGCGTGCTGCTCGCCGCCTATCTCGTCCAGACGCAGGCGGTCGGCGCGCTCGGGAGCCTCGTCGGCGCGGGGCTCGGTGTCGCGATCCAGCCGGTGCTGGTGCGGGCCCTCGCGCCGTTCGCCCCGTTCCCGCTCGAGGCGCAGTGGGATCCGTGGACGATCGCGCGCGGACTCGCGCTCGGCGTGCTGACCGCATTGCTCTGCGCGCTCTGGCCGCTGCTCGCCGTGCGCAGCGTGCCGCCCTCGCTGATCCTCCGGCGCGATGTCGACGCCACCGCCTGGCGCGCACGCCGGCCGTGGGCGGCGGCGCTGCCGATCGCCGCCGGGCTGGCGGCGCTGGCCATCTGGCAAGCGGGCTCGTTCCGCCTGGGCGCGATCTTCGTCGGCGCCGCCGCGGTGGCGATCGGCGTCCTCTTCGGCCTGTCGCGGATCCTGGTGGTGGCGACGCGACGACTGCCCCGCGTCCGCGGGCTGGCGTGGCGCCAGGGCCTGGCCGGCCTCGACCGGCCGGGCGGCCACACCGTGCGCGTCGTCGTCGCGCTCGGCATCGGCGCGATGCTGCTGGTGGCCATCGCGCTGCTCGAGGCGAACCTGGGCCGCCAGATCGCCTACGAGCAAAAGCGCGACGCGCCGGCGTTCTTCTTCATCGACGTGCAGCCCGATCAGCGGGACGGATTCAGCCGACTCGTGAGCGGCGCCGCCGGCGGGCAGCCGCCCGCCCTGATCCCCGTCGTCCGGGCGCGCCTCGCGGCGATCGACGGCGTACCGATCACGCGCGAGCTGATCGACCGACGGAAGCGCGAATCGCCGGACAAGATCTGGTTTCTCATCCGCGAGTACATGCTGACGTGGGCCGCCGCGCCGGCGGCGCCGAGCACGATCGTCCGCGGGCGCTGGTGGACGCCGGCCGAGGCGGCGGCACGGCCGCGCGTGTCCGTCGAGGACGAGGCCGCGAAGTTCTTCGGCGTCGACGTCGGCGGCACCCTCACCTTCGACATCCAGGGCGTGACCGTCCAGGCCGAGGTGATGAGCCTGCGGAAGGTGCAGTGGCAGAGCCTGGCCGCCAACTTCTTCATGATCCTCTCGCCGGGCGCGCTCGACGGCGCGCCGACCACCTACATCGGGACCGCCCGGGTGGACGCGGCGGCGGAGGCGGAGATGCAGAACCGGGTGGTCGGCGCGTTCCCGAACGTCACGGCGATCCCGGTGCGGGGCGTCCTCGAGCGAGTCGGCCGAGTCCTCGACCAGATCTCGTTCGCCGTGCGATTCATGGCGCTGTTCAGCATCGCCGCCGGGCTCGTGGTCATGACGGGCGCGCTCGCCGCCACGCGTTACCAGCGCCTGTACGAGTCGGTCATCTTCAGGACGCTCGGCGCCACGCGCTGGGCGATCGCGCGCGCGTTCGCCGTCGAGTACGCGTGCCTGGGCGCGGTGGCGGGCCTGGGCGGGACGCTGCTGGCCGCGGTCCTGGCCTGGATCGTCGTGCGCTTCGTGCTCGACGCGCCATGGGCGCTCGAGCCCGAGACCCTCCTGCTCGGCGTGATCCTGACGACCGGCGTCTCGCTGGCGGTGGGCCTGCTCGCAACGCTCCGCCTGCTCGGCCGGAAGCCGCTCGCGGTGCTCCGGCAGGAGTGAGCGTCCCCGTGGTAGGCTCCTCCCCGATGGAGGTGGCGATGTTCAAGCCGCTCGGTCTCGATCACGTCGTCCTTCGGGTACGCGACCAGGCGAAGTCCCGGCGCTTTTACGAAGAGGTGCTCGGCTGCACGCTGGCCAAGCTCAACGAGCGGATCTCGCTGATCCATCTGCGGTTCGGCGAGGCGCTGATCGACCTCTTGCCCGCCACCGAGGCCGCCGGACCGATCGCGCCCGATCACTTCTGCCTGTCGATCCAGTGTGACGATCTCAAGGCGGTCGCGGAGGATCTCCGCCGAAGGGCGGTGGTGCTCGAGGGCGATATCGTGCAGCGCTTCGGCGCCTTTGGCGACGGGCCGTCGCTCTACCTGCGCGATCCCGACGGCAACATGATCGAGCTCAAGCCGCGCCCCTGATCGGGCCGCCCTGGAGCGCCGCGCCTAGCGGTTCATGACCTCCGCCACCATTCGCGTCAGCGCGTCGGGCGTGAATGGCTTCGTGAGCAGCACGGTGCGCGGATCGAGCACGCCGTGGTGCACGATCGCGTCGCCCGTATAGCCCGACATGTACAGCACCTTCATCTCGGGCCGCGCCGGCGCCAGCCGATCGGCGAGGTCGCGCCCGCTCATCTCCGGCATGACGACGTCGGTCAACAGCAGGTGGATCGGCCCCGTGTGCCCGCGCGCGACCTCCAGCGCCTCGTTCGGGCCGCCGGCCGACAGGACCGAGTAGCCGGCGATCCCGAGGACCTCGGTGGCAAGCGAGCGGAGCTCGCCTTCGTCCTCGACGACGAGCACGGTACCGGAGGCGCGGACCGGCGGTACGGTCTCGACCGTGGCGCTCCTGTGGACGGGCGCCGAGACGCGCGAGAGATAGATGCTCACCGCGGTGCCGGCGCCCAGTGCGCTCTCGAGCCGCACGTACCCGTCGTGCTGCTTGACGATGCCGTAGACGGTCGCGAGCCCGAGCCCGGTGCCCTTGCCGACCCCTTTGGTCGTGAAGAACGGTTCGAAGACGTGGGCCTGGACCTCGGGGCTCATTCCGATCCCGGTGTCGCGCACGCGGAACATCGCGTGCGGTCCAAGGCTCGAGCCCGGATGGGCGTCTACGAAGTCGGTGTCGAGCTCGACGTCGGCGGTCTCGATGCTCAGGCGCCCGCCCTGCGGCATCGCGTCGCGCGCGTTCACCGCCAGGTTCAGGATGATCTGCTCGATCTGCGCGGGGTCGGCCTTGACGCGGCCGAGCGTGGGGTCGAGCACCGTGATCAGCTCGATCGTCTCGCCGATCAGGGGCTTGAGCATCTGGGCCATGTTCCCCACCACGTCGTTGAGATCGAGCACGCGCGGCTGGAGCATCTGCTTGCGGCTGAAGGCGAGCAGCTGCTGGGTGAGGGACGCCGCGCGGTCCGCCGTCTTCTTGACCAGCTCGATGTCGCGCCGCCGCGGGTCGTCGGCGGTGAGGCGGAGCAGGAGCAGCTCGGTCCGGCCGGTGATGACCGTGAGGAGGTTGTTGAAGTCGTGCGCGATCCCGCCGGCGAGCCGGCCGACCGCTTCCATCTTCTGGGCCTGACGCAGCTGCGCCTCGCTCTGGCGCAGCGCCTCTTCGGCGCGCTTGCGCTCGGTGATGTCCAGCACCGTCGACTGGATGGCGGGCTCGTTCTCCCAGAGGATTGCCGAGACCTGGATGTCGAACCAGACGAGCGAGCCGTCTTTCCTCACGGCCTGGGACTCGTACTGCGAAGGCACCGCCTCGCCCCGTAGCCGCGCCGCAAGGTAGCCCTCGAGCCGGGGCAGCTCGGCGGGCGCCATCCATCGGCGAGAGTCGATGCCGATGAGATCGCTCACGCTCTCGTAGCCCAGCATCCGCGCGAACGTCGAGTTGACGAAGAGCGTGACCCAGCTCCGGTGGATGTGGATGCCCTGGATGGAGCCTTCCACGAGCGTCCGGTACCGTCGCTCGCTCTCCCGCTCGCGCGCGAACAGCTGGGCGTTCCGGAGGGCGATGGCGGCCTCGTCGGCCAGGCGCGACAGGACGGCCTCGTCGTGATCGGTGAACGGTCGCGGCGAGCGGTTGGCGACATAGATGAGCCCGATCGCGCGATCCGCGCTCTTGATCGGCACCGCCATGGCGGCGACGGTCTCGTTGGCACGGGCGCGGTCGAGATATGCCTTGTCGAAGGACGCGTCGTTCGGATAGTCATCGGTCCGGCACGGCCGGCCGGTCAGGAGCGCGCGGCCGCCGAGACCCTTGCCCGGCTCGATGAGGTTGGGTCGCGCGGGCATGTCGCGCGCGCCGACGGCGTAACGCACGGTGACCGGCTCCTCGTCGTCCTCCCGGAACCCGATCAGCGCCAGGTCGCTGCGCGCGAGCTCCTTCGCCCCGTCGGTGATCCGCCGCAGCACCGCCTCGACGTCGAGGGAGACGGTGAGCGCACGGGAGACGTCGGCCAGGACCTCCGACTCCCGGCGGCGCCGCTCGCTGTCCTCGAACAGGCGCGCGTTCTCGAGCGCGAGCGCCGCCTGGGTGGCGAACGCCTGCAGGAGCTCGACCTGTCGCTGGGAGAACGGCCCGACGTCGTCCCGATACGTGACGAGCGCGCCGAGCACGCGATCACCGACGAGCAACGGCGTGGAGAGCACCGCCCGGTAGCCCTCGGCTTCGACCGCCGCGCGAGTCGTTGGTGCCAGGTCGAAGTCCGGATCGTTGAGCAGATCCGCCGACCAGACGGGTCGTCGCTGGGCGATGGCGGCGGGCGTGGTGCCGTCGCGCGGGTGCCGGGGTCGCATGCCCGCGGGGAATCCCCGGCTCATGCCGCGGCTGGCCTGGAACCCGAAGGGGCTCCCGGGCTCGCCGGCGTTCAGGAGCGCGACCGCCGAGCGCTGGGTCCCGAGCAGGGCGCAGGCGCGGTCCACGACGAACGAGAGGATCTCCTGGAGGTCGAGGGACGACGTGATCGCGCTGCCGAGCTCGGCGAGCGCCTCCGCCTCGTGGCGCCGCGCGGCGCTGTCGGTGAACAGGCGCGCGTTGCCGATCGCGACGGCGGCATGGTCGGCGAGGCCGAGCAAGATGTGCTCGTCGCGATCGGTGAGGATCCGGTCATCCCGGTTCGACACCGCCAGGAATCCCTCGACCCCCTCCTCGATCTTGATCGGGACCGCCATGTACGCGCGCATGCCTTCCTCGCGCGCGATCGTCGCGAACGTCGGGGAGATCCGGGGATCCTCGAGGTAGCGGTCCGTCCGGAACGGACGGCCGTTGACGAGGACGAGACCGGCGGCGCCCTGCCCCGGCGCGATGCGCATCGAGCGGTAGCCGTCGTACTCCGCGCCCGGCCAGTGGCGGAACTCGACGCTGTCGGTGCTCGGATCACGCAGCGCGACGAACGACATGTCGCTCTGGCACACCCCGCGGGCGCCCTCGGCGATTCGCTGCAGCACCGTCGACAGATCGAGCGACGTGTTGATGGTGCGTACCACCGCCGCCAGTAGCTCGGACTCGCGTCGGCGCCGCTCGGTCTCTTCGTAGAGCCGGGCGTTTACGATGGCGATGGCGGCCTGGTCCGCCAGGAGCCCGCAGAGATTCCGCTCCTCGGGCGTGAAGGCGCCGCGCTGGCCGAAGGCCACGATCAGCGCGCCGACCGCGCGCTCCTGATGCAGCAGCGGCTGTGCGATGCACGCGTGGAGGTCGGCTTCCCTCGCCAGCACCGGGTTGAGCCAGCGGGGATCCCGCTGCACGTCTTCGACGTACTCGGGCCGCCGCGACTGCAGGACGTCCGCGGACAGGCTGCCCTTGCGAGAGACCGGCACGATCGTGGCAGGCGCCCGCGTCGCGAGCCTCGCGTCCGCCCAGTAGCTCCCGGCCTCCTTCAGCCGCTCGCCGCCGGCGTCGATCCAGACGTACGCCATCTTCGCCTTGAGCAACGTCGAGGCCGCCTCGGCGATGCCGCGGAAGACGGCGTCGCTGTCGGTCGCCGACGTGATGAGGCGCGTCAGCTGGCTGAGCGTGGTGAGGCGTTCGGCGCGCTCCTCGGCCTGCTGGATCAGCCGGGTCCGCGGGCTCGGGGTCTTCGACGCCGTGCGCCGGCCCGGCCGCGGCCTGGACTTACTCGGCTTGCTCAATGTCGAAGCGCAAGCGGGCGTGGGCCTCGCGCAGCGCCCGCTCGACCGCGACGGGGGTGTCGGCGCGCGCGAAGATGAACCCGAGGTACTGCCAGCCCTCGGGGAGCGGCACCACCGTCTGGCCGGGATGCATCGTCACCGCGACTTCCTCGATCCCGTCGACCGCGGTGGCTTCGTCGCGCCCCGTCACCGCGCGCAACCGACCCGCGCGCGGAATCGGGATCATCATCACGCCGGCGGCTCGCTGCTCACGCTCGAGCGAGTCCAGCGGGCGGCCGAGGGCGTGGCAGAGGATCAGCTCCTCGAGGCTCACGCCGGTGCCGAAGCGTAGCGTCTGGGAGCAGAGGCCGCCGATCGAGCGCGCCGCGACCTCGAGGACCCACGGGCCCTGCTCGTTGACGCGCAGCTCGGCGTGGACGGGTCCTTCGGTCAGTCCGAGCGCCGCGCACGCGTCGCGGCTCACCGCCGCGATGCGGGCCTGCGTGGCCCCAGGCAGCCGGGAGGGCGTGACGTAGATGGTCTCCTCGAAGAACGGCCCGTCGAGCGGATCCGGCTTGTCGAAGAGGGCCAGGACGTGGAGCGTGCCGCCGACCAGCAGCCCTTCGAGGGCGACCTCGCGTCCGGGCACGAACGCCTCGACGAGCAGGGTGCGCCGCGCTTTGTCGGGAAGCGAAGCCTCGACCTCGGCCAGGATCGCCGCGATGCGCCCGAAGGCCGCGACGAATTCTCGCGCGTCGTTCGCGCGGATCACGCCGCGGCTCGCCGAGAGCATGCGCGGCTTGAGGACGCACGGGTACTCGACCTGCTGGGCGATGGCGCGTGGATCGTGGCTCAAGTCGACGAGGCGGAAACGAGGCACCGGAACGGACGCGTCGGCGAGGCATCGGCGCATCGCGTGCTTGTCGCGCGCGGTGGTGACGGCGGGCAGGGGATTCGTCTTGAGCCCGAGCCGCGCGCTGATGGCGGCGGCCACGACCGTGGTGAGATCGTCGACCGCGACGACGGCGTCGATCGGCCGGCGGCGCGCGAGCCGGGCGATCGCCTCCGCGCTGGCGGACGCATCGTTGAAGTCGAGCGTGACGAGGTTGTCGGGCGCGTGCTCCTGCAGCGTGCTCGGCCGCTCCGAGGCGCACACGAGCTCGACGCCCATCCGGGTCGCGGCGGCGACGAACGCCTCGGTGCGATACGTCGTGGTGGGGAGCAGGAGCAGCAACCGGCTCGCCGAAGTCGGCACTGACGTCTCCTGCCTGCGCGCGGCGGCGCGGGGAGCTAGGCTTTGCCCGGCGTGTAGTACGGGTTGTTGCCCGCGGCGTGATCGGTCGTGTCGAGCACTTCCGTGACCTCGGGGAGCTCGTCCTTGATCAACCGCTCGATCCCCGACTTCAACGTGACGTCCGCGGCGCCACAGCCCTGGCAGCCGCCGCCCATCTGGAGGTAGACACGATTGTCCTGCACGTCGATCAGCTCGACGAAGCCGCCGTGACCGGCAACCGCGGGATTGATCATCGTGTCGATCAGCTCTTGAACTTTCGTCTTGAGTTCAGCGCTCATGCGGCACCTCTCAGATGGATACTGTACCCGAGATCCGGCTCAGGGCCAACTGGCCCTCGGTGGGCTCTGCTCAGCAGAACCAGGGCTCGGTGAGCCGTGGCGCCCGCTTCCGGCCCGCGGCTGGCGCTGGGAACGATTGGTGCTCGGCGCCCGCGGCCCGGCCGGCCAGCGCCCGCACGCGATCGAACGTGATGGCCGCGTCCTCTCGCTGGGCGGCCGCGGCGGCGACGGCGGCCGACACCCCCGCATGCAGCGCCTCCATGCCCGGGTCCGGATGCGTCCATCGGTAGTGGAACTGGTCCCTCACCAGCGGGCCCAGGTAGGGGCGCAGCGCCGGACCGTCGAGCAGGAGCGATCCGGGCGGGACCAGGAGGCGGATCGAGTACTGCACGGGATCGATGGCGTCGACGAGTTGGTGGGCCTCGACGAAGTCCAGCAGCTCCCGGTAGTCGTCCAGGGTCGTCCACGGCGTGAAGGGCACCCACGTCGGGCGCAGCGTGATGCCGGCCGAGCGCACGGCATCGAGCGCGGTCTCGATGTCGGCGCGGGTGTGGCCCTTGTCCAGATGCGCCAGGACGGTGTCGCTGAGCGACTCCGCGGCGGTGACGATGAACGCGCATCCCTGCCGCGCGAGCTCCGGCAACCGCTCTCGGTGGCGCAGCAGGTGCTCGACCTTCGCCGTGAAGTCGAACGTGAGCCCGGGGAACTCCGCGTGGACCGCCTGCGTGACGGCCAGCGCGTGGCCCGGGCCGTTCAGGAAGTCGGGGTCGCCGAACGTGATGTGGGTTGCCCCCGCCGCCACCTGCTGCCGGACGTCGGCGAGCAGCACCTCGAGCGGCACGACGAAGAAGCGGCCGCCGTAGACGGGCGGGATCGGGCAATGACGGCAGAGATGCTTGCACCCGCGGCTCGCCTCGACGTGGCCCGCGAGCTCGAGGCCGCCGTCGCGCTCGAGCTGCGCGTATCTCTTCAAGATCGGAAGCTTCGCGCGGCTCGGCACCGGAAACGGCAGCTTCTCCAGCGTCGGCGCGACGGGGGCGTCGCGCGTCCGCCCGACCGCGCCGGCCTCCAGCCGCTGAACGAGGCGCACCAGGGCGGACTCGATCTCGCCGCTCATCACCGAGTCGCCGACGCCGGACAGCAGATGGTCGGCGTTGAGCGTGGCGTAGAGCCCGTAGAAGGCGATGTAGCAGCCGGGGTTGATGGCCCGCACGCGCTCGGCGACGACGACCCCGAGACGGAGCGCCGTGTGCATCGGCACCGAGATCGCCACGAGCTTCGCGCGCGCGACGCGCTCGGCGTCGAGCGGGTCGACCGACACGTCGACCACCGCCGGCGAATAGCCGGCACGCTCGAGGAACGCGGCCGGCCAGGCGACCGTGAGGGGCTGGTGGCCGAGCTCGTAGCAGGCGACCAGGAGGATCGCGCCGGGCTCCTTCACGCCGCCAGTGTACCTCCGGGGGTGCTATCTTGTGGGCGCTGCTTTACCTCCAAGGAGGACTGATCCCGATGAGCGTCAAGATCACGGCCCGCCCGAATGGTCCGCTCCTGGTCGAAGGCGAGTGCGAAGTCTACGATCCGACCGGCGCCCGCATCGACACGGCGGGCCAGCCCAGGATCGCGCTCTGCCGGTGCGGGGGTTCCTCGACGAAGCCCATGTGCGATGGGACGCACAACAAGATCGGCTTCCAGGCTTCCGAGGCAGCCAAGAAGAAGTAGGCCTACGGCGCCGCCGGAGCGTCGGACTCGGGCTCGACGTCCGTCAGCAAGATCCAGTCGTCCGGCGGGTCTGGATCCGGGCGTACCCCGACCTGGGAGCTGACAGTCCGGCCTCGGCTCGGCGAGAACCACTCCCACACGCCTGCGGGCGCGCCCGTTTCCTGCGCCTCGCCGATCTCGGGTCCCGTCGCGCCGGATTCGGCGCGCTCGGTCTTCCGCTGCCGCTTCGCTTCCTGCTTCGCCTTCTGGATGTCGGCCCGGCGCCGTCGCTCGAAGCCGTAGTGACGCTGGGCGCTCATGAGCCGCTCTCGCGCGATGTCGTCGTCATAAGTTCGTCGGCACTCCCCTGTCCAGCTGACGTGCAGAAAGGGCTGAGCTAGCAGCGCAGCCGGCTGCTCCTCCAGTAACATCCGGGCCCGTAGAACGATCCGGGGTAGTACGGATAGTACCAGCGATTGTATCGCTCGTATTCGAGTGCCCGCCAGGCCTCGCTCGCTTCCTGCACCAGCTCGGCCTCGTCCTCCAGGCCGGCCGCCGCGAAAGCGCGCGTTTCCTCGGGGAGCGGTTTCGTGCGAATCAGCTTGAGGAGCCGCTGGGCCTGCGCGGCCAGCCGTCGCTCGGGCTGGAGGCCGGCGAAGGCGGTCAGGTGCTCTTCAGCTCGGTCCAGGTCGCCCTTTCTGAGGTGGCTGAGGCCCAGATAGAGCCTCGCCGTCGCCTCTCCGGGGGCGCGGGCCACGGCTCGCTCCAGGACCTCGATCGCCTCGTCCAACGCGCCGAGCTTGTAGCGCGCGATCCCCAGGCCACGTTGTCACGCAACCGGCCAGCGCGAGCGTGACGAGCATCCAGAGCGTGACGAGCACCCAGATCGTACAGAAAGGGCGTCCCACAGCGGCGACTCTAGACCCGGGCGCCAGGCGACGCCACTCCGAGGCCTCGATCGAGTGGACCGGGGCTTATCAGACCGGCCCGTCTCGCAGCGGCTAGAAAACGTCCGCCCAATAGCCGGAAGACCCTGGCCCTGCGTACAAATAGTTACGTTATCAAATACTTAGAGGCTACCCCGAGATTGGTATCGGCTTCGCAGTACAGGGGGTCAGGAGGGCTTAAACGCCATGATCAGCACGATGGTTCGTGCGCTCTCGAGAGTTCCGATCCCGCTGCGAAGCCTCGCCGTCTGCGTGGCCTGCGAGGAGTGCTTCGAGTTGGGCGACCCGACCTGTCCCTCGTGTGGCAGCGACGAGTACGTTCCGCTCCTTCACCAGCTGGAGGGGCGCATCCTGAACATGACGAGCAACAACTAATGCACGCGCGGTGCGGCCGAGCGCTCGTGATCGGGCTCGCCCTCGCCGTTCTGGCGGCGCCACGGGCCTGGGCCGGTGCGCCCGCCGACCAGCTGTCGGAGAGGGTGGACCAGGTCCTCAAGGTTCTGGGCGATCAAGAACTCAAGGCCCCCGCGAAAGCGGCCGAGCGACGCGAGGCGCTTCGACGGCTCGCCTTCGAGGTCTTCGACTTCGAAGAGCTGGCGAAGCGATGCCTGGCCCGTCACTGGGAGGCTCGGACCCCCGCCGAGCGAAGCGAATCGGTTCAGCTACTGGCCGACCTGATCGAGCGCTCGTACGTGGGCCGGATGGACGCCTACAGTGGGGAGCGCGTCGTGTTCCTCGGCGACACGATCGACGGCGAGCTGGCCGTCGTGAGGACGCGGATCGTCACGAAACAGTCCGCCGAACTTCCCGTCGACTACCGGATGCTCCGGCGCGGCGACCGCTGGCGCGTGTACGACGTCACCATCGAAGGCGTGAGCCTCGTCGCCAACTACCGGAGCCAGTTCGATCGAATCCTACAGCGCTCGTCCTTCCAGCAGCTGGTGAATCAGGTCAAAGAGAAGCGGTAGCTCGTCAGCGTCCCTGCCACTCGGGCCGATCTGGCGATCGCCCCTAGTCGCTGGCCAGCTTGCCGTTGACGCCCCAGTTGGTCCGCTCGACGTCCTGGAACACGATGTGGACCTGGTCCGCCGTGGTCTTCCCGATCTTCACCATGGCGTCGGTGATCGCCGCGGTGATCTCGCGCTTCTGCTGGTCGGTGCGTCCCGCGTACCACTGGATCGTGATGTTCGGCATGGCGTGCCTCCTGTGACGTTGCGCCTCGGTTGGCGGGCCCCAGCCCGCGACAACTTGCGGCGCACACCGCGTTTCTGGTGGATCCGTTCGACGCGCGGGACGCGCGTCGTGGCCCGGATTATGGCAGCGGGCGGCCCGCGGGGCAAGGCGGCCAGCCGCGTCAGCTGGCCGGCGGTCACCCCCGCCACGGGGGAAATTTGTGGAAGAAGACGCGCAGCATCCGCTCGTCGAACTCCTGGTCGAAGGTTGGCGTGGGCGGATAACGGTGATGGAGCGAATGCGCCTCGAGCACGAGGAGGCCGGACGATCTGATCAGTCGCGCCAGCAGATCGAGGCCCGGCAGAACGTGGAGGAAGTCGGCCCAGACCGACGGCGGGTGCCCCGGGAACATCTCGCTCAGCATCAGGTCGACCACGAGGAGCGAACTGGCGTCGCCAAGCGCGACGAGGTGGTCGAAGCCCCGCGCCAGCGCCCGCTGATCACGGGCGTGGTTGAGCACGGCCCCGACCGCGGTGACGATCGAGAACGGCCCGCGCGCGGCGACGGCGGCGACGTCGCCCGCGTCGAACAGGTCGGCGCGCAGCAGCCGCGTCTGGAGCTTCGGGTGTCGGCGAGCCGCCGTCTCGAGGAGCTTCTCCTCGACGTCGGTCATGAGGACGTCGTAGCCGCGCTCCAGCGCCACCGCCGCCAGGTCGCCCATGCCGCCGCCGACCTCGAGCCAACGCGCGCCGAGGTGGAGCTCGCGCCGGTACCGGGCGACCGACTCCCACAGGTCGAAGGACGCGGGCGTCAGGTGTGACGTGATCTCGTCGGCGGAGATTCCCAGGTAATAGTCCTGGATCTCGCGCCGGCGCCGGCTCTCCCGCATGCTAGGCGATGCGATAGAGCCGCCGCGCGTTCTCCCAGAGCATCTTCCGCTGGATCGCAGGGTCGACGCCGCGGAACTGCTCCTCGATCGCCTTCTGCGAGAACGGCCACGTGCCGTCGCGGTGCGGATAGTCCGAGCCCCACATGACGTTGTCGGGCGCGATCTCGGCCATCGCCCGCACCCCGTGGAAGTCCTTCTGGAAGGTCGCGTACATCTGACGCTTGAAGTAGGCGCTCGGCGGGAGCTTGAGCCCGAGGTCGTCGGCGAGCCGCTCCTCGTAGGTGTCGTCGAGGCGCTCGAGCATGTACGGCAGCCAGCCGATGCCGCTCTCGCCGAGGACCAGCGTGAGCTTGGGGTGGCGCTCGCAGACGCCGGAGAGGATCACCGAGGCGCAGATCTCGTCCATCTGGAGCGGCGCGACGACGGTCCACGCGCCGGAGGACGCGGCGTTCTGGATGCCCTCTACCGCGTAGCCCACCGTCGAGGCGCCGCCCTCGAAGACGTGGAACGAAACGACCAGGCCCGTCTCTTCGGCGGTGGACCACACCGGCTCCCACATCTCATGCCACACCGGCATCGCCGACCCCCAGGGAACGAAAACCGCGCCGCGCAGGCCGAGCTCCGCGCAGTGGCGCAGCTCGTCGGCGGCCGCCCGCGCGTGGTGGTTGGGCAAGCAGCCGAGGCCGAAGAAGCGGCCGGGCAGCGTTCCGTTGAAGTCGGCGATGTAGTCGTTGTACGCGCGGTAGACCGCGGCCAGCGTCTCGTGATCGGCGATCCCGCTGTGCGTGAAGAGCCCACGCGAGATCCCGATGATCCCGTAGATCACCTCGGCCTGGACGCCGTCGCGGTCTTGATCCTCGCGTCGCTCGACGGGATTGGACGGTCGGGTCTGCTTGCCCGAAGCGAAGCCGGCGTCGGCCAGGATGCGGCCGCGCCGTCCGCCGGTCACGCCGGGACCGTAGAAGCCCCAGGGGCCGAGCACCGCGTCGCCGGAGACCCACATCTTGCGCCCCTCGCGCTCGACGACGTGCGGCACGCGCTCGCGCCACGTCGACGCCATGCGCGAAGTGAAGGTGTCCGGCGGCAGGTAGATGAGATCCATGTGGCTGTCGGCCGACATCACGTTGAGCGCCATGACGGCTCCTTTGCGATCGCGAAGTTCCCGGAGTGAGGGCGAGCGTAGTCCGACTCCCGGACGAACGCAACATTCCGCAATGTGGCGCGCCGCGAGCCGGTCCGGCCCGTTTCGCACCTGGCCGGCGCGAACGGCCCCGGCGACGCGGCAGCGTCGATGGTGAGCATCGCGGTCTGTCCGCTGGCGCCCTCGGTGAGCGCGCGGCAGGCGCGCGTCGGCGTCGTGACGAACGTCGAAGGCATGGCGCCGGTCGCGCGCGTCGCGCTCCCGCAACCGCAGCCGCTCCGGTTCAAGGACGACGTGTTCCTCAAGGATCGGATCACGAGCTCAGCATCGTCAATGGGTTTGATTGAGCACCCTCCAAAGGCTTGGGAGGTGGCACTTCGGTCGACACATCGCTCATTCATCAGCTCCGCCCCTGGCACGCTCAACGCCTGCGCGATGCGTTGGAGGATGGGCAGGACGCGCCACACTTTACTAGCCGCCGTCAGCCGCATGGGCACCTGGTGGAGGATGGCTGGCGGGAGCCTAGCCGAAGGCCACGATGCGCACCGGCGCCCCGGCCGGGACTGAACCGGAGCGCGGGATACCTAGCTGGTGACGCGGCCTTCGCTTCCGGCTATGCTAATAGCCGTCCCTGAACCCCTGGCTTTGCGGTCAGCGAAAGCCTGAACAACACTGTCTTGTTTTTTCCCCCTGCTCGGAGGTGCGAAATGGTTGACCGGTTTGCCGAAGGAGCGCGACGGAGCATCGCTTCGGCAACGATCGAGGCGAGGCGGCACGGTGTTGTGCGGAGCGACCACTTGCTCTTTGTCGTGGTTCGTGACGGTGCAGGGTTTAGCGCTCGAATCTTGCGGCTCATGGGCGTCGATTTGGCGAGTTTGGCGAGCCAGATTCAGCAGGACTGGACTGCTTCACCGGATGTTGCTGTCGCGGGCGAGATGGCGTTTTCCCCGGATATGAAACAGGCTCTCGCTATGTCGCTAGAGGCCGCCACAGAATTGGGGCATAGGCACGTCAGAATCGAGCATCTTCTGCTCGGCATCGTGAAGACCGGAGAGTCGAGGGCCGCAGAACTTCTCCGGCATTTCGGCGTCTCGGCTGATAGCCTTCGTGAGGCGATTACTGAACAGAGCGTGGGCGGGGCCAAACAGTTCCAGGGCGGAGATCGTGTCCGCATCCTCGAAGGACCATTCAAGAACTTTCCCGGCGTTGTGGAACAGTTCGTCGCCGAAGAGGGGCGAGTGCGCGTCGCCGTACCGGTCTTTGGACGTGTCACGCCGGTTGACCTTCGCTGGTACGAAGTGGAGCATACCCAGGCGTCGTAGAGCAGCATGGGGAACTGATTCATGCTGGTTCACGCCGGAGGGAAACGGCGGGCTCCAGGGGGAAGACGAACGCCCCGGCCAAGGCACCGGGGCGTCGGTGATCTCGCGCGAGAACGACGGGCTACGCGGCCAGGGCCAGCGTACCCTCGAAGTGCACCGTCAGGTCAGGGGTGGCAACAGGGGCCTTTGTGGCCCTCCGAGGCTCCCATCTACATCAGCTTGCCCCGGGGTAGAACGCGTCGCGGCCGCGCTGATAGGTCCGCTGCTGCTGCGCCGGGTTGCGACTCACGAGCGGACGCATGAACATCGGGTGCGTCGCGCTGCGGACCTCGTGCTCGATGGTGAAGAGCACCTTCGAGGTCTCCGGATCGACGATGTCCTTGAAGCGGTACTGCACCGGGTTCGACTCCTCGCTGATGAGGCCGCGCTCCTTCAGCCACCGGTGCGGGCCCGAGAAGTTCGTCACGTAGATCGCGATGTGGTGACCGTCGTACGGCACCTCGGGCTCGGCGGTCTCACGGAAGATCAATTGCTGCTTGGCGCCGACCTGCACCTTGGAATGCCGAGAGTCATGTCGCCGAACTCGGGACCGGGCGCGTGGAAGCGCATGCGGTTCCCCCAGGGACAGGTCACGCTGATGTACTTGTCCTCGGCGGCGCACATGAACTTCGTGCCCGCGAGCTTCTCGCGGGCGGCCCCCAGTCGCATCTTCAGGCCTTCGATGTCCGGAATCACGAAGCCGACGACGCCGCGGAGCACTTCCGGCTTACCGGTCGGCATGTGGAACTGCTGCTGTCCCGCATTGATCCACATGTTCTCGGTGCCGGTCATGATGTACGGGTCGCGGGTGAGCCCGAGAGTCGTCACGTAGAAGTTGGTCGCGGTCGCCTGATCCGGGATCTTCACGTTGACGTGCTCGAGCAGGATGATGTTGCCGATGTCTTCTGCGGTCCGATCGAACACCTTGTCCCCTGGCATTATTGACCTCCCAATCTTGGCCCCCGTCACGGGATGCTCACGGCGTAGGATAAACCGAATTCGATCGGGAGGGCGAAATGGAATTCGGTCTGTTCACGGAGTTCCACAGTCCGCCGGGCGTGAGTGAGGCGGCGGCATTCGACGAGTCGCTGGCGCAGATGAAAGCGGCCGAGGATTTCGGATTCGACGCGGTATGTTTGGCCGAAATCCACTTCCAAAAGGATCGATCGGTGCTGGCCGCGCCGTTGATCATCGCGTCCGCGCTGGCCGCCTGCACGCGACGCGTCAAGATCGGGATCGCCGTCCAGGTTTTGCCGCTGAGCCACCCGTTGCGTCTGGCCGAAGACGTCGCCACCGTCGACCATATTTCCAAGGGACGACTGGAGTTCGGCGTCGGGCGCAGCGGGCTGCCCGGGCACTACCAGGGCGTGAACATTCCGTACAGCGAGAGCCGCGACCGCTTCCTCGAGACCCTCGACATATTGCGTAAAGCGTGGACCCAGGAGCGCTTTTCACACCAGGGGAAGTATTTCCAGTTTCAGGACCTCTGCATCATGCCCAAGCCGTTTCAGAAGCCGCACCCGCCCATCCGCATCGCACAGAAGCGAGCACGATGGGCTTCTTCCGGTCGATCAGCTCGGCGCTCCGGAAATTCGACGGCGCGACCGCGCAGACCGCGGAAGCGCGCGCGGCGCGGGCCAATCGCCTCGCCGAAATCTCTTACGACGAGATCCTGAGCGAGTACGCCGTGTTCGGCACACCCGAAGCGGTGGTGGATCGGCTGCAGCAGCTGCGCGAGCAGATGGGGTTTCGACGCTCTCGACGTGGATGAACCCAGGCGGTCGAATCCCAAACGAGCGCGTCCTCAATCCATGCGCTTGTTCGCCGAGCGCGTAGCGCCGTTGTTGTAAAGGGGGGCCCCGAAATGGCCCCCCATACCCCCCAACGCTCGGGCCGCCCCGGCGAAGCCGTGGCGCCCCTCGATTCTGCGTCGCGTGGCCGGGGCCCCGAAATGGCCCCGCCGTTGTGCCCTGGAGGTGCTGCTGGCACCTTCGGGCTCGCCTTCAGGATGTGGTGATCGCTAGTCCCAGAGCCGGGTCGAGAAGTAGCGCTCGCCCAGGTCGTTGAAGAGGGTCACGAAGCGGCCGCGTCCGAGGCGGCGGGCGACGCGCGCGACGCCTGCCATGTAGGCCCCGGAGGACTGACCCACGAAGAAGCCGGCCTGACCCAGCTGTACGCACATCGCGTACGCCTCGTCGACGGTCACCGGCACGCGCTCGTCGATCAAGTCCTGGTCCAAGATGGCCGGCACGATGTCCTCGGCACGGCCGAGCGGCTTGAGCCCCTCCACACCGGGGAACGCCTCGGGAATGACACAGATCACCTTGATCGAAGGATCGTGCTCCTTGAGGCGGCGACCCAGGCCGGTCAGAGTGCCACCGGTCCCGACGCCGACGACGATATGGGTGAGCCGGCCATCCGTCTGCTGCAAGATCTCGGCGGCGGTCGTCTCGTAGTGCGCGCGCCAGTTGTCCGTGTTGCTGTACTGATCGCAGAAGAAGTAGCTTCCCGGCTCGGCCTCGAACCGGCGCCGAACTTCGCGCAGGGCCTCGTCGTAGCCCAGTAGCGCGTCCGTGAAGGTGAGCTTCGCCCCGTGCGCGAGCATACGCTTCTTGCGCTCGGCGCTCGCGTTGTCGGGGATCACGATCTCGACCGGCACGCCGATGATCCTGCCGATCATGGCGTACGCGATGCCGGCGTTGCCGGACGAGCTGTCCAGCACGGCCTTGCCCGGCTTGAGCCGCCCGTCGTCCAGGGCACCCAGGAGCATGCGCAGCACGGGCCGGTCCTTGAGCGACCCCCCAGGATTCAGAGACTCCATCTTCGCGAACACTTCCACGTCGGGCAGCTCGCCATGGAAGATCTCGACCGGGACCAGGGGAGTGTTCCCCACGGCTCGCAGGACGGGATGGCGCTCGACGAGCGCCTGGATATGGGGGGCCCAGGGCATGGCGGGTCTCTACCTCACGACCAAGACCGTATCATGGAGCGATCCTATCCTCACTCCCACGGGCTAGACTGGTGAAGGCGGGCGTTGGGTCCCGCCGACCATGACCCGACTGCGACAGCGGTGGATCCAGCTCGCCCTGATCGGCGCCCCTGTCGTCCTGGCGCTCGCGATCGGTGTCCTGATCTCCAACCGGTTCGCCGGGCCGCTACCTCCCCGGCGTCTCGTCATCTCGACCGGCCCCGTCGACGGCGCTTACTATCGGTACGCCCTCGAATACAGACGGGCGCTCGCCCAGCAGGGATTCAGGCTGGAGATTCGACCCGGTCCCGGCTCCATGGCGACACTGCAGAAGCTGATGGCCGGTGAGGTCGACGTCGGATTCGTGCAGGGTGGCACGGTCCCGGAAGGCGTGACCGGCCTGACCGCCCTCGGCAGCCTGTTCTATGAGCCCCTCTGGATCTTTCACCGAAAGGGGCTCGGCGTGACGTCCCTGTCGGAGCTGCACGGCCGGCGCCTGGCGGTGGGCGAAGAGGGGAGCGGCACGCGGGCGCTCGTCCTTCGCCTGCTGACCGACAATGGTGTGACGGAGGACGGCACGTTCATCCTCCCGCTGGGGAACGTCGAAGCCGAGCACGCCTTGACGGGCGGACAGGTCGATGTCGCCTTCTTCGTGCTGGCGCCGCGCGCGGCGCTGGTCCAGCGGCTGCTCTCGAATCCACGGATCGAGCTGATGATGGAGCGTCGACTTCCCGCCTACGCCGGGCGCTACCAGTTCATGGAGTCGCTGCGCATCAGCGAGGGCGCGCTCGACATGGCGCGCAACATTCCCCGCGAGGATCGGACCGTCTTCGGCGTGACCGCGGCGCTCGTCGTGAGCGCCAGCATCCATCCGGACCTCGTCAGGCTCCTGCTCGACGCGGCCGACCGAGTGCATCGCAAGGGCGGTCTGCTCGAGCGCGCCGGCCAGTTCCCGTCGGAGGCGAACCTCGAGCTCCCGCTCAACGAGCAAGCTCGCCGCTACCTCCGCAACGGGCCCTCGTGGCTCGAGCGCACGTTCCCGTTCTGGCTCGCCGGACTGCTCGATCGCACGGTGCTGGTGATCCTGCCGGCGGTCACCCTGCTGTTTCCGCTCCTCGGCTGGCTACGGCCGACCGTGGAAAACATGTATCGACGTCGCATCGCGCGCCGCTACGTCGTGCTGCGCGAGTCGGAAGAGCGCGGCGAGCCGCTCTCGGCCGAGGAGCTGAAGAGTGAGATCGATCGTCTGCGCGTGTTGCGGCGGCAGGTGATCGACGAGACCGAGGTCCCGCTGAAATACTCCGGGGAGATCTTCCACCTGACGATGCACATCGATCTGCTGCTGGAGCGATTCGAGCGCCGGCGGCGCGAGCTGCTCGAGTCGCCGGTCGGTCGGGCGTAGGGCGGATCGCGTGCGGCAGCCGGACGGTGGCTTCTATCCGAGAGTGTTCGCGCTCGTCACCGCCGGCCTGCTCGGGGTGGCGCTCTCCTGGATGGTTCAGCCCTTCGTGGGCTCGATCCTCTGGGCGTTTCTCCTGGCCTTTCTGCTGTCGCCCGTCAACGAGGCGCTCGGCCGCGCGCTTCGGGGCCGTCGGGGGCTCGCCGCCCTCCTGATCACCCTCGCGAGCATCCTTTTGATCCTGCTGCCGGCGACGCTGCTGGCGCTCGCCTTCGTCGGCCAGGCCACCGAGCTGGTCGGCCGCATCGAGGCGCTCGCCCAGCACCACCACATCACCAAGATGAGCGACGTCCTTCGGGTGCCGCTGCTGCAGGGGGCCATCGATCGCATGTTGGCCCACCTGCCGGTGAGCGCCGAGCAGATTCAGGGCTGGCTGGTGCAGGGCGGTCAGAACGCGCTCAAGCTCGCGGTGGCCATGAGCGGCACGCTCGTCGTGGGCGCGCTCGGCGTCGTGGTCGGCTTCTTCCTCATGCTTTTCCTTCTCTTCTTCTTCCTGCGCGACGGCGGGGAGATGGTCCGGCGGGGCGTGCGCTTGATCCCGATGGACCCGGCGCGGAAGGCGGACCTGCTTGCCCATCTGTCCGCGGTGACGCGCGCGGTCGTCCTCGGCACGCTGCTGACCGCCGTGGCTCAGGGCACGCTCCTCGGGATCGGCTTCGCCATGGCCGGGTTGCCCTCGCCCGTGGTGTTCGGGGTGCTGAGCTCGATCGTGTCGCTGGTGCCGATGGTGGGCACCGCGCTCGTCTGGATCCCGGCCGTCGGCGTGCTCCTGATCCAGGAGCGGCTGTGGGCGTCGGGCTTCCTGCTCGTGTGGTCGCTGGCGCTGGTGGGCACGATCGACAATGTCCTGAAGCCCCTCGTCGTCTCGGGCCGGGCTCAGATCTCGACGCTGCCCGTCTTCCTCGGGCTCATGGGAGGCCTCTCCGCGTTCGGCGCGATCGGGATGGTGCTGGGTCCGGTCATCGTCGCGCTGATGATCGCGCTGCTCCAGTTCGCCGAAGAGTCGCGACCGACCGAGTAGCTAACGCTGAGGAGCTTCGGCGGTCGATCCTTCGGTCAGGACCAGCACCTCGACGCGTCGGTTCTGCTGACGGCCGACCGACGTATCGTTGTCGACGATCGGGAACCTCGCGCCGTAGCCCTTGGTGCGAATCCGCTGTGAGGTGATGCCCCTGGCCACCAGCAGATCCCGAACGGCGTCCGCGCGCTGCTGCGACAGCTTGAGGTTGAACTCCTCGTTGCCGAGGCTGTCCGAGTGGCCCTCGATCAGCACGTTGCGCTTGGGATACGTCTTGAGGAATTCCGCCAGCTTGTCGATGCTTCGCTGCGCGCCCGGCCCCACGCTGGTCTTGCCGGCATCGAAGAGCACGTCGCCGATCGTGAGCACCAGGCCGCGGTCGGTCTGCTGCGCCCTGAGGCTCGCCAGCTCCTTCGCGAGCGCCGCTCCCTTGGCCTGCTCCGCCGCGCGGGCCTTCGCCTCGGCCTCTACGTCGCGGCGGCGGGCCTGCTCGGCCGCGCGGGCCTGCGCCTCGGCTTCGCGCACGCGCGCCTCGGCGGCGAGCCGGACCTGGTCGGACTCGAGGCCCCGCGCGTCGGTCCCGGCGCGGGCGGCCGTGAGCTCACGGTCGCGCTTCTTCAGCAGCATCTCGGCGGTCTCCTTGCCGAGCTGCTGCAGGGTCTGCTCCGTCTGGCCAGTGGCGCCCGTCACCGACGCGAGCTGGGCCTTTCGCTCTGCGACGTAGCCCAGGTGCTGCTGCTCGTCGAGGTCCTTCGCCTGCTCGGCGGCCCGCAGCGCCTTCTGCGCGTCCACCAGCCACAGCTGCGCGTACATCTGCACACTCGGATCGCGCTGTGCCTGCTGGAAGGCGGCCTGCGCCCGTGCCATTTGCTCCTTCACCGCCCGTTGCTGGTCCGAAGACGCGCAGCCGGCGGCGAGGGCCAGGGGAAGGACCGCCGCCACGAACCGATCGAGCGAAGGGGTACGCTGACTCATTGTCGGACCTCCGCGAGCGAGCCGCCCTACGGGGTACGCTCGAGCTCCTGGCGCAGCGCCTCGAGGGATTGGTTCATCTCGCCGGCCATCGCGTTGACGCGCTGATTGGCGGCCCGCGCGCGCGCGTATTCCGCGTCGATCCCCGCCTGCTCGGCCGACCGGATCGCCCGCTCGTGCCTGCCCTTTTCCATCGCCGTCTGAGCGGCCATCAGCTTGTCTCGCGCGTTCTTGAACTCGACCGGCGCGCGGACCGCCGCGCCCGCCTGCTGGGCTTCGTCCACCGCTCGCTCGGCTTGCGCGAGCTTGGCGCTCACCAGGGGGTTGTGGCTGGAGCAGCCGACCGCCGACAACGCCACGATCACCGCCGACAACGCCCCGAGCACGGTCGCCACGATCCGCTTGAGGTGCACGGCTGACCTCCTCGCGTCGCACGGCCGGCCGCCGCGACGAAGTGGCCGCCGTCGCGCGACGTCATCACGATCGTCACCGGGCCCGCGGCGCCGCCATCCGGTAAAACCCGCATCGCGTGCGCGGGCGCTGCCTCTGATGATAGCCACGCTCTTCTGGCGCTGCATCTGATCGCGGTCATCGCGGCGACGGGAGCTTCGCGCGCCGTCGCTGTGCGGTTCGGACGGACGGACGACGAGAGGATGCGACTACGGCCGGGCGATCTCGTGCAGATACCACTCCGTGTAGCGGATCACGTTGTACTCGCGCTTCGTGGAGTAGGGCCCGGGCGTGAACGCGGACGAGCTCACGCCGGCCTGGTTCTTCTCGCACAGGTTCCAGTCCTGGATGCTCGTGAGCTCCCAGAACGGCAGCAGCGCGTCGAGCGCGTAGTCCCTGCCCTCGACGGCGTCCTCGTGGACGAGCCACTGCACCTGTACCCGCGTCGTCTGCGGGCCCGCCGGCACCAGGCGCGTCGACACGGCGTGATCGCTGCTCGCGTGGTTCCAGAAGTTCGGCATCGTCCGCATGCGCAGCGTGCCGACGTCGCGCGTCGAGTAGCGTCCCATCAGGGGCGCGACCGGCCGGCCGTCCATCGACTCGGTGACCCAGCCCGGCACCAGCGGCGTGCGGTTGATCGACCACCAGCAATCTTGTGACGGGAAGCGCACCATGCCCGCCTCGCGGTAGTCGATCAGGAGGCCGTCGGCTTCGAGCCGCTCCGAGGTCGCGCGGGCCTGCGCCTCGATCTCGCGGCGGAGCGCCGGGTCGTCGATCGGCGCATTGTCGTAGTTGGCCTTGACGTACTGGGGATGATTCGCGTGGCAGTGCCAGCACTCCCGGTTGTTCTCCCACACGAGCTTCCAGTTCGCGCGCACCTCGTAGTCGCGCACGGCCGCGACCTTCGCGCGCTCGAACCCCTGCGGCGCGAGCTGCGGGGCGAGGTCCTGTGCGGCCGGCTCGAACGGGACCGGATCGGCGGCGGCCAGGCACACGAAGACGAGCCCGCCGACCTCGCGGACGTGCGCGCGATGCAGGCCGTAGTCGCGCCGATCGAGGTCGCCGTCTCGGTCCATCCCGCCGCAGGCCACCAGATCGCCGTTACGGGCGTACGACCACTGGTGATACGGGCAGACGATGCGAGCGGCGTGGCCGGACTCGGCCTGGCAGACCTTCATCCCGCGATGGCGGCAGGTGTTGTGGAGCGCGTGGATCTTCTCGTCGTCGCCACGGATGACGATGACCGAGTCGGTGTCCACGTCGAAGACGAAGTAGTCGCCCGGGCGCTTCACCTGACAGGCGTGGCCGGCGAAGAGCCAGCCGCGGCGCCAGATGCGCTCCAGGTCGAGCTGGTAGATTCCGGGATCGGTCTGGAACTCGCGCGGCAGCGCGTGGCCGGCCTCGTGCTCGGCGATCAGACGATCGAGCAGCGCCCGGGCTTCGGCGGTCGCCATCGTCCGCATTATAGGCGGAGGCGGGCGCCGGCCGGATCGTACAGCACGTCCGGTGCGACCTCGGCGGCGTGGCGCGTGCCGAACGCTTCGATCTCGAGCGGCGTGCCGGTGCCGGCCAGCGCCGGCGGCAGATAGACGAAGCCGATGTGCTTACCGACCGTGTAGCCCCAGCCGGCGCTCCGCAGCCGGCCCATCACGCGACCGTCCGCGTAGACCGCTTCGCCGCCGTAGAGATCGGAGTCGTGCGGGAGCGCAGGCGTCAGCGTGATCGTGCAGAGCTTCCGCTGGACGCCCGCGGCCTTGATCTGGAGCAGCGCGTCGCGTCCGATGAAGTCGCCCTTGTGCAGCCGCACGCAGAAGCCGAGTCCCGCTTCGTACGGGTTCTCGGCCGGCGTGAGGTCGCTGCTCCAATACCGATAGCCCTTCTCGAGCCTCAGCGAGTCGACGGCCTTGTAGCCGGCCGGCTCGACGCCGAGAGGGCGGCCGGCGGCCAGCAGCGCGTCCCACACGGCGACGGCGTGCTCGTTCGGAACGTAGAGCTCCCAGCCGAGCTCGCCCACGTACGTGACGCGCTGCGCCTGCACGCGAACGCCGGCCAGGTCGATCCAGCGCGCGGACATATAAGGGAGCGCCTCGTTGGACACGTCGCTCGTCGTGACCCTCGCCAGCACGCGGCGCGCCGCGGGTCCCCAGAGGCCGATGCACGCGAGCTGGTCGGTGACGTCGCGCGCCTCCACGCCCCGGGACGGCATGTGCATCCGGATCCAGCCGAGGTCGCTCGCCAGGAAGTTGCTGCCCGTCGTCACCCGGAAGCGATCCTCGGCCCAGCGGGTGATGGTCAGATCGCTCTCGATCCCGCCGCGCGGGTTCAAGAACTGCGTGTAGACGACGCTGCCGGGCGGACGGTCGACGTCGTTGTCGGCGAGCCGCTGGAGCAGCGCCAGCGCCCCCGGCCCGGTCACGTCGAGCTTGCCGAACGAGGTGAAGTCGAAGAGCCCGGCGCGCTCGCGCACCGCGCGATGCTCGGCGCCCACGCGCTCGAAGAACCGCGGCCGCGCCCAGCCCCACGCGCGCTGATCCGTGCCGGCGCGCCGCCCGGCGGCGCCGGGCTCGAAGTAGTTCGCCCGCTCCCAGCCGTTCTTCTCGCCGAACACGGCGCCGGCGTCGGCGAGACGCGCGTCGAGCGGGCTCGGCCGGCGCCCGCGGGCCCACTCGTTCTCGTCGTGTGGGTACCGGAGCATGTAGTAGTACCTGTACGATTCGCGCGCCCGCTCGGCGGCGTAGGCGCGATCGGCGTAGACGGAGCCGAAGCGCCGCACGTTCAGCTCCGTCACGTCGTAGGGCGGCTCGCCGTCGACGAGCCAATCGGCGAGGATCGCGCCGATCGCGCCGCCGGCGCCGAAGCCCGTGTGGGAGAGGCCGGCCGCCATCCAGAAGCCCGGCACGCCCGGCAGGGGGCCGAGCAGGGGACGGCTGTCCGGCGTGATGCCCTCGGGACCGTTCACCAGGTGCGCGAGCTCGGCCTTCGCGAGCACGGGCACGCGGCGGATGGCGCCCTCGAGGATCTCGTCGAACAGCTCCCAGTCGGACGGCAGGAGCGTTTGCGCGAAGTCCCACGGCACGCCGTCGATCGACCACGCGACGGGACTCCGCTCGAAGCCGCCGATCAGGAAACCGCCGACTTCCTCGCGCATGTAGACGAGGTTCTCCGGATCGCGCAGGCACGGCGTCCGGCGGCCGAGCTCGTGCCCGGGCATCGGCTTCGTGGCCAGGTGCTGGTGGACCAGCGGCGTGATCGGCAGGCTGACGCCGACCATCGCGGCGATCTGAGCGGCCCACATGCCGCCCGCGTTGACGATGCACTCGGTCCTGATCGCGCCGCGGTGGGTCTCGACCGCCGTGACCTCGCCGCGCGCCCCGCGCGTGATGCCGGTGACCCGCACCCCCGTGAGGATCTCGACGCCCAGTCGGCGGGCCCGCGCGGCCAGCTCCATCGTGGCGCCGCTCGGATCGATCCAGCCATCGCCGGGCAGGTACATCGCGCCGTACAGATTGTCGCCGGACATGAGGGGAAAGATGCGCAGCGACTCGGCCGGCGAGATCGTGTCCACGTCGAGGCCGATCGCCTTTGCCATGCCGACTTGCCGCTCGAGGAACCGGAGCTGATCGCGGCTCGACGCGACGCGAAGACTGCCGACCTCGTGCCAGTGCTCGACCGATCCCGGCTCTGCCTGCAAGCGTCGGTAGAGTGCGATCGAATACTGCCGCATGCGCATGAGCGTCGGCGACGTGTGGAAGTGCGTGACCATCCCCGCCGCATGCCAGGTCGTTCCGCTCGTCAGCTCACCCTTGTCCACGAGCACCACATCCGTCCACCCCTTCTCCGCCAGATGAAACGCAACGCTACACCCCGCGATCCCCCCACCAATGATGACGACGCGTACCTGACTCTTCATCTCACGCTCGCGCCTTGTCGGGCGACGCCGGACACGGCGGCGGGTGTGCCAGAGGCGACTCCGATGCTGGGCGCGCAGTACGACGTCGAGATTGCCGCAACGGGGAGGCGGCGGTGGCGACCGTGTGCGGGAGGGGTCGACGGGACCCGTTCCCTAAGAGCGGCGGCGGACGACGCGCGCCCGGATGGAGCCCAGCCGCCGCGGGGCAGCGAACACGTGCCGCGTGGTAGCCGCGACCCCTCCCGCATACGGTCGCCACCGCCGCCGTCACGTCGCGCAAACGCAACCCGCGCTTCACCGACGACGCCACGCTTGCGTGCGGTGTTCCAACCACCGGGCAAGGATCAGGTGGAGGCCGCGAGCCGCGACGTTGGTGTAGAAGATCATCATCGCCATCGCGGCCGCCGAGGCGATCTCGCCGGTGTCGTCCATGTTGAGCACGGAGATCGACGCCAGCTCGGTCGTGGGGCCGTAGATGAAGACGACGCCCGACACCGTCGTCATGGCGTTGACGAACATGTAGATCGCGATATCGAGCGTGGACGGCAGACACACCGGCACCGTCACGCGCCAGAAGGTCCGGTAGAAGGGCTGCTTGAGCGACGCCGACACCGTCTCGAACTCCGGGTCCATCTGGCGGAGCGCGGTGAGCGCGGTCAGGTGGCCGACCGTGTAGAAATGGACGACGGTGTTGACGACCAGGATCGTCATCGTGCGGTAGAGCACGTTGAGCGGGTTCGCCGGCGCATTGAAGAAGAAAATGTAGGCGAGCCCGAGCACCAGCCCCGGCACCGCCATCGGCAGCATCGCCAGGAAGTGGAAGAGCGCGCGGCCCAGCGCGAAGCCGCGGGCCTTCTCGACCAGGTACGCCCCCGCGAACACGATGACGGTGCCGACCGCGCCGGTGAGCAGCGCCAGCCGGATCGAGTTGGAATAGGACGCCCAGCCGCCGCCGCCCTTCGTGTCGAAGTCGTAGTGCGCCCAGGTCAGCGTGAGGTTGTACGGGAAGAACTTCACCAGGGCGGCGAATTGCGAGACCGCGACGATGCTGAGGATGGCCATGCCGATCACGGTGCAGTAGGCGAGCATCGCCAGATCGAGCCCGCGCGTCGGCGTGGGCTCGTAGGGGACCGCCCGCGCGGAGAGGAGCGCCACTTGCCGGCGCCGGACCGCACGGTCGACGACGAAGGCGAGGATCGCCGGGATCAGCAAGATCACGCTGACGACCGCGCCCATCTGGAAGTTCTGCTGGCCGATCACCTGCTTGTAGACGTCGGTGGCCAGCACGTTGTACTGGCCGCCGATCACCTTCGGCGCGCCGAAGTCGGTGATGACCGTCGTGAACACGACGAAGGTGGCGCTGATCAGCCCGTAGCGCGCTCCCGGCAGCGTGACGGTCCAGAAGATGCGGGCCGGCGACGCGCGCAGCGCCACCGCCGCCTCGTAGAGCCGCGCGTCGGCCAGCGCCAGTGCGGCCAGGATGATCAGCAGGGCGTGCGGGAAGGTGGTGAAGGCCTCCGCCATCACGATGCCGATCGGTCCGTAGATGCCGTGCCCGAGCAGGAGCCCCTTGATCAGTCCCTGGTTGCCGAAGAGGTAGACGAGGGCGAGCCCGGGCAAGAGCGAGGGCACCAGGATCGGGACCAGCGCGGTGGTCTTGAAGAGACCCCGGAGCGGCATGCGGGTGCGCGTGAGCGCGTAGGCGTAAGCGAATGCCGCCGGCACCGTGATCGCGGTGCTGAGGATCGCGATCCAGAGACTGTTACCGATGGACTGGAACAGCGCCGGCGTCGAGAAGTACCGGATGTAGTTCGCGAGCCCGACGAACTCGTCCCGCGAGCCCTGCAGGCTCTTGCCGAGCATGAGCCCGAGCGGCAGTGCCAAGGCGACGACGAGGTAGAGCCCGATGACCCCGATGAAGGCACGCATGAGCCGGTCGTCGCGGCTCGACTCGGGCCGGACGGCCGTGGCGACGTCTGCCCCGCGCGCGACGGCGGCGTCAGCGATGGATCGCGTCCCCGGGATAGATCCGGATCCGCTCCGGCGGCAGGCGGGCCGCCAGCTCACTCTTCTCCGCGATCGACAGCCGGCGAACGAGGTCCACCGAGAGATCGGCGCGAAGGAGCACTCCGTCCATCGCGTCGGCCACGATGTCGGCACGGAAGAACGAGCCCAGGAACGCGAGGGCGTCCACCCGGACCCGCACGACGTTGGCCTGGCCGCTTCGGGCGTCCTGGACCAGGATGTCTTCCGGACGGATCGCGAGCGTCACCGGCGTGCCGGGAGCCAAGCCGTCCACCTCGCACGAGAGCTCCGTCTGCCCGAGCCGCAGCGCGCCGTCGCGCACCACGGAGCCGGCCACGAAGTTCATCACGCCGATGAAGTCGGCCACGAACGCCGAGGCCGGCGAGCGATAGATCTCGAGCGGCGTGCCGATCTGCTCGATCGCCCCCTGGTTCATCACCACGATGCGGTCGGCCATCGTGAGCGCCTCCTCCTGATCGTGCGTGACCATGATCGTGGTCACGCCCAGGCGCCGCTGGAGCTGCTTGATCTCGTGGCGCAGGTACACGCGCACCTTGGCGTCGAGGGCCGACAGCGGCTCGTCCAGCAGCAAAAGGCCGGGCGAGGTCGCCAGCGCGCGGGCCAGCGCCACCCGCTGCTGCTGGCCGCCCGAGAGCTGCGCCGGGTACTTCGCGGCGTGCTCGACGAGGCCCATCATGTCGAGCAGCTCGCGCACCCGCTTGACCACGTCGGCGCGACGGGCTCGGGTGTTGTCGAGTCCGTAGGCGACGTTGCGGGTGACGGTCAGGTTCGGGAACAGCGCGTAGGACTGGAAGACGATGCCGAAATCGCGCTTGGTCGCCGGCAGCGCCGAGATGTCGCGGCCGCCCTGCTCGATGCGGCCGACGGTCTGGACATCGAGGCCGGCGATCGACCGCAGGAGCGTCGTCTTGCCGCAGCCCGACGGGCCCAGGAAGCACACGAACTCGCCCTCGGCGATCTCCAGCGAGATGTCATCGAGCGCGGTGAACGCGCCGAACCGCTTGGTGAGGCGCTGGATGCGAAGGTACGGCGGCGTCGCTATTTCTTCGGCTCCGACTTCGCGCCGTAGCGTTTTTCCCACTCGGTCAGAATCTTGGCGCGGTTCACCGCCGCCCACTGGAAGTCGTTCTTGATCATGTGCTGCAGCATGTTGTCGGGGAGGAACTCGATGGGCTTGGACATCTTCGAGATCGCCACGACCGCGTAACCCTCGTTGTAGAGCTTCATGGCCTTGTCGCTGACCGACCAGTCGAGCAGCGTCCTGGCGGATTCCAGGTTTTTGGTGCCCTTCACGATCGCCGTCGCTTCCATGTCCCAGCCCGAGCCCTCCGACGGGAACACGATGTCGATCGGCGCGCCCTGCCGCTTCTGCCGCGCCGCGCGGAACTCGAAGGACACTCCGATCGGGTACTCGCCGGCGCCGGCCATCGTGCACGGCTTCGAGCCCGAGTGCGTGTAGACGCCGATGTTCTGGTGGAGCGCGTCCATGTACTTCCAGCCCTCGGCCTCGCCGAAGAGCTGGAGCCAGCTGGTGACGTCGAGGAAGCCGGTGCCGGACGACGCCGGGTTCGGCATCACGATCGTGCCCTTGTAGACCGGCTTGATCAGGTCCTTCCACGACGCGGGCTTCGGCAGGTTCTTCTTCTGCGCTTCCACCGTGTTGAAGCAGAGCGCCGCGACCCAGGCGTCCATGCCGACCCACGCCGGCGGGTTGTCCTTGTCACGGAACTGGGTGTCGAGGCGCTCGAGCCCCTTCGGCGCGTACGGGACCAGCATGCCGTCGGGCTTCAGCACGAGGAGGCTCGTCGCGGCCAGGCCCCAGATCACGTCGGCCTGCGGGTTGGCTTTCTCGGCGAGGAGCTTGGCGGTGATGACGCCGGTCGAGTCACGGACCCACTTGATCTCGATGTCCGGATGGTCCTCGTTGAAGCGGGCCGCGTACTTCTTGAGATCGTCCGCCTCGACGGCCGTGTAGACGTTGAGCGTCGCCTTCGCCGCGCGGACGGTGGTGGAGGCGAAGCCGATCGCCGCCACGACGATCGCGACGCACACGAGAACGGCGCCGAGCCGGACGAGTGTCCCGTGAGCCATGAGGCCCTCCCTATCTACGCGCGCCTCGGTCGGCGGGACCCCAGCCCCGCGACGACCTGCGGCGCGCCCGACCATCGCGAGGTGGACGTGATTCTAGCCCAGACGCCCGCGCGTTGTCAGGGTCGCCGCCGAACCGTCACACCAGGCGATCCCGCAGCCGCGAGCTGGTCGCGTCGACGACCATCACCATCGCAACCGTGACCAGCAGCACCGTGGACGCCGCCGGATAGTCGATCAGCCGGAGATAGGTCTGCAGATAGAAGCCGATGCCGCCGGCGCCCACGAAGCCGAGCACGGTGGCGGCGCGGATGTTGGACTCGAGGCGATAGAGCACGTACGAGAGGAAGAGCGGCAGCACCTGCGGGATCACCGCGTACCTGAGTATTTGCAGACGCGTGGCGCCGGTGGCGGTGACGGCGTCGACGGGGCCGGGATCGATGCCTTCGACCGCCTCGGAGTAAAGCTTGGCGAGCGAGGTCGTCGTATACGCCACGACGGCGAGCACGCCGGGGAAGGGACCGAGGCCGACCGCCGCCACGAAGATCAGCGCGTAGACGAGCGTGTCCACGCTCCTCAGGAAATTGAGCACGGCGCGCGCGGGATAGAAGACGGCGCCGGGCGTCACGTTGCGCGCGGAGAGAAAGCCGAGCGGCAGCGCCAGGACCGCGGCCACCGCGGTGCCGAGCAGCGCGATCTCGACGGTCGTGAGCGCGCCGGCGAGCGCCGCCGGGAGCACGCGCAGGTCCGGCGGCATCATGCGCCGGATGAAGTCGAGGATCCACGGCACGCCGCGGGCCAGCCTCACCGGGTCGGCGCCGGTGTCCCAGACGAGCCACGCGAGAAGCACGAGGGCGGTGAAGATCGCCGCTCTGGTCATTGGAGCGGAGCCCGTGAGGCCGCCTTGGTGCGAGGGTGGCCTGAGAGAGATGCGACCCGGCTCCGGTCGCCTGGTTTGGCCTCGGCGATTTGCGAGCCCGACGTGAGCCCAGTCGAGCTCGGCGTCACGGCCCGTCTCCGTAGATCATGCGCGCGACCGCTGGCGTGAGGGCTGACGGCGGGCCGTCGAAGGCCACGCGCCCCTGACGGAAGCCGACGATGCGCGTGGCGTAGGCCAGCGCGGTTTCCAGCTGGTGCTGGCTCACCACGAGCGTGAGGCCGTGCTCGACGTTGATCGCCTTGAGAATGTCCATGATGCTGCTGGTGAGCGAGGGATCCAGGCTCGCGGTGGGCTCGTCGGCCAGGACGACCGCGGGTCGCTGCGCGAGCGCGCGCGCGATCGCGACCCGCTGCTGCTCGCCGCCGGACAGCGTGTCGGCGCGGCGATCGGCGAAGTGCGCGAGCCCCACCTGAGCCAGGCACCCGAACGCCTGCTCGCGATCGGCGGCTGGAAAGCGGCCGAGCACGCTCGGCACCGCCGGCACGTAGCCGAGCCGTCCGGCCAGGACGTTCTCCAGCGCCGAGGCGCGGCGCACGAGGTTGAACTGCTGGAAGACCATGCCGATCTGCCGCCGGATCTCGCGCAGCTCCGCCGTCCCCGCGCCGGTGACGGCGCGGCCGGCGACGCGGATCGTGCCGGCGGTGGGCTCGACGAGACGGTTGAGCGAGCGGAGGAACGTGGTCTTGCCGGCGCCGCTGCGGCCGAGCACCGCGACGAATTCACCGCGGCCCACCACCAGGTCGACTCCATCGAGCGCCACGGTCGCCGGCGGCCGGACGACTCGCAGCCCCGCGACCTCGATCATCGCCCGCGGGTCGAGCGGACTCAGCGCGGTCGGACGCCGAGCAGCTCGATCGCTGCGCGCACCGGATCGTAGTCGCGGTCGTCGGCCGGCGCGAACCCGTCGATCTCGTAGAGGCGCTTGAGCAGCGCAGCGTAGGCGGGCGCGCGGATCTGCAGGAGAGCGGCCCGCACCTTCGCGAAGGTCGCCGCGTCGAGACCGTCGCGGGCGGCGATGCCGGCCTCGGGAATCTCCGGCGTCTCCGCGACGACAACGATGCGCTCGCGCTCGGCCGGATCGCTGAGATACTGCTCGCGCGCCATGTCGAACGAGGCCAGCGCGTCGACGTGGCTGTTGAGCAGCGCGCGCATGCCCGCGTCGTGCGCTCCGGCGAAGACCACCTCGCGGAAGAACGTCTTGGGGTCCCGGTTCTTCACGAGCCCGCGCTGGATCAGCAGCACCATCGGATAGATGTAACCCGACGAGCTCGCGGGATCGATGAACGCCATGGTCTTGCCGCGCAGCTCCTCCAGCGTTTTGAGCCCGGACTCGCGGCGCACGTAGATGCGCGAGGTGAAGGAGCTCTTGCCGTGCCAGAGGTTCCGCACCATGATCGTCGCCTTCGCCTCGCGACTCGCCAGCACGTAGCCGCCCGGATGGACGAACGCCAGATCGGCGGTGCGGTTGCGCAGCGCCTCGATCACCGCGGCGTAGTCCGACGCGACCGTCACCCGCACGGGAATGCCGGTGAGCGTGGTGATGACCTTGCCGAACTCGTCGCCGGTGGCCATGAGGTCGGTGGGCTTCTGCGAGGGCGTGAGGACGAGGTGCAGCCCGTCGGCGCCGAAGGCCGGGCGCGCCGCTCCGAGCGACACGAGCGCGCACAGCGCGACGAGCCCGAGAATGCGTGGGATCACCGGCGGTGAGTGTACCATCGCCCGTAGTGTGCGCCGCAGGCCGTCGCGGGGCTGGGGCCCCGCCGGCGAGGCGCGGATACCAACGGAGGTCATGAGCGTGCTCCGCCCCGGATTCATCTGGGCTCTGCTCCTCGTCGCCGCGGGCGCGGGCGGCGTCTATCTGGCGGACCGGCTCGTCCTGGCGCCGGGGCGCGAGCACCAGCGACAGATCGAGGAACGCGACGCGCAGATCCGCACCTTGACGGAGCGCAACCAGGCCCTCGAGGCGGCGGTGCGCCTGCTCCGGCACACCGAGCGGCGCGCGCGGCTCGTCGTGCTGGACCAGGCGCGCGGCCCCGACGGTCACGTGCGGACCCGCGTCCGGTTCACCGAGCTCGACTCCCAGGGCGACATCGTCGGCGAGCCGCGCGAGCTCACGCTCGAGGGCGACGAGGTGTACGTCGACGCGCTCGTGATCAAGTTCGAAGACAACTTCGTGACCGCCGGCGACGCGCTCAAGGGCAAGGCGCTGCTCCTCTTCCGGCGAGTCTTCACCGATCGCCGCCGGCCCGCGGAAGGCGACGTGCTGGACCGGGAGGGGCAGATCCCGCAGAGCTACGCGGCCGAGCGGGCGCCAACCGCGTTCGAGCGCGAGCTCTGGGCGCGCTTCTGGGAGCTGGCCAACGATCCCGACGAGGCTCGGCGGCGCGGCGTGCGGGCCCTGCACGGCGAGGCGGTCTCGACCCGGCTGCGCAAGGACCGTACCTACACGATCACGCTGCGCTCGACGGGCGAGCTGACGATCCTGCCGACTCAGTAACCCCCTTCCGGCCGCCTGGTCCTCCAGAATCCACCGCCGCTCTCTATAGGTATTTTCCGGATTTTCGAGATCGCCGACGTCGGGTAACGTGGCGGTGGCCCAGGTGGGCCCGCTTCGGCGCAGAACGCGCCGGCATCGCCGCCCAGGCGTCGGTCGAGGGCGTAGCGACAACAATTTCCGCGAGGGCCAGCGTGGCGCATTTCTATCTCATCGTGTCGCAGCAGGAGCCCAACCGGTATCCGTACTTCAAGCACGTGTACGCCAACGAGACCATGGAAGTGATCCTCGACCGCCGCCTCGCGGAACGGCGCGAGAGGCAGGCGCGGCCCGCGAGCGAGCGGCGCCGCACGGACCGGCGCAGTCGGAACGTCTCGGACGCTCTCAAGCAGTACGGGTGGGTCCTCGCGCGGGGCAGGTGATCGGCTCCTCGTCGAGGCGGCTCGCCCCTATGGACCCTCAGTGATTCTCCATTTTCAATTCCGGAAAACCGCGGATTGCCACACTGGGTTACGGCCTGCTTTGCTGCGTCGCGATGGCGGCCGTCGGTGGAGGTGTCGAAGGGCTCCGGGTTCTCGTCGTGGAGCCCAAGGACTTGCTCGCGGCCCGCCTGAAGGACCAGCTGGAGAGCCTGGGCCACCGAGTGCTGGCGCTGGCCAAGGATGGGCGGGAGGCGGTCGCGGCCGCCCACCGGTTGCGTCCGAACCTCATCCTGATGGAGACCGCGCTCGCCGGCATCGACGGCATCGACGCGGCGCGGGCGATCGTCAACGACGAGCCGGTTCCCATCATCCTCCTCATCGGTTATGCCGGCGCCGAGCTCGTCCGCCGGGCGAGGGAGGCGGGAGTCGTCGCGTACCTGACGTCCGTGGACCGGCGACGGCTCACCTCGACCATCGAAGTCGCGCTGGAGCGCTTCCGAGAGTACCAGCTGGTTCGGACGGAAGGGAGTGACCCGATCAAGGTGCTCGCGGCACGAAGGGCCGTCGACCGTGCGACGATGGTGCTGACCACGCGGCTCCCTCTCTCCGAGGCCGAGGCCTTCCAGCACCTCCTCGACTGCAAGAAGAGCACGCGTCGAACCCTTCGCGAAACCGCATCGGCGGTCGTCGGGGCGGACTGGGTTCTCGGGCGGCCCGAGTTCGGCCCCGCCCTCCAGATGATTCTGTACACCATTCGCCGGGGTCTGCGGCCCCCGCAATGACGGAGTCGGCGCCGGGATTCCTCCTCCACGTCGTCCGAGTCGCCGATCGGCTGCACCACAATCCTGGCCGGATGTTGCTCATCGTCCGCGGGCCGTACGCCCATCTCGAGGATCGATTGCGCCGACTGTTCGAAGGGCGTCAAGACGTCGTCGAGGTCATCCTCGATCGGCGCCGCGGTCAGCGACGTGCGCGCAGCCAGGCCGACCAGCCCGAGCGGCGGCGAGCCGACCGGCGCACGCCGAAGGAGGACATCCTGGAAATCGTCCTCGAAGGCAGCGGCGACTGATACCGATTCCGGGAAACTCTGACGTGCTTGTACGGGATTGTCTCAATTGAGAGTCAGGTCGGCCCGCCGTAGCGTGTACGTATAGTCGCTCACGACGTAGCCGGGTTGTTCGCACACAGGAATAAATGAATAAATGAGCGATCGGTCTCGAGGGTGTGCTCGCCGATCGTGGAGCCTGGTTCAGCCCCGACGGGGCGGCAGAAACCAAAGGGGGCGAAGCCTATTCCATGAACGCGTCGACAATCGAGTTGAACGCTTCCGCGGCGACGGTGACCGCGACCCTGGCGCTGTCGCCGACACCCGCGTGGCACGCCCTGTGGACGCGCAGCCATTGCGAGCAAATGGTCGTGGACCAGCTGGCGGCGAAGGGATTCGAGCTGTTTCTGCCGAGGGTCGGCCGTTGGGCACGGCACGGTGATGTCAGGCGCCGCATCGTGGTTCCGATGTTCCCGGGGTACGTCTTCCTGCACGGGAGGGTCGACAAGGTGGCGTATCTCGAAATCGTCAAGACGCGCGGGCTGGCGCAGATTCTCGGCGAGCGCTGGGACCGGCTGGCGACGATCGATGTCAGGGAGATTGAGGCGCTCCGGAGGATCGTCGCCGTCAAGGCGCCGGCCCTACCGTACGCCTACTTGCGGGCAGGCCAGCGCATCCGGATCACGCGGGGCCCGCTGGCCGAGCTCGAGGGCATTCTCGTCCGCGCCAAGGAGAATCGGGGTCTGCTAGTGGTGGCCGTCGAGCTCCTTCGGTGCGGTGTCGCAGTGCAAGTGGACTGCACGTCGGTGACGCCTCTCTGAGCGTGTCCGTGGGAGAGCACCCTTCCTTGATATCCGCCACCGTGGCGGGGGTGTGGGGCCGGCGAAGGACGCTCGCGCTCGCCGTTTTCGCCACGGCTCTCGCCGGCACCCTGACTCTCGCGGCGGCGCTCCCCGGCGTCTACCGCGCCACGGCAACCGTGTTGGTGGAGCGCCAGGACATGCCGGGAGCGTTCGCGCGGGCCGCGATCACGGGAGACCTCGAAGCCCGGCTGCACCGGATCGGGCAGGAAATCCTGAGCCGGGCGCGACTCGCGATGCTCATGGACCACTTCGATCTCTACCCCGAGCTGCGGTCAGCCGGCGCGCTCGAGGCGGCGGTCGACAGGATGCGGCGCGATATCCAGGTCGAGCTCAAGGGTGTCGTCGAGCCGGTGGCCGGGCGGGGGACGACGGTCGCTTTCACGGTGAGCTTCCGTGGCCGCGATCCGGAGGCGGTGGCGCGCGTCGCGAACGCCGTGACGTCCTTCTACGTCGAGGAGAACGTCAAGATCCGCGAACGGCAGGCCGCCGACGCCGCCAAGACCCTGAACGACCAGCTCGAGGAGGCGCAGCAGAAGCTGCGGGACCAGGAGCGCCGGATCAACGCGTTCAAGTGGCGTCACCTCGGCCAGCTCCCCGAGCAGGTGACGTCGAACCTGTCGACGCTCACGCAGCTGAACACCCAGCTCGGGATCAACAACAGCAGCCAGACCCGCGTCCTCGAACGGCGTGACGCCCTCTCCCGGCGACTCGACGGCGGGGGGACGTCCGCCGAGGCCAAGGGCGAGGAGGCGCCGGGTGCGCGTCTGGCCCGCCTGAAGCAGGATCTGATTCGAATGCGAAAGCTCTTTAGCGACAAATATCCGGACGTCGTCGCGCTGGAGGCGGAGATCGCGGCACTCGAGCTACCGGCGGCGGGCGCCGACGGCACGCCGCCCGAGCACACCATCGCCGGAATCAGGAAATCACTGACCGATCTGGACGCCGAGATGAGCGCGCTGAAGGACGAGGAAAAACGGCTGCGGCGCGACCTTGTCACGTATCAGCGTCGGATCGAAGCCGCGCCGGAGCGAGACCTGGAGCTGCAGGAGATGTCGCGTGACTACCGGACGACGCAGGAGCTCTACGACACCACGCTCAAGCGCGTTCAGGCGGAGAGCATGGAGCGCCGTCGGACCGGCGAGGAGTTCCGGATCCTGGATCCGGCGGTGACGCCCCGCCAGCCGGTGGCGCCGAACCGCCTCCGTATGGTCCTCGTCGGCCTGATGCTGGCGCTCGGGGGCGCCACCGTCGCGGTGGTGCTGGCCGAGCACATCGACACGTCGTTCCACACGCTCGACGATTTGCGGGCGTTCACCAAGGTGCCCGTGCTGGCCAGCGTTCCGCGCATCGTACGGGCGACCGACACGGCGAGGCAGGCGCGCCAGCGCTGGCTGGCGGCGGCCTTGATCACGCTCGGACTCGTGCTCATCGTCGTGGTGCTCCATCGGCTCGCCGCGGGGAACTACTTTCTGGTGGAGGCGCTCTTGCGAGGCGCGTCGTGAGGCAGGACCAATGTATCTGAGCTTCTACGGCCTCGCCGAGCGCCCGTTCAACACGACGCCGGACCCAAGGTTTCTGTATCTCACACGGGGACACCGGGAGGCGCTGGCGCAGCTCGTGTACAGCGTGCGTGAGAATCGCGGCTTCCTGGTGTTGACCGGCGAAGTCGGAACCGGCAAGACCACGCTGCTCCAGGCACTCCTCGAGCGGCTCGACGGCAAGACCGCCGCCGCGTACGTGTCCACTTCCACGCTCTCATTCCACGGCTTGCTCGAGTACACCCTGGAGGAGCTGGGCGTCCCGGCGCCGAAGGCGACACCGGCCCAGCGTCTCCTCGCCCTCCGGCGCGTCCTCATCGACCGTCGGCGCGCGGGCCAGGGCACCGTGCTGATCCTCGACGAGGCCCAGAACTTCGGGATGGCGACGCTCGAGCAGATCCGGCTGCTGTCGAACTTCGAGACGCGAACGGACAAGCTGCTCCAGATCCTGCTCGTGGGCCAGCCGGAGCTCAGGGCCAAGCTCGACCGTCGCGAGCTCAGGCAGCTTCGCCAGCGGGTGGAGCTGCAGTGCAATATCAACGCGTTGTCGTCCGAGGAGGTCAGTCACTACATCCAGACTCGCCTACGGGTCGCCGGCTCGCGCGACGGCGATCTGTTCAGCGATCAGGCCCGGGCCCAGATCGCCGCGTACTCTCGGGGAATCCCTCGACGTATCAATGTGCTCTGTGACCACTGTCTCGTCATCGGCCTGGCCGAACAGCGGCGGCGGATCGAGGTCGATATCGTCGCCGAGGCGATCGAGTCGGTCGACCCGGTCCGCCGCGGCCTGCCCCGGCTCACGAGGTCGGCGCGGCTCGACACCACGCATCTCCGGACGCTCGTGCGTCAGATGCGGGAGCTCGTCCTCCGATGAGCAAATTCTTCGAGGCTCTCCAGCGAGCCGAGCGGTCAGCGACTCCTTCCGTGCCGGCTCCAGCCTCCGCCGAGCCCCCGCCGATGATGGAGCCGCGCCTCCCGCCGCCAGCCTTGGCCCCTCGCCCCGCGGTAGCCGCGTCTCTGCGCTCTGCGAGCGTCGAGTTGCATCTCGTCAGCCTGCTCGAGCCCGCGTCGTTCGAAGCGGAAGAGTATCGCGTGCTCCGCCACGCCGTGGAGACGCTGCACAAGGACGCCCACCTCCAGATCGTGTCGGTCACGAGCCCGGGCATGGGCGACGGCAAAACCACGACCGCGATCAACCTCGCAGGGGCCCTCGCGCAGTCCACCGACGCGCGCGTCCTGCTGGTGGACATCGACCTTCGCCGGCCGGCGGTGGCGCGGCACCTCGGGCTCGCCCACTCCAAGCGCTGTCTACTGGACGCGCTCCTGGATCCGGGCGTCAAGCTTGAGGACACGGTGGAGCATATTGCGCGATTCAACCTCTCGGTGCTGCCGGCCGGCGGGCCCGAGGCCGTCCCGTACGAGATCCTGACGTCGCCCAGACTGGAGGAGTTGCTCAACGAAGCGCGGCGGCGTTACGACTTCGTCGTGCTCGACGCGCCGCCATTCGTCCCCGTCCCTGACTGCCGGCTGCTCACGAAGTGTGTCGACGGATTCGTGGTCGTGGTCGCGACACATCGGACTCCGCGCGGCATGCTGGCGGAGACGCTGAACCTCATCGATCCGGCGAAGTTGGCGGGCCTTGTGTTCAACGGCGACGTCGCCCCCCGCTCCAGCTATTACCGCGTAGCGGAGCCGACTCCTGTCGCTCGTTGGCGCCGTCCGTGGAGGAGCCCGTGAACATCGTCGCGCTGGGCGGCGGCACCGGGCTGCCGGTCGTGCTCACCGGGTTGCGTCGCTACTCGCTCGGCTGAAGTTTACTCATGGAGAGACTTGTCGTCATCGTCGGCTTCTTGATCGGGCTGCGCGCCACGTGGCGGGGCGGCGGACGCGGCGGTCCCGAGCGCGTGCTGCTCCTGGGGACCGGCTCGCTAGCGCGCGCGATCGTCAAGGAGATCGAGCGGCAGCCGGAGCCGCGGTGCACCGTCGCCGGCGTGGTCGGTGATGCGCCCCCCGCGCCTGGGTGGCTGTCGAACTGTCCGCATCTGGGAACGCTCGAGGACATCGGTCGCCTCATCGAGGAAACCCGTCCCGATCGCATCGTCGTGGCGCTCTCCGAGAGGCGGGGGCGCCTGCCGATTTGCCGCCTGCTCGAGTCAAGGGCACGCGGAATCGTGGTCGAGGACGGCGCCGATACCCTCGAGCGCCTGACCGGGAAGCTCGCCCTCGAGACGGTCCCGCCGAGCAGCCTCATCTTCTCTCGCGAGTTCGCGAAGTCCCGCGGGCAGCTGGCCCTGGCGCGAGCGCTCAGCGTTTTAATGGCGGTGGTCGGACTGATCGTGCTGGCCCCCGTCTTCGGCCTCGTCGCGCTGCTCGTCAAGGTGGGCTCAGGGGGCCCGGTGTTCTTCGTTCAGGAGCGCGTGGGATGGTTGGGGCGGCCGTTTAAGCTGATCAAGTTCCGCACCATGGACCCGATCCAACGACCGAGCTCCGAGTGGGTGCGTGACAACACCGATCGGATCACCCGGGTCGGCCGGTGGCTCCGGAGATGCCGGCTCGATGAGCTGCCCCAGCTCGTGAACGTCCTCCGAGGCGACATGAACCTCGTCGGCCCGCGACCGCATCCGGTGACGAACTTCCAGCTCCTGATGCTGACGGCACGAAACATGAGCGAACGATCCGGCGAAGCGATCCCGTACTACTCGTTGCGCTGCGCGATCCGGCCGGGCATCACCGGGTGGGCGCAGGTCCGCTACGGATACGCCAACTCGCTCGAGGAAGAGCTCGAGAAGATCGGGTACGACCTGTACTACATCAAGCACATGTCGCTCTGGCTGGACCTTCGCGTCGTCTTCGAGACGGCCAGGACGATGTTCTCGGGCCGCGGCTCGAGCACGGCGGACGCGGCGAGCGCCCGTGAGGGTCGACTCGAAGAGCCCGCCGGGCGGGCGGCCTGACGGCAACATGATCGAGGCGACGCTGATCACCGCCATCCAGAGCCGGACCGCGCGGGTGGGCGTGATCGGCCAGGGCTACGTCGGTCTCCCGCTCGCGGCCGAGTTCGTTCGCGCGGGATTCTCCGTCACGGGCCTGGACACCGACCTTGAGGCGGCCGACGGCGTGCTGATCCTGACCGATCATCCCGTGGTCGACTACCGGCACGTCGTGGAAGGTGCCCGGCTGGTGGTGGACACGGGCAACGTGACCTGGGGCATGCGTGTCGGCGGGCCGGGTCGTCCGGCCGTAGATCGCGTCACTGTGGAGTTGCGGCGACGGGCCGCACACTGATCATGACATCGAGCTACCGACTCCATCGCGCTCACGACGAGACCTGGTGGCGTGCCACTCCCCCGGTCGACGTGCGGAATCTCTCCGACGTCACCGAGAGCGTGCCGCCTTCCAGAGACGGGAGCTCGATCCCGTTCTGGGCCCTCATGAGCTTCTCGTTCATCCTGCTGGTTGCGCCGCAGGAGCTGTTTCCATCGCTGGCGCCACTGCGCATCGCGCTGGTGGCGGCGTCGCTTGCCATCATCGTGTATCTGAGCGATCGGTTGGTCCGCCGGCAGCGGCTCACGCTCCTCACGCGCGAGATCGGGCTGACGGCCGCGCTCGCCGGGTGGGCGATCATGACAATCCCGCTGTCCGTCTGGCCCGGTGGCAGCGTCGCCTTCGTTCTCGGGTTCTACCTCAAGTCGCTGGCCGTCTTCTGGCTGCTCAGCAACGTGGTGGATACCTCGAAGCGGCTCTACCAGGTCTTCTGGGGGCTCTGCCTGATGGCCCTTCCCGTGGCCGGAACCGCGGTCGTGCACTTCCTCTCGGCGTCGTTCCTTCCGGGGCTCGCCGCCCAGTTCCCGAAGCGCATCGTCGGCTACGACGCCCCGCTCACGGGGAACCCCAACGACCTCGCCCTCATGCTCAACATGCTCATCCCGCTAGGCGTCGCGCTCTTCCTGGGCGCACGACGCCTGGCGCTCCGGATCATGCTTCTCGCCGTGATCGCGCTCGACGTCCTTGCGGTGATCCTCACGTTCTCGCGCGGCGGGTTCCTGACCCTGGCGACGATCGGCGGGATCTATCTCTGGAAGCTCCGGAGGCGACCGGAGCGCGTGTGGGCGTGGACGGCGCTCGTTCTGGCGATCGCCTGCCTGCCCCTTCTGCCGTCCGGATACACCGACCGCCTCGCGACCATTACGAATCTCGACTCGGACGTCACCCGCTCGGCGCGGCTCAGGTGGGACGACACCTTCACCGCGATCCGGTTCGTCGTCGCCAACCCGATCGTGGGCGGCGGCGTCGGAATGAACGCGCTGGCCCTCAACCACGAGCGGGGTTTCGGCTGGAGCGCGATCCACAACGTGTACCTCGAGTACGCCGTCGAGCTGGGTCTCCCGGGCTTCGTCCTCTTCGTTCTACTGCTGGGCGCGTCCATCAAATCCGTGATGGAGGTGCACCGGGGTTCCGCCCGGGTCCCGGGTGCGCGCGACTTGTTCTTGCTCGCCGAAGGGATCCAGATCAGCCTGGTGGCGTTCGCGGTGGCGGCGTTCTTCCACCCGGTGGCCTATCACCTCTACTTCTATTACTTCGCAGCGCTGGCGGTCGCCGTCCGAAGCGTGTGGGCGGACCACGAGCGCGCCGCGGTCTCCCGCGATCGACAAGGCTGAAGAGCGGACGATGCAGAACCGCCCGAGCGCCTCGTCGATCGAAATCTTCTCCACGTGCCCGCCGTGGAGCGGAGGCGACGGGCGGACGTACCTCGACGCCGTCGTCGTCGCGGCCCACTGGAGCGAAGCGGCGGGCTGCCGGGGGATGCTGGTCTACGCCGACAACGCGCAGGTCGATCCGTGGCTCGTCACGCACACGATCGTCCAGCAGACGACGTCGCTGTCTCCGCTCGTGGCGGTCCAGCCGGTGTACATGCACCCCTATTCGGTCGCGAAGCTGGTCACCTCGATCGGACACCTCTACCGCCGGCGCCTGTACCTCAACATGGTGGCGGGCGGCTTCAAGAACGACTTGACGGCCCTGCACGACACCGCACCCCACGACCGACGCTACGACCGGCTCGGCGAGTACACGACCATCGTTCAGCGGCTTCTCGGCAGCTCCGCGCCGGTGACCTACGCGGGCGAGTTCTACACGGTGACCCTCCTCAAGCTGACGCCGCCGCTGGACGGGAGCCTGTTCCCGGGCATCTTCGTGTCGGGCTCGTCCGAGGCGGGCCTGGTGACCGCGCGGGCGCTCGGCGCCACCGCAATCGAATACCCGAAGCCCGCCAGTGAGTACGCGGCCGCCGCGCCCGACGGGGTCACGAGTGCCGGGATCCGCGTGGGCGTCATCAGCCGCGAGCGCGACGACGAAGCCTGGGAGGTCGCCAACGCCCGCTTCCCCGAGGACCGGAGAGGGCAGCTCTCCCACCAGCTCGCGATGAAGGTGTCGGACTCGGTCTGGCACAAGCAGCTGTCGAAGCTGAGCGACCTCGGCGCGCGGAGCCCCTACTGGCTCGTCCCGTTTCAGAACTACAAGACCATGTGTCCCTATCTGGTCGGCAGTCACGATCGGGTCGGGGATGAGCTTGCCACGTATCTCGAGGTCGGCTACCGGACCTTCATTCTGGACGTGCCGGTCAGCCTCGAGGATCTCCAGCACACCATGCGCGCCTTTCGACGGGCGCTCGAGACAGCACGATGCCAGAGCTACTCCACGAGTGGGTGAGCCGTCAGGCGCGCCGGCGGCCTGATGCGGTCGCCGTTGTCGGCGAGCGCGAGACGCTCACCTATGCCCAGCTGGAATCTCTGTCCAACCGGCTCGCGCGGATACTGAAGCGGGGCGGCTGCCGGCGGGGCGAGCGCGTTGCGCTGCTCATGCCCAAGTCGCCGACGGCGATCGTCAGCCTGCTCGGAATCTACAAGGCCGACTGCGTCTACGTGCCGCTCGATCCGGCAAGTCCGCCGCGCCGCCTGGCGAAGATCCTCGAGGCATGTGACAGCGCCTGGCTCCTCGCGGGCGGGCCGGTCACGGATCTGCTCGCTGCGCTCGTCGACGACGACCGGTCGGTGGGTTCGATCGCGGTCGGATGGATGGACGCGAAGCCATTGCACGTGGGCCCCTTCGGCGGCGGTGGCTTCGGACTCGGCGATCTCCAGAGCTGCTCGGACGATCCGCTCGAGTACGAGAACACCCGTCACGATCCGGCGCACATCCTGTTCACCTCGGGCTCGACCGGGATTCCCAAGGGTGTCGTCATCACGCACGACAACGTGATCCATTTCGTCGGCTGGGCGACGACCTACTTCGGCATGGACTCGTCGGAGCGCGCGTCGGCGCACGCCCCGCTCAACTTCGACCTGTCGGTGTTCGACATCTTCGGCACCTTCGCCGTCGGCGGGCGGCTGCACCTGGTGCCGCCGGAGCTCAATCTCCTTCCCAATCAGCTGGCCGAGTTCGTCCGGCACGCGGAGCTGACGCAGTGGTTCTCGGTCCCGTCGGTGCTGAACTACCTGGCCAAGTTCGACGTGGTGAGGCGCGGCGACTTTCCGACCCTGCGGCGCGTCCTCTGGTGCGGCGACGTCCTGCCCACGCCGTCGCTGATGTACTGGATGGAGCGGCTGCCCCACGTGCGCTTCACGAATCTCTACGGTCCGACCGAAGCGACCATCGCCAGTAGCTACTACACGGTTCCCGGATGCCCGCCCGATCCGCACGCGCCGATCCCGATCGGCGTCGCCTGCGACGGAGAGGAGCTCCTCGTTCTCGACGCGTCGATGGAGCCGGTCCTGCCCGGCGAGGCGGGGGAATTGTGGATCGGCGGCGTGGGGCTCAGCCCCGGCTACTGGCGCGATCCCGCCAGGACCGCGGAGGCGTTCCGGCCTCATCCGAGCCGTGCGAAGGCGCCCGGGCGGATCTACCGGACCGGCGATCTCGCCAGGGTCGGCGACGACGGGCTCGTGTACTTCCTCGGGCGCACGGACTCCCAAATCAAGAGCCGCGGCTATCGCATCGAGCTCGGCGAGATCGAGGCGGCGCTCAACGCGCTCGCCGGGCTACAGGAGTGCGCAGTCGTCGCGATTCCCTCCGGAGGATTCGAGGGCACGACGATCTGTTGTGCCTACGTCCCCGCGCCCGGCGCGGCCCTCACGCCGGCAGCGCTCCGGCGCGAGCTGAGCAACGCGGTGCCGCCGTACATGCTGCCGGCCCGCTGGCGGGCGTTCGATCGCTTTCCTCGGAACGCCAACGGCAAGACCGATCGGCGCCGTCTCAAGGAGGTCTTCGAGGCCAATGCAACTGAAGCCAATCGATAGTCCTGAGCTCCTCCATGTGGTCGCCGGGTGGCTCGGCCAGAAAGAGAACTACCAGTGGCTGGACTTCGGCGACGGCAAGCAGATCGTCAGCCCGGAGTGGCTCAAGATCATGACCCAGCGGGATACTTACTTCATCCGCGTGTGGACCTCCGACGAGGGCACGCCGATCGGGGTCGCGGGCCTCGACAGCGTGAATCGACTGTTCAAGACCGGGCGGTTCTGGTTCGTCGCCGGGGACAAGGCGTTCCGCGGACGTGGCTACTCCACCCGGGCGGCCGCCGGCGTGCTCACACTGGCCTTTCGCGATCTGGGCCTCCAGGCGGTGACGAGCTGGGCCGTCGACACCGATCCGCCCAATCCCTCGGTCGGCATCGCGATGCGCCTCAATTTCAGGATTATCGGCCGGCAACGCCGGTGTCACTACATCGATGGCCAAGCCTACGACCGCCTGTGGATGGATCTCCTCGCGTCCGAGCACAAGGAGCTCTGAGCATGGACCGGGCCGCTGTCCAGCGACGAATCGCCGACTGGTTCCTGAGGAGCCTCAACGTCGAGATCCCGTCGCCCGAGACGGATCTGTTCGAGACCGGCGTGCTGAATTCCCTGGCCTTCGTGGAGCTGGTGCTCCACGTGGAGAAGGAATTCGGCGTCAAGATCACGCTGGAGCAGGTCGAGATCGATAGCTTCAGATCCGTCGAACGGATCGCCGCCTTTCTCCTCGACGACGGCGGCGCGACACCGCTCGCCGAGAGCGCCCCCACCGCGGTGGCTCGCGAGCCGTAATACCGACGCCTCACCGCCGGCATTCGAGTTCACGCGGCGCCCGACGCCGCGCCTGGTGATGCCGGAAAGGAGCGGACGCCATGAGCAACGTCATCGTGGGCATTGGGACGTATCTGCCCGAGCGCATCGTGACCAACGACGACCTCGAAGCGATGGAGCTGGACTACGACCGCGCGAAGACCGGCGTGAGCCTCGACGAGTGGGCGCGCGCCCGGCACGGCGCCATCTCACGCCACTGGGCCCGCCCCGGTGAGTGCACCTCCGACATGGCGACGGTGGCGGCGCGTCGGGCACTCGATGACGCGGGGCTGGATCCTCGCGATGTCGACGTCATCGTGATGGCCACGATCACCAATGACTACCGGTTGCCGCAGGCCGCGATGCTGGTGCAGATGAGTCTCGGTTCGACGGCCAAGGTCATTCAGCTCGACGCCGCCTGCTCCGGATTCGTGGACAGCCTGCTCGTCGCCTGCGGCCTGCTCGACGCGCACGGCTACGTGAACGCGCTGGTGGTCGGCGCGGATACGCTGACGCGGCTGTGCGATCCGCGGAAGTTCATGCCGTTCAGCATCTTCGGGGACGGCGCCGGCGCCGTGGTGCTTCGCCGCCAGAAGGCCGACGACGGCCATGGCGTCCGGTCGTTCGTCACCGGCTCGGATGGGCACCTGGGCCACTACGTGAGGGTGCCGGGCGGCGCCGGCAAGATGCCGTTCTCTCAGGAGGTGCTCGATTGCGGCCTCCACTACTGGCAGCTCATGTTCCACGAGATCCACGGCTGGGCGGTCGAGCGCGCCGCGTTCTGCGCGCGGGCGGCGGTCGAGCGCGCGGGCCTGACCCTCGACGACATTGCCTGGGTAGTTCCCCACCAGGCGTCGCTCAACATCCTCGAGAAGGTCGCCGAGCGTCTCGGACTCAGCATGGAAAAGTTCGTCGTCACGTACCCGCACACCGGCAACCTCTCCGCCGCGTCGATTCCGGTTGCGCTGGAGCAAGGAAAGTTCCGCGACGGGGACTGGCTCGTCATGCCCTCGGTCGGGGCGGGCATGGCCTGGGGCGCCGTGACCTACCAGTGGTACGACTACAAGAAAAGCGGGACGCCTCTGCTATGACGCTTGGCGGGAGCCTCGACATGACCGAGCGCGCGCCGGTTCGCCGATTTGGCGTCGTCGGGGCCGGAACCATCGGGTCCGGAGTCGTGCGGCTCCTCTCCGATCTGGGCGCCCAGGTCGTCGTTGTCGCGCCGCGCCCGGGCGGCGTCCAGCGCGCCGTCGACACGGTGCGCGGGAGTTACATGGTGGATGTCGAACGCGGGCGCCTCTGCGCGGCCGACGCCTACGCCAGGCTGCGCAGCATCCGCTTCACGCCGAGCTACGCGGACCTCGACGGAGTGGAGTGCGTCATCGAGTCCGTCGCCGAAGACCTGAAAACCAAGCAGGATGTGCTGGCGGCCGTCGAGGCGGTCGTCGCTCCCGACTGCATCATCGGCAGCAATACCTCGTCCATCCCGATCGCGCGGGTCGCCGCGACTGCCGCGCGGCCCGACCGGGTCATCGGCACGCACTACTTCTGGCCCGCCCACCGGTATCGGCTCGTCGAGATCGCGACCGCGGCGGCGACGAGCGAGCGCACGCTGCGCTGGACGCTCGCGATGGCGTCCTGGCAGGGCAAGGTGCCACTGACCGTGCGTGACAGCCCCGGCTTCTTCACGACGAGGATCTTGCTGGTATACCTCAACGAGGCGATGGCCCTGGTGGAGGAGGGCGCCTCGATCGAGTCGGTCGACAGCGCGATGAAGGCCTTCGGCTGGGCCATGGGCCCGTTTCGGCTGATGGACGCGGTGGGTGTCGAGATCCTCCGGGGCGTGCATGACGCGATCTCCGGACACCTCGGGGTGCGCGTCGCATCTGTGGAGCGCCTGCGGACCTTGCTGGAGGCGGGGTACCTCGGCCACGGGCGCAGCCGCCGGGCCGACGCGAAAGGGTTCTACGTCGATCCCGAGGGACGCGTGGTCGACACGCGTGTCTACCCCCTGCTCGGCCGGAGCGCGCGCGGGTTCCCCAGCTCCACGGACGTCTGCACCCGTCCGGTCTGGCAGATGGTCAACGAGATCGGCCACTGTCTCGCCGAGGGCGTCGTCGCCTCGACCGACGATGCCGATCTCGGCGCGGTCCTGGGTATCGGGTGGCCCCAGGCGCTCGGCGGGCCGCTGGAATACGCCCGCCGCGTCGGCACGGACACGATCGTCGGGCAGCTGGCGACGTGGGCCCAGCGGCGCGGCCCTCGATTCGCGCCCAGTCGTTACTGGACCCCGCTGGCCTCGGTCAGCGCTGGTCAATCCGCGCATGTCGGGTAGAGCCGGGGCGGCCATGGGATTCGTGCGGCGGATTCTCCCGGAGGACGTTCTCCGGGTCGCCCAGCTGTACGCGAAGGTGTTCGGCCACCGGACGCGAGCCCTGGATGGCCTGCAGGCGGCGCTACACGAAGTGTTCTTCTGTCATCCCTGGCCCGACGACCGCCTCCCCTCGCTCGTCTACGAGGCGAGTGACGGGCGCATCCTCGGTTGCCTCGGCGTGGTCCCGCGTCCGATGTCGATGAATGGGCGCTCGATCGTGGCGGCGGTCAGCCACACGGTGATGGTCGATCCGGACGGCCGCGCCACGCTGGCCGGCGTTGAGCTGATCCGCGCGTTCCTGTCAGGATCGCAGGATCTGTCGATCTCGCAGTGCACGACCGAGTCGCGCCGGATCTTCGAAGCGGTCGGCGGCACGACGTCGCTGCTGCATAGCATGGGCTGGACGCGGATCCTGCGACCGAGTCGCTACGTCCTGGGATCGCTGCGAGGGCGCGGACTGGCCGGCGGAATCGCGGCCGCGCTCACGCCCGTCTGTCGCGCCGCCGACGCACTGGCCGGGCGGATCCGCCCTTTCCGGCGTTCGGCTACCGGCCTGTCCGCAGAGCCGCTCGAGCCGGAGACGCTCGGCACCTGCGTGTCCGAGCTCGCGCGCGACCGAGCGTTGCGCCCGATCTATGACGCCGGGTCGCTGAAGTGGCTGCTGGATCTGCTGGGACGCCAGACCGGCGACGCCGCCTTGCGAGGGACGATCGTACGCGACGCGCGGGCCGAGATCGTCGGCGGCTATCTCTATTACCAGGGCGCGACGGGCGTCGGCGACGTCGTCCAGATCGTGGCCCATCCGAAGTCGATCGATGCGGTCCTCGACCATCTTTTCAGCGACGCCCATCGCCGCGGGCTCACGGCCGTCTCGGGGCTGCTGGATTCGCGACTGTTTCCGGCCCTGGGGGCCAAGCATTGTCTGTTCACCCGTGGGGACGGCTCGTGGCTCATGGCTCACTCGAGGGACCCGGAGATCCTCCGCGCCATTCATCGCGGGGACGCGTTCCTGACGAGACTGGAAGCCGAATGCGGGTGGCGATCGTCGATGGTACGCGCCGTGTCACCTATGGCGATCTCCTCGAGCGATCCCTGAGCCTGGCCGCCTCGTTCAAGGACGCGGGGCTCGCGCGGGGCGACCGTGTCGGGATCTTCCTTCGCCGCTCCGTGGAGGCCGTGGTCGCTCTCTTCGCGACCCACTTCGCGGGGGGCGTGGCGGTGGTGATCAACGAGCAGCTTCGGGGCAGCCAGGCGCGATACATCATCGAGCACAGCCAAGCCGCGCTCCTCGCCACCGACAGCCGGCAGCTGCTCCACGCGGCCGAGCCGCTGGCCGACGAATCGCGAATCGTGAACCTCGATCGGCTCAGCCCCACGACGCCGCTCGCCATGCCGGAGCGCGCCATCGGCGCCGACCTGGCGCTGATCATCTACACGTCCGGCTCGACGGGACTGCCGAAGGGCGTGATGCTGAGCCACAAGAATCTTCTCTCGGGCGCGCAGATCGTCGCGGACTATCTCGACGTCTCCGAGCGGGACGTCATCGTGAGCCTGCTCCCGTTCAGCTTCGACTGCGGGCTCAATCAGCTCCTCACGGCGCTGCTGGCGGGCGGCACCCTGGTCGTTCAGCGCTCCATGTTTCCCGCGGACATCTGCCGGACGCTCCGGCGCGAGAACGTCACCGGGATGGCCGGGGTCCCGACCCTGTGGCTGCAGCTGGCGCAGCGACACTCGCCGTTCTTGAAGATGACGTTCCCGAGTCTCCGGTACGTCACCAACACCGGCGGGCGGTTGCCCGAGCCCATGGTCCGGCTGATCAGGACGTCGCACCCTCACGTGGCGGTCTATCTGATGTACGGCCTGACCGAGGCCTTCAGGTCGACCTACCTGCCGCCGGACGAGGTCGATCGCCGGCCCTCCTCGATCGGCAAGGCGATCCCTGATGTGGAGATCCTCGTGGTCAATGAGCGCGGGAGAGCGTGCCAGCCGGGTGAGGTCGGTGAGCTCGTGCATCGCGGCGCGAACGTCGCGATGGGCTACTGGCGCGATCCCGAGGCCACCGCCGCGGTGTTCCGGCCTCATCCGTTCGAGCCGGCGCGCGCCGGGAGCCGCGAAGTCGTCGTCTACTCCGGGGACCTCGTCAGCACGGATGCCGAGGGCTACCTGTACTTCGTGGGACGACGGGACCAGCTCATCAAGTCGAGCGGCTTCCGGGTGAGCCCGGACGAGATCGAGACGACGATCTTCTCCTCCGGGCTCGTCGCCCACGCCGGCGCGTTCGCCGTGCCGCACGACGAGGTCGACAGCGACATCGTGGTCGCGGTGGTCCCGCGGGATCCGGGCGATTTCCGGGAGGAAGGGCTGCGCGAGTTCTGCCGGCGCGCGATGCCCGGGTACATGCAGCCGCGCGTGATCTGGCGCGTGGACGAGCTGCCGCTCACGACGTCACAGAAGCCGGATCGTCCCGCGCTCCGGGCGGCGTATCTCGAAGGGCGGTCGTCTCCGGCCGTCGCGCGGAGCAGCGCATCGTGAAGAATTTCGACCATCTCCGGTCGCTGCTCGAGCCGCAGGAACGGCTCGAGCGGCTGATCGGCGTGACGATCCGGCGGTTCGGGCGCCATTGTATCGACCTCGCGTACGCGAACGCCCACGAGGGGCCCGACGAGGAAGTCCTGCGCGCGCTGGAGCTCTCCGTCCGCGAGGATCGGGAGCTGTCGTTCCAGTACACGCCTTACGGCGGCCGAACGATCACGCGCCGTCTGATCGCCGCCGACCTCAACCGCGAGGACGGGCTGCCGTGGACGTACCGCGACGTCGTGATGACCCCCGGCGCGATGGCGGCGCTGAACATCGCGTTCCGGGCGCTTTTCGGCGCCGCCGACGAGGTGATCGTGCTGACGCCCTGCTGGCACGACTACCCCCTCTATCTCTCGAACCTGGGCGTTCCCATGTGCCCGGTGGCTCCGGCGCCGGACAAGCACATCGACCTGGCCGCCGTCGGCCGCGCCCTCGGCCCGCGAACCAGGGGAGTTCTCCTCAGCCAGCCGTGCTGTCCGACCGGCGTGCTGTACGGCGAGGACGAGATCGGCGACCTGGCGAAGCTCCTGCGAGAGGCGGAGGCTCGATTCGGGACCCGGATCTATCTGATCAGCGACGAGGTCCACCGGCGGCTCGTCTGGAGCCGAGCGTCCTTCCACAGCCCGTTGCTCTCCTATCCGCGGAGCCTGAGCGTCTACTCCTTCGGCAAGGTTCTGGCGCTCCAGGGGCAACGCACGGGCTTCGTGGCGGTGTCTCCGCGGATGCCGGAGAACGACGAGGTCCGGCGGGCTCTCGAGCGCGGCGTGAGGCTGATGGGCTTTTGCGCGCCGACCGACCTGATGCAACGCGCGGTGTGCCGGCTCCTAGACTATCGGCCCCACCTGGACGCTCTGGCCCAGCAACAGGAGACGGTGAGAACCGCGCTGACCGGGTACGGCTACGAGGTCTGCAAGGCCGAGGCGACCTTCTTCGTCTACGCCCGGTCCCCGATTCCCGACGACTTCAAGTTCGCCGAGCTGCTGGCCTCGCGCGGCGTGCTGGTCGTGCCGTCGACCTTGTTCCACGAGACCGGGTACTTTCGCATCTCCCTCACCGCGCGGCCGGCCTCGGTGGCCGAGGGACTGCCGGCGTTCGCGCGGGTGCTGGACGCGCTGTGAGCCAGCCCGAGATGGTCGAGTCCATGCTACGGATCCGGAATCTCTACTGGGCCGACGCGCGCTTCCAGCCGACGGTCCCGACGGAGGACACCGGTGGCCTCACCGCGATGCTCGCGACCCTGCGCGGGCAGTTCTCGCTGGCGCTTCCAGCGCCGCGGGACACGCTCATCCTCGTCCGCGACCCGCTGGGGGTCAACAAGCTCTTCTTCGCCATCGACGAGGCGGGAACCGTAATGGCGGCCAACTATCTCGTCGACCTCGTGAGCCCCGGCGTTCCGTTCGAGACCGTCTACTCGGTGCCGGCCGGTCACTTCGTCGAGATCGATCCTCACGGGCGCACGCTGAGCCTCCGGCGATACTTCCACCCGGACGCGGCGGCGCGCCGGGAGGCGCCGGCACTGGACGCGGCGGCGCGCCGCATCCGCGAGCATCTCGAGCTGTGGTTCGCCAGGCTGGCTGCCGACCTCGGGCGCCGGAGGGTCTGCGTCTCCCTATCGGGTGGTCTCGACAGCAGCATGGTCGCGGCGCTCGCCACGAAGCACTTCTCCAGCGTGACGGCCTATACCTACGGCTACGCCGGATCCGACGCGCCGGAAAGCGAGGACGTGCGCTCCGCGCGCCGCGTCGCGGATTTCCTGGGCGTCTCGCTCCGTTTCGTGCCGGCGACGCCCGACGAGGTCCTCGGCGTCCTGGAGGACGCCCTGTGCTACGGCCAGGACTGGCGCGAGTTCAACGTCCACTGCGCCATCGTGAACGAGATCATCGCGCGCGCGATCGTGCGCGATGCGCCGCCGGCCGGCGGCGAGGAGCCTCCGCTCGTCCTCACCGGCGATCTCATGAACGAGCTCCTGGCCGACTACGCGCCCCTGTCCCACGCGGGCCGGGAGATCTACACGCTGCCGCGGGTCGGCCCCGAGCGCCTGCGCGCCGCCCTGGTGCAGGGGCTCGATGCGGGAGATCGAGAGGTGGGAGTCTTTGGCCACCACGGGATCGATGTCGTCCAGCCCTATGGCCTGGTGGTCGACCAGCTCTTGTCGTTGCCCGCCGCCTTCATCGGCGGCGAGGGCGCCAAGCAGCGTCTCGCCCGCGAGATCGCCGGCGAGCTCCTGCCGTCCTTTCTCTTCGCCCGGACCAAGGCGAGAGCGCAGATCGGCGACGCCACCGGACCCGGAGGAATCGTGTCGACGCTCCAGCGGGCCGGATGCGATGCGCGCTGGCTCCGTCGCGCCTTTAGCCGCCGGCTCGTGGTCGAGGACGAGCGGTCCCTCGATGGGTTCATCCGGCTGGGCCGCTACCGCTTTCTGAGGGAGTTCCAGCACGGAAGAAACAGGCGCCATGGTCCCGAAGCCGACTGAGATCGGCGAGGCCCTCGAACGTTTTCTTCGATCCGCATTCAGCATACGAGAAGGGGACAGCGGATTCGACTGGGACGCTCAACTCTACGATTCGGGCTTCGTGGACTCGGCCGGCGTGGTCGAGCTCATCGATTTCCTCGAGTCCACGTTCGACGTGGGGCTGCAAGACGACGATGTGTTCAGCGACGAGTTCACGACCATCAACGGGATCAGCGCCATCGTGCACCAGCGCCTCGCCACCCGTGTTTCGCCCGACGAGGCCACCGGGACCGACGCGGCCCGGGTGGCTCCACCGGACCGATGACATGAGCGGCGTCCGTCCGTTCGTCTACGAGACCGACCTGCGGCAGGTCGCGGACCTGCACCGGCTGGTGTTCGGGCGGGCGCAGCATCGCGCTCCCGGCCAGTTCGACCGGTACGTCGGCGACATATTCCTCGACAATCCCTGGCGCGACGACGAGCTGCCGTCGCTGGTATACGAGGACGACGAAAAACGGATCATCGGCTTCCTCGGGGTGATGCCACGGCCGATGGTGATGAACGGGCTGCCGCTCCGGGTGGCAATCGCCTCCCAGTTCATGGTGCATCCGCACCGGCGCGGACGGGTGGGGCTCCAGCTCGCCAGGGCCTTCTTCTCAGGAGCGCAGGACCTGTCGCTCACCGAGGGCATGGGCCTCGTGCGAACGATCTGGGAGGGGCTCGGCGGCACGACGCTACTACTCTACAGCATCCGCTGGACACGGCCCCTGCGTCCGGGCCGATTCGTGCCGTCCTTCCTGGCGCGGCACGGCACCGCGTCGATCGTCGCGCGGGCCCTGACGCCGGTGTGTGTCGCGATCGACGGCCTCCTCGGGCAACTGCCGCAGTGGCCCTTCCGCCTCGCAGCGCCTCGGGCCGCGGGGGAAGAGCTGACCGAGAGCGCGTTTCTCGCGTGCCTCTCCGAGGTCTCGCGCGGCCGCTGGCTCGGTCCCCGATACGACGAGCGTTCGGCCCGGTGGCTCTTCGCGATCCTGGCCGACCGGAAGGATCGCGGGCGCCTCCGGAAGGCGCTCGTTCGCGGCGCGGCCGGCGAGGTCGCCGGCTACTACCTCTACTACCTGAATCCCGCCGCGATCAGCGAGGTGGTGCAGGTCTTCGCCCGCGACGGCGCGATGCCCGATGTGCTCGACCATCTCTTTCATGATGCCTGGGCGCAGGGCTCCGTCGCCGTGTCCGGCCAGCTGGACCCGGCTTCTCTTCAAGCGTTCTGCCAGGCGCGCTGCCTGCTACACGGCAGCGGCGGCTCCTGGATCCTGGCGCACTCGAAGCGACCCGAGTGTCTCGAGTGCTTCGAGCGGGGGCATGCGCTGCTCACGAGATTGGAAGGAGAGTGGTGGGTCGGCGGCATCCATCCGTCGTCCGACCCCACCTGGAGGTGACCCCATGACGCCGCACCCTGCGGTTGCATTGCGCACACCGGATTCTCAATGGACGGACCCGCCCCGTCGAGCGCTCATCACGGGCGGAGCCGGATTCATCGGATCTCATCTCGCCGAGGCCCTCTTGGCGGCGGGCTATGAGGTCCTCGTCATCGACGATCTCTCCACCGGGTCGATCGAGAACATCGATCATCTGAAAGTCTACGGTGGGGGACCGTCCGACGACGGACGATTCCACTACGTCATCGATTCGATCATGAACGTCCCGATCCTGGCCGAGCTGGTAGACCGGTGCGACGTCATCTTCCACCTGGCGGCCGCGGTGGGCGTGCGGCTGATCGTGGAAAGCCCCGTCCGGACCATCGGGACGAACATCAAGGGCACCGAGATCGTCCTGGAGATGGCCGATAAGAAAAAGAAGAAGGTCATCATCGCGTCGACGTCGGAGGTCTACGGAAAGTCGTCCCGGGTTCCGTTCCGGGAGGACGACGATCTCGTGCTGGGGCCGACGGTCAAGGGCCGGTGGTCCTACGCGTGCTCGAAGGCGGTCGATGAGTTCCTCGCGCTCGCGTACTGGAAGGAAAAGAAGCTCCCGGTGGTGATCGTGCGGCTGTTCAACACCGTCGGGCCGCGACAGACGGGCCGGTACGGGATGGTGCTCCCAACGTTCGTGAACCAGGCGTTGAGCGGCCGGCCGATCACGGTGTTCGGGGACGGACGGCAATCCCGGAGCTTCACCTACGTCGGCGACGTGGTCCGGGCGCTCGTGAAGCTGGCCGAGTGCGGCGACGCGGTCGGGGAAGTGTTCAACGTGGGAAACGGTGCGGAGATCGCCATCGAGGACCTGGCGCGGATGGTCAAGGCGAAGACGGGGAGCCGCTCGGCCATCGTACGCATCCCGTACGAGAAGGCATACGAGGAAGGGTTCGAGGACATGCCTCGCCGCGTGCCCGACATCGCGAAGCTCAAGCGCTACATCGGGTACGAGCCCAGGGTCCAGCTGGAGGAGATGATCGAGAAGGTCGTCGAGCACTTCCGGACGGGCGGACGTCCGCTCCCGCCGGAGCGCCCGGTCTCAGCCACCGAGCCGGTGTCCCTGCATCGATGAAGGAGCGCATCGCCCGGTCGCTCTCTTGGCTCGTCTGGTCGCGCGGAGCGATCCAGCTGCTCTCGCTGCTCTCCACGCTGGTCGTCACGCGACTCCTGGCTCCGGAGGACTACGGGCTCATGGCCTTGGTGGGTGTCTGGACGTACGCGGTCGCGCTGATCGCGGAGATGGGCCTCGGCGTCGCGATCGTCCAGTTCCCGGAGCTGGAGGAGCGTGAGCTCAACACGTGCTTCTGGCTCATCGTGGGCACGTCGGCCGTCGGGTACCTCGCCCTGTACGCGTCAGCCCCGGCGATCGCGGCGTGGTTCGCCAGCCCGATGCTCTCGCGCGTGCTCCCCGTCGCCGGATTGAGCTTGCCGCTGCTCGCGCTGCGGACGGTTCCCGACGGCCTGCTCAGGAAGCGCCTGCAGCTCGACAGGGTCTCGCAGGTCGAGGGCGCCGCGATGCTGGTGACCATGCCGGTAGTGCTCGGCCTCGCGTGGTCCGGCGCCGGGGTCTGGGCGCTCGTGGCGGGAAGCCTGGTGATGCCGCTGGTCCACGACGTTGTCAGCTTCTGGCTCGTCCGCTGGTGTCCCGGTCTTCGAGTGGGGAGCCCGCGCCTGCGCGCGATCCTCCGCTACAGCCTCGCAACGTTCGGTGCGCGAGCGGGCTGGGCCGTGTACCAGCAGGTCGACGCGGTCGTGCTGGGGAAAGTCTCCGGCCAGGTCGTTCTGGGCTTCTACGCGATGGCCAAGCAGCTAGCCAGCCTGCCGCTCGAGAAGATCACCGTCGTGGCGAACCAGCTCGCCTTACCGATCATGGCCGAGTGCCAGGCGGACCGCGCGACGATGCGCGCGTCTTTTCTGCGCGGGCTCCGCCTGGTGGCGTCGTTGACCGTCCCGCTGGGTCTCGGCATCGCGCTGGTGGCCGACGACTTCGTGGCGGTGGCGCTCGGCGAGAAGTGGGGGGCGGTGGTGCCCGTGCTCCGCGCGCTGTGTGTGCTCGGGCTGATTCGCTCGGTCGACACCTTGCTGCCGCTGGTCTTGCTCGCGCGGTACCGCGCCGGCTCTCTGTTCCGGTGGACGATGGCGTTGTTGCTCGTGATGCCCTTCGCGTTCTGGGCCGGCGCCGCCTGGCGGGGATCCCTGGGCGTGGCGCTCGCGTGGATCGTCGTCTATCCGCTCGTCATGGCCTGGATGGCCCGCGAAGCCCTCCAGGAGCTGGAGACGGGGTGGCGCACGCTGCTGGACCAGCTGCGCCCAATCCTGATCGCGAGCCTGATGATGGCCGGGCTCGTGATGGTCGTCCGCTGGGCGCTGCCCGCATCCGACGTCGCCGAGCGACTCGTGAGGCTGGTTCTCGCCGCCGCCCTCGGCGTCACGGCCTACGCGGCGGCCATCTTCTGGCAGGGCGGCGCGCTGGTCGGCGAGATCGGCGAGGTCGCGGGGTGGCTCAAGCGTCCATTCATGTCTTCGCGCCGCGCGGGCGCGGGAGAACGCGCGTGAAGGTGCGATGCGTCCTGGGTACGCGGGCGGTGAATCCGTGCGGCGACGGCCGAGTGTCCTGTGCGGACAATTCGACATGTGCGGCATCGCCGGCTCGCTGAGCCTCGACGGGCGCCCAGTCGCCCTGGACGAGGTGCGCGCAATGTGCGGGGTCATCTCCCATCGCGGCCCCGACGACGACGGCTTTCATCTGGGTCCGGGGGTGGGCCTGGGGATGCGGCGCCTGCGGATCATCGACCTCGAGACCGGGCGCCAGCCCATCCGGAACGAGGACGGCACGGTGTGGGTCGTCTTCAACGGCGAGATCTACAACTTCCGGGAGCTCCGCCGCGAGCTCGAGGCGCGTGGGCATGCCTTCTACACCGCGACGGACACGGAGACGATCGTCCACCTCTACGAGGAGGACCAGGCCGACTGCGTGAAGAAGCTGCGCGGCATGTTCGCCTTCGCCCTCTGGGATGCGCGCCGCCGGACGCTGCTGGTGGCTCGCGACCGGCTGGGCATCAAGCCGCTCTACTATGCCGAGGCCGGCGGCAAGCTCCTCTTCGCGTCGGAGCTGAAGGCGCTGCTGCAGTCGGTCGACGTCGAGGGCGACCTCAACTGGAGCGCGGTCAGCCGCCTCTTCACGTTCGGGTGCACGCCCGCGGCGGACAGCATCATCGACGGCGTCCGCAAGCTCGAGCCCGGGCACATTCTGCTCGCCTCGCCGGGCCGGGGCGTGCGCACCGAACGGTACTGGGATCCACGCTTCGAGCCCGAGTACGGACGGCCCGAGGCGTACTTCGTGGAGCGGCTCCGCGAGCTCATCGAGGAATCCGTCCGCCTGCACCTCGTGAGCGACGTGCCGCTGGGCGCGTTCCTGAGCGGCGGCATCGATTCGAGCTCGGTCGTGGCGACCATGGCGCGGCTGGACCCTGGCCCGGTGAAGACGTTTTCGATCGGCTTCGCGGAGCCGGACTACGACGAGGCGGGCCACGCGCGGCTCGTGGCCGAGCGGTTCGGGACCGAGCACCACGAGCTCTTGCTCGAGCCGGACGCCCTCGAGATCATCGATGACCTCGCCTGGTATCTGGACGAGCCGTTCGGCGACCCCTCGGCGATCCCGACCTACATGGTCTCGAAGCTGGCCTCCCGGCACGTCACCGTCGCGCTCTCGGGCGACGGCGGCGACGAGCTCTTCGCCGGGTACGACAAGTATCGCGTCGAGGCCCGGGAGCGCCGGTACCGGTTCCTGCCGGCGCCGGCGCGGCGACTGGCGGGGGCCATCGGCGAGGCGCTGCCCGACGGGGCGCGGGGCCGCAACTTCCTGCGCCACTTGGCGCTCGTCGGCCACGAGCGCTACCTGGACGCGTCGACGCTGTTCCGGCGGGACCAGAAGGAGCGCTTGTTCCGCGACGACGTGTTCGCGCTGCTCGCGCAGCACGATCCGTGGCGCGCGGAAGCCCAGCACCTGGCCGCGGCCAACGGACGGTGGCTCTCGGCGTTGCAGTACCTGGACCTCAAAAGCTACCTGCCGCTGGACATCCTCACCAAGGTCGACCGGATGAGCATGGCGCACTCGATCGAGGCTCGCGTGCCGTTGCTCGATCACAAGCTGGTCGAGTTCGCGGCGACGATCCCGCCGGAGCTCAACCTGCGCGGCGGCACGACGAAGTACGTGTTCAAGCAGGCCATGCGGGGGATCCTGCCGGACGCGATCATCGACCGGCCGAAGCACGGCTTCGCGGTGCCGCTCGGGCACTGGTTCCGGGGCCGGCTCGGGAGCTTCGTGCGCGAGCTGCTGCTCTCCGAGAGGAGCCGCCGGCGCGGAATCTTCAACGCGGCCTACATCGAGCGGCTGGTGCGGCGGCTCGAGCTGGGACGGGAGCTCGACTTCCACGTCTGGACGCTGATTTCCTTCGAGCTCTGGTGCCGGACCTTTCTCGACGAGCGAGTCGGTGTTCGAGCTTCTTCCTGATCGGCCGACCGTGCGGGCCGAGCCGGCGGGCGCCGGCGCCGCGGAGACGGCGCGCGGACGCCTGCTGATCGTCAACGTGCGCGGGTTCAAGCGGGCGGACGCCCTGTACCGGGAGCTGCGGGCCCTCGGGTGGGATACGACGGTGGTCGACGTGGACGAGCCGGCCCTCTTGCGCTGGTACGCGCGCGCGCGCGCGTTTCGGCCGAGCCTGGCCCGCTGGCGGCAGCGGGTCGAGCGCGTCGCCGGCCGCCTCGCACGGACCGCGTTCGCCTTCAGGTACCGGAGCCGGCGCTACGGCCGCCTCATCGAGCAGTCCGGCGCGAAGTACGACCTCATCTTGCAGGGCGGCGGAATGTTCGCGCCGGCGTGGCCGCTCCCGACCACGCGCTACGCGATCTTCTGCGATTGCACGGTCAAGCTGGGGGAAGGGGAGATCCTGTCGGGGGTCGACTTCGCCTCCGCGGCCAGCGCCGCGAAGTGGTACGCGCTCGAGGCGAGCCTCTACCGGCACGCGGGCCGCGTGTTCTCGGCCAGCGAGTGGGTTCGGGACTCGCTGCTGCGCGACTACGGCGTGGAGCCCGGGCGCGCCGTCACCGTCGGCGAGGGCTCGAGCCTGCGCGCGCCGGACAGCGCGCTCACCCGACACGACAGCCGGACGATCCTGTACGTCGGATACGAGTTCCAGCGCAAAGGGGGCGAGGTGCTCCTGGCCGCCTTCGAGAAGGTCGCGGCGGAGATTCCTGACGCCGAGCTCGTGATCGCAGGCCCGCCGCGGGTCGCGCGCCCGCTGCCGCCGCGCGTCCGGCTCCTCGGCCGCCTGGAGCCGGCGGAGCTCTCGCGGCTCTACGCACGCGCGTCGCTGTTCGTGATGCCGTCGCTGTTCGAGCCCTTCGGCCAGGTCTTTCTCGAGGCCATGGAGCACGCGCTCCCCTGCGTCGGGAGCGACCGCGGCGCGATCCCCGAGATCATTGTCGACGGCAGGACCGGGCTGATCGCGCCGGCCGGAGATCCCCGGGCGCTGGCCGAGCGAATCATCTATCTGCTCCACCGTCCCGACACGATGCGCCTCATGGGCGAGCGCGGCCGCGCGCGCGTGCGCGAGCGCTTCACGTGGCCGGCGGTGGCGCGCCGGATCGACGCCGGGCTGCTCGAGCTGCTCTAGGTCGATCCCAGACTGGATATCCATGTCAGCGTTCAAGCTCGCGGCGCTGCGGCTCGGCTTTCGGGTCGGGCTCTTTCGCCTGCTGCAGCACGCCGTTCGCCGGCGCCAGGCGGTGATCCTGGCGTTTCACCGGTTCTCGGGAAGCGGCGAGGGTCACCCGCAGGGAATGCCGATCCAAACGTTCGCCGAGGCGATGGAATACCTGACTCGACACTACCGTGTCGTCTCGCTGCGCACGATGACCGACGAGCTCGGCCGCGGGGTGGTGCGACCGTACACGGTCGCGGTGACGGTGGACGACGGCTACCGGGAAGTCTTCACGCTGGCGGCGCCCGTGCTCCAGCGCTACGGCGTCCCCGCGTCATTCTTCGTGATCGGTGACTTCGTCGAGGGCCGATTGTGGCCCTGGACCGACCGCTGGGCGTTCGTCTTCGAGCATGCGCCGCGGGCCCGAGTGGCCTTCAGACATCGCGGAGCGATCCACGTCCTCGAGATGCGAGAGGAGAAGAATCGATGTCACGCCGGGGAGCAGTGGCTCGACGCCGCCAAGCGGCTCGCGGTGGCCGAGCGTGACGAGCTCCTGGCCGCGATCGCCGAGGCCTTCGGAGTCGACATTCCCGTTATTCCACCCGGCGCGTACCGGCCCATGACCTGGGCCCAGCTGCGCGCGCTGGCCGCCGAGGGGTTCGACGTGGGCGCGCACACGCGCACCCACCCGATCCTCTCCCGGGTCGCTCCGGAGCGCCTCCGCGTCGAGATCAACGGCTGCCGGGAGCAGATAGAGCGAGAGCTCGGGCTTCCCGTGCGCCACTTCGCGTATCCCAACGGTCGCCGCGAGGATTACACCGCGGAAACCGTGGCGGCCGTGGCCCGGGCCGGCTACGTCGCCGCCGTCACGACCGTCGCCGGCGGCAACATGCCGTCCACTCCGAGTCTCGAGCTTCGCCGGGTTGTCGCGCGCCCGGAGGACCTGGCGCGCTTCGCGGGGTCGGTGTCCGGATTCGACGAGATCAGGGCGCGCGTCAAGCGTCGCGCCCTGGCGCCGGCGGTGAGGGGCGGATGACCCGTCCGCGAATCGCGCTGGTCGCATTCAGCCTGGACATCCTGGGCGGCCAGGGGGTGCAGGCCCGCGCGCTGGTCGCGGAGCTTCGGAGGGACGGCCACGAGGTCACCTTCATCCCGTTCAATCCGCCCGTTCCCCGGCTGCTTCGCTGGGCCCGGCGATACCGCTACGTCCGGACGCTCCTGAACCAGGCGCTCTATCTGCCGAGCCTTCGCCGTCTTCGCGACGCGGACGTCGTCCATGTGTTCTCGGCGTCCTACTGGTCCTTCGTGCTCGCCACGACGCCGGCGATCCTGGCGGCGCGGAGGCTCGGCAAGCGGATCGTGCTGCACTACCACAGCGGCGAGGCCGACGATCACCTGGCCCGGTGGGGATACTGGGTCCACCCGTGGCTGCGCCGGGTCGACGAGATCGTGGTGCCCTCCGACTATCTACGGCGCGTGTTCGCTGGTCACGGCTATCGCGTCCGCGTGATCCGGAACGTCGTCGACACCTCCTGCTTCCGCTATCGCGAGCGAGCGTCCCTGCGCGCGCGGCTTCTGTCCACCCGGAACCTCGAGCCGCACTATCGCGTGGACAACACGCTGGAGGCGTTCGCGCTCCTCCGGGGCCAGCACCCGGAGGCGACCTTGACGGTCGCCGGGTGTGGAAGCGAGGAGGGCCGACTGCGCCGGCTGGCCGAATCGCTCGGCGTGGGCGGGATCTGGTTCGCGGGACGCGTCGAGCCGGCGGCGATGGCCGACCTCCACGATCAGGCCGACGTCTTCGTGAACTCGTCGGTCGTGGACAACCAGCCGGTGTCGGTGCTGGAGGCGTTTGCCGCGGGGCTCCCCGTCGTGTCGACCGACACCGGCGATATCGCCGCGATGGTTCGCGACGGCGAGACCGGTCTCCTGGTTCCGCCGGGAGACCCGGTCGCGCTGACCAAGGCCGTGACCGGCCTTCTGGACGATCCCGACCGCGCCCGGCTCTTGGCCCGCCGCGCGAGGCGGGAGGTCGAGCAGTACACCTGGGTCGCCGTGCGCGAGGCGTGGGCGGCGGTCTACGCGGGCCGGCCGGCGTGATGCTGAACGCGCTGACGATCGACGTCGAAGACTATTACCAGGTCTCGGCCTTCGAGTCGTGTGTCCGCTTCGAGGACTGGCCGACCTTCGAGAGCCGCGTCGAGAAGAATACCGGCCGCCTGTTGGACATTCTCGACGAGTACGGCGTGAAGGGAACGTTCTTCGTGCTGGGCTGGGAGGCGGAGCAGAGACCGCGGATGATCGAGGAGATCGTCGCCCGCGGGCACGAGATCGGCTCGCACGGGTATCGCCATCGGCTCGTCTACTCGATGACGCCCACCGAGTGTCGGGACGACATCCTTCGCTCGAAGGAGCTTCTCGAGCGCATCACGGACGCACCGGTCGCGGGGTTCCGCGCCGCGAGCTACTCGATCGTCGCCGAGTCGCTCTGGTGTCTGGATGTCCTGATCGACGCCGGCTTCACGTACGACTCGAGCATCTTTCCCATCCACCACGACCGGTACGGTATCCCGGGCGCGCCGAGGTTCCCCCACGTCCTCGAGCGCCCGCGCGGACGCATCGTGGAATTCCCGCTCTCCACCGTCCAGCGCTTCGGCCTGACCTGCCCGATCGCCGGCGGCGCCTACCTCCGCTTCCTCCCGTCGTGGGTGATGCGCTCGGGCATTCGCCGGATCAACGAGGTGGAGAAGCAGCCGGCGATCATCTATCTGCACCCGTGGGAGATCGACCCGGGGCAGCCGCGACTCGCCGCGCCTCTGAAGAGCCGGCTCAGACACTACACGAACCTCGGCCAGACCGAGTCGAAGCTGCGCCGACTGCTCGCGGAGTTCTCATTCGGCACCGTGGGCGCCGTGCTGAAAGCGCGCGGCGTGCTATGAGCACGGCGGACACCATCGCGGCCCTGGTCTTCTGGGTGAGCGCGGGGCTGATCGTGTACGGCTACGTCGGCTATCCGCTCCTGATCTACGTTCTCGGTCACCTTCGCCGCGGGGCCACGGTGCGGGGGGACGTTTGCCCGAGAGTCAGCCTGCTCGTGCCCGCGTACAACGAAGGCCGGGTGATCAAGGCGAAGATCCAGAACTGCCTGGAGCTCGAGTATCCGCGCGATCGACTGGAGATCCTCGTCGCCTCCGACGGGTCGACCGACGCGACGGCGCAGGCGATCACGGAGGCGACGAGCGCCGGCAGGATCCGCGGCGTGGTCTTTCCCGAGCGGCGGGGCAAGGCGGCCGTGATCAACAGCCTCGTCGACATGGCCACCGGCGAGATCCTGGTGCTCTCGGACGCCACGACCATGGTCGAGCCCGGAAGCCTGCGGGCGCTGGTCAGCAACTTCGCCGACGCGCGGGTGGGCTGTGTGAGCGGCGTCTACCGGCTGGTCGCCAGCGCGCGCGACGGCAAGGCGAAGCCGGAGGCGCTCTACTGGCGCTACGAGACGTTCATCCGCCACTCGGAGGCACGGCTCGGCGCCATGCTTGGCGCCCACGGCGCGCTGTACAGCCTTCGTCGCGAGCTGTTCGAGCCGATCGTCGTGGGCACGCGGAACGAGGATTTCATCCTGGGCGTGGCGGTCCTGATGCGCGGCTATCAGTCGATCTACGAGACCCGGGCGGTCGCCTCGGAGGATTCCGAAGAGATGACCGGCTTCTCGCGGCGGATCGGGCTCGCGGCCGGGAACTACCAGCAGCTGGGCCTCCTGATGAAGCGAGGAGGCTGGCTGCGGAATCCCTTCTTGCTGTTCGAGCTCCTGTCGCACAAGGTTCTTCGTCTGCTGTCGCCGTTCCTGATGCTCGCCGCCTACATGGGCAACGCGTGGTTGATCACGTATCCGGGGTACCGTGCCGTCTTCGCGGCGCAAACCGTGTTCTTCATCGCCGCCCTGCTCGGTGTGTGGGCACCCCTGCGACGTCGCGGCCGACTCGTGATCGCCGGGCCGTTCTATTTCTGCATGGTCAACGCGGCGGGGCTCGTCGCGCTCCACCGGATCCTGCGACGGAACGGGCTGGTGGAACCGCGGACGCGGGCGGGCGCCGTCACCGAGAGGCCGGCGGCGTGAGGCGCTCGGGCTTGGCGGCGGAGCTCGTGTTTCGCTGCCGTCAGGAGGTCGCGAAGCGGCTGGAGCGGATGGGCCTCGGCGGAAGCTCGAGCCGCCGCAACGGGTTCATCGTCGACACGCTGCCGCCGGAGAGGCTCCTGGATCGCTTTCGGCAGCGCAGCGCAGCCCGCTTCTTCCCGGGCGCCATGGGCCCCGGCGCGCGGGCGCTCGTCGAGAGCCGGCTGCCCGGGACTCGAGACCGCGTGGTGGCGGCGGCCGACGACATCTGCCGGAGTCGCTTCGACCTCCTGGGGTACAGGGGACTCTCGTTCGGTGAGCCCGTGGACTGGCACCTCGATCCGCTCTCAGGGCGCCGGGCGCCGCTCGTGCACTGGAGTCGCCTCGATCCGCTCGATCCCCTGACGGTCGGGGACAAAAAGATCGTCTGGGAGCTGAACCGCCACCAGTGGCTCGTCCGACTCGGCCAGGCGTACCAGCTGACGGGCGACGAGCGTTACGCGGAGGCCTTCGCCCGGTACGTCAATGAGTGGCTCAGGGCCAATCCTCCTGGGCTGGGCATCAACTGGACGAGCAGCCTGGAGCTGGCCCTGCGGATCATCTCGTGGTGCTGGGCGCTCTTCCTGTTCCGGAGCTCTCTCGCGCTCAGCGGCGACCTCTTCGTCCAGATGCTCGGAGCGATGTGCGCCCACGCCGCGCACGTGGAGAAGAACCTCTCGTACTACTTTTCGCCGAACACGCACCTGACCGGCGAAGCGCTGGGGCTCTTCTACATGGGGGTGATGTTCCCCGAGCTTCCGATGGCCGGACGCTGGCGCGCGCTCGGGACGCGGATCCTCGTGGAGCAGAGCGAGCGTCAAGTCCTGGAAGACGGCGTGTACTTCGAGCAGTCCAGCGGCTACCAGCGGTACACGATCGAGATCTACCTCCACTTCCTGATCCTCGCCGGTCGCATTGGCCTGGCCGTGGCGCCCGAGGTGGCGAACCGGGTGCGGCGGATGCTGGATTTCCTCCTGGCGATTCGGCGCCCCGATGGCTCGATCCCCCACGTCGGGGATGCCGACGGCGGCTGGCTCCTGCCCCTGGACGAGCGGAGCCCCGACGATTTCCGCGGCCTCTTCTCGAACGCGGCGGCCGTGTTCGGGCGGCCCGACTACGCGTGGGCGGCTGCCGGCCCGATGTCCGAGACCCTGTGGCTCCTCGGGGCGGCCGGCCTCGACGCCGTCGAGGCGCTCCGGCCCGAGCCGCCGTCCACGACGCCGTCTCGCCTGTTCGCCGACGGGGGCTACGCCGTGATGCGGAGCGACTGGGGCCCCCACGGGCATCAGCTGATCCTCGACGCTGGGCCGCTCGGCTGCGGCACGAGCGACGGGCACGGGCACGCCGACCTCCTCAGCATCCAGGTCGCGGCCTTCGGAGCGCCGTACCTGGTGGACGCCGGCACGTACTGCTACACGGCGGATCGCGAGTGGCGAGACTTCTTTCGGAGCACCGCCGCCCACAGCACTGTCGTCGTGGACGGCGTCGGCCAGGCGATACCGGCGGGGTCTTTTCGCTGGGACGGCCGGCCGCGGGCGCGCGTGCGGCACTGGCGGTCCACCACGGCCTTCGATCTCGTGGACGCCGAGCACGACGCTTATCAGCGTCTGCCCGACCCCGTGCTCCACCGGCGCCGCGTGATCTTCGTCAAGCCGCGCTACTGGGTGGTGGTGGACGACCTCCAGGGCGCTGCCGAGCATCAGGTGGAGCTCTGCTTCCAGTTCGGGCCGATGCCGGTCACCGTCGATTCGGCGCTCTGGGCGCGAGCCGAGGGTCCAGGTGGCCACGGCCTGCTCGTTCGGCCGTTCGCGAGCGTGCCGCTGAAGCCGGAGGTCGTCGAGGGTGAGATCGCGCCGATCCGGGGCTGGGTCTCGTCGAACTACGGCCGGCGGGAGCCGGCGCCCATCTTGATCTACTCCGCGGTCACGCGCCTGCCGCTCCGGATCGCGACGCTCCTCTTTCCGGTGGAGGACGCGTCGGCGGGCTTTCCGGACGTCTGCGCGCTGGGCGGTGACGGCCCAGGCCCCGCCGGCCTCGTGCTCGACCGCGGGCTGGAGTGGATCGGCTTCGAGGGGCCCGAGGCGTCCGGAGGCGTGACGCTCAGATGAGGACCGGCGTGATCGGCGGCACCCTCGGCTATCAGCTGCTCCATCACCTCGGTCGCCGGGTGGCGCGAGGAGTCGACCCCTGCGACGGCAGCGCGTACCGGCACCGCAGCAAGGTCGAAGCGCTGTTCGGGCGCCGGATCTGGACCGCGCTCGCTGGACGGGTGGTGATCGACTTCGGCTGCGGCGAGGGCGCCGAAGCCGTCGAGATCGCGCGGCGCGGGGCGCGCCGAGTGATCGGGATCGACGTGAGGCCCCACACGCTCGCGCGCGCGCGCGCGGCGGCCGAGCAGGCGGGCGTCTCCGACCGCTGCGTCTTCGCCGCGCACACCGACGAGCGAGCCGACGTCCTCCTGTCCATCGA
>QHSI01000155.1 GCA_003221515.1 Candidatus Rokuibacteriota bacterium
GGTTACGGTAGCCCCACGAGACGGGCTCGATCGTGGACTTCGGGTTCGCGGCGTAGATTTTCGCTCTCAAAATCGCGCCGTCGCAGATGCCGACCCCGGTCGCGCTGTCGAATGCCTTTATCGTCGCGCCGGGGCGTTGCACGCCGAACGGCGAATATCCGCTGGTCTTTACCCCACCGCCCGAGTCGAAGACGTTGTTGCTCAACGTAATGTTCTGACACGGGATGTCCTGCTGGTTCTGGCCGCCGCCGTTGTCACGCCCCACCACCCCGGAGTTGGTCGTCGAGCCCTGCGACCAGTAGATGAACTCGTTCTTAAAGGCGAGCTGTTCGGCCGGGTGGTCCCCGGTCGGCAGGCCCGTGATGAAGGGGGTGACGGTTCCCGTCTTGAGGTTGACCGTCACGATGCGCGAGGTGTTGTTGGCCGCCCCAGCGGTCCGGATGGCCGCGTTGGAGTCGGTCGCAAACAATCGGCCTCCCTGAAACCCGTACTCGAATGCGAGATCGATCGCAGGACCGTCCGGCTGGAAGCCGCCGCCGCTCGGGGTCGGCTTTCCGATCGGCCCGGCGATCTTGTTGCCCTTGTTGTCGAACACCAGGATGTCGGGCGTCATGGGGTTGGTCGACGAGAACTCGCCTCCGAAGGCATTGCCATTAAGTGGAGGCTGGGGCACGTTGTCGTTGCACCGACTGGGTAGCCCGTGTCCTGACTCCAGCACGAAGACCTGGAAGTTCTCCTTGCTCCCACGGAACGCGATACCGGTCGGGAAATTCAACCCCGATGCGAACACCTCCACCTTGTACCCCAGCGGTACGACGATGTCTTCGCCGTTCGCCGGATTGAAGAAGACATCTTCCCCAGGGCAAGCGGCGTTACCCGCCGCCGTGGCCGGGCTCGGGGCTAAGACGACGATCAGGACAAGCGCACTCAGCCAGACGATGCCACGTGAGTGGGGGCTTCTCATGGAATCCTCCAGTCGCCTACACGAATCAGGTCCGGGTTTTGGGGGCTCAGGTGCACGGCGCACCCCGGTCCCAGGCGCTGTTCACGAAGTTGCCGCGCGGTGGACTGCGGGTGGTGGCCATCAGAAGGCTCCTCCTTGAGCTCACTTTGGCCTGAGGGCTTGGACTTTCCGGAACTCTGAGGGCGCTGTCAAGCGTGAAAACGCGTGAACCGCCATGCCGACTGGAGGAACCGGACGGTCATGATAGGCCTTCTCGCACTCGGCCGGCGGAACGTAGCCGAGTGGTTCGAGCAGGCGGCTGCCGTTTTTGAATCATGTTAAGGTTCTCGGCGAAAGCCACCTGCGCCGCATCCTGGCCCGCTACTTCAGCTACTATCCCGGGCTCGTAGGCATCTCGCGCTAAACAAGGATGCGCCGGACAGGGCGCCGGGGGCCGAATTGTTCCGCAGCTCCGGCGGGCACTACGACGTCTACGAAGGCGGAGCAAGCTTCGCCGACGTACTGCGAACGGAGATCGACTTCCTTCACCGCCACGTCAAGACCGCAGCCCAAAGGGTGTCCTAGAGGTCTTCGATCAACCGCGGCGTCGAAGCGAAGCTCGGTCGCGACCTCGTCGAATTCGGCCATCACTAACACGGACGGTTGGCCGTCTCGCGTGGGCGGGGGCTCTTTCGCTCGTCCACGCCGGGACGGGTTATGGCACCTCGACGCCCCTCTTCTTTCAAAGCAGGAAGCCGCCGAGCACGGCTCCGCCAGCGAGCTGCGACTACGAACGCACGGCTTCGAGAATGCTGAACGATGACGACGCCGGGTGGATTTTCACTAGGCTGAAGCCTGACGCGTCAAAGAGCGTCCGGTACTGCGCTTCCGTACGTTCCTGGCCTCCCCCCGACATCGACGATTCGTTGATGCGCACTAAAGCCATAGGCTGTCACGAGCGCGGGAATCGCCCTTCGTGTGAGTTCCGCCATGCCCTCACTGAATCGTTCGAACGCGTCGGGATTTTGCGCATACCACTCCCAGTTGGTCATGCCATAGATATGCTCGACCGCCGATTTGCCCGTCTTCACGCTGTAGAGCAGCTCGCCCCAGGCTCGCCATCTGGATTCCTCGGCCTGCATGACAGCCAATCCGCGAAGCGAGCCGGGTACCCCGGTCTGCAGTGGCGCGGCAAGCGGCGTCAGTTCAAAGGCGCCTTCCTCGGTCTCCGCGAAAATGCCATTGCTCGCGAGGGCGCGCAGTACGCGATAGAGGGCACGAGGATGAACCCCTGTCCGCGAGGCTAGTTCGTCACAGCTTCTTGCCCCGCCTTTGAGGAGATCAGCTATTCCGAGACGAGCCGCTACATGAATCAGCTGGCTCAGCCGGTAGGCCATGCGCCCAGTGTTACGGCAACGGCAGACAGAGTGACGATTCGTGACACGCCGACGTTCTCCGGTAGGCAAGATCCGACACAGCGTCGGCTCGCGAGGTCACCCGGACCGGTTCAACGCGCGTGCCACACTCCGCCGTCGCATTTTCGATAGTTACACGCCGAGCACTGGCCACCTTGGCGTCAAAGGGTTGTCAGGCCGTCATCCATCACAAAGGCGGCGTCAACAATCTCGGCGGACGACCATGCTATGGACCGAGGGCGCCGCCGTGAGGAGTTCTCAGGTTTGATCTGAGGGGTATTCGCAGACCTCGCGGATGCGACGACATTTGCGCGGTAGGCATGTGTAGGGTAACTGTGCTTGCGCTGGCGTGCTCGGTGGTGATGAGCGGAATTTTCACGATCATCGGCCTTGATCCTGAGACGGGCTATTCAGCGGAAGAGGCGAGGGAGCTTGCGGCCCTGTTCGCAGGAATGAGAAGGCTACTTGAGGGCTAAATTTGACGCGAGGGCTCCCTTTCGTTGGCCGGGCGGCGAGGAGCTTCTTACCGCTCGTACACCAGGCGAACTTGTTCCACTATGAGCTACAGGGGCGGTGGCGTTAGACACGTATGGAGTCATTGAAAGGAGGAGCCATGATCATCAAGACCAAGAACATCAAAGTGGACACGGCGGGCCTTTCTCTGAGGTTTGCCGAAGGAAGGCTCCAGTTCAGCCTTGACGGTTTCTTCATCCGCTTCCCGCTCTTTGGAGAGGCGTTCTACGCGAAGGACATCGGATGGGTGAGGAAGCCGTGGCGAGAAGTTAGGGAAGTGATAAAAAGATGGAGCAATGCCGGCTAAAATCCCTCTTCCCTGAGGGCACGCCCGCCAATGTCCCTCATCAGTGACCTCTACGCCTTCTATCGGGATCACCAGAGATGCGGTGAGCTTGATGAAGGCGTAGAGGACGACTGCATCCGCTGCTCCGACGGCTGACGGTACCGAGCGCCATCAATATAGTGCGCATCTTACTCGCTCGAACGCAGGCCCGCGCCGTGCGCGTGCGCCTGCAGATCGAGATTGACGAGATCGAAGGGCGAGGCCGTCGCTTCCAGCATGCCCCAGCTCTTCAGCCAGTCGAAGGTCCGCTGCATCTCGTCGAGGGGAATCGGCGCCGGATCGCACACCACGAGGCGGCTCTCGCGGAGATCGTCGATGGTGAGGGCGGCGATCTCGGGATCGTCCTTCGCATGATAATCGATGAAATAGTGGAGATAGGCGCGCTTGTTCGCGTTGATCCGGCTCACCGCCTCACGCACCGCGCGACTGAAGGCGGCATAGGTCTCGGCATCGACCCGCTCGGAGGCGACCTCGGTGCCGTGGAAGAAGGCCGAGCAGATCGGCCGGCAGCCCTTCTTCTCGGCGAGCGACAGGTGAGGTTCCGTCAAGGTCGTCGCCTCGACCTCGCCTCGCAGCATCGACGCGAGGCGGAAGCGCGAGCCGTTCGGGGCCTGGCACAGCTTGATCATGTCGCGCGGGAGGAAACCTTCCAGCATGTGGAGCGCGATGTAGTGCGTGCCGAAGTAGAAGGGCACGCCGATGGTCCGGTTGGCCAGTTGTTGCGGGGTGTAGACGGGGGAGTCGGGCGGGACGACCAGCGCCGAATAGGCGATGATGGCGCGGCGGCCGACCTGCCGGCTCTTGACACCGGTCTCCTGGACGCGGCAGTAATTGCCCCATTCGCAGGCGTTGTACATGTCCGCCTTTCCCTGCTCGAAGAGGCGTCCATGGCTCGCGAACGGGTTCACCCCCTTGGGACTTTTGACGTCACGCTCGGTCTTCTTCTCGACGCCGGCTTCGCGATCCACCCATTCGACAACGAGGCCTTCCCTCTCGAACAGACCCTCATGGTAAGCGACCAGCTCCGGCAGACCCTGGAATGGTGCGGTGGTTTCCAAGACCAGCCTTCTCATGACGGATCTCCTCATTCCCAGGCGTTCAGTAGCCGGTTGTCGGCGAACACCTCGACGACCCGATGCTGCGCCACATCCGTGCCGCGGATGACGAGCACGTTGATCGTGTGCGTGCGTCTCGCTCGCGAGCATTCACGACAGCGATGTCTCACGACGATGCCGAAGTCACTACGGAGCCGAGCCCGCAGCAGCGAGGCGACGCTTGGCCTCGGCGTACAGAGCCGGCGGCAGCGGCCCTTGCCGCAGGGCATCGACGTTGTTTTGAAGATGCGCCGGGTTGATCGTCCCCACGATGTTCGTGGCCATGCCCGGATGAGTGAAGGTGAAGCGAAGGATGAACTCCATCGGAGTCATGCTCCCGAGCAGGTCATCGAATCGTGCCTTCTGCCAGCGCTCCCATTGCACGCCCTCTAGCCCTCCGCCGGATGGCGCACCCTTGGCAGCCCCGCCCCTAATGACGATGCCCGCTCCCGAGCCGGCCGCCATGGTGATGATCGTCTCGTGCTCACGCTCCACGGCCGAGTATGGTATCTGGAACACATCGAACACACCCATCGCGATGTGATCCGCGAGGTGCGGCAGCGTAGCCGACATGCCGATGAACCGCACCCGGCCCGCCCGCTTGAGCGACAGCACCGCCTCGAGGGCATCGTGCTCCTCGAGCGTCTGTCTGGACGGAGAGGCGTGGAACTGGACCACGTCGAGGTAATCGGTCTTCATTCGGGCGAGGCTCTGTTCGACACCCGCGACGATGTTGTCGCGCGTGAAGACGTGCGGGTTCCGCTGGCCTCGCGGCGCCGGGGTCGCGCCGACCACACAGCCGCATTTGCTCGCCAGGTAGTACTCGGAGCGCCGGTTGGCGATATAGCGCCCGATGCGCTCCTCGCTGAGTCCGTAGTCGATCGAGGTGTCGATGTAGTTGATGCCGGCGTCGAGCACGGCATGGAGAATTGTCTCGGCTTGCGCCTCGGTGACGTCACGGCCGCGCGGCGCTCCCCGCAGCTCCATCGCGCCGTATCCGAGCATGGTGACCTGAAGCCCGGTCCGCCCGAGCTCGCGTTTCGGAAGATCCGTCATATATGCCCCCTCTAGACTTCGCGCCCGGGAGGGTAGCCCCACTGAACAATTCGGGTCAAGGGAGAGGAGAGTTCGTACAGAGTACGCCCCGATCTTCCCGGAGGGAGGAGAAGTGCCATGCCGAGAGCGCTGAATGCTTCACGGCGCCGAAACCTACTGGATCGACTTTCAGTGAGATTCCACGACCCGGAGCGACAACACGAGGTTCGGGGCGGCTCCACCATAACGCAAGTATTTTCATGCACTTCAATCCCGACTTGCGGCTCGACGGCGGTGCGTCAAAGTGCTGTCGATTGCGCACGGTTGCAGCCCGTTGGTGACACTCCCAGTGACATCGCGGGAGAGTCTCCGGAAGTTTCGAGGCGGCTGTCGACAGGAAAAAATGATCACGGTACCCGCTCGCGGCCCAGTCCTCCAATATGGCCCATGCTCCTTGATTCACGTTGGGATGCTGAGGCGTCATGTTGGTCAGGAAGAACATGTGCACGATGGCCGTGAGGGAGCGGTTCATGTCCGAGCGCGGAACCATGTGCCCCCGGTCGAAGTCGCATCAGGGCGCCGGAGCTCCCGGCGTTGCCTTGACACCCGCACGCACCTTCTCAGCGAACTACGCGGTCGGCTCGAAGGACCAGCGGCTCTGGCAACGTGATTCCGAGCGCTCTTGCGGTCTTGAGATTGATGACGAGCTCGAATCGCGAGGGTTGCTCCACGGGTAAGTCGCTCGGATTCGTGGGGATCAAAATCTTGCCGAGATAGGCGCCCGCGCGGCGATACATGGCGGGAAGGCTCGGCCCGTACGCCAGGAGGCCACCAGCGTCCACGAACTCACTGGCGCCGAAAATCGTTGGCACCCTGGCTCGGCTAGCGAGATCGACGATCCGTGGCAGGTGGCTCAACGTCTCGGGCCCTCCCGGAACGATGATCGCCTCTGCCCGCTCGGCGGGCGGTCCTGCGAAGAGGCTCCCAGGAGCATCCCCCTCCTGAAGGGCATAGGGCTGGATTTTCGCGCCCGTCTTGGCGGCGGCGAGTTGGAGGTTCGTCAATTCCACGCGGCTCGTTGGGCCTGCGTGATAGAGGACGGCCACACGCGAGAGTGTTGGACGAAGCTCTTTCAGTAACTTCAACCAGCTTTGGGCCAATTCCGTCGACGAATAGGTGACGCCTGTGATATTGCCGCGGGACTCCTCCCGGCGTGCGACCGCGTCCGCCGCGACCGCGTCCGAGCCGACCATGACGATCGGGATCGTGCTCGTGGCCTGCCTCGCCGCCTGGATCGCCTGGTTTCCGACGGCGAACACGATGTCGACTCTGAGCTGTACGAGCTCAGCCGCGAGTTCTTGGAGCCGATCGGCCCGCCCGTCGGCGGACCGGTACTCAAAGGCGATGTCCCGCGGATAACCGACGAGGGCTTGTATGACGAGCTCTCGATAGGGAGCAATGACCCGGCCCGAGTCGAGCCAGCCCACCCGGTACGTCTTCCTGCGCGGCTGGGCGTCCGCGGCCGACGTCGCCACCGGCTCGACGCTACCGGAGACCACCGCGGCGGCCCTGGATGGGGGAGGCGCAGGCACCGAACGCGATGTTGCCCGCGGCGCTTCTGACGCCGCCCCCGGCCGCGTGGCTGGCGGGGCCAGCCCGACCATGGGCTCCGCGCGCGTCCCGGCGGCGGGAGCATTCGGTTTCGGGGGCGTGCGCGCCGGCGCTAGCTCTGCTGCTGTGGGCGGCGCCGATTGCGCGAGCGGGAGCGGAGACGTCGGCCGCGGTGTCGCCCGCACCGGCGGCGACGGCACGACCGCGGGCTCTGGGCGAGTCACCGTGACAGGAGCACTCGCAGGAGGACTGGGGGTCGTGCGGGCTTCGACCGGCGCTTGCGGCGTCGCCGGCGGCACCGACTGCGCGAGCGGGGTCACCACCGACGCCCGCGGCGCGAGCAACCCCCAGGCCACGAGCACGGAAATCGACGCCGCAAGGGCGATGCCGCCCCCGATCGCGACTGGTCGCTTCCATCCTGTCGCCGAGCCGTTCGGCTCCCCCCAGAGCCCGTTGAGTATCTCGTGCATCCATGGCCGCAGCTCCGGCTCCTTGGCGAGCGCCTGCGGGATGATGCGCTCCACCGAGCCGAGAACACCGCTTCGGCGGCGCAGCATTGTCGGGAGCTCCGTGAGGTGCTTCGCAAGGACGGCCTCGCGCGTCGCTGCCTCGAACGGCGGCCTGCCGTAGAACATCTCGTAGAGGATGACGGCGAACGCGTAGATGTCCGTCTTCTCGGTCGTCGGAGCCCCACGGATCTGCTCGGGCGCGAGGTACTCGGCGGGCGGCCCCGAGGCAAGGACACTGTCCAGCGCCAGCGCGTCTCGTAGGCCGGCCAGCTCCACGTCCATCAGCTTGATGCGTCCGTCCGCGAGCACCATTACGTTGCGGGGGCGGAGCGCGCCGTGAACGAGGCCCATGTTGTGAAGCGACTCCAGGGAACCGCCGAGGTCCAGCGCCAATCGTTGCGCGGCGCCACCGTCGAGCGGCTTGGTCCCCGACAGCATCGCGCTCAGGCGACGACCCTCGACGAGCTCCATCACCGCAAAGAGCCGGCCGGGCTCGGCCTCACCCACCTCCAGCACGCGGACCAGTCTCGGATCGGCCGTCGACCCGGCGATGAGCGACCGGGCCCTGCTTTGGACCGCCCGTGCGACGCCGGGTATGGCGGCAAGCCCGCGCGGCAAGAACCGGATCGCGACTCGCTGCGCGGTAACCCCGTCCTCGGCGAGACACACGGTCCCGAAGGCGCCGGACCCTAGCTCACTGACGATCCGGTAGCGGTCCTGAACGCGCAGCCCGATCGTAACGCGCTCGTCCGCCCCGACGAGCGGCACGGCGGGTGGAACCACCCGGCCCTTCTGCGCGTCACTACTCATGCTTGATCCCTCGGCGGAGTCGATGTTCCCCTCCGCGGGCGGCTCAGAAGGGAATCTTCAGCCGCTGGGCGACTTCGCGATGGATGTCGTAGTCAAAGTCGTTCGAAACGACGATCTCCTTGTACTGAATGGACGCCAGGATGTCCTTCCCTTCTGGCGCCCAGTTGAGCTTGAGGAGCGCCCGCTGGATCTTCGTGACGACGCTCCGGTAGAGCCGCGGATGAACCGCAAAGGCCTGTGGCGCGACCTCCTCGGTCCGCCCCAGAATGACGAGTCGCTCGCGCTGTGCCGGATCCAGCGCGTTGAAACTCCTGGGCACCCCGCCCGCGGCCGCCGCCTTGCCGTCGAGGACTGCCCGATAGGCAGATTCGTGGGAGCCCGTGTAGATCGTCTCGACCTGGTCCGGCGCCACGCCGGCGCGGGCAAGGTAGCCCTGCACGAGGAGCGTCCCGCCGATCGCGTCGGGGGCCGAATAGGCGATTTTCTTCCCGAGCAGCTCTTTGGGCGACTTTGCCCCGTCCTCTTTGAGCGTGACGAGCAGACCGGCGATCCGGGTGGTGTCGCGAGCAATCGCCACATACCCGAGCCGCTTGCTCGCCTGGATGTACGTCAGCGGGTTTCCCCACCAGATGTCGAACCGTCCTTCGAGGACGCGCTTCTGAAACTCCTCGATCGACGGCGCCGTCTCGAACGCAAACGCGTGGCCCACCTCGCGGTTGAGATATTGGAAGAAGGGCTGCCACATCGCGCGAACCTTCTCCGGCTCCTGCTGCGGCGCGATGCCGAAGATGATCGG
>QHSI01000171.1 GCA_003221515.1 Candidatus Rokuibacteriota bacterium
CTCCGAGGTCGTTCGCTGACGCGAACCACCCGAGCTTCTGTCCGCGTCCCCGCGTGGAGAGGTCCGCCACGAAGGCAGATGCCACCGGCGAGAAGATGGCGGTGGCGAAGCCGTGGAGGAAGCGCAACGCAAGCAGCGCGCCCGCGGAATGGACGACGGGGTAAAGGAACGGGGGGCCGGCGAAGAAGAGACAGCCTAGAAGCATCATGCGCTTGCGGCCGAGTACGTCGGAGAGCGCTCCGGCGGGGAGCTTGATCACCACCCCGGTGATCGTCGAGGCAGCGAAGATCAGACCGAGCAACTCGGGAGCGGCGCCGAGGTCCTGGGCAAAGCGCGGGAGCACCGGGCTCCGGGCCATCTGATACCCGAAGCGAGCCAGGAAGCCGGCCAGCACCAGTGTGACGAACGGTGTCACTACTGCGGCGACGACGTCGGCAGGGAGAAGCCCAACGTCAGACCGATCGTGAACTGCCAGTCCGGCGCAGCCCGACTGATGCCGCGCCGAACCCCAGCGTCGAGAAACACGTTCTTCGACGTCGGCTGCCAGATGACGCCGAGGAGTGCTGAGTTGTTCGGCCGCTGGCCCTGGGTACTCTCGCCGTTAACCTCAGCGACTAGTGTCTCGTATCAGAAGTCGAGTTAATATTGGCCATGGATATTCTCAGGAGGCAACATGGCCAATCGCGTTCGCCCTATCGCGGTCAGCGCGGCCGACCGGCATGAGCTCGAGCGGCTCCATCGAGCGCCCTCGACGCCGTCGGGGCTCAGTCGTCGGGCTCGCGCCGTGCTGCTGATGGCGCAAGGGATGGCTGGCGTCGACATCGCCGAGCGGGTCGGATATACGGTGGTTCAAGTCAGCCGCTTGCGCCGGCGCTTCGCGGACCACGGCGTGGCGGGATTGCAGGACCGGCCCCGCTCCGGCCGCCCGCCGACGATCACAGCACGGAAGCGGGCGCAGATCGTGGCCTTGACGTTGAAGCCGCCCGCCGCGGGCCTTACCCACTGGTCGACGCGGGACTTGGCGCGGCAAGCCGGCGTGTCGCACGGCACGGTCCATCGCATTTGGCGGGCCCATGCGCTCAAGCCTCATCAGGTCTCCACCTTCAAGTTCACGACCGACCCGGAGGCCGAGGCGAAGATCTATGACGTCGTCGGCCTCTATCTCAACCCCCCGACCAACGCGGTGGTGCTCAGTCTGGACGAGAAGACACAAATCCAAGCGTTGAGTCGCACGCAGCCTTTGCTGCCGTTGCGCCCCGGCCTGCCGGCGCGGCAGACGCATGACTATCGCCGGAACGGGCTGACCAGCCTGTACGCCGCCCTCGAGGTCGCCAGCGGTCGCGTCACCGGCAACTGCGCCGCGCAGCACACGGGCGCGGACTTCTTGGGCTTCATGAAGCGCCTGGCGCGCCGCTATCGCGGACGCCACTTGCACGTCGTGCTCGACAACTCCTCGACGCATTCGACGCCGGCCGTGCAAGCCTGGCTCGCCGAGCATCCGGAGATTCAGTTTCACTTCACCCCGAAAGGCGCATCCTGGCTGAACATGGTCGAGGCGTGGTTCGGTATCCTCACGCGCAAGTCCGTTCGCCGTGCGTCGTTCGAGACCGTCCGCGCACTCGTGCGTCACATCGACGCGTACATCGCGGAGTGGAACAGTCATCCCACGCCCTTCGTGTGGACCAAGGACCCGGCCACGATCATTCGGAAGGCCGTCCGGCGTAGTCGTTAACATGACTTCGCAGACGAGACACTAGAGGCCCGTAAGGGGCGCTGGGCTAATTCCGCCGAGGTGCTCAAGGGTCAGCGCGATGCCCGCCACGCGCAGCGCGTTGGCTTCCAGAGCGACCAGGACGGCCACGAGGGCGAGGGCCGGATAGATCCAGTACGGGCGTCTCGGCTTCACGGCCGCGATCAGCCCGGCCGCCAGCAGCATGAGCAGCAGGGTCTGCAGGTGGGAGGGCCTGCTGATGGCGAAGGCGAGGAGAACCCGAGCCGTGGGCGAGGAACGCACCCGGACAACGATCGTACTTCCCGCGGCACTGCTGATCCGACTCAAGATCGCGGCGGCCGAGGAGCGTTCAGACGTCTCCGCGCTGCTCGTCCAGGCGGCGGAGGAGTACCTCAAGGGGCGCAAGGGAGGTCGGCGATGAAGATCGTAGAGCGCATCCCGTATGGCGAGCGGCGCGACGGCACGCTGTTCCGCTACGAAGGCGTCGCGACGTGGTACTCGAGCTATTACCAGCGCGGCGTC
>QHSI01000156.1 GCA_003221515.1 Candidatus Rokuibacteriota bacterium
AGGAGGCGAAGATCCGGCGTTTCTGGGCCGCTCAGCCCGACTCGAAGCTCCGGCCGCTTCTCCTGCGGAAGCTGTACCCGTACATGCGGGATCTCCAGCGCCAACCCGACGCGTATCTGAAGGCGTTCTTCCGCGTGCGCCCCCAGGACCTGGCCAGTCCGTTCTTCTCCCACCTGCCCCGCTGGGAGCTGACCGGGAAGCTTCAGAGGTTCTTTTCACGCGACGTGAGGGCGGCGCTGCGATCGTACGACCCCTGCGCGGAGCTGGAGCAGCAACTGCCGAAGGACTATGCGCGATGGGACCCGTTTTGCCAGGCTCAGTATCTGGAGGCCGCCTATCTATTGCCGGCATACATTCTCTCGTCGCAGGGGGACCGCGTGGCGATGGCCCACGCGGTGGAGGGCCGGTCTCCGTTCCTCGACCACCGGGTTGTCGAGTTCGCCGCGCAGCTGCCGCCTCACCTGAAGATGAAGGTCCTGGACGAAAAGCACCTCTTGAAGCAATGCACAACCGACCTGGTGCCGGCGTCGGTGCGGCGGCGGCCCAAGCAACCCTACCGGGCGCCTGGCGTCAGCAGCTTCTTCCGAGCCGACGGGTCTGGGGCCCGCGAGGCATACGTGGAGGAGCTGCTGTCACCGCAGCGCATCCAGAGGGACGGCGTCTTCGATCCAGTGGCCGTGGAAAAGCTCGTGGCCAAGGCGAAGCGAGGACACACCATCGGGGTGAAGGACGACATGGCGGTCGTGGGGATTCTTTCCACGCAGCTCGTGGTGGATCAATTCATAGAGAACTTTTCTGGAAGGGTGGGCCATGGAGCGGTTTGAGCACCAATTGCGAAAGTTCATCGTGGAGAATTTCCTGTTCGGAGACGAGGCCATGCCGTTCTCGGACGAGGACTCGCTTCTCGACCGGGGACTGATCGATTCGACCGGGGTGCTGGAGCTCGTCGCGTTCTTGCAGCAGAACTTTGCGATTACGATCGCGGACGACGAGATCGTCCCGGACAACCTCGACTCGATCCTGGGGATCTCCGACTTCGTGGAACAGAAGCTGCAGGCCCGCGCCTGAGGCACCAGGGCGTGCAGGTTCAGGAGTTCCTCGAAGAAAGCGTCCGGCGCTTCCCCCAAAAGACCGCGCTGGTATGTCAGGGGCGGCGATTCGCCTATTTGGAGATCGAGGAGCGGTGCAACCGCTTCGCGCAGGCGCTGGTCGCGGACGGAATCGGCCGTGGCGAGCGCGTGGCCGTCTACCTGGAAAACTCACCCGAGGCGGTCATCTCGGTTTTCGCGACTCTGAAGGCCGACGGCGCGTTCGTGCTGATCAACCCCGCCACCAAGGTCGACAAGCTCGCCTACATCCTCAACAATTGCCGCGCCACGGTCGTGGTGACGCACGTCAAGAAGCTCGGTTCCGTCCAAGACTGCTGGGCGCGCGCGCCATACCTGCGCCGCGTGTACGTCGTTGGCGGCGCCGGCACCCGCGCCCAAGAGGCGGGGAAGGAATGCATCCCGCTGGACGCAATTCTGGAGACCCCCGAGCTCCCGGGCTCGCGGCCCGCCCGCAAGAGCATCGACGAAGACCTCGCGGCCCTGGTCTACACCTCGGGGTCGACCGGCGGGCCCAAGGGGGTGATGCTTGCGCACCGGAATGTCGTGGCGGCGGCCACGTCCATCGCCACCTACCTCGAGAATACCCCGGACGACATCGTCCTCGACGTGCTGCCGCTGTCGTTCGGCTACGGGCTCTACCAGGTGCTGGTCGCGTTCAAGGTGGGCGCGACGGTGGTGCTGGAACGGTCGTTCACCTTCCCGCACGTGGTCCTGGAAAAGATCGGCAGTGAACGGGTCACCGGCTTCCCGATCGTGCCGACCATGTCCGCATTGATGCTGCAAACGGATCTGTCGCGGTACGATTTCTCCAGCGTGCGGTACTTGAGCAGCGCCGGCGCGCCTCTTCCGGTCGAGCACATCCGGAAGCTGCGGAAGCAATTCCCCCGGGCGCGGATTTTCTCCATGTACGGGCTGACGGAGTGCACGCGCGTCGCCTATCTGCCTCCGGATCAGATCGACGAGCGGCCGACGTCGGTCGGCAACGCGATACCAAACGTCGACGCGTGGATCGTGGACGAGCAAGGGCAACGCGTCCCGCCGGGAGTCGTCGGCGAGCTGGTCGTCCGGGGCTCGAACGTGATGCTGGGGTACTGGGAGGCGCCGGAGGAGACCGCACGAGCCCTGCGGCCCGGCCCGCTCGGGGATCGCGTGCTGTATTCGGGCGACCTCTTCAAGACGGACGACGCAGGGTTTCTCTATTTCGTCGGCCGCCGCGACGACTTGATCAAGACGCGCGGACAGCGCGTCAGCCCGCGGGAAGTGGAGGACGTGCTCTACCAACTGCCTGGCGTGATCGAGGCGGCCGTGTTCGGGGTGCCGGACGCCGTATTGGGGAAGGCGATCAAGGCAGTGGTCGCCGTCCGCAAGGACACCGAGCTGACCGAGCAGAAGGTGCAGGCGCACTGCGCGAGGCACCTGGAAGATTTCATGGTTCCCCAGGTCGTTGAATTCCGCGACGCGCTGCCCAAGACGGACACGGGCAAGGTCATCCGGAGCCGACCCTGACCTTCTCGCCCGACGTGTTGAAGATTCACGCCGCCCGGGTGGTCGAGCGGCTCGAGGTCGCCATCCGGGAGATCGTGCATCGACAGCTCCACCGGAGAGGCGCTGTCCTGGGAATGTCGGGCGGCATCGACAGCACCGTGTGCGCGGCGCTGTGCGTCCGCGCGCTGGGCAAGGACCGCGTCCTCGGTCTGTTTCTCCCCGAGGAGGATTCGGCGACGGACAGTCTGCGCCTGGGCCGCCTGGCCGCCGACGCGCTCGGGGTCGATGCGGTGGTCGAGGACATCACTCCGATCCTCCGGGCGGCCGGGTGCTACGAGCGGCGGGACGCGGCTATCCGGGAGGTGATCCCCGAGTACGGGTCGGGATGGAAGTCCAAGCTCACGCTGCCGGACCTGGTGGACCGAGCCGGCTACGCCGTCTACTCGGTCGTGGCGCGGTCACCGGAGGGTGTCGAGCGCCGCGCGCGGCTGACCAAGGAAGCCTACCTGGGCGTCGTGGCGGCCACGAACTTCAAGCAGCGCACGCGGAAGATGTTGGAGTACTACCACGCCGACCGCCTGATGTACGCCGTGACGGGCACTCCCAACCGCCTCGAGTACGACCAGGGATTTTTCGTGAAGAACGGAGACGGGGCGGCCGACTTCAAGCCGATCGCCCACCTGTACAAGACCCAGGTGTACGAGCTAGCCCGGTATCTCGATATTCCCGAGGAGATCCGGAGCCGACGGCCGACGACGGACACCTACTCGCTCGAGCAGAGCCAGGAGGAGTTCTACTTCTCACTGTCGCTGGAAAAATTCGACCTGTGCCTGTACGGCCGGAACCACGGGGTTCCGGCCGCGACGGTGGCCCCCGTGGTGGGCCTGACGGCGGAACAGGCGGAGCGCGTTTACCAGCAGATCGACTCGAAGCGGAGAGCCACGCGCTACTTACAGGCGAAGCCGCTACTCGCGGAAGCCGTCCGCGAAATCGAGGCTACTTGACGTCTCAGTCGTCGGGGCCCGCCGGGTCGCTCGTGCGCCCCGGAATCGGCTTCAGGCGAAACAGGAAGTCGCGGAAGGACGAGCCGAAGGTCAGCGGAACCTCACAGCGGGCAATGGGCCGGGCGGGATTCCCTTGGACCATCGTCATGGAGGGAACGGAGCGGGTGACGATGCTGCCGGCGGCGATCACGGCGCCGCGGCCGATCGTCACTTGCGGCAGAATGAGGCAGCACGGGCCGACGAACACCTCGTCCTCGATCCGGACCGCGATCCGATCCTTCATCTGGTCCGGAGGAGGAGGATCCCCCTCGAAGTGGGCAATGATCGTGGTGCGCATTCCGATGACCACGTTGTTTCCGATTTGGACCCACTCGGGATAGGCGGTTTCGATGAGCACGTCGGTGCCGATATAGACGGGCTTGCCCATTCGCACGCCCCGCCACCGGTGCAGTGTGGCCCGCAGGGTGGCCTGCCCTGGCGCGAAGAGCGCGATCAGCTGGAGCAGACGGTTTTTGATGCCCTTGAGCAGCGGCTCGCGCGAAAATCGGGACGTGTTGAGGTTGGACACGACCGGTCAGCCTCCCGAAGAGATGCCGACTAGATTCTAGCACCCCGTTCCCTCTCGCCGCGGTAGGCGAGGCGTCCCGTCACGATCAGCAGGAACGTGAACGCGGTGACGCCGCAACCTGCGGCGGACACCAACAGTAGCGGAAGGCGCTCGGCGCGCACCCGGTCCCAGTTGTTGAAACGGAGGCCGATATCACTCGGCGCCACGACGGTCCAGCCACCGTCCTCCGCAAGCCGCAACTGTCCCGCCTGGAGGAGCGCCGCGAGAGGCTTACCGCGAGCGTAGATCTCCACGCGGTCCTTACTCTCGGCGAACGGAGCGATCATGGCGTGTGGCGTCCACCAATGTCGCTCCGCCGGGAGAGTTCGCTGTAGAGCGGAACCGCGGCGATAAAGAAGAGCATCACGCTGAGCGCCGAAAAAAAGAGCCGGATGCGAGGGGGCATCGTGGTCCTCCGTGCTGGTGATAAGAATCACGGGCTTATCCGGATTTGCCGGTGGTCGGGCACACACGCGTATGACATCGGCTGCATGGAGCTATGCAAAGCCGTGCAAGCTGTGTAGTGCGCGGGATCCGGGTTGCATCGTTCGGTCACCTCACGGCCGGACGTGTCGCGACACGGAGGCTGATTTTACAAGCGGATACGATCGTCATGCGTCGCCTCACCGGTTTGGCATGCTACTGGCTGGCATATTCCAGGGTGACATGATGCCTCGCCACGGCGAACCTCCGATGAGCATGCCTATCCGCCTCGTGATCGCAGAGCGTCACCCGGACGTCCTCCGGGGCCTCGTGCGCTTCCTCAGTTCTGTAGCGGATTTTGTCGTCGTGGCCACCGCGACCGACAGCATAAAATCGCTGGCGGCAGTACGCGCTCATCGGCCCGATATCGCCGTCCTGGATATCGCGCTGCCGGGCAAGGGCGGGCTCGAAGTCGCGGGCGAGATCCTGCGGGAAGCCCAGCCGACCCGCGTCATTCTGGTCACCGCCACGATCGACGACCGCGAGGCGCTCGAGGTGTTCCGGCTCGGTATCCACGGGGTTCTGCTCAAGGAGATGGCGCCAAGGCTGCTCGTGCAGTGCATTCGGAAGGTACTCGCGGGTGGACGCTGGGTCGAGCTGGAGTCGCTGCGTCGAGCGGTAGAAAACCTGCTGCGAGACGAGGCGTTGCCGCAGCCCGCCTCGCCCCCGCTCACGCCGGCGGAAGTCCGGGTCGCCGGACTGTTGGTGCAAGGGGCCCGCAACAAAGAGATCGCCAACCATCTCGGAGTCTCCGAGAGCACGATCAAGAACCATCTGCACAACACCTACACGAAGCTCAACCTCTCGAGCCGGGGCGAGCTCGCCCAATGGTATCGAACCGTGGGCCACCCGAGCGGCTCGTCAGGGAGCCGGTCATGGGAAGGTTTGGGCAGAGCTTTGCAGCCCTCCGCTGCCAGGTAGCGGCAACAGCCCCTCGAGCCACACCCCGACACCATAGCCGCCCTCGCGGGGTTCGACGCGAACCACCACGCCGTCTCCGGCGACACAGATCGAGCGACGCTGGAGGGTCATCGTCAGCCGGATCGGCTGTCCCACTGCCAAGCATCGTTCACCCTGGAAGTACACGCCGCAGGTGCTGATGTTCTCCGTCAATCCTTCCCCGCCGTCACGACGTCCTACGCGCTCCCAGTGCAGACGCGCATTGATCGAGTAGCGAGCGGCGGCCCTGCGGTCGAGAACGCTCACTTCATTTCCCCGCCGATGACTTCGATCGCGTGACCGATCGATCCAGGGCCTCCCCGGCGGCGAGTAGCTCGACGGGCGGCGTGGGACGAGCCGCTGGGGCGCAGGCTGGCGGCGATGACCTGGTCGGCGCAGAGTCCATCACTCGCGCCTGGATTCCATGCTTCTTGATCCGGTACCACAGACTCTGCTCGGTGATGCCGAGAAGCCGCGCCGCACGGACTTGCACACCACCCGCGCGTCCGAGCGCCGCGAGAATCATCTGACGCTCGACGTCGTCGAGCGTCTCGTCGAGCGACCGCCCGGAGGCGATCGCGGATGCCGTCGCGGATGCCGTCGAGAGCTCCTTGACGCCGGCCGTCTGGACCGCCGGGGGAAGGTGCTCGGGCCGGATGATCCCGTCGGACAGCAGGACGGCGCCCTCGAGGACGTGCTTCAGCTCGCGGACGTTGCCCGGCCACTTGTGCACCCAGAGGCACTGCAGCGCCTCGTCGGAGAGCGTCGCGGTCGTCCGGGATAGTTTGCGCCGGGCGCGATCGAGGAAGGTGTTGATGAGCTCGGGGAGATCGTCGAGGCGCTCGCGCAAGGGGGGCAGTCGGAGCTGGATTCCGTGCAGGCGATAGAACAGGTCCGCCCTGAATCGACCCTCCTCGACGAGCCGACCGAGGGTCTGGTTCGTCGCGGCGATGATCCGCACGTCGACGTCGATCGGCCGGTTGCCGCCTATGCGCTCGATCCTGCGCTCTTCGATCGCGCGCAGAATCTTCGCCTGCATGCCGAGGGGCATATCGCCGATCTCGTCGAGGAACAGGGTGCCGCCGCGCGCCAGCTCGAAGCGTCCGACCCGCGTTCGGACGGCGCCGGTGAAGGCACCGCGCTCGTGGCCGAACAACTCGGACTCGAGGAGACCCTCCGGGATGGCGGCGCAATTCACGGCGACCAGGGGGCCGCCCTTGCGCGCGCTCGCGCGATGAATCGCCTGCGCCAGCAGCTCCTTGCCCGTGCCGCTCTCGCCCTCGATCAGCACCGTGAGGTCCGTCGGCGCCCCGCGCCGCCCCGCCTCCAGCGCTTGGACGAAAGCCGGGTTCGAGCCGCCCAGCTCCTCGAAGCCGGTCGCTCGTGACGCCTCGAGCGTCGCGACGCGCTGCTGGAGCCGCCGGCGCTCGAGGGCCCGTGACACGACGACCTCGAGCTCGGAGATCTTCAGCGGCTTGGTGAAGAAGTCGTACGCCCCGCGGCGCAACGCCTCCGTGGCGGCCTGCTTGACCACGTAGGCCGTCATGGCGATGATCGGCGTGTCGGGGGCGAGCTCCCGGCACTGTGGGATCGCCTCGAGGCCGTCTCCGTCCGGCAATTTCAGATCCAGCAGCACGAGATCGTACGGCGCCGCCGTCAGTCGCTCTCGCAGCGCGGCGAGCGTCCCGACGGCCTCGGCCCGGTAGCCCCGGAGCCGCAGCGTCTCGCAGAGGACGAAGGCGAGGTTGCTATCGTCCTCGACGACGAGGATCTGGTCAGGCATTGGCGTCCACCGTGGCAGGCTGGAGAAGCGCGGGCAGCTCGACGACGAAGGTCGTGGCGGTCCGGCCGTCGCTCTCGACACGGATCGCCCCGTGATGCGCCTCGACGATCTGCCGGGCGATCGCGAGCCCGAGCCCGGTCCCTCTTGGCTTCGTCGTGAAGAACGGCTGGAAGATGCGCTCCTGAAGCTCGGGCGGGATGGCGGCGCCCTCGTTCGTGACCGTGACCCGGACCGCGCCGTCGTTCATCAGCCCCTGAACGGTGACCGCGCCGTCGCGGCTGGCTTCCAGCGCATTCTGGATCAGGTTGGTGAAGACCTCCTCGAGCAGCACCGGGTCGCCATCGACGGGCTTGAGCGACCGCTCCATCGCCAGGGACGGTCGCCGGCCCGGCCACGCCGCGATCAGGCCCGCGAGGAGCTCGTGGACGAGGACGGGTTGCCAGCTCTCCGGCTCGGGATGCGTGAAGCTCAGGAGCTTTTCGACGAGTCGCTCCTGGCGCTCGATTGCCTGGAGGGCGCGCTCGAGGTACTGGCGCTGGCGGTCGTGCCCCGTAAGTTCTGCCTGCAGGAGCTCTACGAGTCCGCGAAGGGAGGCGAGCGGCGTTCGCACTTCGTGCGCGATCCGCGCCGCCATCTCGCCGAGCAGCGCGAGCTGATCGGCCCGTTTGATCTGCTCCCGGATGCGCCGCTTCTCCGACGCGTCGCGCAGCAGCAGCACGAAGCCGAGACCGGGCTCTCGCCCGGGTTGCCTCTGGATCGTCACGTCGAGGAGGAGAGGGCTCCCGGACCACGTGCTCACTTGAACCTCCTCGACGTGAAACGCCGTGGGCTCCAGCTCCGCTTGACCCAACACGTCGGCGAGGGGCTCGTTGCCGCGGACGACCGGCAGCGGACCGTCCACGCCGAGCAACGACCGTCCGCGGAAGCGCTCGAGATCGGGCCCCAGGAGGGTCTCCGCGGTCACGTTGAACACGAGAAGCCGGCGGGCAGCGTCCAGGAGCAGCATCGCGGCTGGAAGCCGTGCGAGGATGTCGCTGTCCGAGATGAAGCGATCCATCGAGAGCGTGAGGCGCCCCACGGCTGCGTCGAGCGCGCCGAGCTCGTCCGAAACGCGGTCGTCCGGGGTACCGTCGGCGCTGGGCGCCGCGGCGTCTGTCCGCTCGACGATGGCCCAGATCCGCCGGCTCCAGGCGACGCCGAGCAGGAGCCCCCCGAGCCCGGCCAGAGCGCCGGCCGCGACAGCCGCCGCGAACAGGGCGTTCTGCACGTCCGGCGCGAAGCCGCCTCGCTCCGCGATGAACGGCCGCAGGAGATAGAGAATAGTCAGCGTGCTCGCCGTCGCGGCGAGCGCCATGACGACAGAGAGCATCACCCACAGCCGGAGCGCGGGGCGATAGCGGTGGGGAGCGCCGTGGACCGGTGTCACTGGATCCCGCCCCGCATCGCCTGCCCGAGGTTGAAGATGGGCATGTAGAGCGCGAGGATCACGCTGCCGGCGATCCCGCCCAGCACGAGGATCATGACGGGCTCCACCAGCGTCGCGAGCGTCGCCACGGTGGCGTCCACCTGGGCTTCGTAGTAGACCGCCGCCTTTCCGAGCATCGCCGCGAGAGCGCCGCTCTCCTCTCCCGAGGCCACGAGCTGTGTCACC
>QHSI01000130.1 GCA_003221515.1 Candidatus Rokuibacteriota bacterium
GGCGGCACGGCGCGGCGGTATAGTGGTGCGGAGGCGAAACGGCTCGACAATCTCTGGAGGTCACGGATGAAGCAGGCCGACCCTGCGCTCGCGCATCGCGTCCCGCCGGGACAAACGCTCACCGCCAAGTGGCCGGTCCTGACCTATGGGCTCACGCCGCGGTTCGATCCCGCCCGCTGGACGTTCCGCTGCTTCGGCCAGGTCGAGCGCGAGACGACCTGGACGTGGCCGGAGTTCCTGAAGCTCCCGCGCGTGACGATCACCTCCGACATCCACTGCGTCACGCGCTGGTCGAAGCTCGACAACGTGTGGGAGGGCGTGCGCATCCAGGAGATCGTGAGCCGGGCCAGGCCGCGGCCGGAGGCGACGTTCGTCATGCAGCACGCCGACCCGGACTACACGACCAACATCGCGCTGGCCGACCTGGTCGACGACGACGTGCTGCTGGCCGTCAAGCACAATGGCCGCGACCTCGAGCCCGACCACGGCGGCCCGATGCGCCTGGTGGTGCCGAAGCTCTACTTCTGGAAGAGCGCCAAGTGGCTCCGCGCGCTCGAGTTCCTCGACGTGAATCCGCCGGGCTTCTGGGAGCAGAACGGCTACCACATGCACGCCGACCCGTGGACGGAAGAGCGCTACTCCGACCAGGAGACGCGCGCCATGCAGCAGATGCGCGCGGAGGCCGCCCGGAAGCTCCGCGACCGCTAGCGTCGCGGCACGCCCAGGAATTCGTCCACCAGCGCGCGGAAGATCGCGGGCTGATCGCCGGGCACCGTGTGGCCGGCGCCCGCCACCTCGACGAGTCGCGCGTTCGAGTTCTCGTCCACCATCCGCTTGGCCGTCTCCGGCTCGAGCACGTCGGAGTCGCCGCCGCGCACGATCAGGACCGGGCAGGCGATGGCGCGCCAGAACGGCCACAGGTCGATCGGATCGCTCCACCGTCCCGAGCGCGCGGCATCGCGCAGCCCTCGATCGTACTTCCAGGTGAGGCCGCCCGGCACGGGCCGGGTCCCGTGGCTGACGCGATGGCGCAGCATCGCGTCGGTGTAGCGCGGGTTGGTCGCGCGCTGGAAGGCGTACGCGTCGTCGAAGCTCGCGAAGAGCTCCGGGGCCCCGGCCATGAGCATGCCGACGCGCGCGCGCCCGATCTGCGAGATGTCCGGGCCGATGTCGACCACCACGAGCTTGTCGACGCGACGGGGCTGCTGCCCGGCGAACGCGATCGCCACGCGGCCGCCCATCGAGAGCGCGACGATCGACACGCGGGCGAGGCCCAGCGCGTCCAGGAACGCCGCGAGGTCGCCGGCCATGGTCGCGACGGTGTAGTCGCCGTCGAGCGGGGGATCGGAGTCCCCGTGGCCGCGCTGATCGAGCGCCAGCACGCGATAGCGCGAGGCGAGCCCGGCGGCCTCCTCGTCCCACGTGCGGGCGTGGCCGGTGACGCCGTGAAGCATGACGAGCGCGGGGGCGGCGGCGTCGCCCCACTCGGTGTAGTGAAATCGCTGGCCGTGCAGGAGAAGGGTCTGGTCGCGGAGCATAGACGATTCTAGCAGGGCGTCCCGACTTCCCCGAGGTCGTAGACTTCTAGGCACAAAGGCGATGACCTGCGCCCACTCGGGCCCATTGCGCCGTACCGCAGCCGTGCTGGCCGGCCTGCTGCTCGGGGGCTGCACGCTCTCGCCCGTACCGCCCGCCACCCAGCCCTCCGGAGTGACTCAGCAGCTGATGATGCGGTCCCTGGAGCGCGCCCTGGGCCAGCTGGACATCGAGAAGCTCAAACAACAACGCGTCGCCGTGGAAGTCTTCTACCACGCGGGGCCGGAGGCGCTGGTCAAGGAATTCGTGGTCACGTGGCTCAGGGCCCACGGTATTCGCACCGTCTCCGAATCTCCTGACCTCAAGGTCAAGGCCTTCGCCTCGGTCCTGGGGACCGACAACGACCAGACCCTGATCGGTATTCCCGCGTTCCAGGCGCCCGTCGTGAACATCGGCGTCCCGGAGATCGCGTTCTTCAAGTGGCAGCGCAACCGGGGCGTCGCCGAGATGCGCCTGTTCGAGTTCGACGGCAAGACCGACGCGATCGTCAACGCTCCGCCAACCGCGACCGGCCGCGCGAAGCTCGACAAGTTCACGGTCTTGCTCATCTTTGGATTTACGCTGTCGGACGTCGACAAGCACGAGTGAGTGCTTGGATGCATGCGCCTCCGCACCGTCAGACAGCCGCCGCGCACTCTCGCGGCCGGTTGACCGCGACCCTGGTCCTGACGTGCGGGTTTCTCGTCGTCGAGATCGCGGGCGCGCTCTGGTCGGGCAGCCTCGCCCTGCTGGCCGACGCCGGCCATATGCTCACCGACGCGGGCGGCCTCGGCCTGGCCCTCTTCGCCATCTGGGTCGCGGCTCGGCCGCCCACGCCGGCCAAGACCTACGGCTACTACCGCGCCGAGATCCTCGCCGCGCTGGTCAACGCGATCGTGCTGCTCGTCGTCGCCGGCGGGATCCTCGTCGAGACCTACCGGCGCCTGCTGGCGCCGCCGGAGATCCTGGGTGGCCCGATGCTCGTGGTCGCGCTGCTGGGGCTCGCGGTGAACCTCGTGTGCGCGCGCCTGCTCCACCACGCGGCCGGGCAGAGCCTCAACGTCCGGGCGGCGTATTTCGAGGTGCTCGGCGACGCGCTGAGCTCCGCCGGAGTGGTGATCGCCGCGCTGGTCGTCGTGGGCACCGGCTGGACGCCGGCCGATCCGCTCGTGAGCGGCGCGATCGCGCTGGTCATCGTGCCACGGACGTGGCGCCTGCTCCGCCAGGCGGTCAACGTGCTGCTCGAGGGCACGCCGGCCCACCTGGATCTCGGGGAGATCGAGGTCGCGATACTCCGCGTGCCCGGCGTGCGGCACGTGCACGACCTGCACGTGTGGACGCTGACCTCGGGCCGCGAGGCGATGAGCGCGCACGTGGTCGTCGACGACGTGCGCGAGAGCGAGCGGCTGCTGGAGGCGCTTCACGCCGTCCTGCACGCGCGTTTCGGCATCGATCACACCACGATCCAGCTCGAGACCGCCCCCCCGGCGGTGCTCCGCATCCAGGGACCCAATCCGGTATAGTTGGCCGCTGGAGGAAGCCATGGCGACATACGCGCTCACCGACAAGGCGGTGCTGCTCCGCGCGGAAGACGACGTCGCGGTCGCGAAGGCCGAGCTGGCGGCCGGGACCGTGCTCGAGGACGGGACCACTCGGATCGAGGTCCGTCAGGACATCAGGCCTGGCCACAAGGTCGCGCGCAAGGCGGTGCGGACGGGAGCGCCGGTCCGTCGGTACGGCCAGGTCATCGGTTTCGCGACGCAGGACATCGCGATCGGGGACCACGTCCACACGCAGAATCTCGGGATCGGCGAGCTGCAGCGGGAGTACGAGGTCGGCGTGGACGTGAAGCCGGTCGACTACTACCCGGCGAAGTCGATGCGGTACTTCGACGGCTACCGGCGCGACGACGGCCGGGTGGGCACGCGCAACTATGTCGCCATCATCTCCGGCGTGAACTGCTCGGCGAGCGTGAGCCAGTTCGTGAAGGATCGCTTCCGCGACGTCCAGAAGGACTATCCGAGCGTCGACGGCGTCCTGGCGATCACCCACAAGTCGGGCTGCGGCACCAAGCTCTTCGGTGAGGATCACCTGGCGCTGCAGCGGGTGCTGGCCGGCTACGCCAAGCACCCGAACGTGGCCGCGTACATCCTGGTCGGGCTCGGGTGCGAGACCAATCAGGCGGCGGTGATGGTCGAGCGCCAGCGCATGGCGGCGCCGGGTCACCCCGAGCGCAAGCCGTTCCTGGTCAACATCCAGGAAGCGGGCGGCATCCGAAAGACGGTGGAGCGCGCCTCCGAAGAGGTCGCCAAGCTCCTGCCGCTGGCGAACGCGGCCCAGCGCAGCCGCCAGCCGATCTCCGAGCTGACGCTCGCCACCAACTGCGGCGGATCGGACGCCAACTCCGGTATGACCGCCAACCCCGCGCTCGGCTGGGCGGTCGACGAGCTCGTGCGCTACGGCGGCACCGGCGTGCTCGCGGAGACGCCGGAGATCTACGGCGCCGAGCACCTGCTGATCAGACGCGCGATCAACGAGGGCGTCGCCAAGAAGCTCGTCGACCGCTACAAATGGTGGGAGTGGTATTGCCGTGGACTCGACGCGATGGATAACAATCCGGCGCCTGGGAACAAGGCTGGAGGAATCACCACCGTGTTCGAAAAGTCTCTCGGCGGTGTCACCAAGGGCGGCACGACGCCGATGATGGACGTGTTCCTCTACGGCGAGCCGATCACGACGCGCGGGTTCGTGTTCATGGATACGCCCGGTCACGATCCGGTGTCGATCACCGGGCTCGTCGCGGGTGGATGCAACCTCATCTGTTTCACGACCGGCCGCGGCTCCGTGTTCGGGTGCAAGCCGGTGCCGTCCATCAAGCTCGCCACCAACTCGCTGATGTACCGGCACATGGCTGAGGACATGGACATCAACTGCGGCGTCGTCCTGGAGGGAACGCCGATCGCCACCGTCGGCCGTCAGATCTTCGAGGAGATGATCGCGGTCGCGTCCGGGAAGCGGTCGAAGAGCGAGCTCTCGGGCGTCGGCGAGGAAGAGTTCGCGCCCTGGATCATCGGGCCGGTGATGTAGCCGGGCGGGGGCTCGGGCCCCGCCCTCCGTCAAGACTGGACGACCGTCACCACCAGGCCGATGGCGGCCAGGACGTTGCCGACCTTGACGCACTCGGCCTCCGCACCGACCTTCACCACGGCCTTGCCGGTGTTGTGGACCTGCCAGGCGATCTCCCAGCCCTTGGCCTCGCTGCAGCCGATCGCCTTCTGAAGCTGCGCCACCACCTGCTCGAAGGTGTGGCAGTCGCAGTTGTGGAGGATCGTCATCCACGGCGGGGCGACGGCCTCCTGGCCGATCTCCTCGACGTCGGATTCGGGAACGATCCGCTCACTCATCCGGCGGCTATCCCTTGACCTCCCGGAGGAGCTCGCGCGCGATCAGGAACTTCATGGTCTCGTCGGACCCGGCGCCGATGCGCATGAGGCGCGCGTTCCGGAAGATGGCCTGTACCGGGAAGTCGGTCGTGTAGCCGATGCCGCCCAGCACCTGCATCGCGTGGTCGACGATCTTCCACACCGCGTCGGCCGTGAACAGCTTGGTGACGGCGGACTCGCGCTGGGCCGGGCGCCCGGCCTCGATCATCTTGGCGGTCCGGTAGATGAGCTGGCGCGCGGCGTCGAGCTGCGCGTACATCTCGGCGAGCTTGAACGACACGCCTTCGAACATCGCGATCGGCTGCTTGAACTGGACGCGCTTGGTGGCGTACTCCGTCGCGATCTCGAGGCAACGGCGCGCGCCGCCCAGCGAGGCCATGCAATACGTGACGCGCTCGGTATCCAGCTCGTCCATCAACACGTGATAACCGCCGTTGAGGGGTCCCAGCAGATTGTCCCCCGGAATGTCCACGTCGTCGAACTCGATCAAGGCGTTGTCCATCCAGTCGGCCATGATCACCTCGTCGAGCTGGCGCCGGATGCGCACGCCCGGGTGGTCCATCGGCACGATGAAGGTGGACATTCCCTTGTGCGGGTGCGTCGACGAATCGGTGATGGCGAACAGGGTCACGTAGTCGGCGAGGCCGCCGCCGGTGATGAACCGCTTCTGGCCGTTGACGATCCAGCGGTCGCCCTTCAGCACCGCGCGCGTCTGCATGCCGGAGGTGTCGCTGCCGATCTGGGGCTCGGTGATCGCGATCGCCGCCAGCTCCTCGCCGGCGAGCCGCGGCGGGATGTGCTGCCGCTTCTGGGCCTCGGTGCCGTACCGAAGGATCGAAATGGTGCCGAGGGTCAGCGTGACCGAGCGGAGCGTGTCGGCCGGGTGGCCGACCGCGGCCAGCTCCTCGTCCACGATGCACTCGGCGACCACGCCGCGGCCGTTACCGCCGAACGCTTCGGGGAACAGCGCGCCGGTGAGCCCGGCCTCCCCGATCAGCTTGAGGTACGCCCGGGCCATCTCGCGCAGGAGGCGCCGCCGCTCCGGGCCGGCCTCGTGTTTTGCCTTGATCTCCTTGACGCGCCGATGGGCCGCGGCCGCCTGCGGCAGGATCTCGCGCTGGGCGAACGCCCGCGCCTCCTGCATCAGCTGGAGCTCGGCCGGCGTGTAGAGGAAGGTCTGCCCGGCGGAGACGGACCAGCCGCCGGGCATGGTCAGGTCGTCGAGCGAGATGGCGCGGAAGCGCTCGGCGTCGACGGTCATGGTGGCCTCCTGGCAGCGAGTAGGGGAACCGTCGAGGGCGACACGGTCTAGAGGCGGCCGCGCGCCGCCACGCGGCGGGCCAGATCGCGACGCTCCGAGGCGTTGGCGGTGGGAGAGGAAGCGAGCCCGGCAGCGTCTCGGTAGTAGCGCTCCACCGGGAACTCGCTCGTGTAGCCGTAGCCGCCGTGGACGCGCATCGCGTCGAGGGCGACCTGGTACGCCGTCTCCGAGGCGTAGACCTTGGCCATCGACAGCCGCACGTCGTCGTCCGCGTGCGAGGCGGCATCGTCGACGAGAAGGCGGGCCGCGGTGATCCGCGTCGCCATGTCGGCCAGCATCAGCTGGACGGCCTGGTGCTGGGCGATGGGCTTGCCGAACGTCGTCCGCTGCTGCGAATAGCGCAGCGCGGCCTCGAACGCCGCCTGCGCGATCCCCAGCCCCGTCGCGGCGGCGCCGAGCCGCGCGGCCACGCGGGCCAAGGCCGCCTGCGCGCCTCCGTGCCCGGGCGCGCCGCCCAGAAGATCGCGAGAGGCAACGCGGCAGGCCTCGAAGCGAAGCGCGCACGACTCGAGGCCGCGCAGGCCGAGCGTTGCGAGCGGCGCGCCGCGGCGCATCCCCGGCGAGTCATGGTCGATCAGGAAACATCCCGTGTCTCCGGCCGCGACCAGAATCCGCGTGGCGCGGGCGCCATGCGCGACGAGCGGGATCGCGCCGTCCAGGCTCCAGTCGTTTCCACTGCGTTCGGCGCGCACGCTGGCGCCGAGGGCGAGCGCCACGACGATCTCGCCGCGGGTCATCGGGCCGAGGAGACGCTCGCGTTGCTCCGTGGTTCCGAACACCGAGATGGCTCGGCCGGCGGCGACGTGCGCGGCGGCGATCGTCGCCAGGACCGCCGAGCCGCGGGCCAGCTCCTCGACGACCATCGCCCACGTGCGGGGCTCGAGGCCGAAGCCACCGAAGGCCGGATCCACGCTCACGCCGAGAATCCCGAGCTCGGCGAGCGCGGCCACGAGCTTGTCCGGATGCGCACTCGCGGCGTCGAGCGCGCCAGCGACGGGGACCACCTGCTTGTCGACGAGCTGACGCACGGCCAGGATGACCTGCTTCTGCTCCTCGGGCATCCGATCGCGCGAGGTCAACGCGCCGAGCCGCTCACCGTACCGGTCGACGAGGTTGCGCGCGATGATCGTCCGCTGGATCTCGTTCGTGCCCTCGCCGATGATCATCAGCGGCGTGTCCCGGTAGTAGCGCTCGACGTTCAGCCGGGCGAGCACGCCGGCCTCGCCGTGGAGTCGGAGCGCTTCCACCGCGATGTCCTGGGCGGCCTCCGAGGCGAAGAGCTTTGCCATGCCGGCCTTGAGGTCGCACCGCTCGCCGTGGTCCTTCATGTCCGCCGCCCAGTCGCGGCCTGGGCGACGCCGACGGCGCGTGCCGCGATGTTGATCCGGCCGGCCTCGAGGCCGCCCATCACGTGCTTGAAGCCGCGCCCCTCGATGCCACCCACGAGGTTGGCCGCCGGCACGACGCACTCGTCGAACACGAGCTCGGCGGTGTCGACGCCCTTGTACCCGAGCTTGGCGACGGACTTCGTGACGCGGAACCCCGGGTGCCCCTTCTCGACGATGAAGCAGGACATCCCGCGGTGGCGGGGCTCGGCGCGGGGGTCGGTGAGCGCCAGCAGCGCCAGCGTATTGCCCTCGCGGGCGTTCGTGATGAACATCTTGCTGCCGCTCACGATATAGTCGTCGCCCCGGCGGATCGCGACCGTGCGGATCGCCTGGACATCGGTGCCGGCGTGCGGCTCGGTCAGCGCGAGACCGCCGCGCGCCTCGCCGCAGGCGAAGCGGGGAAGGAAGCGCTGCCGCTGCGCGTCGGTCCCGTGGTTCAGCACGATCAGCGCGGCCATCGTGTGGCTGTTGATCACGCCCGCGAGCGACATCCAGCCGCGGCAGAGCTCCTCGATCACGCGCGCGTAGGTGGTCACGTCGAGCCCCAGGCCGCCGTACGTGGACGGCACCAGCGCGCCGAAGAGGCCGAGCTCGCGCATCCGGGCGACGAGGGCGTGCGGGTAGGTGTCGGCGTGCTCGAGCGCCGCGGCGGAGGGACGAACCTCGTCGGCGACGAAGCGGCGCACGGCGACGACCATTGGATGGTCCATGGGCGATCAGATACTACAATAGGGACGCATGCCCCCCGACGACCTCGCCCTGGTGCTGATCCATCCGCCGAATGTCGAGGTGACGATGCCGCTCACGCACCCGATCCACCTGTATTCCCACTTCGCACGCTATCAGGCCGAGGTTGCATGAGACATCTCACCGTGACGAGCTACAACATCCACCGCGGCGTGGGTCTCGACCGGCGACGCGACCTCGACCGCATCGCCGACGTCATCGCCGAGACCACACCGGACGTCGTGGGGCTCCAGGAAGTGATCCGGGAAAACGGGGTGCCGCACGCGGACCAGGCCGCGTACATCGCCTCGCGGCTCGGGATGTCGGAGATCGTCATGGGCGAGACCCGAGCGCACGGGGCGGGCACGTACGGCAACGTCGTCCTGACGAAGCTTCCCGTCCTCGGGTCGGGGCGGTGTGACCTGAGCTGCGGTCCGCGCGAGCCCCGCGGATGCCTCCGCGTCGATCTCGACATCGAGGGCGCGCCGGTCCACGTCTTCAACTGCCACTTCGGCCTGGCGCTGTCCGAGCGGCGCGCGCAGCTCGCGCTGCTCGGTGTCTTCATCCGCGACTCCGAGCGCCTCGCGGGGCCCCGGGTCCTGCTGGGCGACTTCAACGAGTGGCACCGCGGCCCGGTGACGCGCGGGCTCCGGCGGGAGTTCTCGTCGCCGATGCGCCGGCGGCGGACTCACCCCGCGATGTTCCCGTTGTTCGCGCTCGATCGGATCTACTGGGACGCCGAGCTCGAGGGCGAAGGCTTCAGCGTGCACCGGAGCCGGCTGGCCCGCGTGGCGTCCGACCACTTGCCCGTGGTCGCCCGGCTGCGCCTGCGCCACGGGCCGCCGCGCCTGACTCCCTATGTGGTCGGCGACGCCCTCCCGCCCCCGGAGTAGGGCCGCCCGCCTCAGGCCCGGCCCGCCAGGTCGAGCGCGGCCAGCAGCAGCGTGGTGGCTCCGTGCTCGATGTCGTCGATCGCCGTGAACTCTTCCTCGCAGTGGCTCCGGCCGTCCCGCGACGGCACGAAGACCATCCCGGCCGGGCCGATCGCCGCCATGTACTGAGCGTCGTGGCCCGCGCCCGACCGGATGCGCCGGTAGCGCGCGCCGGACGCCTTCGCGGCGCGCTCGACGGTGTCGACGACGTCGCGATCGAACGGCGTGTAGGGGACACGCCAGTAGTGCTCGAGCTCGTAGCGCACGCCCTCGCGAGCGCAGACGTCGCGGACGATCGGCTCCAGCATCGCCCGCGCGCGGTCGAGCGTCGCGTCGCTCGGGTCGCGTGTGTCGATCGAGAGCATCACCCGACCGGGGATCGCGTTGACGATGTTCGGCGCCACCACGAAGTTGCCGACGGTCGCGACCAGGTCGCCCCCGATCTCACGGGCGACGCGGCGGACACCACCGACCACCTCGGCGGCGGCGACGAGCGCATCGTGGCGAACGCGCATCGGGGTCGGCCCGGCGTGGTCCTGGACGCCGTGGATCGTCAGACGCGACCACGCGATCGCGACGATGCCCTCGACCACGCCTACGGTGAGCCCCTCCTCCTCCAGGAACGGCCCCTGCTCGATGTGGAGCTCGAGGTAGGCGCGGAAGGGCCGGGCGACGCAGGGCTCGGCGCCGAGGTAGCCGATACGCTCGAGCTCGTCGACCAGGCGGATGCCGTCCTTGTCGCGGGCGTTGTAGGCGTCTTCGAGCGCGATCTTGCCGGCCATCACGCCGCTGGCGATCATCGCCGGCTGGAAGCGCGCGCCCTCCTCGTTGGTGAAGATCGCGAGCGTGATTGGACATCGAGTGTTGATGCCGCCGTCGTTCAGCGCGCGGACCACCTCCAGGGCGCACAGGACCCCGAGTTGCCCGTCGTATTTACCACCAGTCGGTACCGAGTCGATATGCGAGCCCATGATGACCGGGGGCAGCGCCGCTTCTCCGCGCCGCTGGCCGAAGATGTTGCCCATCTGGTCGACCGTCACGGCAAGGCCGGCCTCGCGCATACGCGCCACCATCCAGTCGCGGCCCCGCTTGTCCTCGTCGCTGAGCGCCAGGCGCGTGAGCCCGCCTCGGGGTGTCTGGCCGATCCGGCCCAGCTCCTCGATCGACCGTTCCAGGCGCCCCTTGTCGATCCTCATGTCAGTCCTTTCCTTGTGAGCCCTAAATCCCTGGAGTGTCAAGGCGACGGCCGGCGCAGGACCCCGCCGATCGTCTGGCATTGTCGCGTCCAGAATAGCTGGTTTAGACTCTGGGACGTGAGCGACGGCCACACACATCCGTTCCTGGCGCCCTCCACGATCCGCTTCTGCCCGCTCTGCGGCGCGCTGCTGGTACTGGAGCGAGTTCCACCCGACCACCGAGAGCAGCAGGTGTGCTCGCGCTGCCGCTTCGTCTATTACCTGAACCCGAAGGTCGTCGCCGCGACCATCCCCGAGCAGGACGGGGCAGTGCTGCTGACGCGGCGCTCGATCAATCCCGGGCGGGGTCTGTGGACGTTTCCCGGTGGCTTCGTCGACTTCGGGGAGGCGGTGACCGACGCGGCGGCGCGCGAGACGTTCGAGGAGACCGGGCTGAAGGTGGATCTCACCGGTCTTCTGAACGTCTACACGTATCCCGACGCGCCGGTGATCATCGTGTACCGGGCGCGGGTGGTGGGTGGCACCCTCACGACCTGTGACGAGAACGACGCGTGCGAGTGGGTCAGCGCGGGGAACATCCCGTGGGACGTGCTGGCGTTTCAGTCGACGCGCGAAGCCTTGCGGGACTGGCTGGCGGCGCGGGAGAAGCCGGCGGGGGGCTAGAGGGCCGCGCGGCCAGGATCACCGTGGCGCGACCCGTCACGACCTTCTCGGTCTTCTGGTTCTCGGCCCACACCTCGAGCTCGACGAGGTTCACATCGTCGGTCGAGGACTTGCCCACGACGCGTCCCCGGCAGGTCACGACGTCCTTCAGCCGCACCAGGGTCGCGAAGCGGACGCCGAGCTTGCGGACGGCTCCGGCGCCGGCCCAGTCGGTCACCGCCTGGGCCACGAACCCCATCGAGAGCATGCCGTGGGCGAAGACTCCGCCCATCCCGGCCGCTCGCGCGAACTCGTCGTCCTGGTGGATCGGGTTGAAGTCGCCGGAGGCGCCCGCGTAACGCGTGAGCTGAATCTGCTGGATCGGCCCCTTGACCAGCGGCGGCAGCTCGTCGCCCACGTTGACGTCGTCGAAGTAGACCTTGGCGTACTTCATCAGAGCCGCACGATCGTGATGTGACGCATGGCGGCCACGACGTCGTTCGTGCGGTCGGTGATCGTGGTCTCGCGCACCACGAACGCCATCGGCCCGCTCCGTCCGGACTTCTCGTAGATGTCCACGATCCGGGCGCGGCACAGATACGTCTGGCCCGGCTGCAGCGGTCGGAACAGCTCGAACTCCTGCTCGCCATGCAGGATCCGCGAGATGTCGGCGCCGAGGTCGCGCAGCATGGCGCCGGTGTCGGCCGTCTCGTCGCGAAAGGTCACCGCGAACGTCGGGGGCGCGATGAGATCGCCCCACTCGGAGGCCGCCCCCACGCGGTCGTCGAGGTAGAACGGGTTGAGATCGCCGATCGCGCGCGCGAACTCCTTGATCTTCCCGCGCTCCACCGTGAACGGATAGGGCCCGTATTCCTTGCCGATCAGGGCCGTGTTGATGGAGGTCGGCATCGTCACGTGCCCTTGCTCATGGCCCGCGCGAGGAACTTCTCCATGTCCGGCACGACGGCGCGCTCGTGCCGGCCCTCGGCGATCTTGTCCTTCTCGTCCCACGCCTCGACCGCGAAGAGATAGCGCCGGCCGTCGGTCTCCAGCAGCGTCGCCTTCGCGCGGACCTTCATCCCGACCGGCGTGGCGGCGAGGTGTTTCATCTCGACCGAGGTGCCGACCGTGCCCGCCCCGGGCGGCAGGTGGGGCTTGAGGACCGCGCCGGCGGCGTCCTCGAGCATGCCGATGACGAACGGCGTGGCGAAGACGTGCACGCCGCGATTGCCCATCGCGTGCGCCGTCCGCTCGGCATCGACCGTGTACGCCACTTCCGCCGTCGCCCCGGGCTCGATGTTCATGGCAAACGGTTTTACCGTGGAAACAGAAGGAACTGCAACCCCATCGCGGCGACCAGCACCTCGATGACGGTCAGGAAGATGCGGTCGCTCATTCGGTCGAGCAAGCGCCGGCCGAGCCACGCGCCCGCGAACATCATGCCGCCGAGGACCAGGCCGACCGCGACGGTCTCCCACGTCATGAGCCTGTAGCGGGCCAGCGCGGCGCCGCGGGCCAGGTGCATCGCCATCGCGCAGACCGACTCCGTACCGATGTAGGCGCTGCGCCGCAAGCCGTAAGCCAGGAAGAACGGCGTGTTGATCGGGCCGGTGGTGACCACCAGAGCCGACAACAGGCCGACGACCGCGCCGAGCACGGGGAAGTGCCGCAGCCGCATCTGGAAGACGTTCCACGCGAGGATGCGGCGCAGCGGGACCGAGAGGACGAGGAACGCGCCGACGATCCGTCCGAGCCCCTCGCTGCTCGTCCCCGCATAGACCGCCGTGCCGAGAGCGGTGGCCGGCACGGCGCCCAGCGCGAAACGGATGACCACCGCGCGATCGATCTCGCCGCGGCTCCACCAGATGCGCGAGAGATTGCCCACGAGCATCGTCACAGTCAGTACCGGCACCGCGGCGCGCACGCCGACCACCCATGCCATGAGCGGCAGCATGACGATCCCGGCGCCGAAACCGGCGACGCCGCCGACGATCGAGGCCACCAGCGCGCCGCCGCCGAGGATCAGCCATCCGAGCGGGTCCGGCATGTCGTGCCATCATACGCGCGATGATCCACTGGCTCGCGGCGGCGGGCGCTCTGCTCGTGTCGCTCGACTCCATGATGAACATCGCGTTCCCCGCCATCGCCGCCACGTTCGCGGTGCCGCCCGAGCGGGTGCGGTGGGTCATCATCTGCTACGTCCTGACCTACGCGATCACGTCGTTCGCCGGGGGCGCCGCCGCCGACCGGATCGGGCACGTCGCGGTGTTTCGCGCCGGCCTGGCGCTGAGCGCCGTCGCGTACGTGATGGGAGGTCTGGCTGGCACCTACGAGTGGCTTCTGGTGGCGCGCGTCGTCCAGGGGTTCGCGGGCGGATTCATCTACGGCACCGCGCCCGCGCTCGCCACAATCGGCGCGCCGAGGGGGAGCCATGGGCGGCGGCTCGGCTTCCTGAACGCGGCGATGGGGCTCGGTGCCCTCGGTCCGCTGGCCGCGGGTCTGCTGCTCGAGCGCTTCGGCTGGCGCCTGGTCTTCCACGTCCGCGTGCCGCTCGCCCTCGGCGTGCTCGCCTGGTCCATCACCCTGGTATCCTCGGAGCCGATGGAGCGGGCGCGGCGACCCGTGACGCTCGCGGATCTCACGCGGGCCCAGGTGCTGCTGGCGAGCGCCTTGTCCTTCGTGGCGCGGGGAGCGATCTTCGCGATCTGGCTCCTGGCGCCGTTCTATCTCGTGGAGGCGCGGGGGCTCAGCCCGGCGATGGGAGGCGTGTTCTTCATGCTGGCGCCCCTCGGCACCGCCTTCGCGGCCCCGCTCTCGGGGCGCCTGGCCGACCGCGTCGGCCCTTGGGCTCCCGCGGTTGCGGGCCTGGTGATCGAGAGTGCCGGGCTGGCGCTTCTGGGAACGGCCGATGGCGCCACGCCGCTCGGCTTGGTCGCGATCGGCCTCTTCACCGCGGGCTGGGGCGTCGGCTTTTTCGAAGTGCCGAACATGGCCGCCATCATGTCCGCGTTCTCGCCGACGCAGCAAGGCGCCGCCGGCGGCCTGTCGTTCCTGGCGCGGACGCTCGGCGTCGTCGTAGGCGTCGCGAGCCTGGCCGAGATCTTCGCGGTCCGGCGCGTCACCGTAGGGTTCCTCGGCGCGTTCGCGGAGGCGCACATGACCGCGGCGATCGCGGTCGCCGTGGCGGCGCTCCTGGCGCTCGCCGGCAGGCGCGCTATACTTCGGGGACCGTGAACGTTCCGCTGATCCCAAGGAGACGCTGATGGCGACGGTGCTCACGTCCAAGCGACATCAAGTTCAGGCGACCAGCGACCCCGTCGAGTTCTGTTTCCAGCAGGGCTGGACCGACGGTCTTCCGGTGGTCCCACCCACGGCGGATCGAGTGGGCGCGATGCTCGAGGCGGCGCGCCTGGCGCCGGGCAAGCAGATCGCGTTCGTCGAGCACCGGTCGGTGGCCATCACCGCCGAGAAGGTCGCCATCAACGCGGTCATGGCCGGCTGCAAGCCCGAGTATCTGCCGGTGGTCGTGGCGGCGGTCGAGGGGATCGGTGACCCGCGCTGGAGTTATCACGGGCCGGGGACGTCGACCGGCGGCGCCGGGGTGCTCATGATCGTGAATGGACCGATCGCCCGCGAGCTCGACATCAACGCCGGCGACAACCTGTTCGGACCGGGCTGGCGGGCCAACCTCACGATCGGGCGGGCGGTCCGTCTGGTGATGCGTAACGTCTGCGGCTCCTTGCCCGGCTTGCTCGATCGCGGGACGCTCGGACATCCGGGCAAGCTCTCGTACGTGATCGCGGAGAACGAGGCGGACAGCCCGTGGACCCCACTGCACGTCGAGCGCGGGTTCCGTCCGGAGCAGAGCACCGTCACGGTGATCGCGTCCGAGGCGCCGCACCAGTTCTACAACCAGCTCTCGCCGACCGCCGAGGGCGTGCTCACCACCCTCGCCGACTCGATGCGGATCTCGGGCACCGTCATGGGCCAGTCCACCTACGCGGTGATCCTGGCCGGCGAGCACATGCGGACGATCGCGGGCAGCGGGTGGGGCAAGAAGGAGATCCGGCAGTTCCTCTTCGACCACACCAAGAACTCGCACGCGCACCTCAAGCGCACCCAGCGGATGGCGGGCGCCATTCAGGCGGCGGACGAGACCACGATGCGTCCGCTGGTCGCGAGCCCCGACGACATCCTCGTCGTGGCCGCCGGCGGCCGCGCCGGGGCCTTCTCGGCCTTCGTCCCGGGCTGGGGCAGCGCGAAGAACTCTCAGGCAGTCACCAAGGAGGTCAAACGATGACCGAGCTCCTCGATCCCACCGTGGAAGCGGCGAAGCAGCCGATCGGCTACGTCGATCGACCGCACTCGCTGGCCGGCAAGCGCGTCGGGCTCATCGAGAACACGAAGTTCAACTCCGACAAGCTCCTGTTGAGAATCGGCGAGGTCCTCAAGGCGGAGTACGGCGTGGCCGAGACGCGCATGTTCCGCAAGCACAACTCGTCGGTGCCGGCGCACGACGAGATCGTCCAGGAGGTGCGCAAGACCTGCGACGTCATCGTCGCGGGCGTCGGCGACTGAGGGTCCTGCTCGTCGGGCAGTGTGCTCGACGGAATCCTGCTGGAGAAGAACGCGGTGCCGTCCGCCTCGATCATCACCGACGTGTTCGAGAAGACCGGACGCGCGATGGCCGAGCAATGGGGCGTGCCGACCTACAAGTTCCTGATGATGCCGCATCCGATCGCGAACCTCACGGAGGCGGAGCTCGACCGCCGCGCGAGGGAGATCGTGCCGGAGATCGTGAAGCTGCTGCTGATAGGGCAGGCGTAGCGTCCGCGTTCCGGCCACCCTGGTGGTGCCGGAACGGCCACGTCCAGACGATCTGGGGCCCGCTCTTCCGGCGCGACCGGCTGCGGTGGCGCCGGGAGCGGGTCGCCACATCGGACGACGACTTCGTCGACCTCGACTGGACGGTCGGCGAGGTGCGGCCGGACGCACCGGTCCTCCTGATCCTCCACGGCCTGGAAGGCTCCTCGCGATCGCACTACGCTGTCGGCCTCGCCCGCGAGGCGCTGGCCCGGGGCTGGCGGGCCGTCGTGCTGAACTTCCGATCGTGCAGCGGGGAGCTGAACCGCCGGCCGCAGTTCTACCATTCCGGCCACACCGACGACCTCGACGACGTCGTCCGCGGGCTCGTCGCCCGTGAGCCGGCGACGCGTCTGGCAGCGGTCGGCGTGTCGCTTGGCGGCAACGTGCTGCTCAAGTGGCTCGGCGAACGGGAGGCGAAGGCGCCGGCGCAGCTCGTCGGTGCCGTGGCGATCTCGGCCCCGTTCGATCTGGTGCCGTGCGCCCGCGGGCTCGACCAGGGGCTACGCCGTCGCGTCTACACCGCGAACTTCCTCCGCACGATGCGGGCCAAGGCGGAGCGCAAGGCCGCCCGCGATCCCAGCTTCGCAACGCTCGTCGATCTCCAGCAGGCGCGGCACGCGCGGACGTTCGCCCAGTACGACCGCGCGGTCACCGCGCCGCTGAACGGCTTCGCCGACGAGATGGACTACTGGGTGCGCGCGTCCTGCGCGCCATACCTCTCGCGGATCCGACGGCCGGCCCTGCTCGTCAACGCGCTCGACGATCCGATCGTCCCGTCCGCGGCGTTGCCCGACCCGAGGACCCTCCCGCCGTGGGTGCGAGCCGAGTTCCTGGAGCGCGGAGGCCACGCGGGATTCCTCGAAGGCGGCTGGCCGTGGCGACCTCGGTCGTGGATCGAGCGGCGCGCGATCGAATTCCTCGCCCCGCTCGTCGCCCCGGGCGAGCGTCTCTGCTAGCATCCATCCACTTATCCCCAGGCATCCCCACTGCGAAAATCGTCCGGTGTGGTGCGGCGCGATAGCAGGCACCGCTTGTGAGCTCGGGAAAAGTGCGGCCGCGCGCTCGCCGAGCTCGATCCAGCCCGTGGAGACGCGGCGCTTTCGCGCGACCCCGAGCGAAACCCGCATGTTTCGCGGCGATGTTTGTTGTTGAACTCGACGCGATCGCCGCCGTATCTTGACTGCGCCTTGCTCAACCCGCCTCGCGTTCTGGTCATCGATGACGAGCGACTCATCCGGGGGCTCCTGGCCGAGCTGCTGACGGTCTGGGGCTGTGAGGCCGACGTCGCGGCGAGCGGCACCGAGGGGCTAGCGCTCCTTGACTTGAAGAGCTACGACCTCGTGCTGACAGACTACGTCATGCCCGGGAGCACGGGGGTCGAGCTCGTCGAGCGGGTCCGCAGTCGCGACCAGGGCATCGGCGTGATCATGCTGACCGGATCCGAGGCCGATCTCGAAAGTGAGGGGCGCCGGCTCGGGTTCACGCTGCTTCACAAGCCCCTGCAGATCGATCGCCTGGAGACGGCGGTGAAGCAGCTGCTGAATCACCGCCAGATCGAGGCCTGATCAGCGGCCCAGCACCTTCCGCGGATCGAGCGCGTCGCGCAGCGCGTCCCCGATGTAGTTGATCGAGAGCACGGTCAGGAAGATCGCGGTCCCCGGGAAGATCGCCCAGTGCGGGGCGAAGTCCAGGTTGTCCTTGGCGTCGAACAGGATCCGTCCCCACGTGGGAATGTCGGGTGGAAACCCGAGACCCAGGAAGGACAGCGTCGACTCCGCGATGATCGCCGCCGCGACGTCGATGGTGGCGGCCACCAGCACCGGACCCATCGAGTTCGGCAGGAGGTGGCGGAACATCTGACGGAAGGCCGGCGCCCCGAGACCGCGCGCCGCCTCGACGAACTCCTTCTCGCGGAGCGACAGGAACTGGGCGCGCACCAGGCGCGCGACCGGCATCCAGCGCAGGCCCCCGATGACCGCGACGATCAGGATGAATATGCCAGCCTCCGGGCCGAGCGTCTTCCGCAGCGCGTCGCGGAAGAGGTAGACGATCAGCAGCAGCAGGGGGAGCCCCGGGAGCGACAGGAACATGTCGGTGATGCGCATCAGCGTGTTGTCGATCTTGCCGCCCACGAACCCCGACGTCGCGCCAATCGTGGTCCCGATCGAGATCGCGATCAGCATCGCCGCGATCCCCACCGCGAGCGAGATGCGGCCGCCATAGAGCATGCGCGCCAGCAAATCCTGGCCGAGGTCGTCGGTGCCGAGCGGGTGGCTCCAGGACGGGCCCTTGAGCTTGGCCTTGAAGTCGATTTCGTTGATCGGGTAGCGCCACACCAGTGGACCGGCCAGTACCGCGAGCACCATCGCCACGAGGATCACGCTTCCAACCATGGCGAGGTGGTGGCGACGGAAACGGCGTCCGGCCTCGAGCCACAGCGAGGTCGATACGTCGGCCGCGGCGCCGACCGCGAAGACGGCTTCGGACGCGCCCCGGGTCGCCACTACCGGTAGCTGATCCGCGGGTCGAGCCATCCGTAGAGGAGGTCGGCCGCGAGATTGGACAAGAGGACGAGGCACGACAAGACGAACGTCACCGCCATGACCACCGGCGTGTCGTTGGCGAGTATCGACGCGATCAGGAGCGAGCCGATCCCCGGAACTCGGAAGATCTGCTCTGTCACAATGGCTCCTCCGAAAATGCCCGGAATTTGAAGTGCCACGAGCGTCACGACCGGGATCAATGCATTCCTGACCACATGCTTCACGAGAGTCGTTCCCTCCGAGAGTCCCTTCGCCCGAGCCGTATTCACATAGTCGAGCCGGATCACGTCGAGGACGGCGGCACGCATGAAGCGCGTCATCGACGCGGCCTGGAAGAGCCCGAGCACCGCCACCGGCATGATCGACTGGCGCAGGTGCTCCCAGTACCACCGCCATCCCGTCGCGCTGATGTCGGCCCGGTAGATGAAGGGCAGCCAGTCCAGGTGGATGCTGAACAACAGAATGAACAGGAGGCCCGTGAAGAACGTCGGGAGCGAAAAGCCGATGAACGCGAACGTGGTCGCGGCCTGGTCGAACAACGAGTACGGTCGTAACGCCGAGAGGGTGCCGATCGGAACGGCGACGACGATCGCCAGGACCAGCGCCGAGCCCAGGACCACCATCGTGACCGGCAGTCGCTGCATGATCAGCGTGTCGACGTTGACCCGGCTGACGAACGAGAAGCCCCAGTCACCGCGCACCATCGACACCACCCAGCGCGCGTAGCGGATCGGAATGGGGTCGTCGAGGCCGAACTTCGCGCGGAGGTTCATGCGGACCTCGGCCGGCACGTTGGGGTTCGTCGCCAGCTCCTCGAAGGGATCGCCGGGGGCGAGGGTCAGGATCGTGAACAGGACGGCGCTGATCCCGGCGAGCACCGGAATCAAGATCAGGATCTGGCGAAGAAAGTATTTCGACATCCGCGTGGGCGGGGAGGCCGCGCTCCCGGCTACGCCTGCCTGGACCAGTAGGGCAGGGCCCAGAAGTCACCGTCCCACCCGCTCTGGACCACGTCGCGCATCCGGCTCGAGATCGCGGCGACGCGCGGGCGGAAGACAACGGGAATGACGACGATGTTCTGGATCACCAGGTCGTTCATCTTGACGAAGAGCGCCGCGCGCTTGACCGGGTCCATCTCGGTCTCGGCCGCCTTCCAGGTGCGGTCGTACTCCTCGCTGCGCCAGCGCGTCTTGTTGGTCAGCGCGAACTTGTTGTCCTTGGCGGAGACTTCCCAGGACGCGAACTGATCCATGAACCGCTGGGGATCTGGCTGGGTCATGGTCGTCGTGTACATCTGCAGATCGGTGTAGAAGTGCGAGTAGGTGTCCGGGTTCGCCGGGTCGGACGAGAAGTAGACGCCGGCCAGGACGGCCTTCAGGTCGAGGTCGATCCCCGCCTTGGCGCACGACTGCTTCACGATTTGCTGCGTCTTCTGGCGCGGCGGGTTCACCGAGGTCTGGTACACGAACTTGAGCTTCTTGCCGTCCTTGGCGCGGATGCCGTCGGTGCCGCGCTTCCAGCCCGCGGCCTCGAGGATCTGGTTGGCCTTCTCGACGTTGAACTCCCACTTCGTGTTCTTCGATACGAACCGCGCCGGCGCGTTCACGAAATTGGCGGTGGCGATGCCGGTGCGCCCGTAGATCTCCTCCTGTACCGAGCCGCGGTCGACCAGGAGATTGAGCGCCTGGCGCACGGCGAAATCGCTCAGGATCGGGTGCTTGGTCTTGATCGACGACCTCTCGCCGTCGACCTCCGTCCACGGATCGGTGAAGTTGAGCTGGATGTGCTCGATGTTCCCGCCGGAGACGATGTCGGCGCGGCCCTTGCCGCCCTGCTCCCAGCGCTTCAGGATCTCGTCCTCGACCTGCATGTTCCAGGCGTAGTCGAACTCGGCGGTCTGGAGCACCGCGCGCGCCGCCGACGGCGCGTCGCCGCCGCCCTTCATCTCGATCTGGTCGAAGAACGGCCGGTTCGGCACGTGGTAGGTCGAGTTCAGCTCGCCGCGGACGATGTCGCCGGGCTTGAAGTCCACGAACTTGTAGGGGCCGGTGCCTACCGGTTTCAGATTCGTCGGCGCCTCGCGCGACTTGTCGCCCTTGAAGGCCTGGAAGAGGTGCTTGGGGATGATCATCCCCGACGGGCCGCAGAAGCCCGCCGACCAGAACGGCATCGGCGACTTGAAGACGAGCTTGACGGTGTGGCTGTCGAGCTTGTCGATCCGGCTGATGTCACGGTACTGGCCGACCGTCACCGCGGCGGTCCCCGAGTCCATCACGTATTCCCAGTTGAAGACGACGTCGTCCGCCGTGAACGGCTTGCCGTCGTGCCAGGCCACGTTCTTCTTGAGCCGCCAGGTCACCGAGAGCCCGTCCTTGGCGACCTGACCGTTCTGGAGGCTCGGGACCTCTGCGGCCAGCACCGGGACGATGTTGCCGTCGGGATCGTACCCGCCGAGCGGCTCGTAGAAGATCCGGCACGCATCCTGATCCTTCGTGCCGTTGGCGAAGTGCGGGTTCAGGAGGGTCGGCGCCTGCCACCAGAGCGTCTTGACGAGGCCGCCGCCCCCGCGCTTGGTGGGATTGAACGTCCACTTGGTCTGCGCCTGCGCCACGCCGGCCGACGCCAGCATCTGCGCGGCCATCGGGGCCGTGAGGCCCAGCCCGACCATCATCTGGACGAAGTGGCGTCGGCTCAGCGTTCCCGCCTTGACGGCTCCGACCAACGTTCTCAGCTCACGTTCTTCCATCGAAGGCTCCTCCCCAGTCGGTCGCGGCGACCACGTGGCTGGCTTCTCGTCGTTTCGCGCGGTTCAGTGTCAAAACTGCCGGCCGCCTACTATAGCAAGTCTGCGGATCGATGGCCGAAGGTGGCGGTATACTTGCGTATTCTCCACGCGACGATGGCGACGATCCTGGTAAGGACATGCGGCGCGATCTCGCCCTGACCGTGACGATCGGCGTCGTCACCGTGGTCGTGGCGACCGGCTTCTTCGCGCTGATGCGCCCAGGCCCCGACGCGCCGGCGGCGGCTCTCGAGGGGCCGGCGCCGGCTCCGCCTGCCGAAGGCGGCGGCGCGGGAGCGCCGGCGCCCGAACGACTCGCGCTGGCCCTCGACGACGCGGCGCGCGAGCTCGACCTGATCCGGCCGACGCGCCCGAAGCTGGCTGATGACTTCGCGGTCGCGCTCGTGCGCGGGGGCGACACCTTCAGGCTCAAGGAGCAGCGTGGCAAGCCGGTCTTGATCAACTTCTGGGCGACGTGGTGCGCCCCGTGTCGCGAGGAAATGCCGGCGATGGAGCGGCTGCATCGCCGATACAAGGAGCAGGGCTTCGTGATGCTCGCGGTCTCCGTGGACTCGGACCCCGCTCTCGTCACGCCATTTCTAGCGCTGCACAAGCTCACGTTCCCGGTGGCGATCGACGCCAAGATGGAGCTGGCCAACACGTACCGGGTTCGGGGGCTGCCCTCGAGCTTCATCGTGGACCGGGAGCGGTACCTGGCGGCAGTGGCGCTGGGGCCGCGCGCGTGGGACAGCCGCGCCGCTCACTTGCTGGTCGAGGGGATGCTCCGTCCGTGACGGGTGAATCGCTCGGCGTCGCGGTCGCGTTCAGCGCCGGGCTCTTCTCGTTCCTGTCGCCGTGCGTGCTACCGCTCTTTCCGTCGTACGTGTCCTTCATCACCGGCATGTCCGTGGCCGATCTCACCGCCGATCTCTCGGCCACCGCGCGCCGGCGAGTGCTGATCCACGCCGCGGCGTTCGTCCTCGGGTTCTCGCTGGTATTCGTGGCGCTGGGCGCCTCGTTCAGCGCGGCGGGACAGTTCCTGCTGGACTATCGCGACTGGATCCGTCGGATCGGCGGCGTGCTGATCGTGATCTTCGGCCTCTACATCGTTGGCATCCTCCGGATCGGGCTCTTCGGACGGACCCAGCAGTGGCAGATCCGGGAGAAGCCCGCCGGCTACTTGGGCTCGCTCGCGGTCGGCATCACCTTCGCGATCGGCTGGACGCCCTGCGTCGGTCCCATTCTGGGCGCGATCCTCTCGCTCGCCGGCACGGCGGAGACGGTCCAGCGCGGCATCGGCCTGCTCGTTGCCTACTCCGCCGGGCTCGGGCTGCCGTTCCTGGTCTCGGCGGCGGCGCTCGGCCCGTTCCTCGGCTTCTTCAAACGCTATCGGCCATTCATTCCGGTCGTCGAGCGCGCCGCCGGTGTGATCCTCGTCGTCGTCGGGGTCCTCGTCTTCACGAACTACTACGTCGTCCTGAACTCGTGGGCGATCTCGCTCACCCCCGACTGGCTCTTGAGGCGGCTGTAGCCGCGTGCGCGTCCAGGTCCGCGTTCCCGCCACCTCAGCGAATCTCGGCCCGGGCTTCGATACGCTGGGCCTGGCGCTGTCGCTCCACAACGAGGTCGTCGCCGAAGAAGCTGAGGGCATCACCGTGCGCATCGAAGGCGAGGGCGCGGACTGGCTCGTGGAGAACGGTGACAACATCGTCGCGCGCGGCGTCCGGCTCGCCTACGAGGAGACGGGGCGGGCCTTCAAGGGCTGCGCGCTCACGTGCGTGAATCGGATCCCGACCGCGCGCGGGCTCGGCTCGAGTGCCGCGGCCTGGGTCGGTGGCCTCGTCGTGGGCAACGCGCTCCTGGGGGCGCCGCTCTCGAAGGACGCCTTGCTGGCGCTCGCGGCGCGCGCCGAGGGCCATCCCGACAACGTCGCGGCCGCGGTCCTCGGAGGCCTGACGGTGTCGTGCGCGGTGCCCGCGGGGATCGCGGCGGTCTCGCTGCCGGTGCCTCGGAGCCTCGCCTGGGTCGTCTTGATCCCCGCGGTGACGAGCTCGACCGCCGAAGGGCGGGCGCTCCTTCCCCCCTCGGTTCCGCTCGAGGACGCGGTGTTCAACGTCCAGCGCGTCGCGCTGCTGCTGGCGAGCCTCCAGGCCGGACGTTCGGACACCCTCGGAGCCGCGCTCGACGATCGGCTGCACCAGCCATACCGGCTCAAGCTCTTCCCGTGGCTGCCGGACGTCGCCGCCGCGGCCCGCGCCGCCGGCGCGCTCGGCTGCGTGCTCAGCGGCGCCGGTCCGGCCCTCCTCGCCGTCGTCCCTGGCGACGGTGGCGCTGTTGCCCGCGCGATGGAGCGAGCCTTGACGAAGGCGGGCGTCGAGGGCTCGGCGCGCGCGTTCGACGTCGACGCCGACGGCGCCACGAGCCGGATCGTCTAGGTCGCCGCGCCATTCTCGCCTCGCCGCGCGCCACGATCCTCGTCGTCGTGTGGGCGTCGCTCGCCGTCGCGAACGGGCTCTATTTCTCGTTCTCGGTGTTCCTTCCGCCGCTGGTCGAGGAGTTCCGCTGGTCCCGGGCGCTGACCTCCGGCGCGCTGTCGCTGTCGACGGTCGTTCAGGGCGCGCTCGCCCCCGTCGCGGGCCTGCTCGTCGATCGATTGGGCCCGCGGCGCGTGATCCTCGCCGGGGTCGGCTTCCTGTCCGCCGCCGCGCTCCTGGCCGCGACAGTCCGAGGCCCCTGGGAGCTCTATCTCTACACCGGCCTCCTCGGCGCCGTTGGGCTCGTCGGCCTGGGCCCGGTACCGATGGGGGTGCTCCTGTCGCGCTGGTTCTCCCAGCGGCGCGGGCGCGCGGTCGGCGTCGCGTTCTCGGGGATGGGCGCCGGCGTCTTCGTGACCGGCCCGCTCGCTCAGTGGCTCATCGGCTCGTTCGGCTGGCGCGCGGCGACTGCCACTCTCGGCGCGGGCGCCCTGGCGATCTTGCTTCCGCTCGTCTGGCTCGGGGCCCATGATCCACGCCCGCGTCGCAATGAACGATCCGCAGAACCGGATGAGGCGGCTCGGGGGATAGGAGGGGTCCGGGGCGAGTGGGGTTCCGAAGCCCCGCGACCCCTCCTATCCCCCGAGCCGCCTCATCCGACGCTGAGCGGAGCGATCGGAATGCGTGCGTTCTGGGCGCTCTGGTTCGCGTACCTGTTCACGCCACTGGCCGTCTTCCCCGTCACGACGCACCAGGTGGCGTTCGCGATCGATCGGGGCTTTCAGCCGTTTCTCGCCGCCTCGGTCTTCGGCGTCATGGGGCTCATGTCGAGCATCGGCCGCATCAGTTTTGGCTTTGCCGTCGACCGCCTCGGCGGCGCGCTGGCGGCGACGATCTCGTACGGGTGCACCGCCGCCGGCGCGCTGGCGCTGCTGGCGCTCGAGGGCGACCCGCGCGTCGGCTGGCTGGTGGCGTACGCGCTGGTCTTCGGTCTCGGTTTCGGCGCGCGCGGCCCGATCATCACCGCGATGGCCTCGGACCTCTTCGGCGGGCGCCGCTTCGGCGTGATCTACGGCGCGCTCAGCATCGGGAACGGAATCGGCGGGGCGATCGGCCCATGGTTCGGGGGCGTCGTCCACGACATGACGGGCTCCTACCGGGTCGTGTTCCTCTCGTCCGTAGCGTTCTGCGCCTGCGGCTCGGCGTGCTTCTGGCTGGCCCGGCGGCGCGCGCCTTGACGCGCCGGAGCGCCCGATGCTAAGTGCATCGAGCATGAGCGAGGGAGTTCTGGCCGACCGCGAGCTCCGCGCCGCAGTCCGCGACGGCTGGATCGCCGCGCCCGTGGCCATTGAGGACGGACAGTTTCAACCCGCCAGCCTCGATCTGCGCCTGGGCCCTGAGGCCTATCAGCTCCGCGCGAGCTTTCTGCCGTTTCAGGAGACCGTTCAGAGTCGCCTCGGCGACCAGCGCCTCGCCGAGAGCGATCTGGTCATCGACCAGCTCGCGCTGACCGGCGTCGGCGCCACGCTGCAACGCGGATCCGTGTACCTGGTGCCGCTCCTGGAGTCGCTGCAGCTACCGTCGAACATCCGGGGGCGCTCGAACCCGAAATCCACCACGGGCCGCCTCGACATCTTCACGCGTGTCATCACCGACGCCACGCCTCGATTCGACGAGATTCGCCCCGGGTATCGGGGCGCGCTGTACCTGGAGGTCTCGCCGCAATCCTTCCCGGTGCGCGTGCAGACGGGCACGTCGCTGAATCAGCTGCGGCTCCTCTCGGGACAAACCTCGCCGTTGTCGGACACGGCGCTCCACGCGCTGTATCGCGACACACCGCTGCTCTACGACGACGACGAGCGTCCGATTCCCGCCGAGCGCGTCGTTTTCAACGACGGGCTCTGCATGGGCGTGGATCTCTCAGGGAAGCTGACCAACGGCATCATCGGCTATCGCGCGCAATCCAATCCTCCGGCGATCGATCTGAGCCGAGTCGCCGCCTACGATCCCACGGAGTTCTGGGAGCCCATCAAGCGCCCGGCGCGCGACGCGTACATCCTGGAGGCGAACCGGTTCTACATCCTCGTCTCCAAGGAGCGGATCCGCGTGCCGCCGGAGTTCGCGGCCGAGATGGTGGTCTACGACGCCGGCGCCGGCGAGATCCGGACGCACTACGCCGGCTTTTTCGACCCAGGATTCGGCTGGGGGGACGGGAGCATCCTCGGCACGAAAGTCGTCATGGAGGTGCGGGCCCGCGAGGTGCCGTTCATGGTCTACGACGGGCAAACGTCCTTCAAGATGTGGTTCGAGCGCCTGCGGTCACGACCGGACCGGGTCTACGGCGGTGGCCTGGGGTCCTCCTACCAGCGGCAGACGCTGACCCTCAGCAAGCACTTCAAACGGGGGTGAGAGTCGGCGTGTTAGAATGCAGTCGGTAGCAGTCGGTCTCGGTGCAATGGTCACACGGCCTGCGGCCCCATGGAGGGCGAGATGGCAGAGCAGAAGAAGAAAGAGACCCGGCCAACCAAGCCCGCTGAAGGCGGTGACGGAGCTGCCGCGAGCCCGGAGCTAGCCAAGAAGGGCAAGAAGATCAAGGAAGACATCGACAAGCTCCTCGACGAGATCGACGATATCCTCGAGGAGAACGCCGAGGAGTTCGTCAAGAGCTACGTGCAGCGCGGCGGCGAATAGCATGCCGATCTACGAGTACCGCTGCAAGGAGTGCGAGAAGGACTTCGAGAAGTACGTTCCGGGCGCGACGACCACCGTCGCGTGCCCGACCTGCGCCAGCGAGCAGGTGATGCGCAAGCTCTCGGTCTTCGGCCTCAAGACCGCCGGCTCGTATCAGCCGTCAGCGATGTCGAGCGGCGGCGGGTGCTGCGGCGGCGGCTGTTCCTGCCACTGACGGGTTCCCCGGCTTCCACGCCGTCCTGATGGACCTCCGCCGCATCGAGATCTTCGCGAAGGTGGCGGAGCTCGGAAGCTTCTCGCGCGCCGCCGAGGCGCTCTTCCTCACGCAGCCGACGATCTCCGAGCACATCCGCGCCCTCGAGGACGAGCTCGGCGTCCAGCTCCTCGACCGGCTGGGCCGCGGCGCCGCGCCCACGCGCGCCGGCGAGCTGATGCTCGGCTACGCCCGGCGCATGCTGACGCTGGCCCGTGAGGCGCGGCAAGCGCTCGACCAGTTCCAGGGCCGGATGAGCGGCCAGCTCGTCGTCGGCGGCTCCACGATTCCGGGGGAGTATCTGCTGCCGGGCCTGATCGGTCAGTTCCGAACGAAGTATCCGGACATCTCGATCTCGCTGCTGATCGGCTCGAGCCGTCAGGTCGCGACCTGGGTCGACGACGGCCGCGCCGAGGTTGGGGTGGTCGGCGCCCGTCCGGGACCCCGAACGCTGCTGGCGCGCGAGCTGATGGTCGACGAGCTCGTGGTCGTGGTGCCGGGCGATCACCCCTGGGCCGGGCGCAAGAGCGTGACCCTCGCCGACGTCAAGGGCGAGCCCCTGATCGTCAGGGAGCAGGGCTCCGGATCACGCGAGGCGCTCGAGAACGCCCTCGGCGAGGTGAGCGCCGACCTCTCGGCGTTTCGCGTCGTCAGCGAGATCGGCTCGACGCAGGCCATCAAGCAGGCGGTGCGCTCGGGCGTCGGGATCACGCTGATGTCGCGGCGGGCGGTCGAGGACGAGTGCCGGGCGAGGCTCCTGGCGTGCGTGAAGCTCAAGGACCTCAAGGTGTCGCGCTCGTTCTACCTCGTGATCCACCGAGAGCGGAGCCGCTCGCCGCTGGCGCAAGCGTTCGTGGAGTTCGTGGAATCCCAGATGCCCGAGCGGGCGTCCCAAGGGCACCAATGACCGAGCACACGCATACGGAGGTCCGGCTCACCTCGTACGCCGCCTGCGCCGGCTGAGCGTCCAAGATGGCTCCTGGAGATCTCCAGGAGGTGTTGGAAGTGCTCAAGCCGAGCGGGAGCCCGCCACCGCGCGACCTGCTGGTCGGGCTCGGCGCGGCCGACGATGCCGCCGTGTACCGCATCGGCGCCGACGTCGCGATCGTCGAGACGGTCGATTTCTTCCCGCCGGTCGTCGACGACCCGTGGACGTGGGGCGCGGTGGCGGCGGTCAACGCGATGTCCGACGTCTACGCCATGGGCGGCGAGGTGATGTTCGCGCTCGCTATCGCCGGCTTCCCGCGCGAGATGTCGAAGACGATCATCGCGGGGGTGTTTCGGGGCGGGCGCGACAAGGTCGCCGAGGCGGGCGGCGTGATCGCCGGCGGGCACACGGTCGTCGACGCCGAGCCGAAGTATGGGCTCTGCGTGACGGGGCGCGTCCACCCCGACCGGATCCTCATCAAGGGCGGATTGCGCGCGGGCGACCGCCTCTTTCTGTCCAAGGCGCTCGGCACCGGCGTGATCACGACCGCGGCGAAGAACGGCAAGGCGAGCGACGACGTCCTGGCCGGTGCCATCGCGAGCATGCTGCGGCTCAACCGGGTGGCCGCCGAGGTCGCGCGCGACGCCGGCGCTAGAGGCGCCACCGACATCACCGGGTTCGGGCTCCTGGGCCACGCCGGCGAGATGGTCAAGGCCTCGCGCGCGGGGCTCGCGATCGCAGCGTCTCGGCTGCCGCTCCTGCCGGGGGCTCGCGAGCTGGCGGAGGCCGGCAGCTTCAGCGGTGGGATGAAGCGCAACCGGCGGTACGTCGACTCGGTGTTCGGTGCCGCCTTGCAGATCGATCGCGGGATCCCTGACGACCTGGTCTCGATGCTCACCGAAGCCGAGACGTCCGGAGGCCTCCTCTTCTCGGTCGCCCCCGGCCAGGCGGACTCTGTGATCGACGCCTTCGGCCGGCGGGGCGAGGAGTGCTGGGAGATAGGCTCGGTCTTGGCCGAGCCCGTGATCCGCGTTACGACCTGACCGTCCGCCCCAGCGCGTATCGGCGCGGCCGATCACGCACTCACCACGAATAAGCTCTACCGATTTGCGTTGCCGCTGAATCGCTATACGCTCGACTGCCATCGACGACGCTGATTCAGCTGGATCCGAAGGAGACGCTCACCATGAATCGACGCTCGTTCTTGAGGATGGCCGCGGCCGTACCCGCGGTGGCCGCGGCGTCGCAACTGCCTCCGTTCGCGTCGCCGGCGCGCGCCCAACAGAAGGAGTTCGCCCCGCGCCCTGGCACCTGGCGAACGTTCGAGATCACGACGCGCGTCGAGGTTCTGGAGCCGGCGGGCGTGAACCGCGTCTGGGTCCCGCTGCCCTCCGTCAAGTCGGAGTATCAGCGTCCGCTCGGCGATCAGTGGACGGGCAACGCGAAGGTCATGAAGACCGCGACCGAGCCGCACTACGGCGCGACCATGCTCTACGCAGAGTTCGCGAGCGGCGAGGCCGCCCCGGTGGTCGAGGTGACGAGCCGCTTCCAGTCCCAGGACCGCGCGCTCGATTGGTCGAAGCAGGGCGGCGCGGACGAAGACCCGGCCGCGCTCAAGACGTGGACGAAGGCCACCGACTTCATGCCGACCGACGGGATCGTGCGTGAGACGGCGGTGGAGATCACTCGTGGCAAGGCCACCGACCTCGAGCAGGTGCGCGCGGTCTACGACTGGATCCTGGCCCACACCTACCGCGAGCCCAAGGTGCGCGGCTGCGGCGTGGGCGACATCAAGACCATGCTCGAGACGAAGAGCTTCGGCGGCAAGTGCGGCGACATCAACGGGCTCTTCGTCGGTCTCGTCAGATCCGTCGGCGTGCCCGCGCGCGACATCTACGGCATCCGCGTGGCCCCCTCGGCGTTCGGCTACAAGTCCCTCGGCGCTGGCAGCGCGACCATCTCCAAGGGTCAGCATTGCCGGGCCGAGGTGTTCTTGAGGGATTACGGCTGGGTGGCCATGGATCCCGCGGACGTCACCAAGGTGGCGCGCGAGGAGACGAGCGAATGGCTGACGATCGACCATCCGCTCGTCGAAGCGGTGCGGCCCAAGCTCTTCGGCGGGTGGGAGGGCAACTGGCTCGCCTACAACACCGCCCACGACGTCGCGCTTCCCAACGCCACGCAGGGCGGCCGGCTCGCCTTCTTCATGTACCCGCAGTCGGAGACCTCGCAGGGACGACGCGACAGCCTCGATCCGGACACCTTCAAGTACACGATCACGTCGCGCGAGATCAGAGCATAGGCGCCGTCCGGGCGCTCGCGGGGATCGCGGCCGCGCTCCTGCTGGTCGCGAGCGGCGCTCGCGCGGAGCCCTCGCGGTTCTTGCCGTGGACGGAGTCCGCGACCCCGCCGCTGAGCCTGAACGACGTGGCCGGTCGGCGGCACACTCTCGCGGACTATCGCGGCAGCGTCGTGCTCGTGAACTTCTGGGCGACCTGGTGCGAGCCATGCCGCGAAGAGATGGTCACGATGCGAAAGCTTCAGGAGCGCCTGGCCGGCCGCCCCTTCGTGACCCTGCTCGTGAACTACGGCGAGTCGAGGATGCGAGTCGGCGAATTCGTCGAGCGTGAGTCCATCGATTTCCCCGTCTTGCTCGACCCGAATCACGACGCCCTCAGGGCGTGGCGTGTCCGGGTGCTGCCCTCCAGCTTTCTGCTCGACGCCGACGGCCGCTTGCGTTACAGCGTCATCGGCGAGATCGACTGGACGGGCGCCGACGCCGTGAACGTCGTGCAGGGTCTGTTGCGGTGAGGCCGGCGAGCCTCGCCCGCGAATCTTAGGCGATCGGCCGTCGCGAGTCGCGCTGGCTCCGCAGGACGGCGAGCAGGCGCTTCTTCAGCTCTTTTGGAACCTCGACTTCTCTGAGCTTGGTTGCGGCGTTGATCGTGCCGCGGTAGGTCTTCACGAACGCGACGCAAGGCGGACAGCCCTCGATGTGCCACTCCAGGAGCTCGTGGGTCGACTTCGGCAGCGTGCCGTCCAGATAGTCGCCCAGCAGGTCAGCGATCTGCCGGCACTCGATCGTGGTGGGGTCGCGGGTTTCAGGATCTGACATCGGCCTACATTATATGTGGACGCCCGACCGCGTGCGAGGGATTCCATCCCGAATGCTATCCTCGCGCCGATGGCCGCCCGGGTCGCGATCCTCGCCCCGTTTACCCCCCCTTCGGTTCGCGGCAACGCGGTGACCGTCGCGCGGATCGCCCGCGGGCTCAGCGAGCGCGGGGTGGCTCTCCGGGTCTGGGATCTCTCGGTGCGCGAGGAAGCCGCGGTCGCCGCCGAGGTCGAGGCGTACCGCCCCGCGCTGGTCCACGCGTTCCACGCCCACCGCACGGGGCGACTCGCGCTCGCTCTGGCGCGCCGCCTGGAGGTTCCGCTGGTCGTGACCTTCACGGGGACCGACGCCAACCACGATCTCTTCGACGCCGAGCGGGCTCCGGTGGTCCGGCGCGTTCTCGAGGGCGCGGCGTGCTTGACGGTGTTCCACGCTTCGATCGGCGAGCGGGTGGCCGCGGTGTTGCCCGACCTGCGCGCGCGCCTGGTCGTGGTTCCGCAGTCCGTCGGCCTGGTGACGGGGGAGCCGTTCGATCTGCGTTCTCGCTGGCCGCTTCCTCCGGGGATCGTGTCGTTCGTGCTTCCTGCGGGTATTCGCCCCGTGAAGAACCCGATGCTTCCGCTGGCGCCGCTCGGGAGGCTGGCCACGCGCTTTCCGGAAATCCGTTTGATCTACGCCGGGCCGTTGCTCGATCCGGACTCCGGCGAGGCTCTGCTGCGGGGACTGTCGTCGCTGCCGTGGGCCCGCCACATCGGGACCGTGCCCCACGCTCAGATGGCCTCGCTCCTGTCGCAGTCTGACGTGGTGTTGAATTGCTCGCTGTCCGAGGGCGGCATGGCGAACTCGGTGCTCGAGGCGCTCGCGGCCGGCCGGGCGGTCCTGGCCTCGGACATCGAGGGCAACCGGTCACTCGTCGACGACGGCATCACCGGGCTGCTGTTCCGCGACGGGGCCGAGCTAGAGCTACGAGCCGCCCAGCTGGCGCGTGACCCGAAGCTGCGGGACCGGTTGGGCCGGGCCGGCCGTGAGCTCGTGGCCCAACAATACCCGCTCTCCCGGGAGATCGACGGGTACCGCGACGTCTACCGCCCTCTGATCCCGGTTCCGGCGTGACCGGCGTGCCGCCCGCCCACCGGTTGGGCACGCTCTGGCGAGATCGCTGATTCGGCGGGCAGCGCCTTCGAGCAGCTCCGGGAAAGGCCGCAACGCGTCAGCGGGTGTCTTTGGCAGCCGACTTGCAGTCTCCATCGAGTAGTATGAGTGCCAAGTGCGTGAGTCCAAAGGCTGGCAAAACGCGGCTTGACGGCTCTTTATAATGGCAGGGAAGATTCCCGAGAGGAGACCTCGATGAGCCAGCAGGACTCGCGAGTCCAGGCGTTTGTCACCGCGTTCGAGGCGTTGCGCGGTGAAGTCGAAAAGGTGATCGTCGGGCACCGCGACGTCATCAACCACGTCCTCACGGGACTGTTCGCCGGGGGCCACGTCCTGCTCGAGGGTGTGCCCGGCCTGGGCAAGACGCTCCTCATCAAGACGCTGTCGGAAGGGCTCGAGCTGTCCTTCTCCCGAGTTCAGTTCACTCCCGATCTGATGCCCGCGGACATCATCGGGACGAACATCATCATCGAGGACGCGGACGGTCGGAAGCACTTCCAGTTCCAGCACGGCCCGATCTTCGCGCACATCCTGCTGGCCGACGAGATCAACCGCGCCACGCCGAAGACGCAGTCGGCGTTGCTCGAGGGTATGCAGGAGGGCGGCGTCACGGTCGGCGGGTCTTCCCGCCCGCTCCCGGCTCCGTTCTTCGTCCTGGCGACCCAGAACCCGATCGAGATGGAAGGCACGTACCCGTTGCCGGAGGCGCAGCTGGATCGCTTCTTCTTCAAGCTCCGCGTCCGCTATCCGGCCATCGACGAGCTGAACGCGATCATCGATCGCACGACGCAGTCGCGGACGGCCACGGTGAGCCGGGTGCTGACCGGTCCCGCGGTGCTCTCCTTCCGCGAGCTGATCCGCGAGGTTCCGATCGCCTCGCACGTGCGCGACTTCGCCTCGGCGATCGTGATGGCCACCCACCCTCAGTGGGAGCGTGCTCCGGAGGTCGCGCGCCGCTTCGTGCGGTACGGGGCGAGCCCCCGCGGCGCTCAGGCGCTGGTGCTCGGCGCCAAGGTGCGGGCGCTAGCGGAGGGCCGCTACAACGTGAGCATCGAGGATATCAAGGCGATGACGGCGCCCGCGCTCCGGCATCGAGTCATCCTCAACTTCGAAGGCGAGGCCGAGGGCGTGGACACCGACACGCTGATCGGCCAGGTCGTGGAGGAGGCTGAAGCGTCGGCCATTAAGAGCCGCGAGCCGTTTCTTCGCTAGCCGAAGGAGGATCTGATGGAGCAGCGCGTCGGGATGGAAGATCTCCTGAGGCGAATCCGCCGCGAGATTCGGCGGCGGCGCGCGGAATTCTACGGTCTCCGCGGCGCCTTCTGGGGCGGAATGGCCGGCCTGGTGGTCCTTCTCGTCAAGCAGGGCGTGGGCGGCACCGCGCCCTGGGTCGCGGGCGGCCTCGTCCTCGTCGGAGCTCTCGCCGGCCTCGTGTACGGAGCGGCCCGCCGCATCGACCGCCTCGACACCGCCCGGGTCGCCGATCGCGCGTTCGGGCTCCACGACCGGGTCGCGACGACGCTCGAGTGGGCCGAGCGCACGGACCGTACCCCGCTGGTCGAGGCCCTGGTCGCTGACACGCGGGCGCGCGTGGAAGCCCTCCAGATGAAGCGGGTCGTCAGGCACGAGCTGCCAGGCGAGGCGCGCTTCCTGCCACTCCCGCTGCTGGCGTGCCTGGTGCTCGCGTTGATGCCGCCGATACCGATGCCCTCCGGCCGTTTCCCCGACATGCTCTCCGGCGGCGAGGAAGACCGCGAGGACCGGACGCGGTCGACGATGCTCGAGGAGACGACCCGTGCGCTCGCCAAGGACGCTCTCAAGCGGTCGTCGTTCGAAGAGAGGGACTTCGCCCAGCGCGCGGGTGGCAGCGGCGCCACCACGGCCGGCGACCTCTCCGCGATCTTCAAGGACACGTCGCTCGCGAACCAGCGCCCGGACTTCAACAGCTTTCTGAAGAAGGGCGACGAACGCCTCAAAATGTTGGAGCAGATGGATCGGGTCCCCGATCTCCAGTCAGACTTCACGAGCAGCAACTACAAGATGGTCTTCCGGAAGTCGAAGGCACTGACGGGCGGGCTGAAGCCGAACCAGATCTCGCCGCAAAAGCTTCGCGAGCTGCTCGAGGAGATGGAACGCCTGGGCCGCAAGGGCGGTAACTGGGGCGGCGACGCGATGGAGGGCATGGAGGCGCTCGAAGGCGGGCAGACCGACCGTGCCCTCGAGGCCATGCAGAAGGCCCTCGAGAAGATGCGGGCGATGGACGACGCGGAGCGCTCGGGCAAGGGGCTCCGGGGCGGTCGCGAGAACGAACGCGGGTCGCGCAGCCGCGACCGCGGCCGTGGCGACGGGATGGGCGGTGACGAGCAGGACTTCGGCGAGGGCGAGGGGCTCATGCCCGGACGCGGGCGGAGCGGGTCGCCGAAAGGCGAGGCGACGCAGCGCCTGCGCGCCAACCCCTACGACGTCGGCGTCGAGGGTGAGTCCCGGCGCGGCAAGAAGGAAGGCTTCGACACCAACATGACCGGGCGGGGCGGCAGCATGGCGTCCCGCCTGCAGTACCTCGGCATCATCGGCCAGTACCGCAAGCAGATGGAGGACGCGATCACGCGGGAGCAGGTGCCCCGCGACTACCACGACCAGATCAGGAATTACTTCCAGTCGCTGGACGAGCGCTGAGAGCGCGGGATGGCGACGACGCGCCACGCGTTCTTCACCTCCGAGTTCCTGGCGCAGCTCGAGCGTCTGTCACTGCTCTCGCGCCGGATCTTCCGGGGGCGGGTGAAGGGTGAGCGCCGGAGCCTGCGCCGGGGGCACAGCGTCGAGTTCTGCGACTACCGCGCCTACGGGGTAGGCGATGACCTCCGCTACGTCGACTGGAACATCTACGGGCGGCTCGATCGGCTGCACGTCAAGCTCTTCGTCGACGAGGAAGACCTCTGCCTGCACCTGATCGTCGACGCCTCCGCCTCGATGGACTTCGGCACACCGACCAAGCTCGACTGCGCGGTGCGGCTGGCGGCGGCCCTCGGCTTCGTCGGGCTCATGAACCTGGAGCGGGTGGGCGTGGGCGTGCTGCGCGAGCGTGTGGCCGAGGGATGGCCGCCGACGCGGGGTCGACACCAGGTGGGCACGCTCCTGGACTTCCTGGGCGGGGTCGAACCCGTCGGCGGTACCGGACTCAACGAGGCGCTGGTGAACTACGCAACGCGCTCGCGGCAGGCGGGCCTGGCGGTCATCATCTCTGACCTGCTGGACCCGGCCGGCTACGAAGCCGGCGTGCGCGCGCTGCTCGAGCGGCGCTTCGACGTCCACCTGGTCCACGTCTTGGCTCCGGAGGAGATGAGCCCGGAGATCGGCGGCGATCTTAGATTGCTCGACCGTGAAACCGGCGAGGCGCGCGAGCTTTCGATGGACGGTGACGCCATGCGCGCCTACCGCGAGCGGCTCCGCCAGTTCCTCGAGCGCGCCGAGACGTTCTGCCGGACCAAGGAGATCGGCTACCATCGGCTGACGTCCGATAGCTCGGTCGAGGACTTCGTCCTGTCGCAGATGCGGGGCCGCGTGCTCGTATGAGTTTTCTGTCCCCGTTCGCGCTCGCACTCTTCGCGCTGTCCGTCCCGCTGGTGCTGCTCTACTTCCTCAAGGTCCGCCGGCGCGAGCGCACGGTGTCGAGCCTGCTGCTGTGGCCGGCGTCGCTGCGCGACCGCGAGGCCTCGACGTTCTTCCAGAGGCTCCACCGCGACCCGCTGCTGATCCTCCAGCTCCTGGCGCTCCTCGCCCTCTGCCTGGCGCTGGCCCGGCCCGTCGCCACGGTCATGGGTCAGGGCTCGCGCAAGGTCGTCATCGTCCTCGACAGCTCGGCGTCGATGCAGTCGCGGGACGTGACGCCCTCACGCTTCGAGGTGGCGCGGGCCGCCGCGCTGTCGCTCGTGCGCGGTCTGGGGGAAGGCGCGGAGGTGATGGTGATCGAGGCCGGTGTCCAGCCGAAGGTGCTGGCGGCGCTGGCCCGGGACCGCGAGAGGGCGCTGGCGGCGATCCGCTCGGCGCAGGCCCGCGACCTACCAACACGCCTCGGGGAGTCGGTGCGCACGGCGCGCGCCCTCGTGGCCGCCGAGCCGCGCGCCGAGATCCACGTGTTCACCGACGGCGCCTTCCCCGCGCTGGCGCCCCGCGACGTCGCCGACCCGCGCGTGCGGTGGGTGGGCATCGGGCGGCGGAGCCAGAACGTGGCCATCACGAATCTGTCCATCCGGAAGACCTACTACGGCGCGTTCGACTACCAGGCGTTCGTGTCGCTCGTGAACTACTCCGGGGAGTCGCAGGCGTTCAGCTTCACCCTGTCCCTCGACGACAAGCAGATCGCCGAGAAAGAGGTGACGCTGGAGCCGAGCGTCCGGCGCTCGGTCATGCTGCCCTTCAGCCACACCGGAGGCGGCACCGTCACGGCGCGTCTGCGGGTCGATGACGACCTGGCGGTCGACAACGTCGCGTACGCCGTCCTGCCCCCACCGCGGAAGATCGGCGTCCTCCTCGTGAGCCCGGGCAACCTGTTCCTCGAGAAGGTGCTGCGGACCGATCCACAAGTTTCGCTCGAGGTGCGCACGCCCGATCAATATCAGGGCGGCATGGGTGACGCGGACGTCGTCGTGCTCGACTCGGCCACGACGCCGCGCGCCGGCGCCGGCCGGTTCATCTTCATCAATACCGTGCCGCCCGACGTGCCGATCGAGGTCCTGGGCCGACTCGAGCGTCCGACGATCATGGACTGGGATCGGAACCACCCGGTCATGCGCCACGTCGAGTTCGCCAAGGTCACCATCGAGGACGCGGTGCGGATCCGCCCGCTCGCGGCCGGTCGCCCGGTGGTCGAGGCGGTGGGCGGGCCGCTGATCTACGCGCTGGAGGAACCCGACCGCAAGGCGCTCTTCATCGGCTTCGATCTGTTCAAGACCGACTTCCCGCTGCGGATCGCGTTCCCGCTCGTCCTCTCGAACAGCCTGCGCTGGCTCCATCCCGCGGGACTCGACCAGGCGAGCTTCCAGTTCGCGACCGGACAGCCGATCCTCCTGCCGGCGCCGCACGGCGTGACGACCGTGACGGTGACGACGCCCAGCGGCCGCTCGGTGCAGGGTCGCGTCACCCGCGGCGTGCTGAGCTACACGGAGACCGACGAGGCGGGGATCTACAAGCTCGCGACGGCGCGCGGCGAGATGCGCGTCGCGGTCAACTTGATGGACGGCGACGAGTCCAACTTGGCGCCGCGGCCGCTCCCAGTGGCGAGCGGGCCGCCTCCCACGGCCGCGCCGGTTCCGGTCCAGCGCGAGCTGTGGCCGTTGCTCGTCATCCTGGCGCTCGGGCTCCTCGCCGTCGAGGGGCTGCTCTACTGGCGGCGACAGAGCGCCGGACAGCTCCGCATGCCGTCGAGCCCGGGCGACCGCTGGGCGCTCGCGCTGCGCACCGCGCTGGTCGCCGTGCTCTGCCTGACGCTGCTCCGGCCGACGCTCCCGCGCTGGGTCGATCGGATGAACGTCGTGTTCCTGCTCGACCTGTCCGACAGCGTCAGCCTCGCGTCGCGCGAGCGCGCGTATCGCTTCGTCGCCGACGCCGTGACGCACATGAAGAGCGGCGACCGCAACGCCGTGATCGCGTTCGGCGAGCAGGCGGTCGTCGAGCATCCACTCGCGGCCCGGACGGCCGTCGACCGTCCGAAGGCGCAGGTCGACGGACGCGGCACGAACCTCTTCCAGGCTATCCAGCTCGGGCTCGCGGTGCTGCCGCCCGGCTCCGCGAACCGCATCGTCATGCTCACCGACGGGCGCCAGAACACCGGCAGCGCCCTGGCGGGCGCCCAGGCGGCCAAGGACGCCGGCGCCGACATCCACTACGTGGCCGCACCGCTGACCTTCACCCAGGAAGTCGTCGCCGAGGCGATGGTGCTCCCGCACGAGGTGAAGTTCGGCGAGCCGTTCCAGGCCAGGGTCGTGGTGTGGAGTCACCGCGACACGGAAGGACGCCTCTCGCTCTTCCGCAACGGCGAGTTCCTGGGCTCGCAGGTCGTGCGGCTGACGGCGGGCAAGAACGTCTTCAGCTATCGCCAGTCGCTCGACACCAGTGGCATCCACGTCTACCAGGCGGCGTTGGAGGTCGACGGGGACACGATCGAGGACAACAACCGCGCCGTCGGCGCGATCGTGGTCCGCGGCCGGCCGCAAGTGCTGCTCGCCGACCGCGACCGGAGCCACGCACAGTCGCTGGCCGGCGCACTGCGCTCGCAGAACATCGACGTGACGGTGGTCGAGCCGCAGCAGATCCCGACCGACCTGGCCGGACTCCAGAAGTACGACGGCGTCGTCCTCTCCAACGTGTCGTCACTCAAGCTGACGCGGCCCCAGATGGCGTACATGAGGGACTACGTCCGCGACTACGGCGGCGGCCTGGTCATGATCGGCGGTGAGGAGAGCTTCGGCCTCGGCGGCTACTATCGGACGCCGGTCGAAGAGGCGCTGCCCGTCACGATGGAGGTGAAGCAGAAGGTCGAGATCCCGAGCCTCGCGGTGGTCCTCTCGATCGACCGCTCCGGGTCCATGGCGATGTCGACCGACGAGAAGGTGACCAAGCTCGACCTCGCCAAGGAAGCCGCCCACCTCGTGGTCGACCTGCTCGACGAGCGCAACGAGGTCGGCGTCATGAGCTGGGACACCGAGTTCGTCTGGGACGCGCCGGTGCGGCCGGCCAAGGACAAGGGCGCGGTCCACCACGCGATCGCGACGATCAAGGCCGGCGGCGGGACGGACGGATATCCGGCCCTGAAGGAGTCGTACCAGGTCTTGTTCGAGCGGCCGGCCCTGCTCAAGCACGTGATCTTCCTGTCCGACGGACAGATGACGCGCGGCGATTTTCAGGGGCTGCTGCGGCGCATGTCCAAGGACAAGATCACGGTCTCGACGGTGGCGATCGGCAAGGACGCCGACGTCCAGCTGATGGTGGACGTCGCGAAGTGGGGCCGCGGGCGGTTCTACTACACCGAGGATTCGCAGACGATCCCGCGCATCTTCACGCTGGAGACCCAGCTGGCCTCGAAGGCCTCGCTCGTGGAGCAGCCGTTCAAGCCGCAGCTCACGGCGCCCGGCCACGAGGCGATCCAGGAGATCGACTGGAAGAACGCGCCGCCGCTCGGCGGGTACGTCGCGACCACGCTGAAGTCCAGCGCTGACCTCGTGCTGATGAGCCATCAGGAAGACCCGGTGCTCGCGACCTGGCGCTACGGCCTCGGGCGCTCCGCCGCCTTCACGTCCGACGCCAAGGCGAAGTGGGGAGTCCTCTGGCTCCGCTGGCGCGAGTTCAACCGCTTCTGGGCGCAGCTGACCCGCTGGACGCTCCGGAGCGGATCGCGCAGTGACACGGTCGCCTTCGTCGAGCGGCGCGAGAACATGGGCGAGATCGTCGTCGACGCCGTCGATCCCAAGGGGGAGTTCATCAACTTCCTGGACTCGCAGGTCGGCGTGGTCGCACCCAACCGGGAGCGGACCGTGATCGACCTCGAGCAGGTCGGTCCCGGCCGGTATCGCGGCCGGTTCCCGGCGGCGCAGGAAGGCGTCTACCTCGTGGGCATGGCGCAGCGCCGGAACGACCGCGTCGTCGGTTCGCAGCTCGCGGGATTGGTGGTACCGTACGCTCAAGAGCTTCGCGATCTCGGCGTGGACGAAACGCTCCTGCGCGAGCTGGCGGAGCTGACGGGCGGCTCGGCGCTCGCGAAGCCGGAAGACGCGTTCTTGACGGCGCGGCGGCAGTCGCGCATCGCCGTCGACATCTGGCCGTGGCTGGTTGGGCTGGTCGCGCTGCTGCTCGTTCCGGACGTCGCGCTGCGTCGCATCGGTCCCGGCGCGTTCTCGCGGGTGGCCCTGTTCATTCACCGGATGCTCCGGGTGAGGGAGGTGCCCTGATGCGCGGACTCGACCGACGGTCGCGGCTCCTCGCAGTGGCTGCGATCCACCTCACGCTGTTCGTCGCGGGCGGAGCCTACGCCGCTGACCCGAAACTCCGCGTGGTCTTGATCGTCCCGTTCGATGCGTCCGGGCTCGACCGGGAGGAGCAGTGGACGGCCGAGGGGATCGCCCAGATCCTCGGCCTCGGGCTGGCCCAGCAACCGACGTTCGTGCAGGTCGAGCGCGCGCGCGTGCGCACCATGGGGCGCGGGGATGCGACGGGGGAGACCGCGCTCGCGCAGGCCGCCCGGGCCATGCGGGCCGACACCGTGCTCTTCGGCCGCATCGAGCGTCGCGGGACCGACTTCGTCGTGCTCCCGCAGCTCCTGGAGGTGAAGTCAGGCGCGACCGACGTGGTGGGGCTTCGCGGCCGACCCGGTCGCTGCGGGCGTTCGAGCTGTTCGCGCGCGGTCAGATCGCGGCCCTGCGCGGTGACCAAGAGAGCAACGAAGCGGCGGTCGACCTCCTGTCACGCGCGATCGAGGCCGATCCAGCGTTCGTCGTGGCGCACTACACGCTCGGCGTCGTGCACTCTGCCCTCGGCAACCGATGGAAGGCCGCCGCGCAGTTCCGCGCGTCGGTGCAGGTCGATCCGGGCTATCCCGAGCCGATGAAGGCCCTCGGCGACCTGTACCTTTCGCAGCCCCGGCGCCTCTTCGATCAGGCGATCGAGGCGTATGCCAAGGCGATCGAGCTGCGGCCGTTCTACGCCGACGCCTACGTCGGGCTCGGCGACGCCAAGGCGGCGAAGAGCGATGTGGACGGTGCGATCGCCGCCTATCAGAAGGCGCTCGTCTACAATCCGGTGAACCCGCGGGTCCACATGAGCCTCGGGCGGATCTACCACGGCGAGAAGGGCCTCTACTACGAAGCGGTCACCGCCTACAAGAAAGCGATCGACCTCGATCCGCATTCGGTCGAAGCGCGCATGGGCCTCGGCGAGGTCTACGAGGAGAAGGGGCTCTACAAAGAAGCGATCGAAGAGTACCGCCGCGTGATCGAGATCGATGCCAAGCACACCGGTGGCATGTACAACCTCGCGCTCGTCTACGAGAAGGTCGACCCTCGAGCCGCGATCGCCCAGTGGGAGCGCTACATCGAGCTCGCAGCGCCGCTGGCCACGGAAAAAGATTGGGTCGACGTTGCCCGCCAGCATCTGAGGAAGCTGAAGACTCAGATCAAGGACTAGCGCGCAGCGCGTCTCTGTCCCGTGCGTGACGCGCACGGGGGCTCACCTGAATGTATGCCGGGCGGCGTCGGGCCGACGGGTATCATGACTTGGAATGTGGCAAAGCTTTGAGCCTCCGGAGGAGCGCGTGGACGAGCTGAGAAAGGACCCGACGCAAGGCCACTGGGTCCTGATCCGTCCGAAGGCGAAACCGACGAAGTCGACGGATTGCCCGTACTGTCCGGGCTCGGAGCACCTGACCGGACCGGAGATCGCCGCCTATCGTCCCGACGGTTCGAGCGCGAACGGACCGGGATGGACGGTGCGGGTCGTGCCGGAGCCCGACGCGTACTTCCGCATCGAGTGGGAGCTCGTGCGTGAGGGCGTCGGCATGTTCGACATGATCAATCCCCGCGGCGCGAGCGAGCTGATCGTGGAGTCACCCGGCCACGACGACACGCTGGCCACGATGGAGCCTTCGCACGTCGAGTCGGTGCTTTGGATGTACCGCGATCGGCTCGTCGACTTGAAGCGCGACGGTCAGATTCGCGACATCCTCGTCTCGCGCCGGCACAAGAAGCCGGGCGTGGCGCCGCATCATCCCTACTCGCGGATGACCGCGATTCCCATCGTGTTCGACGAGACGCGGCGCGAGCTTCGCGAGGCACGCGAGTACTACCAGTACAAGCGGCGCTGCCTCTACTGCGACATCGTGCGGCAGGAGATCGGCGCCGAGGAGCGGGTAGTGCGGCTCACGCCGGCGTTTGCCGTGATCGTCCCCTACGCGCCGCGGGTGCCGCTCGAGACGTGGATCGTGCCGCGACAGCACGGCTGCTCGTTCGAGGAGGCGCTGAAGGGAGAGACCGCCGCGGACCTGGCGCGTCTGCTCAACGGCTACTTCCGAGGGCTCGCGGTTGGGTTCGGCGACCCCGGCTACGAGCTGGTGCTCCACACCGCGCCGAATCTCCGGTCACGGATCCTCCAGGGCGATTGGGCGACGATCCGCGACGACTATCACTGGCACCTCGAGATCACGCCCGAGCCGGAGCACACGAACCGTATCGGCGGGATCTACGTCAACGAGGTGCCGCCGGAGGTCTCGGCGGCGGCGCTGCGGCGCGCCTGGCCGAATCAGGGATAGAGACCGCGGACCCGGTACCCCTCCGCCACCCGGCGGATGCCTTCCATCAGCGCGGCCGTCCTGAGATCGACGCCTTCCTTGGTGGCGAGCGCCCACACCCGGTTGAAGGCGCGCGTCATCACTTCCTGGAGCCGCGCCGTGATCTCGCTCTCGCGCCAGAAGTAGTATTGGAGTCCCTGCACCCACTCGAAGTACGACACGATCACGCCGCCGGCGTTGGCGAGGATGTCGGGGATGACGGTGACGCCGCGGTCGCGCAGGATCACGTCGGCCTCCGGCGTCGTCGGGCCGTTGGCGCCCTCGGCGACGATGGTGGCCTTGACGCGGTCGGCGTTGTCCTCGCGGAGCTGCGATCCGATCGCCGCCGGAATCAGGATGTCGCACGGCTGCTCGAGGATCTGCGTGTTCGAGACGGGCTCGGAGTCGGGGAACCCGCCGACGCCGCCGGTGGCGGCGACGTGGGCCTCGAGCTGTCGGATGTCGAGTCCTTTCGCGTTCCAGATGCCGCCCTTGACGTCGCTGACCGCGACGACGACGCAGCCCTCGCGCCACAGGAGCCGTGCCGCAACGCCGCCGACGTTGCCGAATCCCTGGACGACGACTTTCTGGTCGCGGAGCTGATGGCCGAGGACCCGCGTCGCCTGATAGAGGGCGTACACGATCCCACGGCCCGTCGCCTCGCGGCGGCCCGCGGAGCCGCCCACGATCAGCGGTTTGCCGGTGACAACCCCGGGCACGCTCTTGCCCTGGGTCATCGAGTACGTGTCCATCATCCACGCCATCGTCTGCTCGTCGGTGCCGAGGTCGGGAGCGGGGATGTCCAGGTCTGGACCGATCAGCAGCATGATCTCCGTGGTGTATCGCCGGGTCAGGTGCTCTCGCTCTCTGGCTGACATGGCCCGGGGATTACAGGTCACCCCGCCTTTGGCTCCCCCGTAGGGCAGGCCCACCAGGGCGCATTTCCAGCTCATGAGCATCGCGAGGGCCGTGACCTCCCCGAGGTTCACGTCGAGGTCGTATCTGAGGCCTCCCTTGGTCGGTCCGAGCACGGTGCTGTGGTGGACTCTATATCCCTGGAAAACCTGAGTCTTTCCGTCATCCATACGGATCGGGACTGATACGATCAGCGCTCGCCTCGGATACCGCAGTCGCTCGTGAATATCAGGCTCAAGTTGGAGCTTCCCGGCCACTCGGTCCAGCTGCGCCAGAGCCGTCCGGTACAGATGGGACTCGAACTCTGTTTTATCGGTCATGTCTGGCCTTTCAAGTTGACGTCAGCCGGTCCTGGTGTGAGAATGCGACTGAAAAGGTCGCCGATAGAATTGGTCGGTGACAAGGACCTTGCTTTTACAAGGGATTCGACGGGAACGAGGGTCAGCACACGATGCTCCGCTTTACCAAGCGCGCCGATTACGGGCTGATGGCGATTCATTATATCGCCGTCCACGACGAGCTCGGCGCGGTCAGTACGAAGCGGATCGCCGAGGAATTCCGCATCCCGCAGGAGCTCCTGGCGAAAATCCTGCAGCGACTGGCCAAGCGCCGGCTGATCGTCAGCCAGAACGGCCCCAAGGGCGGCTACGTGCTGACACGCCGCCCAAGCGACATCTCGGTCGGGGAGGTCGTTCGGGCTCTCGAGGGCCCTATCAGCATCGTGAGCTGTCTGGACCACGGCGGCTGCCCGCAGGAGCAGCGGTGCAACCTGCGCAGGCCCGTACAGAAGCTGCAGTCGTCGATCAGCCGGCTGCTCGACACGATGAGCCTGGCCGAGCTGAGCAACCAGGACACGCCCGAAGTGCTGTCGATCAGGTGATCAGGAGAGACGGAGAGGCCAGATGGCGCTGAAGTTCCCGATCTTCATGGACGCACAATCCACGACGCCGGCGGATCCGCGGGTGGTCGAGGCGATGATCCCGTATTTCACCGAGAAGTTCGGCCACGCCGCGAGCCGCAATCACTCCTTCGGCTGGGAGGCCGAAGCCGGGGTGGACCGGGCGCGCGAGCAGCTGGCCCGGATCATCGGCGCCCGCGACCCGAAGGAGCTCGTCTTCACGTCGGGCGGAACCGAGTCGATCAACCTGGCGATCAAGGGCATCGCCGAGATGTACCGGGAGAAGGGCAATCACATCGTCACCACGGTCATCGAGCAGCGCGCGAGCCTCGACGTCGGCAAGCGGCTCGAGCGGCAAGGCTACGAGGTGACGTACGTGCCGGTGCGGCCGGACGGGCTCGTGGAGCTCGAGGCGATCCAGAAGGCGATCACCGACAAGACGATCCTGATCTCGGTCATGTTCGCGAACAACGAGGTCGGCACGATCCAGGACATCGCGGCGATCGGTCGGCTCGCCAAGGATAAGGGGATCATCTTCCACACCGACGCCACCCAGGCGGTCGGCAAGATCCCGGTGAACGTCGAGACGATGGGGATCGACCTGCTGTCGTGCACCGCCCACCTCCTGTACGGCCCGAAGGGTGTGGGCGCGCTGTACGTTCGGCGCAAGGGTCCGCGGGTGCGCATCGCCCCGCTCATCGACGGCGGCGGCCACGAGCGCGGAATGCGCTCCGGAACGCTGCCGGTGCCGCTCATCGTGGGCTTCGGGCGGGCGGCCGAGATCTGCGGCGAGGTGATGGCCGTGGAGGGCGCCCGGCTCGCGAAGCTGCGCGATCGCCTCCAAGACATGATCCTCTCCAATGTCGACGAGGCGTTCCTCAACGGACATCCGGAGCGGAGGCTGCCGCACAACCTGAACATCTCGTTCGCGTACGTCGAGGGCGAGTCGGTGCTGATGGGGCTGAACAAGGAGACGGCGCTCTCGTCGGGCTCGGCGTGCACGTCGTCGACGCTGGAGCCGTCCTACGTGATCGGCGCGCTGGGCGCGAGCGCCGAGCTGGCCCATTCGTCGATCCGGTTCAGCCTCCACCGATTCACCACCGAGGAAGAGGTCGAGCACGTCGGCGCGCGGACGATCGAGGTCGTCAAGCGCCTGCGCGACATGTCGCCGCTGTACGAGCTGGCGAAAGAAGGCGTGGATCTGAAGTCCATTCGCTGGAAGGCCGAGTAAGGGGGTCGCACCATGGCGTATAGCGAGAAGGTCGTCGACCATTACAACAACCCGCGCAACGTCGGGTCCTTCACCAAGGACACGCCGGGGGTGGGGACGGGGCTCGTCGGAGCGCCGGAATGCGGCGACGTGATGAAGCTGCAGATCAAGGTCAACCTCGACACCGGGGTGATCGAGGACGCCAAGTTCAAGACGTTCGGCTGCGGCAGCGCCATCGCGTCGTCGAGCCTGGCCACCGAGTGGCTGAAGGGCAAGACGGTCGACGAGGCGTCCAAGATCAAGAACACGGACATCGTGAACGAGCTGAAGCTGCCGCCGGTCAAGATCCACTGCTCGGTGCTGGCGGAGGACGCGATCAAGGCAGCGCTGGCGGACTACCGCGAGAAGCACGTCGCGGACGCCGAGGCGTCCAGGTAGCGCAGGGGAGGGCATAGTTCTATGGCGCTAGCGTTGTCGGAGGCTGCGGTGAAGCAGGTGAAGGAGCTCCAGCAAACGCAGAACCTGCCCAGCACCGTCTTCCTGAGGATGGGCGTGAAGGGCGGAGGGTGCTCGGGTCTCTCGTACTCGCTGGAGTTCGACAGCGAGATCGGGCCGCACGACAAGGAGTTCGAGATCGACGGCATCAAGGTCGTCGTCGACAAGAAGAGCTACCTGTACCTGAATGGCACGACCCTCGACTACGTGCAGCAGGGGCTGACGGGCGGCTTCACGTTCGTCAACCCCCAAGCGAAGTCGAGCTGTGGATGCGGCACGTCGTTTTCGGCGTAGCCGGGTCCTCGAGCTTCGGAGAACGGGCCCGGCGGAGGGCCCGTTCTCGTTTTTGAGGGCAGTGAGGACGATGGATCACTTCGAGGTGTTCGGACTGCCGCGCCGGCTCCGGATCGACGGTGCCGAGCTGCAGCGCAAGTTCTACGAGCTCTCCCGGCGCTACCACCCCGACTTTCACCAGGCGGCTCCCGCGGAGCGCCAGGCCGAAGTCCTGGACGCGTCGGCGCGGCTCAACGCCGCATACCGGGCGCTGCGCGATCCGATCAGTCGGATCGAGTATCTGGTCAGGCTCGAAGAGGGGCGCGAGACCAAAGAGGGCGCGACCGTGAAACCGAAGGCGCCGCCCGAGCTGCTGGGGGAAATGTTCGAGATCCAGGAAGCGCTGCAGGAGGCCAAGGCGTCGAACCGATCGGACGGGCTGGAGCCCGGCGCAAGGGAGACCCTCGCGGCTCAGCGCGATCGCCTGCTGGCGCGCTATCGGGACGAGGAAGCTCGGCTGCGCGGTCCGCTCAGCGAGGCGTGGGACGCCGGAGGATCCGCGGAGCGCTCGCGCGTCCTCGGGGGATTCAAGGACGCGCTGGCCACACGCGCGTACCTCCGCACCGTGATCGACGACATCGACCAGGCACTGGGAGAGGCTGGGGAGGGCCATGTCTCGCATCGTCGGCATTGATCTGGGAACGACCAACAGTCTGGTCGCCTACGTCGACGACAAGACCGGGCAGCCCCGGGTGATCTCCGACCGTGACGGTCAGCGGCTGCTGCCGTCGATCGTCTCGTTCGCGGGCGAGGGCGTGCTGGTGGGCGCCGCCGCGCGCCGGCAGCTGGTGCGCCGGCCCCAGTCGACGGTCTACTCGATCAAGCGCTTGATGGGCCGCGGCTACGAGGACGTCAAGGGGGAGCTGCGCTACTTCCCGTTCAAGGTGCTGCCGTCCGAAGGGATCGTGAAGATCCAGATCGGAAGCCGTGAGGTCACGCCGCCGGAAGTCTCGGCGATCGTGCTGCGGTCGCTCAAGGAGCGCGCGGAGGCCCATTTCGGGGAGCCGATCGAGAAGGTGGTCGTCACGGTGCCGGCGTACTTCGACGACAGCCAGCGCCAGGCGACCAAGGACGCCGGCCGCATCGCCGGACTCGACGTGGTGCGGATCCTCAACGAGCCGACGGCGGCGGCGCTCGCCTACGGGCTGCAGCGTCTCCACGAGGGTGTGGTGGCCGTCTACGACCTCGGCGGCGGGACGTTCGACATCTCCATCCTGAGAGTGAAGGACGGCGTCTTCGAGGTCCTGGCGACGAACGGCAACACCCATCTGGGCGGCGACGACTTCGATCGGGCGATCGTGCGGTGGCTGCTCGACGAGATCCGGGGTGGGCACGGCGCCGATCTCTCCCCTGATCCGGAGGCGATGCAGGAGCTGCGGCTCGCCGCCGAAGCCGCGAAGGTCAGGCTCTCGACCGACGAGCGGACCCCGTTGACGATCCCGTTCGACGCATTCACGTACTCGCGCGAGATCACGCGAGGTGACCTCGAAGGGTTGATCGGGCAGCTCGTCGATTCGACCCTGCTGCCGTGCCGGATGGCCCTCGCCGACGCCGGGTTGGCGCCGGCGGACATCGACGAGGTCGTGCTGGTCGGCGGGTCGACGCGGGTTCCGCTGGTGCGGCGTCGCGTGCACGAGCTCTTCGGCAAGACGCCGCACAGTCAGCTCAACCCGGACGAGGTGGTGGCGCTGGGCGCGGCGGTGCAGGCGCACATCCTGGCCGGCGGGATCACGAACATGCTGCTGCTGGACGTCACGCCGCTCTCGCTGGGGATCGAGACGCTCGGGGGCATCGTGAGCGTCCTGATCCCGCGTAACACGACGATCCCCACCAACGCGCGCGAGATGTTCACGACCTCGGTGGACGGCCAGCGCGTGGTCGACATGCACGTCGTCCAGGGTGAGCGGGAGCTCGCCAAGGACTGCCGCTCGCTCGCCCGCTTCGAGCTGTCGGGCGTCGATCCGATGCCGGCCGGCATGCCCAAAATCGAAGTCGTCTTCCTGATCGACGCCAACGGGATCTTGCAGGTGACCGCCACCGAGCTCCGCACCGGCAAGGCCGCCGCGATCGAGGTGCGACCGACGTACGGCCTCGCGGAGGGTGATGTCGACCGGATGGTCGAGGAGTCGTTCACCTACGCCGAGGCGGACGTGGAGGCGCGGCTGCTGATCGAGGCGCGCAACGAGGCGGACACGGTCATCACCCACGTCGAGCGCGCGCTCCGGCAGGGTGAAGCACTGGTCGGTGCCGAAGAGCAGCAGACCATCGGCGCGGCGCTGGACGCGCTGCGGCGGGCCCGCGCGACCGAGGACCGCGAGCTGATCCGCGAGGCGACCACCGCGATGAACCGGGCCACCGAGCATCTCGCGGAGCTCATGATGGACGCCGCCCTCAAGGCGGCGCTGGCGAGCCGGCGGGCCGATCAGGTGTTGGAGAAGTAATGGCGGTCCACAAAGTGACGTTCCTGCCGCTCAACGTGACGGTCGAGGTCGACGACGAGACGTACCCGATGGCCGACCACGGCAAGCCGGGCTCGCTCCTCGACATCGCGCTGGCGAACCACATCCACCTCGAGCACAACTGCGGCGGAAGCTGCGCCTGCACCACCTGTCACGTCATCGTGAAGGAAGGCGAGGAGAACCTCTCCGAGATGCAGCCGGACGAAGAGGACCGACTCGACACGGCCGAGGGCCTCACCATCCATTCGCGGCTCGGGTGCCAGGCGGTCGTGCGCGGCAACGTCGTCGTGGAGATTCCCAAGTGATCACCTGGCGGGATACCGAGGACATCGCGATCGCCCTCAGCGAGCGTCACCCGGAACGGGATCCGCTGACGGTGCGGTTCACCGACCTCCATCGGTGGGTGACCGAGCTGCCGGGTTTCACGGACGACCCCAAGAGCTCCAACGAGAAGATCCTCGAGTCGATCCAGATGGCCTGGCTGGACGAATACCGGAACCGATGACCCCAGCGATGTCCGGCGCGCGCCTACCAGCTCACGACCTGGTCGGCTTCGAAGATCAGCTCGAGCAGCTGGCCGTACGAGAGATCACCGTCGAGGTGATGAACCAGAACGCCGGCCGGCAATCCCGATGCCGCGCCACCCGGCAGGACGACCACCGTGACGCGGTCGCCGTCGCGAAGGTTCCGGTCGAGCACGGCGCGTGCGAGCGCGGTGTCAGGACTCTTGAGCAGGTGGAGGACGGCGGTCATCAGAACACCAGGAACCGGCGACCGCGCTGGACGAGGCCCGCGATCTCCGCGCGCGTGACCGGCATCACGGAGTGCCCGTCGGCGTTCCAGGTCGGATCGCTGGGCACGGCGTCCTTCTCGACGTGGAACGGCACGCCGAGCGCTTTGAGGTTCGCGCGGAACTTCGCGATGTCGTCGCCGTCGACGAGGTCGTCGGTGTCCTCGTCGAGGAGGTGGACGCCGGCGCCCAGCAGGACGAAGGTGACGTCGTTCTCGCCCGCGACGATCCCGAGGCCGATGCGCATCGCTTCGTTCGCCCGGTGGGACGCGCGCGGATCCGTCGAGATGAGGACGATGACCGGTGGGCTGGCGGTCACGGA
>QHSI01000170.1 GCA_003221515.1 Candidatus Rokuibacteriota bacterium
TTGACCACGATGAGGCAAAGGAACCCGGCGACGAGCAGCAGCGCGAGCGCTAGCGCCCCGCCGGTCAGCCAGATGAAGGGCTCGCCGCTCCGCCAGAGGCGCCGCGCCGCCGTGCTCACAGGTAGCGGAACTTCCGGCGCAGCTTGAGCCGCACCACTTCGGCCACGGTGTTCACCGCGAAGGTCAGGCAGAACAGGAGGAACGCCGCCAGGAACAGGACCCGGAAGAGCGTTCCCCCCTCCGGCGCCTCGGGCAGCTCCACCGCGATGTTGGCGGAGAGCGCGCGGAAGCCGTTGAAGATGGACCAGTCCATCACCGGCGTGTTGCCGGTGGCCATCAGCACGATCATCGTCTCGCCGACGGCGCGGCCGAAGCCGATCATCATCGCGGAAAAGATGCCGGGGCTCGCGGTCGGCAAAACGATCCGGATCGCCGTCTGCCAGCGCGTAGCCCCCAGCGCCAGCGAACCGGCCCGGAGGTGCTGGGGCACGTTGGCGAGCGAGTCCTCGGCGATCGTGAAGATGATCGGGATCACCGCGAAGCCCATCGCGATGCCGACGACCAGCGAGTTCCGCTGGTCGTACGTGAGCCCGAGCGCCGAGAGGAGCCAGCCGCGATAGCTTCCACCGAGAAGGACCCGCTCCACGACACCACCCAGCGCCATGGCGAGCCAGACGCCTGCGGCGACGACCGGCACCAGGAGCGCCAGCTCCATCCCCGGCCGGACGCGACCGCGGATCGCACGCGGCACGATGAGCCACAGCCCGAACACCGCCAGGATGCACACCGCGACGACCAGGGGCATCAAGAACAGACCCGGGACGATCTGCTCGATGGTGGGGGCCAGCCAGAGACCGGCCAGGAAACCGAGGACGACGCTCGGCACCGCCGCCATGATCTCGACGACCGGCTTCACGTACGCCTTGACGTTCGGATGCATGAACTCACTGACGTAGACGGCGGCGAGGAGGGCGAGCGGCACCGCGAACATCAGTGCGTAGAACGTCCCCTTGAGCGTGCCGTAGATCAGCGGCGTCAGGCTGAGCTTCGCCTCGAAGTCGTCGGTCCCGCCGGTCGATTGCCACACCCAGGCGGGCTCGGAATAGCCCTCGTACCACACCTTGCCGAAGACGGTCTTGAGCGTGACTTCCGGATGCGGGTTGTCGACCCGCCACAGGGTGAGCAGGCCGGCGCGGTCCGCCGCGATGATCCCGTCGCCCTTCGGCGCGACGACGAGGGCCTGAAGCCCCGGGCCATCGGCCACCTTCATCGACAAGAGCGTCTGCCCGGAGGTGCCGTAGTGCACGTGGATCTGCCCCGAAGCGTCGGCCGTCGCGAAGCCCTTGTCACGCTTCGAGCTGTTGACGGCGACGACCGGTCCGCCGTGCCCCTGAAAGGTGTGGACGCGCGTGAGGCGCCGCTCGCCGCCTGACGGCGGAGGCACCACTTGCCACGTCGAAACACCGCCGCGGCCGTCGCCGACGACGAGCGTCCGGTCTCCGATCAGGAACCCCAGAGCGGTCACGGGCGCGGTGGCGATGTCCACTGCCGCGACCCGCTGCGGGCTCTGCGGCTCGCGCACGTCGTACCGGATCACCTGACCGCGGGACGTCCCGATGAACAGGTCCTCGCCGCGGCCATCGAGCCTGAGCGCAGTGATCTCGCCGTCCAGCTGGACGGTCGCCGGCGTGATCGACTCCTCCTTGCGGCTTCCGCCGATCAGCGCCTTCTTCTCGACGACCGCGTGCACGAGCAGCTCGCTCGGACCGACCTGAGCGACGCTCACCGGACCCGTGCTTGTCGTGATGCTCGTCAGGCGCAGGATCGGGCGCTTCTTGTCGGGGTCGAGTCCGAGAATTTCGCCAAACTCGGGCTTCGCCGCCACCGAACGACCCCCTTCGCGGAACGTCACCTCGAACTTCAGGTCGAGCGGGATCACTCGCCCGTCGGACGTCCCGAGCGCCAGGAGGTCCTTGCCGAGCGCGGCGACGGCGGTGATCTCGGCGCCGCTCAGCACAGGCACCGGGATCGCCGCCAGCGACCTCTTACCGTCGAGCGCATAGAGCGCCAGCGTGCCGTTTCGGGTGACTGCGTACGCGACCTCCTGGTACTCGTCGATACCGAGCGAGTCGCCGGCGGCGGGTGTGGTCGCGACCGAAGGCTGATAGCTTCCCGCCAGGTCGGCGGTCGGGTTTTTGAAGAGCGGGTACATCTCACCGACGATGACCAGCAGGATCGCCAGGATCGAGGCGATGATGATGATGCCGCCGAGGACGACGACGCGGGCGGCGAGACGATCGATCAGGAGACGCCGGCTCGTGCGAGCCCGGCTCACGACGAGCGGGCGAGCCGGACCCGTCGGCTCGCCCGTTCTCAGCGTCTCGACAGTGGTGGCCACCTATTCGATCTTGCCCAGCTCTTCCTTCGCGACCGAGGCCGGAATCGGGAAGGAAGCGCGCCAGCGGATAGGTCCCGGCGTAGGCGTTGTCCGGATCGGCCTCGTAGCACTTGCCGCCTTCCTTCTCGGCGAGCGGGACGGCCCGCACACCGGCGGTCGCGTAGCCGATCCCGCTATAGCCCGCGGCGACGCGGTCGACCGTCACGCCCTGGACCACGGAGGCGGATCCCGGCTGCTCCTTCACTTCGTCCTTGTAGTCCCCGTTCTTGAGCGTGTGGTCCTTGAAGAAGCCGTACGTGCCGGAGGCCGAGTTGCGGCCGTAGAGGCTGATGGGCCGCGACGCCCACTCGCCGGCGAGGCCGAGCTGGCCCCAGCTCTTCACGTCTTCCTTGTAGCCCCAGCGTCGGGACTTGGAGAACATCGCGTCCACTTGGGCCAGCGTGAGGCACTTGATGGGGTTGTCCTTGTTCACGAACACGCCGAGAGCGTCGACCGAGGTGCGGATCTGGGTCGGCTTGTAGCCGTACTTCTTCTCGAACTGGTCGATCTCGGTGCCCTTCATCGCCCGGGACATCGGACCGAGCTGGGCAGTGCCGGCGATGAGGGCGGGCGGGGCCGTCGAGGACCCCTTACCCTCGATCTGAATCTTGGCGTTCGGATAGAACCTGTTGAAGGTCTCGGCCCAGAGCGTCATCAGGTTGTTCAGCGTGTCCGAGCCGATGCTGCTCAGGTTACCGCTCACGCCGCTGACCGCCTTGTAGGCCGGCAACGCGGGATCGACCTTCGGGGGGTTGGAGGCGTACACGATTGTCGCCCCGGTCAGAAGCACCGCGGCCACCATCGCCAAACGTCTCGTCGCTCTCATCCGTGCGTCTCCTTTTCGCGCCCGTTACGGTTTCGAGTCCCGGAACCGATAGCCGACGCCCCGCACCGTCTCGATGCCGGGCTCCTCGGCGTTGGCCGCAGTGAACTTGCCCCGCAGGCGGGCGACGTGGACGTCGACGGTCCGAGGCTCCACGAAGCCATCTCGGCCCCACACGATGTCCAGCAGCTCTTCCCGCCCGAACACGCGCCCGGGCGTACCGACCAGGGTGGCCAGCAG
>QHSI01000157.1 GCA_003221515.1 Candidatus Rokuibacteriota bacterium
CTACGCGACCCAGTTCCATCCCGAGAAGAGCCAGCGGTGGGGGCTGCGCATGCTCGAGAACTTCGCCGCGATCGTGAAGGACGGCGCGTGATCGTCATCCCGGCCATCGATCTCCGGGACGGCCGGTGCGTGCGCCTCCGTCAGGGCCGCGGCGACCAGGAGACCGTCTTCTCGGACGACCCGCTGGAGGCCGCGCTCCGCTGGAAGAAGCTCGGCGCCGCTCGGCTTCACGTCGTCGACCTCGACGGCGCGTTCGCAGGCGAGCCTCGCCAGAGCGCGCTCATCACGAAGATCGTCGTCGCGATGGCCCCGATCCCGGTCGAGGTCGGTGGCGGCCTGCGCGACTTCCGCGCCGTCGAGTCGGTCCTCGAGACCGGCGCCCGGTGGGCCGTCGTCGGCACGAGGGCCACGCGCGATGCCGCGTTCCTGCGCGACGTCTGCCGACTCCATCCCGACCGGATCGTCGTGGCCGTCGACGCGCGCGGGCTGCGCGTCGCGGTCGAGGGCTGGACGGCCGTCGTCGACGACACGGTGATGCAGGTCGGCGCGCGGGCGCGCGACGCGGGCGCGGCGGCGCTGCTCTTCACCGACGTGAGCCGCGACGGCACCGAGCTCGGCCCCAACGTCGAGGACACCGCGGCGCTCGCGCGCGAGATCGGCATGCCCGTCCTCGCCTCGGGAGGCGTCGGCCGCGTCGAGGATCTCAAGAAGCTGGCGGCAATCCCCGGGGTCGTGGGGGTTGTCGTCGGCCGCGCCCTCTACACCGGCGCCATCGATCTCCGCGAAGCGCAGTCCGCGGTCGCCGCGAGCGCTTGACCGTTGCTCGCCAAACGCGTCATCCCCTGCCTCGACGTCAAGGACGGCCGCGTCGTCAAGGGCGTGCAGTTCGTCGACCTGCGCGACGCCGGGGACCCCGTCGAGGCCGCGCTCGCGTATGACGCCCAGGGCGCCGACGAGCTGGTGTTCCTGGACATCACCGCCTCACACGAAGCGCGCGACATCATGCTGGACGTCGTCCGCCGGACCGCCGAAGGTATCTACATGCCGCTGACGGTCGGCGGGGGAATCCGCTCGGTCGACGACGTGCGGCGGCTGCTCCGGGCGGGAGCGGACAAGGTCTCGCTGAACACGGCCGCCCTGGATCGGCCGGAGGTGATCCGCGAGGCGGTCGAGCGCTTCGGCAGCCAGTGCATCGTCGTCGCGATCGACGCCCGGCAAGAGCAGAGCCGACCAGGCGAGCCGGCGCGGTGGGGTGTCTACACCCACGGCGGGCGCCGGCCGGCCGGGCGCGACGCGGTCGAATGGGCGCGCGAGGCGGTGGCCCGCGGCGCCGGCGAGATCCTCTTGACCAGCATGGATCGCGACGGAACCAAGGACGGTTACGATCTCGAGCTCACGCGCGCGGTCTCGCTGGCCGTGTCAGTGCCGGTGATCGCTTCGGGCGGCGCGGGCTCCCTCGAGCATCTCTACGAGGGGCTCGTCGAGGGTTGCGCCGACGCGGTGCTGGCGGCGTCGATCTTCCACTTCGGGACGCACACGATCGCCGAGGCGAAGGCCTACCTGCGCGAGCGCGGCGTCGAGATACGGTGCGAGCCGTGACGCTCGACGAGCTCAAGTTCGACGACCAGGGGCTGATCCCGGCCGTTGTCCAGGAAGTCGATACCGGCGAGATCTTGATGGTCGCGTGGATGGACCGCCCGGCCGTCGAGGCGACGCTGGCCAGCGGTCTGTCTCACTTCTGGTCACGCTCGCGGGGGAAGCCCTGGCGGAAGGGCGAGACGTCCGGTCACGTGCAGCACGTGCAGTCGGTGTTCGCCGACTGCGACGCCGACGTATTACTCGTCCAGGCCCACCAGGAGGGCGTCGCCTGCCACACGGGACAGCGGACGTGCTTCTTCACGCCGCTGAAGGACGGCGCGAAGATCTCGCTGCGCCCCGCTCCGGCGGGGATGCTCGAGCGGCTCGAGCGTACGATCGAGGAGAGAAAGGTGAATCGGCCGGCCGGATCGTACGTCGCGAGCCTGCTGTCGGCGGGCGAGGCTGAAATGTGCCGGAAGATCGGCGAGGAGGCGACCGAAGTGATCACGGCGGCGCTAGGTGGTCAGGGAGACCGGCGTGTGGTGGAAGAGGTCGCCGACCTGTGGTTCCACACCCTCGTGCTGCTCGGAGCGCGGGGGATTCCGCTCCGCGAGGTCTTGAAAGAGCTGGCACGACGGCACGCGGGACGGACCATCCCGGACCGGTAGCGAACGCGTGTGCCGCGCTCAGGCGGCGCTCGTGCTCGTGGCGATGATCGCGCTGACGGCGTGTGCCGGTCGGCGGATCGAGAACGGCGTCTATCATTCCGCGAAGGGCTATCGCGTGACGCTCCCGAGCCCCGAATGGATCGTCGCTGACGAGAGCCGAGCGGACCTGGAGCTCCGTCACCATGGCGGCGGCGCGGCGATGCTGGCGAACGCCGAGTGCGATCAACAGGCGGCGGCTCGCAGTCGTGACCTGTTGCTGCGCCAGTTGTTGATCGGCCTCCGCGACCGGACGCCCATCACGCGGGAGGAGGTCTCGCTGAACGGGGGGCGCGCCGTTCACCGCGTGCTCGACGGACGGCTGGCCGGCCGCGACGAGTCGACGCGGATCGAGGCGTACGTGATGAAGGACGAGCGCTGCGTCTACGATTTCGTGTACGTCGCGCCACCCCCGTCGTTCGAGTCGTGGCGCCCAGACTTTCTCAGGTTCGTCGAGAGCTTCGAGAGGGAGCGAGCCGACTGATGGAGGTCTACCTGAGGCGCACCGCGGTGTGGTATGGCGGTGTCGGCCTGCTGACGGGCACGGTGTTCCGGAGCCTCGCGTTGCCGCCGAAGTATTTCCGCCTCGTGGTCCAGGAGATCGAGACCATGGGGGTGCGGTCGCTGGGTGTGGCGCTGACCGCCGCGACCTTCACCGGGATGGTCTTCACGATCCAGAGCGCGGTCAACATGGCCCGCTTCGGCGCCGAGAGCTACGTCGGCCCGATCGCCGCGCTCGCGATCCTCCGGGAGCTCGGCCCCGTCCTGACCGCGATTCTCGTTGGCGGGAAGGTCGCGTCGGGGATCACGGCCGAGCTCGGGTCGATGAAGGTGACCGAGCAGATCGACGCGCTCCGGACCCTCGGCGTGAACTACATCAAGCGCCTCGTGGTGCCCCGGGTCCTGGCGGCCCTCGTGGTCTTTCCGCTGCTCACGGTGCTGGCGGACGCGCTCGGCGTGCTCGGCGGTATGGTGATCATGTACCTCGAGCGCGGCGCCGATATGTACGCCTACTGGAACATCACGACGTACTGGGTCGTGCCGAAGGACTTCCTGACCGGCGTGGGTAAGTCCGTGTTCTTCGGCGCGCTCGTGACACTCATCGGCTGCTACAACGGCCTCAGCACGGAGGGCGGGACGGAGGGGCTCGGACGCGCGACCACGGCGACGGTCGTCCACGTGACCATGGCGGTCATCGTGTCCGACTTCTTCCTCACCAAGCTCTTCCTGACGCTGTTCTACTAGCACTATGGCGGACGCTATGGTCGAGGCGGTCGACCTGAGCAAGCGCTTCGACTCGACCGAAGTCCTGCGAGGCGTGTCATTCACGCTGGCCAAGGGCGAGACCCTCGTCATCATGGGCGGCAGCGGTGCCGGCAAGACCGTGCTGCTCCGCCTGGTGGCGGGCCTGATCCGTCCCGACGGCGGCCGGCTCCGGGTCTTCGGGCGCCATATCGAGCACCTCAAAGAGGAGGAGCTGCTCCCGCTCCGGCGGCGGATGGGCTACGTGTTCCAGGGGGCCGCGCTGTTCGATTCGCTGTCGGTCCGGGAGAACGTCGCGTATCCTCTGCGCGAGCACACCAGCCTCGGGGAGACAGAGATCGTCCACCGCGTCGTCCGCAACCTGTCGGTCGTGGGCCTCTCGAGCGAGGTGCTGCCGCTCTTGCCGTCCGAGCTGTCCGGCGGCATGCGGAAGCGGGTGGGGATCGCCCGCGCGCTCTCCGTCGAGCCGGAGATGCTGTTGTTCGACGAGCCGACGGCCGGTCTCGATCCGACGAACTCGAGGCTGGTGGCCGATCTCATTCTCCAGCTGCGTCACGGGGTGTGCGACACGACGATCGTCGTCACTCACGACATCGAGCTGGCGCGGACGGTCGCGGACCGCGTGGCCGTCCTCATCGACGGGCGGTTCGGCGCCCTCGGCCCGGCCGCGTCGGTGCTGTCCGGAGACGATCCGGCGGTCCGGGCCTTCCTGGCCGGAGCGGCTCACTAGGGCCACGAGAGGTATGCGCATGAGCAAGGCAGTGGCAGTGCGAGCCGCCGCCGCAGGCGAGGCGAGCCAATGAATGAAGACAGGCGAGAGATCGGGCTGAAGCTTCGCGTCGGCGTCTTCGTCCTGGTCGCGCTCGCGGCCTTCCTCGGCATGGTCTACGCGCTCGGCGCCCGCGCGCGGCTGTTCGAGGCGCGTTACACGATCCATGCGGACTTCACCGAGGTGGGCGGGCTGGTGGAGGGCGCGACGGTACGGCTGGCCGGCGTGCAGATCGGGCGCGTCGTGGACGTGCGACTCGCCGGCGAGCCCGGCGGCAAGGTGCGTGTCGAGCTCAACATCGCCCGGCGCTACTCCGATCGAATTCGCAAGGACTCGGTCGCGCGCGTCGAGACCCAGGGACTGCTCGGCGATCGGATCGTGGAGATCACCGGCGGGACCACGACGGCGCCTCCGCTCGCGCCCGGCGAGGCGCTGGCCACGCGGGACCCATCCGATTTCGCCAAGGTGATGGCCGAAGGCGCCGAAACGGTGAAGGACGTCGGGGCGCTCGCGCATTCGCTGCGCGAGACGGTCGACCGGGTGAACAAATCGGGGCTCGTCGACGACGCCGCCAAGACGGTCCACAAGCTCGGGCGGGCGGTCGATCAGATCGAGCAGGGGCGCGGCTGGGCACACGTGCTGCTCTACGAGGAGCCGGTGGCGCTGCGACGGGTGAACGAGCTGGTGGCGACGGCGCAGACGCTGCTGGAGCGAGTCGAGAAGGGCCAGAGCGCCGCCGGTGTTCTCGTCTCACCCGAGAGCGCCGCGGCGGCGAAGCGGTTCGTCGCCGCGATGGACCGCATCAGCACCGTGGTCGAGCACCCGGAGCGCGAGGGCGGGCTGCTGCCCGGCCTCTTGTTCGATCCGAAGTACAAGCCGGTGCTGGAGGATCTCCGCGTGGTCTCGCACAACCTCCGCGAGGTGTCCGATCGGGTGGCGGGCGGGCGTGGCACGCTCGGCAGCCTGGTGGCCGACTCGGGCGACGGCGGCGACCTCAAGGTGGCGATGCAGGACCTGAAAGTTTCTGTCGCCAACCTCCGAGCGATCAGCGACAAGATCAATCAGGGTGAGGGCACCGTGGGAGCCTTGCTCGCCGACCCCACGATCTACGAGCGCCTGGTCTCGATCCTCGATGGCGCGCAGCGGAGCTTCCTGCTGCGATCGCTGATCCGCGGCCTCGGGGACGGAAAGGGAACGACGTCGAAGGATGACGGCGCGCGACGTTAGCGTCTATCGCTGCCAGCAGTGCGGGTACGCGAGCCCCAAGGCGGGCACGTGCCCGGACTGTCTGCGGGCCGGCGGCGGCTGGGTCCAGCTCGTCGAGGAGCGCCCGCGCCCGGTGCGCGGCACGCGCGGGAGCGTCGCCACCTCGGATGGCCCCCGGCCGCTCAAGGACATTTCCATGCAGCACGACAACCGCGTGCGCACCGGGATCGGCGAGCTCGACCGGGTGCTCGGCGGCGGCGTCGTGCAGGGATCGCTCGTGCTCATCGGCGGCGATCCCGGCGTCGGCAAGAGCACGCTTCTGCTGCAGGCCGCGTGCGCGCTCGCCCAGGTCGCCCCGCCGGTGCTCTACGTCACCGCCGAGGAGTCGGCGGCGCAGGTGAAGATGCGCGCCGACCGGCTCGGCGTCGTGAGCGATCGGCTGCTGCTCATGACGGAGACCGATCTGTCGGTCGTCCAGGCGAGCCTCGACGACGTGAAGCCGCGTGGCCTCGTCGTCGACTCGATCCAGACCGTCTTTCTCCCGGAGCTCGAGTCGGCGCCGGGCAGCGTGGCGCAGGTGCGTGAATGCGGAGCGCGCCTGATGACGCTGGCCAAGGGACGATCCATCGCGACGTTCCTGGTCGGTCACGTCACGAAGGACGGCGCGATCGCCGGGCCGCGCGTCCTCGAGCACCTCGTCGACACGGTGCTGTACTTCGAGGGAGAGCAGCACCACGCGTACCGCGTGCTGCGCGCGGTGAAGAACCGGTTCGGCTCCACGAACGAGATCGGCGTGTTCGAGATGGCGGAGGGCGGGCTGGTCGAGGTCACGAACCCCTCGGGATTCTTCCTCGCCGAGCGGCCGCAGGGCGCGCCGGGCTCGGTCGTCGTCTCGAGCCTCGAGGGAACGCGACCGGTGCTGCTCGAGCTCCAGGCCCTCGTCGCGCGGGCGTCCGCGGCCATGCCGCGGCGGACGGTCCTCGGCGCCGACTACAATCGCGTGTGCCTCCTGCTGGCGGTGCTGGAGAAGCGCGCCGGAGTCCCGCTCGGCAGCCAGGACGTGTTCGTGAACGTCGCGGGCGGCGGTCAGGTGACGGAGCCCGCCGCCGATCTCGGGATCGTGATCGCCGCGGCCTCGAGCTACATGGATCGCCCCGTGCCCGCTGATGTGCTCGTGCTCGGCGAGGTCGGGCTCACCGGGGAGGTCCGCGCGATCGCCGGGCTCGACCAGCGTCTGCGTGAGGCGGCGGCCCTCGGCTTCCGACGCGCCATCGTTCCCAGGAGCAACCTGCTGGAGCCGACCAAGGCGCCGATCAAGGTCCACGGCGTGGCCACCGTCGCCGACGCCCTGGCGGCGGTGCTGGGTGAGGGCGATCCCGCGTGAGCCGCGCGACGGTGACATCGTCGAACCGAATCGCGGTCGTCATCCCGGCCGGCGGGATCGGCACGCGCTTCGGGACGCGCACGCCGAAGCAGTTCATGAAGATCGGGCGAGTCGCGGTGGTGACGATGACGATCGGTCGCTTCACGCGTCATCCCGGCGTGGCGGCGATCGTGGTGGCGGCGCCGGCGTCGCACGTCGAGCGCACGCGCCAGGTCCTGGCGCCGCTGGGCCGCCGCGTGCGGCTCGCGGTCGTGGCCGGGGGCGGATCGCGCCAGGACTCGGTGTGGCTCGCGATGCAGGCGGTGCCCGAGAACGCCGAGATCATCGTCGTCCACGATGCGGTCCGTCCGCTGATCTCCGAGCGCCTCATCGCGGATGTCGTGAACGCCGCCGCGGAGTTCGGCGCCGCGATCTGCGCCCTGCCCGTCGTCGAGACCGTCAAGCGGGTGCGAAACGACGTGGTCGAAGCGACGCTCGATCGCTCGGAGCTCTGGGTGGTCCAGACGCCGCAGGCGTTCCGCGCCGATCTGCTCCGCGAGGCGCACGAGAAGGCGCGGCGCGACGGCGTGGTGGGAACCGACGACGCGATGCTCGTCGAGCGGCTCGGCCATCCGGTGCGCGTGGTACGCGGGCTCCCCGAGAACGTGAAGATCACGACACCGGACGATCTGCGGCGCGTCCGCCGAATGAGGTCCCGGTGACGCGCGTCGGTCTGGGATTCGACCTCCACCCGCTCGTCGACGGCCGGCCGCTCGTCCTGGGCGGCGTCACCGTCGAATCCGACCGAGGGCTCGGCGGCCACTCCGACGCCGACGTGCTGTCGCACGCGGTCGGCGAGGCGCTGCTCGGGGCGGTGGCGCTCGGCGACCTCGGCCGCCACTTCCCCGACACCGACGAGCGCTATCGCAACATCTCGAGCCTGGTCCTGCTTCGCCGCGTCGTCGAGCTGGTGAGCGCGCACGGTGGCCGACTCGTCAACGTGGACGCGACCCTGCTCGCTCAGGCGCCGCGCCTCGCCCCGCTGCTGCCGGAGATGGCCAAACGGCTGGCCGACGTGCTGGGGCTGGCGATCGACCGGGTGAGCGTCAAGGCCAAGAGCCCCGAGGGGCTCGGCCTGCTCGGCCGCGAGGAAGGCATGGCCGCGATGGCGGTCGTGAGCGTCGAGGTGACCGAATGATCCGGATCTACAACACGATGACGCGGACGAAGGAGGAATTCGTGCCGCTGGCCGCTCCCGCCGTCGGCATGTACGTGTGCGGGGTGACCGTGTACGACCACTCGCACATCGGCCACGCGCGGAGCGCGATGGTCTTCGACGTGATTCGCCGCTATCTGACGTTCAAGGGCTACCGGGTCACGTTCGTCAAGAACTACACCGACGTCGACGACCGGATCATCAAGCGCGCGAACCAGGGGGGCGTCTCCGCGCGCGAGTTCGCCGAGCGCTTCATCGCCGCCGAGCGCGCCGACATGGCCGCGCTCGGGGTCCTGGCCCCCGACCTCGACCCGAAGGCGACGGAGCACGTGCCGCAGATGATCGAGCTCATCGGGCGGCTGGTGGCGTCCGGTCACGCCTACCCCATCGACGGCGACGTGTACTTCGAGATCCGTCGCTTCCCGCCCTACGGCCGGCTCTCCGGGAAGAACCTCGACGAGCTCCTCGCCGGCGCGCGCGTCGAGGTCGACGAGCGCAAGCGCGATCCGCGTGACTTCGCGCTCTGGAAAGGCGCGAAGCCGGGCGAGCCAGCGTGGGACAGCCCGTGGGGTCCCGGACGTCCGGGCTGGCACATCGAGTGTTCGGCGATGGCCATGAAATATCTCGGAGAGTCGTTCGACTTCCACGGTGGCGGCGAGGACTTGATCTTTCCACACCACGAGTGCGAGATCGCCCAGGCCGAGGCGTGCACCATCAAGCGCCACGACCCCGACGCGCTCCGGCTCTGGATGCTCGGCACGCACTATCGCAACATGATCGAATGGTCCGAGGAGCGCGTCGAAGAGGCCGCCCGGGCCCTCGACCGGTTCGCGCGCCTCCTGCGTGACGCCACCGCCGTCCGCCGCGCCGCCACCGCGGCCGCGCTGCCGCCGGCCTTCGCCGAGTTCCGCCCACGCTTCGAGCGGGCGATGGACGACGACTTCAACACGCCGCAAGCGCTCGCCGCGCTCTTCGACTTGGTGCGGGCGCTGGCCGATGCGCGCGACCGCGGTCCCACGGCTACGCCGCCCAGCGCGTTCGTGGCGGGCGTGGACGAGCTCGTGCAGCTGGCGCGCGTGCTCGGGCTCTTCGGCCGCGGCGCTGCGGCGGAAGGTCCGCCGGCCGAGGTCGAGCGCCTGGTGGCCGCGCGCGTCGAGGCGCGTACGCGGCGCGACTTCAAACGCTCGGATGAGCTGCGCGACGAGATCGCGCGTCTGGGCTGGCTCGTCGAGGACACGCCGGCGGGGCCGCGGCTCACCCCGAAAGGCCCGTGATGGCGGAAGGCCGTATCTATGGCCGCAACCCCGTGCTCGAGCTCCTCCGCGCGCGCGGCCGCCGCGCGGACGAGGTCGCGGTGCTGGCCGGCGCGCGGGGCCCGCTGACGGAGGTCGTGGCCCTCGCGCGGCGCGCGGGGGTCAAGATTGCGTACCGTACGCGCGATCAGCTCACCGCGATGGCCGGCTCGGACCGCCATCAAGGCGTGGTCGCTCGCGTGGCGTCGGCGGAGTACGTCGACCTGGCCGAGCTCCTCGAGATCCCCCCGTCTCGGGGACAGACACCCTTCTTCGTCGCGCTCGACCAGATTCAGGATCCAAGGAACTTCGGCGCGCTCCTTCGAACCGCCGAGAGCTTCGGCGCCCACGGCGTGATCGTGCCGAAGCACCACCAGGTCGGCCTTACCGACGCGGCGGCGCGCGCCGCCATGGGCGCGGTCGAGTACCTCGCCGTCGCGCGCGAGACCAACCTGGTCAACGCCGTTGAAGTGTTGAAGAAATCTGGGATTTGGGTCTTTGGCGGTGTCGCCGGCGCCGGGGTTCCGGTGTGGTCCACGGACCTGACCGGGCCCCTCTGCGTGGTCTTGGGAAGCGAGGGCGAAGGGCTCCGGTCTCACGTCGCGCGTGCCTGCGACGTGCTGGTCACGATCCCGATGCTGGGCCGCGTGGGATCGTTGAACGTCGCCGCGGCCGGCGCTGTCATCTGCTACGAAGTCGCTCGGCAGCGAAATCTAAAGGGCAAATCGCTTGACTTATCGGAAAGTCAAGCTTAGTGTGAAGTTTTGTCTGTGCTGGCGTAGCTCAGGGGCAGAGCAACTGCCTTGTAAGCAGTGGGTCGGGGGTTCAAATCCTCCCGCCAGCGCCAGCTTTTTCGAGGTGTTACACAGCGTGCCGGCGGATTCGGGGAGGTACCCAAGTGGCCAAAGGGGGCAGACTGTAAATCTGCTGGCAAACGCCTTCGGGGGTTCAAATCCTCCCCTCCCCACCACTACAGCGTGGGCGGGAATAGCTCAGTGGTAGAGCGCCAGCCTTCCAAGCTGGGGGTCGCGGGTTCGAATCCCGTTTCCCGCTCCAAGTTTCGCGCATGCGCCCATGTAGCTCAGTCGGCAGAGCGCGTCCTTGGTAAGGACGAGGTCTCCGGTTCAATCCCGGACA
>QHSI01000174.1 GCA_003221515.1 Candidatus Rokuibacteriota bacterium
TCAGTCTGGTGCTCGCGGGGGCGTTCCTCGTCATCGCGCTGGCGTTCGTCTGGCGCTCCTTCTACGCGATGCGAATCGAGCACGCCGTCCGGCCGGAGGCAGCGCGAGCGCGGGTCCAGGCGCGCTAACGAGGACGTCGTGACGACGACCCAGATCGCCGTCACGGCGCTCGGCGCCGTCGCCATCGTCTGGGTGCTGTGGTACTTCCTGTTCTCGCGTGGGGAGGCCGTCGCAGCGCCCACGACCGCGGGCGGTGTGCAGGAAGTGCGTGTCACGGCGAAGGGCGGCTACACACCCGACACGATCGTAGTGCAGGCGGGGAAGCCGGTCCGACTGCGGTTCTATCGCGACGAGACGGCCGACTGCTCGGCGCGCGTCGTGTTCGAGAAGTTCGGCATCGATCAGCAGCTGGCGCCGTTTCAGACCACCACGATCGAGTTCACACCGGAGCAACCCGGTGAATATCCCTTCCGCTGCGGGATGAACATGCTGAAGGGACTGCTCGTGGTAGAGCCGCCGGGCGAGCGGCGCGCCGCCTCGTCCCCACACAAGTTCCACGATGCCGCCCCCGCCCATGAGTAAGACCCGCATTGTGCTGCCGATCGAAGGGATGACCTGCGCGAGCTGCGCCGCGACGGTGCAGGAAGCGCTGGCCGGGGCGACGGGCGTCACGTCGGCCGGCGTCAACTTCGCGACGAACAAGGCCGCCATCGAGTATGACTCCGCGCAGACGAACGTCGGCCAGCTCATCAAGACCGTGCGCGAGGCGGGCTACAACTGCGGCAAGGCGACCGTGACGTTCGGGATCGTCGATCTGCACTATGCGCCGAGCGTCGCCCCGCTCGAGGAGTCGCTGGCGAGCGTCCCTGGGGTGATTCGCGCCGTCGCCAATCAGGCGACGGAGACGGCGGCCGTGGATTACGTGCCGGGCGTCGTGACTGCGGCGGACCTGGAGCAGGCGGTTACCGCGGCGGGATTCGAGGTTGCCGAGCCGATCGCGGCGGAGGATCCGCTCGAGCGTGAGCGGATCGCGCGCCGCCGCGAGATCCACGCGCTCACGTGGAAGCTCGTCGTCGCCGCGGTCGTGACGATCGTCGCGATGCTCGGCTCGATGCTGCTCATGGCCGATCGCCCGATGGGCGAGAACGGCACGATGAAACAGGTGGATCTCCTGGGGCGGGCGCTCATGCCGCTGGCCGTCTCGCTGCGCGACTGGATCGCGGCGCGCGGCTGGGTCCTCGACCTCGACTGGATCAAGTGGGGACTTGGCGCTCTCACACTGCCCGTCGTCGCCTGGTCGGGTCAGCAGTTCTACAAGGGCACCTGGAGCGGGCTGCGGCACCGTACGGCCGATATGAACACGCTCATCGGAGTCGGAACGGGGGCGGCCTACCTCTATTCACTCGTCGCCACCGCCGCGCCGACATTCTTCCTGCGCGCCGGCCTGCCCGCCGACGTCTATTACGAAGCGGTCGCTGCCATCATCGCGCTCGTGTTGCTCGGTCGCGTGCTCGAGGCGCGCGCGAAGGGCCGCACGTCGGAAGCAATCCGCCGGCTGGCGTCGTTGCGCGCGAGATCGGCGCACGTCATCCGCGATCGGCAGGAGACGGAGATCCCGGTCGAGGCGGTCGTCGTCGGAGACCTGGTGATCGTCAAACCCGGTGAGAAGGTGCCCGTGGACGGCGTGGTCACCGAGGGCGCGTCAGCGGTGAACGAAGCGATGCTCACGGGTGAGCCGATGCCGGTGGCCAAGAAGCCCGGTGACGAAGTCATCGGTGGTACGCTGAACACGACCGGCAGCATCACGTTTCGCGCGACGCGTGTGGGCAAGGAAACCGCCCTCGGCCAAATCGTGCAGCTCGTCGAAGACGCCCAGGCCACGAAGGCTCCGATTCAGAAACTCGCCGATCGCGTCGCTGGGGTGTTCGTCCCGATCGTGATCGCCATCGCGATCGCGGCGTTCGTGGCCTGGTTCGATCTGGGACCGGCGCCGCAGGTGCGCGCGCTCGTCTTTGCGACCGTGGCGTTCGTGACGGTCTTGATCATCGCCTGTCCGTGTGCGCTCGGGCTCGCGACGCCCACGGCGATTCTGGTCGGGACGGGTAAAGCGGCGGAGTATGGGATTCTGATTCGGAGCGGAGCAGCGCTGGAGCGGCTGGCCAATGCCCGCACAGTGCTCCTCGACAAGACCGGCACGATCACCGAGGGCAAGCCGACCGTCACGCATATCGTCACGGCCAAAAAGCCGTACGGCACGCCGATCAGTCCGGCCGACGTGCTCAAGTGGGCGGCGTCCGTCGAACAGCGCTCCGAGCATCCGCTCGCCGTCGCGATCCTGAAGGCCGCGCAGGACAAGCAGGTGTCACTGCTGCCGGTCGAGAAGTTTGCCGCGATGGAAGGACGCGGCGTGCGCGGCACCGTGGATCGTCGGATCATCGAAGTGATTTCGCTGCGGCATGCGCGGGAACGCAGCCTCGAGCTTGGCTCGCT
>QHSI01000175.1 GCA_003221515.1 Candidatus Rokuibacteriota bacterium
AGGCGCGCACCAAGGGCTGAACGATTCAAATGCATGCGTACCGTGATCAGTACGCACAGCTGTTTCACGACGGCCGCAACGTGGTGCTCATCGCCATCAGCGTGGATGCCGCAGATACCCTCGCTGCATGGGCCCGGGACGACGAGTTCCAGTATCTGTTCGCGAGCGACACTGGGGGCGTGATCGGCAAGACGTACGGCGCCACCAATCCGAAGTACGGCTTGGATAACCGCAACCTGTTCGTGGTCGGGCCGGACGGGAAGATCGCCTTCCGCGCGACGCCGTTCCGGGAGATCGATCCCACCGCGTACAAGGAATTGGCCGCCGCCATCGATCGGCTGGTGCCGAGGACCGGCGAGGAGTAGCCGCGGCAGCACCGCCGTAACCGGCTATCTAGCGAACGTTGCTCCCCCGGCGGGGCAGTGCCTCGCCGGGGGGCGCTGCGCTCCTCGCGGCCGATCGAGTTGGCCCCGCTGCCGAGGTTTACCGGTGGCTCCCGTGATCATCGTCGTCATCGCCATCGGCGTCGAAGTCGCCACTCGGCGTGCGGGTCGACATCCAGATATCGAAACCGAACTGAGTGCCGCCCAAGCCGCCCGGCCGAGTGGACGTGAGGAGCAGCGTGCGGCCGTCCTTCGACAAACGCGCGTTGATCTCGCCGAACTCCGTGTTCAGCGGCGCCGGGAGCTTCACCGGCGTAGACCACCTGTCGCGGACGCTGCCGCGGGTGGAAACAAACAGATTCCCGTCCGCGCCATCGCGGTTGGACCAGAAGATCAGCTCCTTGCCATCATGGCGCACGGTCATGCCGGCGTCGTTGACGGTTGGGTCATTCAGTTCCGAGACCGCCACGGCGGGCCCCAGGGTCACGCCCCGGCGCGTCACGGAGGCCACAAAGATGTCAGCCTTCTGTTCCATCACCACGCCCCTGCTGAAGTAGAGCTGGGCGTGCCCGCCCGTCCCCTTCCCGAGGTACGCGGGCGAGGCCTCCGCGTCCGCCGTGTTCACGTCGGGCCCGAGATTCTCGGGCGTTTCCCACCCGAGGTCGTTCGTCGGATCTGCCCGATGGGAGAGGTAGATGTCGGCCCTGCCGTGTCCGCCGGCGCGGTTGCTGACGAAGAACATCAGACGCTCGTCGTTCGAGAACGTCGGCGCATTCTCATTGGCGGAGGTGTTGATCACCGAACCGAGGTTCACAGGCGTCTGCCAGGGGCAGCGCCTGCACGCACGCCGCGAGACCCAGATGTCGTTCCCTCCCTGCGCGCCCGCTAAATCTGTCCGGTCGGAGTGGAAGTACAGGCTGAGTCCGCTTGGGGAGAGCGTCCCCTGGGAGTCATCCCCCACCGAGTTGATCGGCGCGCCGACGTTGACCGGCTCGGACCAGGGAGACCAATGTGCGGCAGCCCGGTGCGCGGTGATGCTCGGGCCCGGCGCCGACGGCAGGTGGTCGGAGTCTGGTGCACATGAGAGGAGCAACCCAAGGGCGAGAAGTGAACTCAGTCCGCCGTTCCAAGATGTTTTCATGCGGCCTCCGCGGATGCTGGCGCCTGCGCGTGTAAGGTGGCACCTTCGGCTCACAAGCTAGGAAGGATTGGTCCAATTCCCGGCCATGTGCCGGGCGGGTCCAATCAACTGCCGCCTCAGTCGTCAGTGACCTTCTTCAGGGCCGCCCCGATGTCCTGCTCGGCGCCGGCGCCGGTGTAGACGACTGTGCCCGCCCGGTCAAGCACCACGATGTACGACGTGGTCGGCGCCTGATACGCCCGCACCGCCGCCCCGTTCGCATCGTACAGCACGGGGAACGGCAGCGGGGCCGCGGCGAGGTGGCGTTTGATCGACGCCGGCGTCTCGTTCACCCCGACGCCCACGGCGACGAACTGCACCTTGGTGCCGTACTTCGCATGCGCCGCCTTGAGTGACGGCTCCAGCGCCTTGCACAGCGGGCACCAGGTAGCCCAGAACTCGAGCAGCACGGGCTGTTTCCCTACATACTGCCCGAGGTCTACCGACTTCCCGTCGAGGTCGACGACCGTCACGGCGGGAGCCTGGGTGCCGAGGGGTAAACCCACGTCCTGTCCGGCCAGGGCCACCGGGAGGGCGAGCGTCCCAACAGTCGCCAGAGCCAACAATCGCATCGTCACAAGACCGTGCCCATCTGAACGAAGTAGTACTCCGCCATCGCGAGCAGCGCCGCGCCCGCGAGCTTCTTGATCCAGAGCGTCCAGGCGCCGGCCCGCGGGAGCGCCGCCAGGGAGCCAGAAAACACCCCCACGAGGACGAGCAGGGCCGTCATCCCGAGCGAGAACACGAAGAGATAGATGAAGCCCAATGCCGCACTCCGCGTCGTCGCCACCCAGGTCAGCACCGCCGCAAACGCCGGGGCGCCGCACGGCGCGGCGACGATACCGGATGTCGCGCCGAGCAGAAACACGCCCGCGTACGATCCCCCCGT
>QHSI01000176.1 GCA_003221515.1 Candidatus Rokuibacteriota bacterium
CGTCGCGCTGCCGCCCGTGAGAGCGGACACTTCGGGGCTCGCCATACCGAACAGCGTGGTGATGTTGAACTTCGGGAAGAACTCTGCCTTGGCGATTCCGATGCGAGCGTTGGCGCTCACGAGCTGGTCTTCGGCCTGGCGAAGGTCGGGTCTCCGCTCCAGGAGCGTCGACGGCAGCCCGGCCGGCACGGTCGGCACCACGGGCAAGTCATACATCGGTATGCCACGGAGAACCGGGCCAGGGTTCTTTCCCAGCAGAACGCTCATCTGATTCTCTTTGGCCACGATGTCGCTCTCGATCTGCGGGATGGTCGCCTCGGCCCCGCCGAGGGCACCTTCGGCTCGATCCGTCTCGAGCTTCGAAGCGACTCCGACCTGGAAGCGATCCAGGAACAGGTCGTAGGTGCGCTGGTAGGCGTCCTTGCTGTTGCGGGCGATCTGGAGCCGCACGTCGAGAGCCAGGAGCTCGAAGTACGTTTGCGCCAAGTCGCTGACCAGCGTCAGCCACACGCCGCGCCGGGCGTCTTCGGTGGCCAGGAGGTTCGCGCGGGCCGCCTCCGTCGCGCGACGGAGGCGGCCCCAGATGTCGAGCTCCCACGACATCGCGAGCGTGGCGGAATAGAAGTTGCTGGTGGCCAGCGCCTGGCGTCCGGGCTTACCGAGCAGGCCAGGGGTCGCGTTGCTCCTTCCCACGGTGGCGTCGTAGTTCAGTGACGGGAAAAGATCCGATCGAGTGGCGACGAAGCCCGCCCGCGCCTCCTGCACGCGAGCGGCGGCGATCCGTACGTCGTAGTTGTTGCGGAGCGCTTCGTGGATCAGATCTCTCAGCACCGGGTCTTGAAAAACTTCCCACCAGGGCGCATCGGCGAGGGAGGCGGCCTCCGCCGTGGCCTGTCCCCGAAACGTCTGAGGCTCCGCGACGGAGGGCCGCTTGTAGTCGGGGCCGATTGCGCAGCCGGCGAGCACCGCCGCCAAGACGATCATCCACGCGGAAGCCCCGGCTTTCACGGGCGCGATCCACCCGCCGGAGGCTCGTCGCCGGCCCCGCCGGAAATCGCCGCCGGAGCGGATACCGGCCGGGCGGTGACGCGCGGTGACGTCCGACGGAAGCGCTCACTGACATAGAAGCTCACCGAGATGAAGAGACTCGCGATGAGCGTGTCGGTCAGCATCCCGCCGATCACGACGGTGCCAAGGACCTGGCGTCCGACCGCGCCGGCACCGGCGGCGGTCCACAGCGGGACGCAGCCTAGGATGAACGCAAACGAAGTCATGAAGAGCGCGCGCCGACGGACACGGACGCCTTCGAGCGCGGCGTCGACGAGCGACATACCTCCCTCGTAGGCGACCTTGGCAAACTCGACGATGAGGATCGCGTTCTTCGCCGCGAGGCCGATCACCATGAGCATGCCGATCTGCGAAAAGACATCGAGCTCGAAGCCGCGGAGCCAGAGCGCTCCGAGGGCGCCGAACATGGCGATGGGCGTGGCCAGCAGGACGGCGAACGGCAGCGTCCAGCTCTCGTACAGGGCGGCCATGAGCAAGAACACCACCAGCACCGAGAAGCCGATCACCGCGCTCGCCGGCACCCCCTGGGAAGCCACCTGCTCCTGGAACGACATCCCCGAGTAATCGAAGCCCATGTCGCGTGACATGGTTTGCGCGAATACCTCTTCGAGTGCATGCATCCCCTGCCGGGTGCTGAACCCGGGCGCAAGAAGTCCATTGATCTGCGCCGCGCGATACTCGTTGAATCGAGTCGTGAACTCCGGACCGTTGACCTCTCTCATCCGGACCAGCGTCGACAGCGGCACTGGCTGGCCCGCGGCGTTGCGCACGTAGAACCGGCCGACATTGTCGGCGTGGGTCCGGAACTCGCCCTCGGCCTGGACGTATACCTGCCACACTCGTCCGTACTGGTTGAAGTAGTTCACGAAGGCTCCTCCGAGGAAAGCCTGGAGGGCCTGGTACACCGAGCTCAGGTTGATGCCTTGCTTCAAAACCTTGTCGCGATCCACGTCGGCGAAGAACTGCGGCACACTCGGCAGCAGGGTCGTGAAGAGCCGCGCGAATTCGGGTCGCTTCCGGGCGGCGGCCAGAAATTTTTCAGTGTTCTCGGCGAGGAACGCGGGATCTTTGCCGGAGCGATCCTCCAGGATGAAGGTCACGCCGCCGGATGTGCCGATACCGGGAATCGCAGGCGGCG
>QHSI01000177.1 GCA_003221515.1 Candidatus Rokuibacteriota bacterium
ACTCGACGTCCTGCGGGCGACCGGCCGACGCGTCGATGCGCCGCAGCACCGCAGCGAGGGCATCGAGCTGGGCCTCGCTGAGTGTCGGTGCGTCGCGCCGTCCCAGGGGCACGCCGGCGCGCTCGACGCCCGGCGCCCCATTGCTCCGCGGCACGATCTGGTGCGCTTTGCGGCGCGCGGTGACCCGCCACTGCTCGGACCCGAGTTCCCGCACGTACGTGTCGCCGTCGGCCGCGTCGGAGACCACTCCCAAGCCCAGGCCGAACGCGGCCGTGACGACGAGAGCGGGAGCGCCGGTGAGGGGATCAGCTGTGAAGGCCACGCCGGAAACGCGGGCGTCCACCATCTCCTGGATCACGACCGCCACGCGGACCGGCGCCGCCGCGAGCCCCAGCGCCTGCCGATAGAGAATCGCACTCGCCGAAAAGGCCCCGGCCCAGCATCGTCGGAGCGCCGGGGCGACGTCGCCCGGGCCCAGGTTGAGTTCTGTGGTCAACTGCCCGGCGAAGCTGTGGGCCGTACCGTCCTCGCCCACGGCGCTAGAGCGGACCGCGAGTCTTTGGTCGGCTCCGAGCACTCCCAACTGCTCCTCAAGCTCCCGCGTGAAAGCCGGCGGCCAGGACGCTCCCTCCACGAGACGGGCGATCGCAGGGGACGCCCGTTGCGCGGCAGCCGCGTCGCCGATGGGCACCGCACGGGCGATCTCTTCGATGCGCTCCTGGACACCTGCGAGCACGGCGGCCATGGCATCCGTCGTCACCGTGGCCCAGCGAGGCACAGCGAGGCCCAGCTCGGCGAGCTGCTGGAGGCCGTGCGCCTTTCCGCCGACCAGCACCGGAGGGCCATGCTCGCCAGCGGTGAGGACGAACCGGCCGTTGGTGCTACGCTCCCCGATCACGACAGCGCCACTCCGCGCTGCGCTGCGAGGGCGACGACCAGGCCGCCGTTTGCTACGACGCCGAAAATCTCCACGTAGCGTCGCAGATCGGCGCGCGCCCGCGTGGGAGCGAGACGGAACCGCAGACACGCGCCGATAGCGATCGCCGCGGCGATCACAAGCGCGGAGGGGTACTTCCAGTCCAGCCGCGCCGCGATCGCTATCGGCACGAGGCAGGCCACCGCCGCTGCGACGAACCCGGCCGGCAAGAGCGCCGCCAGGCGCCACCCCAGCACCTTCGAATAGGTCCCGTAGTCAGTCTCGTCTTCGGGAATGCGGATCTTGCGCGCGGTCTCCCAAGCGGCCACGCTCGCCACCGGCGCCAGGAGGAGGAGGAGAACCCAAAGCGTTGGCACCAGTTCTCCGAACTCGTCGCGGTAGACGGCGCAGGCGTAGAGGCCGAACAGGACGGTGAGCACCTTGCGGACGAGATACGCCAGCGGGGACGGGTCCCGCGCCAGCGAGGGGATGAAGAACCACGCGAAGCCAAGCCGGGTGATGGCGAGCCCGACGACCAGCGCGAGCAGCATCGCCGACGGACCGTGCAGGACGTTGAGCCCGATGAGCGTGACTGCCGCGGCCCCGGCCATCTGCCGCAGCTCCCTGACGGTGATGTCGCCCTGGACGACCGGCCGATCCCGGTAGCGTGGGTCTCCGGCCCGCCCCAGTCGGATGTCCGCCGGGGCATCGACAATGTCGTCCTGCAGCCGGATCAGCAGCATCCACAGAACCGTGCTCGCCGCGCCGATTGCCGCGCGCCAGCCGAGGCGGAGCGGCGTCACCCCACCGAGGGTCTGCAGGACCAGGTACAGCGACAGGAATTGCGCCGCTCCGACGGGCGCCAGGATCACCGGGGGGAACATCGCGTTGACGTAACGAATCCAGCGGGCCAATCGCCTCATCGAGTCGACTCGGCCGCGGCTCGCGATCGGCGAGCGGGATCCGGCGCCGGTCCTGTCCCAAAGACGTAGTCCCACAGGGGGGTCGTGAAGCCGTAGCAGCGGCGGTCGTCCGCGTAATGGTGATAGAAGTGGTGACGCCGCCAGAACCGCACCAGCCGGCCTCCGCCTCCGCCCGCATGCACGCCGTAGTGCACCACCTCGTAGGCGAGGTAGCCGAGGATCACTCCGGCAGTCATCAGGGCGGCGCGCGACCACGATCCCACCGCGGCACGCAGCAGTGCCCACACCGCCACGGCGACCGGCAACGAGATCCAGAGCGGCACAACGTAGTACGCCGGCTCTTCGGGTGTCTGGTGGTGGAGCAGGTGCTGCTGCCGCTCGCGCAGCCAGGCCGACGACGGCACGATGTGGAAGAGGAAGCGGTGAAACACGTACTCGAGCAGCGTCCAGAGGAGGAGGCCGCCTGCGAGCTCCGCGATCGCCCCAGCCCGCACGAGCTGCCCGAGGCTGGCGCTCCACGCGAACGCAGCCACGAGGATGGGCCCGAATGCGAGGAGGACGAACGGCGACGGCC
>QHSI01000072.1:0-1264 GCA_003221515.1 Candidatus Rokuibacteriota bacterium
CGCCGACACCGCTGAACCCCCTCGGCGTCAAGGGCGTGGGCGAGGGCGGCAGCTCCGGCGTCGGCGCCGCGATCGCGAACGCGGTGGCCGACGCGCTCGCGCCATTCGGCGTCGCGATCCGTGAGCTGCCGCTCTCGCCCGGCCGCATCGTGGGACTCCTTCGCGCCGTCGGCTCGCACGCCTCGCTCGACCCCCACGCCGCCCGCGCGCCCCAGGAAATCGCGCATGACTGAGGGGATCGCATCGCGGTTTCACTCGCGCACGATGGCGTCGCTCGCGGTGGCGCTGATGCTGACCGCCGCACCGGCGCCTGCGCGCGCCGCCGAGACGATCAAGGTGGGCTTCATGACGCCGCTGAGCGGCATCTTCGCGCAAGCGGGGAAGGACATGCTCGAAGGCATCAAGCTGGCCTTCGAGCAAATCGGCTACCAGACCGCCCGGCGCAAGATCGAGCTGATCGAGGAGGACGACGGCGGCAACCCCGCCGTGGCGCAGGCCAAGTACCGCGAGCTCGTCTCGCAGGACCGGGTGCACGTGCTCACCGGCGTCCTGCTGTCGAACATCGGCTACGCGCTCATCCCGCCGATCGAGCGCGACAAGCTGCCGACGCTCTACTGGAAGGTCAAGGGCTTTTCGTGGCACTCTCGACGCGATGGGCGACATCGATGAGCTGACCGCGTCCCAGCCCCTGGCCGTTGGGCGCGGCATGGTCGCACGGCGTGGCCGCCACCTGCAGTACCTGACCATCAGCTGGAACTCGGCGGAGTGCCTCGTCGCGCTCGCCGCCGGATTTGTCGCCGGCAGCATCGCCCTGGTCGGATTCGGCTTCGACTCCGCCATCGAGGTGACGAGCAGCCTCGCCGCGCTCTGGCGGCTGGCCCACGACGCCGATGCGGAAGCTCGCGAGCGTGCCGAGCGTCGCGCGCTGCGCGTGATCGGCGCTTGCTTTCTGCTGCTGGTGGTCTACGTCACGTACGATGCGATAGCCGTGCTCGTCACGCGCCGGGCGCCCGATACGAGCCCGATCGGGATCGTCGTCGCCGGGTTGTCGCTGATCGTCATGCCGATCCTCGTGCACTTCAAACGGCGTGTCGCGCGCGAGCTCCGGAGCGGCGCGCTGGAAGCCGAGGCGCGGCAGACCCGCGTGTGCGCCTATCTCTCGGCCATTCTCGTCGTCGGTCTCGGACTGAACGTGGCCTTCGGCTGGTGGTGGGCCGATCCGGTCGCGGCGCTCGGCATGGCCCCGCTCATCGCCCGCGAGGGC
>QHSI01000072.1:1306-20469 GCA_003221515.1 Candidatus Rokuibacteriota bacterium
GGCCCGGTCGGCATGGCGTTCGACGGTTGCGCCATGATGAGCGCGATGTGCGAGGCGCCCTGCGGCGTTCTACCCTACATCGTGGCGCCGGTCGCTCCAGTCCTCGCCGTCCGGTCTCCGCTCGCTTACCTCGGATCGTCGTTCGACGAACAGCCCACGGTTCTCAGCGTCCGACCCCTCACACCGCCGCCCAAGTCCGCACTCCTCTCCGCGTAGCGTCCTGACGTTCGTTTCGTTGTCACGATAGGCCTCGCGCCGCGCGCGCTGCTCTGCGCGTTCGCGATGCCGCGGAGGAGCGTGCGTGATCGACTGGCTCATCGAGTTGTCGCTGAGGAACCGCTTTCTCGTCGCGGCGTTTTTCCTCCTGGTGGGCGGCTGGGGCTACTGGGCCCTGCTCACGACGCCGATCGACGCGATCCCGGATCTCTCCGACAACCAGGTGATCGTCTTCACCGACTGGACGGGGCGGTCGCCGCAGGAGGTCGAGGACCAGATCACGTATCCGCTGACGGTGAGCCTGCAGGGGTTGCCGGGCGTGCGGGTGGTCCGGTCCTCGTCGGCGTTCGGCTTCTCGATGATCAACGCGATCTTCGAGGACAACGTCGATCTCTACTTCGCGCGCTCGCGGGTGCTCGAGCGTCTCCAGCTCTTGAGCAAGTCGCTGCCGCCGGGCACCGTGCCGACGCTGGGCCCTGACGCGACGGGGGTCGGCCACGTCTTCTGGTACACGGTCGAAGGCAAGGGCCACTCGCTGCGCGATCTGCGTTCCCTTCAGGACTGGTTCATCCGTTAACAGCTCAACGCCGTGCCCGGCGTGGCCGAGGTCGCCAGCATCGGGGGCATGGTCCGGCAATACCAGATCGACGTGGACCCGAACCGGCTCCGCGCCTACAAGATCCCGCTCTCGACGGTGGTCGACGCGGTGATGCGGAGCAACCGCAACGTGGGCGGTAACGTCGTCGAGGCCAGCGGCACCTGGTCGATCGTGCGGGGCCTGGGTCTCGTCGAGAGCACGGGCGACCTGGAAGACGTCGTGGTCGCGGCCGAGAACGGGGTGCCGATCTTCGTCCGACAGGTCGCGGACGTGAAGGTCGGCGACGCGTTCCGGGCCGCCGCGCTCGTCAAGGGCGCCGACGAGGCGGTCGGCGGCGTCGTGGTCGCGCGCTACGGCGTCAGCACCGTCGACGTCATCAATCGGGTGAAGGAGAAGATCCGAGCGCTCCAGGCGGGCCTGCCGCCCGGCGTCAGGATCGTGCCGTTCTACGACCGCTCGGCGCTGATCGAGCGCGCGGTTCACACGCTCCGGCGCGCGTTGATCGAGGAGACGATCGTCGTCACGCTCGTCAACATCGTCTTCCTGCTGCATTTCCGGTCCGTGCTCATCGTCACCATCCCCCTGCCGCTGGCCGTCCTGACGGCGTTCCTCTTCATGCGGTATCTGGATATCAGCTCCAACATCATGTCCTTGGCCGGCATCGCCATCGCCATCGGCGTGCTGGTCGATGCGGCCATCGTCGTGACCGAGAACGCCTTCCGGTTCATGGAAAAGCGCGGCGTCGATCCGCGCGACCGGAGGCGGGTGACGGAGACGGTGCTCGACGCCACCCGGCTCGTGGGCCGGCCGATCTTCTTCTCGATGGCGATCATCATCCTGGCCTTCATCCCGGTCTTCGCCCTCACCGGGCAGGAGGGCAAGCTCTTCCATCCGCTCGCCTTCACCAAGACGTTCTCCATGGTCGGCGCGACGATGCTCGCCGTGACGCTCGTCCCGGTGCTCTGCAGCCTGCTCATCGGGGGAAAGATCCGCGGTGAGGAGAGCAACCTGATCATGCGGCCGCTCGTCTGGCTGTACCGGCCGCTCCTGGACTTCGCCCTGCGACACCGCGCGATCACGCTCGGTATCGCCGTCCTCACGGTGGCGGGAGCCCTGGCGCTCGTTCCGCGTATCGGCAAGGAGTTCATGCCCCCGCTGAACGAGGGCGATCTCATGTTCATGCCGGTGACGGATCCCGCGATCTCGCTCACGCAAGCCATCGAGATCGTCAAGACGCAGAACGCCGCCATCGGGAAGTTCCCGGAAGTCGCCTCGGTGGTCGCGAAGATCGCGCGGGCCGACACGTCGACCGATCCGGCGCCGGTGAACATGACCGAGACCATCGTGAGCCTCAAGCCCGAGAGCGCGTGGCGGCCGGGCATGACGCGCGAGAAGCTCATCGGCGAGATGGACGCCGCGACGACGCTGCCGGGCGTGTCCAACATCTGGACCCAGCCGATCATCAACCGGATCAACATGCTGACGACCGGGATCCGCTCGGAAGTCGGCGTGAAGGTGTTCGGCAACGACCTCCAGGCCCTCCAGGAGCGGGCGGCGGCGGTCGCGGACGCCTTGCGGAAGATTCAAGGAGCGGTGGATGTGTACGCGGAGCAGGTGACCGGCGCGCCGTATCTCGACGTCCGCATCAACCGGCAAGCCGCGGCGCGCTACGGGATCACGGTGGGAGCGGTCCAGGACGTGATCGAGACCGCCGTCGGCGAGACCAGCCTGACGGTGACCATCGAGGGCCGCCAGCGCTTCCCGGTGCGCGTGCGGTATGCCCCCGAGTACCGCGCGAACCCTCGGGCGCTCGGAAGCGTTCTCGTCGCAGCGCCGAATGGGACGCCGATCCCGCTGGGTCAACTCGCCGAGATCAGACAGGTGTCGGGGCCGGCCATGATTTCGAGCGAGAACGGGTTGCTCGTCGTCACGGTGCTCCTCAACGTGCGCGGCCGGGACGTCGGCAGCTTCGTCGATGAGGCCCGGCAGGTGATCGCGCGAACGGTCCAGCTCCCGCAGGGCTCCTATGTCGAATGGAGCGGCCAGTACGAGAACGAGATCCGGGCCCGCCAGCGGCTGCAGATCGTCATCCCGATCGTCCTGCTGGTGATCTACCTCCTTCTCTACCTGACGTACCGCTCCTTTCTCGACGCCGCGCAGGTGCTGCTCGCGGTGCCGTTCGCGCTCGCCGGGGGCATCTACCTGCTGTACGCGCTCGGCTACAACATGTCGGTGGCGGTCTGGATCGGCTTCATCGCCCTGTTCGGCACGGCCGTCCAGACCGCCGTCGTCATGGTGATCTACCTGGAGGAGGCGGTCGCCCAGAAGCGCGAAGAGCTTGGCGGCCAGCTGACGCCGCAGGCGCTCCTGGAGGCGGTGAAGGAAGGGGCGTTGCTGCGGCTGCGCCCGAAGGTGATGACGGTCTCCACGATCGTGGCTAGCTTGTTGCCGATCATGTGGAGTCACTCGGCGGGCGCCGAAGTCATGAAGCCGCTGGCCACCCCGGTGCTCGGCGGCATGGTGAGCTCGCTCGGCCTCGTGCTCATCGTTACGCCCGTCATCTTCTACTGGCTGAGGGAGCGCGACTTGCGGCGTGTGGAGGAGAGGCCGAGCAACCTGACAACACACAACGAGGAGGAGGCACGAGCGTGAAGCGACTGATGACGACTCTCACGGTAGCGGCCCTGTTCGTGATGGCGGCGGCGCACGTCTCGGCTGCCGACCTGAAGCCGATTCAGACGCAGAAGACCAAGGACGTGGTGGTGACCCTGGCGAACGAGTCGGGCCAGTGGAAGCAGGGGAAGAACGAGTTCGTCCTCGAGCTCACCTCGGCCAAGGACAAGCAGCCGATCGATGCCAGCAAGGTGAGCTTGAACACGAGCATGACCATGCCGGGCATGGCCCCGATGATCGCTGGAGCCACGCTATCGCCGGACAAGACGCCGGGCCGCTACCTCGGCACGATTACGTTTCCGGACAGCGGGACCCGACAGGTCACCGTCACCTGGGACGGGCCCGCGGGCAAGGGCTCCACGAAGTTCTCCGTCTCCGTCCGGTAGGCGCGGCTATGCGACGCGCCGTGGTGGTGTGGACGCTCGTGACGATCGGCCTCGCCGCGCTCGGTCCCGGGCTCGCCGTTGGTCAGACGGCGAGCGAGCTGACGGTGGACGAGCTCGTCGGCCGTGCGCTGGCGGAGAACCCCGACCTCATGGCGGCGAGGATCGAGGTGGAGGCGGCGGCGGCCCGGGTGCAGCAGGCGGGACTCCGGCCAAACCCCACGCTCGAGCTGGGGGGCCAGAAGGCGATCAGCCCGGACAACAATCTGAACGTCGGCCTGTCGTTGCCGCTCGACCTCAACGGTCGCAAGGCGGGCCGCGTGGGTGTGGCGGAACGCGAGCTGGACGCCAGGCGCCGGCAGGTCGCCGATCGCGAGCGCCGTCTGCGCGCCGACGTTCGCATGAAGGCCGGCGAGGTCCTGGCGGCGCAGCGGAGCCTGCGGGTGATCGATGACCTCCTGCAAGTCAATCGGGACGGGCTCGCGCTCGTGGAGAGCCGCGTACGAGCGGGCGCGGCCCCCGCGTTGGAGGAGAGCCTGCAGGTGGTCGAGGTCAACCGGCTCGACGCGAGCCGTCAGCTCGCCCAGAGCCGTGTCGAGATCGCGACGCTGCAGCTCAAGGCGCTCGCCGGCATGGCGCCGGAATCGCCGCTCGTCGTGAAGGGCGACCTGGCGCCCCCGCCGTCTTCCCTCAGCCAGACCGAGGCCACGCGGCGCTCGATCAGCGAGCGGCCCGACCTGGCGGCGGCGCGGGCAGAGGTGGCCATGGCGGCCGCGATGGTGAAGAAGGAGCAGGCCGAGGGGCGCTGGGACGCCAGCATCAACGTCGGCTATCAGCGGCAGGACTTCGGCTTCAACTTGAATGGTCTGACGGCCAGCGGCCAGGCCCGGCCCATCCAGGACGTCTTCCACTACTTCGGCGGCGGCGTCAGCATCACGCTGCCCGTGCGCAACGGCAACGAAGGAAGCATCGCCGCGGCGCTCGCGGCCGAGCGCGCCGCCGCGCGCCGCGTCGAATTCGTCGTATTGACGGTGCAACAGGAGGTGGCCGCCGCGTTCACGCAGTACGACGCGGCTCAGCGCTCGCTCCAGGTCTACGAGCGCGGCGTCCGCGACGTGGCGCGGCGCAATCTGGCGGTCGTGCGGCAAGCCTACCAGCTGGGGCGGGGCTCGCTGCTGGACGTCGTCGCCGAGCAGCGGCGATACATCGAGATCGAGAACGGCTACACCGACGCGCTGAAGCAGGTGTACGACGCGGCGGTCGACATCGAGCGCGCGGTCGGCGTCGCCGATCGCTGAACGAGGACGAGCATGCGACGGCGCCTCTGGCAAGGTCTGATCGGTATCGCGTTGATCGCCGCCGGTCTCGTGAGCGGTGTCGTCTGGAGCGAGCGGCGCGGCGCGCAGAAGCAGACGGCTTCGAGCGCGTCGACGCCGACCGGTGCAATGCCGGCCATGCCTGGCATGCCGGCGAAGGCCGCGGCGCCGCAAGGTGACGAGGCGGTCGAGGTGTCGTTGACTCCCGAGGCGATCGAGCGGGCCGGAATCAAGACCGCCGTCGTCGGGACGCAAGGCACGGCGTCGGGAATCACCGTGCCGGGCACGGTGACCACGAACGCCTACCGTGATACCAAGGTGAACTCCCTGGTCGGCGGCGTCGTGCGGCAGGTGTCCGCCGACCTCGGCGCCTCCGTCAGCCGCGGCCAGCCGCTCGCCGTGGTCCTCAGCGCCGAGCTGGCCGACGCACAGGTGAAATACCTGTCGATGCAGGCCATGCTGGAAGCCGATCACCAGAAGCTCGTGCGTAGCGAGAAGCTCGTGGCCCTCGGCGCCGCCAGCCGCCAGGAGCTCGAGGAAGTGACGGCGACCCATGCTGGCCACGCGACGGAAGTCGCGGCGGCTCGACAGCGACTGCTTCTGCTCGGCCTGTCACCGGACCAGATCGCCGGCCTGACCGACGCCTCCCACGTCGTCTCGGACGTCGTCGTCCGCGCACCGGTCGACGGCACGGTGATCGCGCGGAGCGTGAATCCCGGGCAGGTGGTCGGCGCAGCCCAGGAGCTCTTCGTCGTCACCGACCTGCGCACCGTCTGGGTGATCGGTGATCTCTACGAGAAGGATTTCGCGGGCGTCAGAGTCGGATCGCCGGCGACCATCGCGATCCCGGCCCGACCGAAGACCGTCTTGAACGGACGGGTCGCCTACATCGATCCGCGCGTGGATCAGGCGACCCGGACGGCAAAGGTGCGAGTCGAAGTATTGAACCGGGGCATGGAGCTTCGGCTCGGCATGTACGTGACGCTCGACTTTCGTACCGGCGCCGGAGAGCGGAGCATCGTCGTGCCGCGCGAGGCGGTTCAGGCGGTTGGTGAGCGCAGCGTCGTCTACGTTCCGGTCGAGGGTGATGACGGACGTTTTGCGGAGCGCCCCGTGAAGCTCGGTGCCGCGGTAGGAGAGCTGGTGCAGGTGCTCGAGGGTGTGAAGGCCGGCGAGCGCGTCGTCACCGCCGGCAGCTTCTTCTTGCGCGGAGAGGCGGCGCGCAGCCGATCGGGCGGATAGCGGACCAGAGAAACCCCTTGACCTGGCCCCATGGGGAAGGGTTTACCTTCGAGAGCATGAGAGGCGATGGGTTGCGCATCGGGGAGATCTCCAGGCGGAGCGGCCTCAGCCGAAAGGCCCTGCGGCTCTACGAGGCCAACGGCATCCTGCCGGTACCACGACGTACCGCCGCGCAGTACCGGATGTACGCCCCGGGCACGCTGGAGATCCTCACCTTCGTGAGGCAGGCCCGACGACTCGGGTTCCGGTTGCGAGAGATCCAGGAAATCGTCGCTATCCGGCGGTCCGGGCGTGCGCCCTGCGCTCACGTCCGCGTACTCGTGGAGCGGAAGAAAACGGATCTGGACAGGCTGCTCGGCGAGGCGAAGATCGTCCGCGACGGGCTTCACAGAATTCTACGAGGCTGGGCGTCGAGCGCGCGTGGCGGGGCCGCGGTGTGTCCCCACATCGAGTCCGCCGGCGCTACGACCCCGAGGAGGACACGATGAACAGCGTGAAAATGTCCCTGTGCCCGGCGTGCAGCGCCTGCCCCGAAGTGGAGATCTCGAATGACGAGGTCCGCATCGGCGAGGCCGGCAATCTCGCCGTTCTCCAGAAGGACGAGTGGAACGTGCTCGTCGACCTGATCCAGTCCGGCCAGCTCGGGCGGCTCTGAGCGGATCGCGCCGGCGGCGTCGGGGAAGGCCCGGCCGTGTCGTTGCCGGCCGTGTCGTTGCTTGACATGGCGCCGGGCCCTACCTACTCTGGACCGCGATGAACCACGGTCGCGTCTCGTCGTGGCTGCTCGTCGGCATCGCGATCTTCGTCGTGCTCGGTCACATCTGCGCCGCGCCGCTTCACGCCCACGCCGGCGCCGTGACGACCCACAACGAAGAGCATCAGCACGGCGGCCACGATGACGAGGCCGTCCACGCCGGGTCATGTGAGGCGCTTCGCGCTGACTTCGGCGTGCATACGCCGGCGCTCCCGCCGACCGGCATCGTCCTTCCGGTAGTCCGCGACCCAGAGATCAATCATGCGCCGCCCACGCAGGTGTCGGCTTCCACGAGCTCGCTACCGCTCTTCCTGCTCCACGCCGCGCTGCTGATCTAGTCCGCTCCCTCCGCGCTCGGCTCGTCGCCCTTCACGGGAGAAGTCCACCTTGTTCGCGCGGGGGAGCCTTATGCTCAGGCGCTCGATCGTCGTGGTGGCGCTATTCGCCACGGCTGCTGGATTCGTCACGGTCGTTCTATACGCGCAGGTGCAGCCCGCTGCCGCTGTCCCCGCCTTCGCGCGCCAGTACGACCTGCAATGCAACGCCTGTCACACCCGCCCGCCGAGGCTGAACCGGTTCGGCGAGCAGTTCCACATGATGGGCTTCCAGATCCCCAGCGCGTCTCGTCCCGACGGCCTGCTGGGGAGCCTGAAGGAGGACGGCCCGGCCAAGACGCTCATCGATAGCCTTGCGCTCCGTGTCGTAGGCGGCCTCTTCGAGTACTCCGAATCGCCGCGCGAGACGGAGGCCAAGCTCGAGTCGCCTCACGAGGTCGAGTTCTTCATCGCGCGGCCGATCACGCCCAGCCTCAGCCTCTATGCGGAGCTCGAGTACCAGCCGAACGGCATCGCGTTCTCGCGCGATCGCGGCTTCTTCAACAGCGGTCACACGTTCGGCCTCGGTAAGGAAGCGTTCTTCATGTGGAACATGGGTGCCCTCCTCGGCGCCGTCGGCGCGCCGACGATGGAGATGGGCGGCCAGACCATGGTCGGCCGGCACGGCGGCTTCACGATGCACGGCCCGATGCTGATGGCCGGCAAGGTCGACCCCAACACCAACTTCTCGTACTCGACGAACCGCCAGATGCTGCTCGACACCGAGCTTGAGTTCGAGCGGGAGCCGGGCAAGGACCGGAGCGAGGTGCACCGGTTGCCGATCGTCCCATACGCCTTCGCCTCGAAGTTCTTCGGGCTGTTCAAGAACCGCGGCGAGCGCGAGCCGCAGCTCGTGACCGACCTGGTCATGTACGACACGACCGGCGCGCCGGGCGCCGACTTCCACGCGATGTTCAACGACGTCCTCCTGGCCCAGCTCGGCTTTCTCAGCGAGAACGAGGGCTTCAACACCTACGGCATGCTCCGGTACGACCTGCTGGATCGCCGCGAGCTGACCTTCAATGTCTCGGTCCTTCTCAACTGGGGATTCGGCGTCGTCCGCGCCCCCGATCCCGAAGAGCACCACCATCCCGGCGGCGCACGCCTCGACCGCCTGCGGTACGGGATCGCGGCCAATCTGAAATGGAAAGCCCTCGACGTGTACGGCGCTGTCATCATCGACCGCCTCTATGGGCTTCCGGGCGCGCTGCGGGGCGACTTCGATCGCGCGGCTGCCGGGCTCTCCGTAGAGGTCGACTATCTCGCTCACGAGAAGGTCATGCTGTCCGGTCGGTTCGATCAGCTGTGGGCCGGAGGGCTCAAGGACGAGGAGCTCGACGGCACGGTGCTCTCCGTGCAGGCCAAGTTCTACCCCTGGCAGAACATCGCGTTCTTCGTTCGCGACAGCGTGAACCTCCGCCCCTTCAAGGAAGACAACGCCCTGCGAAGCTGGCGAAACCAGCTCTTCGTCGGCATCGACTGGGATTTTTGAGGAGGCCTCATGCGAAGCAGAACTCTCGCGCTCCTGGTGGGCTCCGGCGCCTTTCTGGCGCTCGCGCTCTGGATCGCCCGTCCGCCGGCGAGCCTGGCGAACGGCGACAAGCACGACGACGACAAGGGCGGGCACGCGCACGTGCCGGCGCCGCTCGAGTACGCCGACGCGCACGTGCCCCTCGGCGTGTGGACCGATCCGGCGATGATCACACGGGGCAAGGAGATCTACACGACCCGGTGCGCGGTCTGCCACGGCGACGCCGGCGACGGCAAGGGCCCCGCCGGCGTCGCCTTACCGCTCATGCCCTCCGACTTTCGCGACAAGGCCGGCGTGGGCGAGATGCGCGACAACTACTGGTTCTGGCGCGTGAGCGAGGGCGGCCAGGTCGAGCCGTTCAGGAGCAAGGGCTCGGCCATGCCGCCGTGGAAGGGTGAGCTGTCCGTTCAGGATCGGTGGGCTGTCATGGCCTACCAGCATACGTTCTCAGGGCACGATGGACCCCACGTGCCCCGGGAGCATCCGGAGAGTCTGGCGATGGGCCGCGACATCTACGCGATGGCGTGTGTGGGATGCCACGGCGTCGAGGGCCGCGGTGATGGCTCGGTCGGTCCGACGCTGTCGCCGCGGCGGGCGCCCCAGCCGCGCGACTTCACGACGGCAGAATTCAAATTCCGGTCCACACCGTCGGGTCAGCTGCCGACGACCGCCGATCTGTTCAGGACGCTCACGGAAGGCGTGCGGAGCGGTGGTGGCGCGATGACATTCGGGCTCTACGGCCACCGCATCATGCCGAGCTTCCGCCACATGCCCGAGGAGCAGCGGCTCGAGGTCATCGAGTATGTGAAGAGCTTGAACCCGGCGTTTCGTGAGCGCCGCGAGATCAGTATCGTGAGCATCCCGGCGCCTCCACCGGTGACCTCTGAGCGGGTCGCCCAACCGTGAGCTGCCCATCGCCGCGACGGACCTCACGCGTCCCGAGCGCTTCAAGGGCGGTTCGCGGCCCGAAGACGTCTACCGGACACTGATGACCGGGCTGTCGGGAACTCCTATGCCATCGTACGGAGATTCGCTGGAACCGGATCAGTCGTGGGACCTCGTCTACTACGTCCTCTCGCTCTCGCGCGACGGCTGGCGTAGAGCAGGCGGTGGACCAATTGAGCGCTGGACGTCGGCGCGGGAGATGGCAATGATGCGGATCGTGGTCGCAGCGGTGATGGCGATGCTGATACTGGCCGACGTCGCCGCGGCCGACGAGGCTCCCATTTCGGGGAGCGTCAAGGCGGTGGACACGGCGAACCAGACCGTCACGCTCGAAGTGACCGGCAGGGGCAAGACCCGCCAGGTGGTCGTGCATCTCAAGCCCGGGGCCAGGGTCGTCAAGTTCGTCAGAGCCTCCGAGCCGGGCAAGGCCGGCTTCGTCGAGCAGCAGCTGCCCCTGGCCGATGTCAAGGCGGGCTGGGTCGTCAGCGTCGAGACGAAGCACGAGGGCGACAAGGAAGTGGCGGAGCTCGTGAAGGTCGTGCTCGAACGATGAGGCGACACGCAGTGAGGGGGCCGGGCTTGTGCTCTGATCGCACGGAAGATGCTAGTCTTCTCGGAACCGATATGGGCCAGCCGGCCACGCTGCAGCTGAAGGTCCGTCACTACGAGCTCGATCCCTACGGCCACGTGAACCACGCGCACTACATCCACTACTTCGAGGCCGCGCGGATCGAGGCGCTGGAGGCGCTCGGTCTCTCGCTGCCGGAGATGCGGCGGCAGGGATACGTGATCTTCGCGGTCGAGCTCAACGTGAAGTACCTGGCGCCGGCCCGCGCCGGCGATACGCTCGAGATCGCCACATCGATCCGCGAGATCCGTGGCGCGCGGTCGATCTGGATTCAGGAGATCCGCGAGGCGACCAGCCGGCGGCTGCTGGTGACCGCCGTGGTCACCGGAGCGTTCGCGACGGAAGATGGGCGTCCGGCCCGTGCGCCCGAGAGCTTTCGCGAAAAGCTCTCGGCTCTCCTCGTCCCCGACGGGGCGACTGCTCAGAGCCAGTAGCGAAGTGACGTCCTCACGCGGCCGCGAGCGCCGCCCGAACCGCGTCGTACTCGAGCCACAGATCCCGAACGCACTCGCGCCACCGCTCTCGGTGCCCTTCGCGTTGCAGACGGTAGTAGATGACGCGCGGGACGCTCGGCGACATGTTGCCGCCGATGTTGTGGCTGGGCATGTAGTGAACTCGCGCTTGTTCGGGTCAGTCAAAATCACCGCGTCAGTCTAGCGCCCGCGTCAACGGCCTGCTACTGTCGCTCCGCTACCGTGAAAACCGATCTGCTCCTGATGCCGATGAGCGCGCGGTATCGCGACATGCGCGCCGCCGCCGTGGCCGCCGAGGAGGCGGGGTTCGACGGGCTGTGGACCTGGGATCACCTGCGCGATCCCGACACGGACTCGGGGCCCGGCGTGCCGGAGGCGTGGACGGTCCTCACGGCGCTCGCCGAGGCGACCCGGCGCATCTCGCTCGGGCCGCTCGTGCTCAACGTGGCGAACCGGCATCCCGGTCTGCTGGCGAACATGGCGGCGACGCTGCAGGCGGTCTCGGGCGGCCGGCTGCTCCTCGGGCTCGGCGCCGGCGGGAATCGCCGGACACCGTACGCTGCGGAGCAGCAGGCGATCGGCCAGAGCGTCGAGCGTGATGAGGTGCGCGCCCGGCGCGTCGTCGAGGCGATCGAGCTCATGCGCCGGCTGTGGTCGGGACATCAGGGGTTCCTGCGCCCCGAGCCGCCCCCGCCGATCATCGTCGGCGGTTTCGGGCCGAGAATGGCGGCGATCGCGGGCCGGCACGGCGACGGCTTCAACACGCAGGCGATGCATCCGCGCCTGGCCGACCTCGCCAAGGTCGCGCGCGACGAGCACAAGGCGGCGGGGCGCGACGCCTCGCCGTTCGTCCTCACCGTGTTCGCTGGGCTGGACGAGCGCTGGCTCGCGCCGGACTCACGCGCGCGGCAGTCGCTCGAGCGCGTCGGCGTCGAGCGCCTGATCCTGCTCGTCGAGCCGCCGTTCGGTCTTCAAGAGATTCGCGCAAGCGGGCGGCTGCTCGCGCGGCGGCCGGACTAGCCCCGGCCGCTCCAGGGCGTCGACGTCAGCCGCAGGAAGCGGGTCGCGTTCTCCCACATCAGCTTCTGCGTCGTGGCCTCGCCCAGCTCGCGCCGCCAGGCGATCACCGTGTCGGCGTGATCCGGGAAGATGGTCTCCGGGTGCGGATAGTCCGAGGCGAACATGAACACGTGATCGCCGATGAGGTCGATCGCGCCCTTCGTCAGCGCCGCGCCCTCGGAGAAGTCGATGCTGCAAAACACGCGGCCCATCTGCGCGTACTCGAGGGGCGTGTGCTTGAGCGTCGCCGGCACCGAGCCCCGCACGTAGTCGATCTGCCGGGTCAGGCGCACGAGCCAGTGCGGCAGCCATCCGTGGCCGCTCTCGAGCGTGCCGATGCGCAGGCGGGGATAGCGGTCGAGCATGCCGCTCATCAGCATGAACGAGATGAATCGCTGGCCGCCCCACGTCTGGCCCGCGCAGCGACCCATCGCGGGGTTGTCCCACACGTCGCGGTAGCCGGGGAAGTACGGCGTCTCGATGGTGAAGGCGTGGTACATGATCGGCAGATCGGCCTCGTCGGCCGCCGCCCAGATGGGCTCGAGGTCCGGGAGATCGATCGGCATCCCCTCGGGCAGCAAGGGCCAGACCGCGGCCACCCAATCTTCGCCGGCGTGCTGCTCGATCACCTTGGCGCTCCAGGCCGGGTCGGTACCGAGCGCCATGACCATGCTCTTCAACCGTCGCGAGTCCGCGGCGCAGTATTCGGCCATGTACCGGTGATACGCGCGGTAGAGGCCCTGGGCCAGGTGCGGCGCCAGCGCCGGCGCGCCGTACGCCCACGTCCCGGGGATGATGAAGTCGATGTCGCGGCCCTCGAGGTCCATGTCGCGCAGCCGCCCGCGGGCGTTGTCCTCCGCGACGCGAGAGGTGATCGGCTGGCGCGTGACCATCTGCGTGCGTCCCGACAGAAAGCCGCGGTCGGCGCCTTGCTCCGGTGCGGGGCTGGGCCGCGAGCCGGCCGCCCGCTGCAGGCGCACGGGCTTGATCGAGAGGATCGACGACTCGCCGACGTCCTCGGCGTCGCCCCGCCCCATGACCGTCTTGACGGTCCGGCGATACGGCGCGAGCTCATCGAACCGGTCGCGGAATTCCTTGTCGGCGTAGCGCAGCAGCACGTCGAGGGACGGGTTGACGTGGGTGTCGCTGTCGATCACGCGAAACCCGGCTCTCATCGGACACTCGGCGGCCGGTTGCGCTGCACGGCCTCGGGATGCGTGGAGTCGGCGCCCATGTAAATCCCTTTCTCCCACGTGCGCTTGAGGGGATCGCGGACGTGGAGCCGCATGCGGCCAATGCCGTGGATCTCGAAGTCGACGACCTCGCCGTCCTGCAGCGGGCCGAGCCCCTCGTGGTTCGTGCCGCACGCGATCAGGTCGCCCGAGTTGAGGGTCATGATCGTCGACGCGAACTCGACGAGCTCGGGGACCAGGTGCTCCATGTCGTCGGTGTTGTAGTTGTGACGCAGCTGGCCGTCGACCCAGAACTGCACGTGGACGTCGTTGGGGTTCGGGATCTCGTCGATCGTGGCGATGCACGGGCCGATCGGCGCGAACGTGTCGAACGACTTGCCGAGCCAGCTGCCGGCCTTCCAGGTGCGCCGGCCCTCGCCGCGCGCCGACACGTCGATCATGCCGGTGTAGCCGAAGACGGCGGTGCGCCAGTTGTCGCGCTTGACGCCCTTGGCCGGTCCCTTGATGACGAGCGCCAGCTCGGCCTCGTGCATGAAGATCCACGGCTCGGTGAACTCCGGCAGCACGATCGTGTCGCCCGGACCGATGACCGCGTCCGAGCTCTTCAGGAACATGTTGAGCGGTCGCGCCTCGAGCGCGCCGTGCTCCCAGTAGTTGGCGATGCACGCGAGGATCTTCCCCGGTCGCGGCAGCGGCGGGCGCAGCTGGACGTCCGAGGCCGGGATCGCCTTGCCCTCGCGAGCCAGCCGCTCGAGCGACGGACGCAACCGGTCGAAGCCCTCGATGATCCCGGTCATCGTCGTCTGCGGTGTGACGCCCGCGGGCACCGCATCGGTGATGCCGACCACGCCGCGGTCGGTGAACAAGCCCGGCAACACGGTCTGATTTCCCTTTGCCTGGAACAGGACCAGCTTCACGGTACCCCTCCTCGCCGTGAGTCGTCGTGCGGTCGAGGAGATAGCGCCCCGTTCCCCGGGTGTCAAGAGCCTCACGTTTGCGTGTAGACTGTGCCCCGCGAGCCGGGTGCACCTAGGCAAGGGCAGGTCGGGGGAACCGAGGAGGGCCGAGCGATGATTCAGGCCACCGGGATCGACCATCTCGTGCTGCACGTCGGCGACGTCGCGCGCGCCAAGAAGTTCTACACCGAAGTCCTGGGCATGACCGTCTACCGAGAGAACGACCGGCAGGTCTTCCTGCACGCCGGCCAGCAGGGGGTGGCCCTGTTCAAGAAGCAGGGCGAGACGCCCCTGTCGACCGGCAACGACCTCAACCATCTCGCCTTGAACGTGGCGGCCGGCACCTACGAGGCGCTCAAAGCCGATCTGGAGAATCAGGGGGTGGTCGTGACTGGCCGCCCCGGGGAAGACCGCTGCATCTATTTCCAAGATCCTGACGGGCATCGTCTCCAGCTGATGGTCCGCTCGTGATCCTGGTGGACGCCAAACCGTGGTGGTGCGCGCCGCAGGCCGTCGCGGGGCTGGGGCCCCGCCGGCCGAGGCGCGCCTACAAGTGGTGGTGCGCGCCGCAGGCCGTCGCGGGGCTGGGGCCCCGCCGGCCGAGGCGCGCCTACAAGTGGTGGTGCGCGCCGCAGGCCGTCGCGGGGCTGGGGCCCCGCCGGCCGAGGCGCGCCGACAAGAGGAGGGGCGCATGAGAGCCGGTCTGAAAACGTGGGATGCCGATACGCACGTGAACCCTGCCGCGGAAGTCCTGGAGCGCTACGTCGATCCGAGTTTCCGCCCGCGCCTGGCCGAGCTGACGGCGCATCGCCACGCCACGGGCCAGATCGGGGGCACCCCCAACACCCACCAGTACCGCGTGGGCACGAAGTTCTACCGCCGCGTGCTCGGCGAGGCGAGCGCCCACGAGACGTTCACCGGGCGCGGCACCAACTGGCGGGGGACGAAGCAGCCGAGGGCAGGGGTGCAGGACGACCAGGCCGAGAACCGCATCAAGGACATGGACGACGAAGGGACCGACGCGCACTTGCTGATCCCGACCTCGTGGGTCAGCGTGGTGGGGCTCCCCGACGTCGACCTCGAGGTCGGGTTGATCCGCGCCTACCACCGCCACGCCGCGGACTTCTGCGGGAAGTTCCCGGGGCGCCTCAAGACGATGGTCGTGGCCTCGACGCGCAACGTCGACGAGGCGGTGCGCGAGATCAAGCAATGGGGCACGTCGAAGTGGGCCGTTGCGGTGTGGCCGCTGCTCGCCCCGGACCTCCCGGTGGACCATCCCGACCTGGAGCCGATCTGGAAGGCCGCCCAGGAATACGATCTCGCGGTGATGCACCATAGCCTGACGTGGAATCCGCCGTACTTCCCGGGTTACCGGGATCTCTGGGACAACATCTTCCTCGGTCGCCTCGCCTCGCACCCCTGGGGCGGCATGCGCTTCATGGCCGCCTTCATCGGCGCCGGCATCATGGACCGCTATCCGAGTCTACGGATGGGCATCCTCGAATGCGGCTCGGGCTGGCTGCCCTTCTGGGCCAAGCGCATGGACGAGCAGGCGGTCTACGTCGGGGGTATCGCGCCGCTCAAGCACGCGCCCAGCGAGTACATGACCAGCGGGCGGTTCTTCTGTTCTATCGAGCACCACGAGGGCGAGGACATGTTCAACTACGTGCGCAGCGTCCTCGGCGACGACGTCCTCATGTATGCCTCGGACTATCCGCACTCGGAGTGTCAGTTCCCCAACTCCGTGGACAACGTCCTGAAATGGTCGAGCCTCAAGCCGGAAACGCAGAAGAAGCTCCTGTGGGACAATGCGGCCAAGTTCTACAAACAGACCTGAGCGACCGCGGGACGCCGGAGGGAGACATGTCTGAGATCAGCGGGCTGGGCCACGTCGGGCTCTACTGCCACGACCTGAAGCGGATGCGCGACTTCTACTCGGGCGTCCTGGGCCTCACCATCAGCGACGAGGACCCGGGGCGCGGCATCTGCTTCCTGAGCGCGGCGCCGGAGGCCGAGCACCACGAGCTGGCGCTCGTCCAGGCCAAGGAGCCGGGACAGAAGACGCAGAACGTGCAGCAGGTGTCGTTCAAGGTGAAGAGCCTGGACGGCGTGCGCCAGCTCTACCACCGGCTCCAGAAGGAAGGCCTGAAGATCGATCGCACCGTGACCCACGGGATCGCCTGCAGCGTCTACTTCTACGACCCCGAGGACAACCGCGTGGAGCTCTACTACACGACCCCGTACCAGGTCCGGCAGCCGTTCGGCGAGCACATCGACCTGGACGAGCCGGACGAGAAGCTGATGAAGTTCGCCCAGTCGTTCGAGGAGGTCAAGGGGCCGCCGCGCGGCGCGACGGCGTAGCGCATGAGGAAGCACATCTTCTAAAGCTGCTCGTCGGGTCCTGGCACTTAGTAGCGAGGACTTGCCATGGACCCGGCGGCTTCGACGATCCGTCGCATCTTGCGTGGCCTGATCGGCCTCGCGCTGGCATCGATACCGCTCGCGTCGACACAGCTCCCTGCCCCGGCGACGTCTGTGCTCGACCGCTGGGAGCTGCCCGCTCACGGCGGCCTCTTCTCGCCGAGCCAGGCCGAGTTGGGGTCGCCGGTGCGACGACACCGACATGAGCGGTGATGCGGCGCGGGCACTGCGCTATTGGGACCGCGCCGCCGGGGCGTACGCCGCACGCCGGCGTGACGCCTGCCTTTCCACTGCATCGATCTACGCCCCGGTCGTCGAGGCGCTGCTGGGTGATGTGCGTGATAAGCGCGTGGGATCGAATATTGCGTCGCCGACCTGACGAATCCGCTCCCGCTGCGGTCACGCTCGTTCGACGTCGTGCTCGCGAACATGGTGCTGATGGACATCCCACGCGTCGACGTCGCCATCGCCGAATTCGCGCGTATCCTCGCGGCCGGAGGCGTCCTGGTGTTCTCGCTGACGCATCCCTGCTTCTTCTGCGCAGACTGGGTTCATGATCGACAGGGCGCCAGGCTCCACAAGGCGGTCGCCGACTACCTGACGGCGAAGGTGGCGCAGCTCGACTTCTGGGGACCGACACTGCACTTCCATCGGCCCCTCTCGAGCTATCTCGACGAGATGAGCGGCAACGGATTCGTCCTCGATGCCGTCAAGGAACCCATGCCCACCGAGGATGCGGTGATCCAGCATCCCGACCTGGCGCACCATCGGCGCATTCCATCTTTCATCGTCGGGAGGGCGCGCCTGCTCCGGTTTCCCACCCCATAAAGGTTGCGGGCGTTGGCCGGCACTTATAGGGTGGGAGCTGGCTATGGACCTGGAAGCGTCGGTACGACGGGCAGCGGATGGCGACCTGGACGCCTTCGCCGAGATCACCCGGCGCTTTCAGCACATGGCGTTCGGGTACGCGCTGTCCTTCGTCCGCGATTTCCAGCAGGCGGAAGACGTGGTCCAGGAGGCCTTCATTGCCGCGTGGTACGCGCTGCCGACCCTCACGGCGCCGGCCGCGTTCGGCGGCTGGCTGCGGTCGATCGTCCGCCATCAGGCGCTCCGCGTGCTGCGCCGGAAACGACTCGACGTCGTGGCGCTCGCGAGCGCCGAGACGATGGCCGCGGACGTCGAGCCCGCCGATCACCGCCTCGAGCGCGATCAGAAGCGCGGCTCCGTCCTCGCCGCCATTACTGAGCTCCCCCGCACCTTGCGCGAGGTCGCCGTGCTCTTCTACGTGCGCGATTGCTCGCAGCGGGACATCGCGACGTTCCTGGGGCTATCGGTGACCACGGTGAACAATCGCTTGCACGCGGCCCGCACCAAGCTCAAGAAGGGGATGGTGACCACCATGCAGGACACGCTTCGCGCCCACCGGTTGCCGGACGATTTCGCGGCACGGATCGGGTGGATCGTTCGCGCGCGCGAGAGTGTCGTCGAAGCCCGCTTCGATCCCGCGGCGCTCCCCGATGTGCTGACCGAGCTGGCCGTGAGCGACGAGTCGCGGCAGCGCGCCGTCACGCTGCAGGTCGTCCAGCGGCTCGGCAACGGCGTCGTGCGCTGTGTCGCCACGTCGCCCATCTCGTCGCTGTCGCCGGGCATGACGGTGATGAGCGCCGGCCGCGAGATCGCGATGCCGGTGAGCCGTGAGTCCTTCGATTGCGTGGTGCGGCTGCTGGCAGCGTCCACGCTCGCCCCCGGCACGCTCGTGCCGACCGGAATCAAGGTCATCGACGTCATGTGCCCGCTGGTCGCGGGCGGCACCCTCGCGATCGCCGGCGAATGGAAGGCCGGCACCGCCGTGCTGCTGGAAGAGCTGGTTCGTCGCCTCAGTGGCGGTACTGATCGGATCTCGATCTTCACCTTCGTTCCCGGCGGGGGCACGATGACCTACCGGGAGATGATGGAAAGGGAGGGCTACAGCGACGGGACCGTGGGCGCCGTGCAGACGTTCTTCTTTCGCCGCGAGGAGGGCCCGTGGACGCCGGAAAGCCTCTCAACGCTCGCGGGCGTCGACGTCGTGATTCGCCTGTCCCAAGCGCTCGGGCAACTGGGCATCTACCCGACCGTCGATCCGTTGACGTCCCGGTCTCGGCTGTTCGAGTCTGACGCGCTGGGCCGAGAGCATCGGGAGATCGCGGCCCGTGTGTGTGAGAGCCTCACGCGGTTCGCCGCGGACGCGCCGGCCCACGACGTGACGGCGTCCCGTGCCCGCAAGCTCTGGCGGTTCTTCGCGCAGCCGTTCTTCTGCGCCGAGCCATACACGCATCGCCCCGGCGTAGCGGTCAGCGTGACGGACGCGCTCCGTGGCTGCCGGGAGATCCTCGACGGCGCCCACGACGAGGTCTCCGAG
>QHSI01000178.1 GCA_003221515.1 Candidatus Rokuibacteriota bacterium
GAGGTCGATGGCGAAGAACGCCTTGCCGAGGTTGTTGTTCGTCCCGGTGTCGTAGCCGCCGCCGACGAACGCCGCGAACTTGGCGGTGCCGCCGATGTTCACCTTGCCGATGGCGGGCTCGGACCACGTCTCGCCCATCTTCGCGTCGGTGAAGCTCCACATCCACTGCGGGTTGGTGGTGTCCGTGACGTCGAGCGCGTAGTAGTAGTTGCCGCCGCGCCGCAGGCCGAAGACGACGATCGTCTTCCAGGTGCTGCCGACCTTGATGTCGACGGCGATGGGGCTGGCGTCGACGTAGAACAGGTGGTCGCCCGCCTTGGACACCATCGTGTGCAGGTTGTCGAGGAGGTCGGGCGGGATGAAGGCCCAGAGCTCCGCCCCGTCGCTCTCCCGGAACGCGTGGAGCATGCCGTCGTTGGAGCCGGCCAGGAGCACCGTCGTCCGGCTGGCCTGGGCCGTCTTGAACGACTGGTAGCTCGCGTCGTTCAGCGCCAGGACCGGCGGGGTGACCAGGACCGGCGTGGAATGGAAGATGTCGCCGAGCTTCCAGCCGCGCTCCTCGGTGATGTTGCCGTCCTGGTCCTCGTCGAGGACGTCGATGCCACGGATGAAGTCGATGGTCTGATCCCGCTCGGTGCTGCTGGAGGCGCCGAGCATGGCCGTGGTGATCGATGCGGTGCCCTTCGCGAACGACACGCGGCTTCCGCCGACCACAGTGTAGATGGTCCGGCTCGAGGAGCTGATGCCGCTCAAGACCTGGCCCGCTTCCCACACCAGCGCCGAGCTCAGGGGCACGCCGTTGGCGTCTACCGGGACCAGGCCGCTCGAGTCACGCTGATAGGCCTTGAGGTAGCCCTTCCAGAACGGCCGCGACGGGTCTGACTGGAAGGCCGCCAGGTACGCCTTGGTGCTGCCGGTGGTGCTGGTGGTCGGCACGACCGGCGTCGCGAAGGTGAAGGTGGCGGCGATGATGCGACGGATCGCGTCCTGCAGCGCCCCCTCGAGCTCGGCCGAGTTGTTCGCGTAGTAGAACGTCCCGCCGCCGTTGGTGGCCGCGGTCTGGAGCACAGCGTTCGCGGCGCCCTGCTCCGACGAGCTGATCCCGAAGCCGACCGTGTCCACGATGACGTTCTGCGTGCCCGAGAGCAGCGAGGCGTGATCCTGCGCGAAGCGGTTGGTGGACTCCGTCCGGACGTCGATGCTGCCGTTCTGCAGACCGTCCGTGATCATGATGATGAAGTTCGGCTGGCAGGCGAGCTGGATCGGGCTCGAGTAGGTCTGGCCGTTCCGGAGCGCCGCCCCCTTGTAGTACTGCCCGCCGTCGTACATGCACTCGCCCAGCGGCGTGTAGCCGCCCGGGGTGATCGTGTCGATCGCGGCCTTGATGGTGGTGGCGTTGGTGCCCATCTCGGCCACCATGCCGCAGCCGCCCGCGCCAGGGCTACCGTTGTTCACGAACCTCATGAAGCCGAAGCGGACACCGGTCACGCTGTCGACCAGGTCCTTGGTGACCCGCTTGGCGATGTCGATCTTCTTCTCCGTGCAAGTGCCGCCGCAGACGCCGATCTGGAAGTTGAGGTAGTTACCCAGGAACAGGTTGACGTTGGAGCCGCTGATCTTGCCGGACCAGTACCCGACGCTGTTCAGCGCGGTCTGCGCGGAAGCCTTGTTCACCCCGGAGACCGTGTCAGCGTACTTGGTGTACGTGTTGTTGCTGCCGCTCTGGTAGACGACGGTGGACACGCACGGATTGGTCTTGGTCTGGCACTTGTCGACGACCGGGTAGACCGTTGCGGACGCGTAGGCCGCCGACGTGATCTCGTCGTCCATACTGCCGGAGCTGTCGAAGAGGATCAGGATGTTCGGCTGGATGTTCGCGCCGAAAATATCGGAGTCGTCGGCGAACGCCGCCGGCGCCGCCTGCAGCATCATCGCGGCGATCA